>CAZIPI010000021.1:0-45970 GCA_964541235.1 uncultured bacterium | reverse complement strand
GGCTTCTCCCATAGCTTCTGTGACAACGGAATGCGCAGGGTTCGCAGGCATCTGGGTTGATGCAATCACCTGAAGGCTCAGGGGGTTCAGCTTGTACAGGACATGCTGATCTGATATCACCAGAAGACTTCCATCGGAAGAGATCATTGGAATGCCGGAAACGGAGATGGGGCATTCGGCTGCAACACTCAGAGTTGAAACGTCAAGTCTGCAGAGACCTCTTGAACCGCCCCAAACGAACGTACCTAAGCTTCCAAGAGGTTGTCCGTGAGTGAAGGTGTAATCCAGCGTGTCTATGAATGTCATGCTGTTTGTTTCCAGAACATACGATTCGTCTCTGCCGTCGGGGCAGAGAATCGCCCTGGAATCAAGAAGACCTGACACCATGGCACTGCATGCGAAGTCAACCGAAAGGGTGCTTATAGGGGAGAGAGAAACTTCGTCGAGGATATCAATGTGTTTGCCGTATAGATTATAGGAGATCAGAAGCCCGTTCTGGCTCGATACATGGCAAATCGAGTAAGTCTGAGAGCATGCTTTAATATAACGGCTACCTGTTTGTGTACTTATTCTAGTAATGTACCATGTTGTGTATGGAGATTCTACCATTTCAAAATAATAAATGTACTTGCCACAATGCGATATCGTAAATGGGCTCTGTGTGTAACATCCAGGACGAGTGATGTATACGAAAACACCAAGTTTCCACGGTAGTTCCCCGTTATGAATGTACTCCACTACGTTGCTCTTCGATCGAAGGTTCTGAGCATCAGTAGTGGTCACCTGATAGTATAACTCGTTGAACGGACTGGCTGTTTCTGTTAGCAGAGTGTCAGTCACGTTGTAGAAAACACCGACAGTATCACCCTCCGCACTCCCTGGAGACTCCAGCACAACGACTGTGTAGCTATAGAAATCGGGGTCAGGGCATACAGACCAGTTCAACATACACTTACCCAGCAGGAGATCCTCGACCACCAGTACTGAAGGAGTCGGAAAACCAATTGCTGGGGTTGTTATTGATTCCTCATTGCTCCACAGAACAGTTGAGTCGCCGAGTAGTCCACTGATGGCGTAGTAGTATGTTTTTGCCCAGGACATGGAGTCCGAATCGGAGTAGGTAAGAAGAACTGTGTTTCCAACAGTCCTGTAGGGTATGCTTCCAGACGCAATTCCCGGGAGGAGTGATCTGTGAACTGAATACAGAACACCCCTTGTTTCGGGCGGAGGGTCCCATGATAGTGTGATCTCGCAGTAGGGATCTCCTCTCGACCCGACACGGGATACCGAGGCAAGTATTCCTGCTTCAGCAGCCCCGCCGGTCGAGTCTCCTGAAAAGACGACCGACTTAAGAACAAAATCTGGAAGCTCAAGGCCGGAAGGATTGTCTTTGCAGCCTGGGCAGATGACTAAGAGCAGTGAAATCCAACACAGGGCATTTCTTGGAGACATGGCATGTTCTGATAACAAGGCATCTCCTATCAGGGGCACATTCACCAATAAAGAGGATACAATTGCATTGTCGGCGTGTCAATGCCTCAGGATCGCCGAAAGGCAAATTGCTGTTTGCACCGACAAGTACATGTTGATCCATTGGTCAGCATGTGGTCATGCCCCATTCATATGCCACTTTGGTGGATTTCATCTCTTCATTGATACATGTGTCAAGCATGCCCTGCTTTCTCCTGAAGGCTTTGGTTTGCTTTGCTTAGCGATGTACGGGGTCGACTGGGCAATGATGAAGTAGGTGTCCCTCAGTATTGGCGCAGACCATGTCCCTTCACTGGTGACGAAGCGCCCGTGGAACCTGTCGCATCCAGGGATGCATGGAAAAGGGCGGCAGAATGGTCCGCCCCTAAGGGAGAAAGATCCTTTGCTGAATGCAGGTTCTGCCCTTGATGCATGCCACCGGCCATCAATGGGAGTTCCTGCCGATAGCGTCTCTGTCGTAGAAGCCACCGGGGCATCTTGAATATGGCTAAAGACAGAGTTCAACATTCTTAATATATTTGCAAGAATATCTAAAGATAATTTAGTATGGTGTCCCTCAATTGGAGAAGGGGTTGGGGCGGTCGAAGTCGGGGGTGAGGGAGTCGGGGCTGGTATCAAGGTCCTGGATGAGGGTGTTGTGAAGGCCGAGGGAGAGGGCGGTCTCCACCGCCCTCTCGTACTCGGGTACCCGGAGCCTTCTGGATACCAGGGGGTAGAGGCCAGCCCTGTGGAGGGGGTTGTACTGGCTCATGAGGCTAAGCGTGATGTCCCGTGAAAGGTCCGCAAGGAAGGCGAGGCATTCCGCGGTGCCGGAAATGTCGTTGGGCAGGACCAGGTGCCTGACGCACAGCCCCCTTCGTGCTACGCCGTTCTCCACAACGAGCGGCCCAACCTGTCTGTGCATCTCCGTGACCGCAGCCCTGGAAGCCTGCACATAACCGGGAGCGGAGGAGTATTCGGCTGCGTAAGCGTCGTCAGCGTACTTAAGGTCCGGCAGGTAGATGTCCACAAGCCCCTCAAGTGTTCTGAGTGCGGGGACCGACTCGTACCCGTTGCTGTTCCAGACAACGGGGACGGAGAGGCCGGACCTCCTGGCGAGAACCAGGGCCTTCCTTACCCCCGGCAGGAAATGCGTGGGCGAGACAAGCCCGACGGTGGGGCAGCCCGTTGCCTGAAAGTGCACAAGCCGGGCGGCAAGCTGGGAAGGCGACATCTCCCTTCCCGCTGCCCCGCGGCTTATCTGGTGGTTCTGGCAGAAGACGCACCCCATGTTGCACCGGCTGAAGAATACGTTGCCCACTCCGGACCCGCCGGTGAGGAACGGCTCCTCGCCTGTATGGACGATCAGGGAGGCCACCTCAATGCTGGCCCCGGCGCCGCACCAGCCCCTTTCCCCGGCTTCCCGGTCCACCGGGCACATGCGGGGGCAGAGGCGGCACCCGGGGCTGTCAGTCATCCAGCCCTTCCAGGGGCTCGTTGAGCATCTCGGTCCCCGGAAGGACGAACCGCCCGCCGCTCATGAGGACGGTATGCCTTCCGTCGGGGTGAACTGCGGTGATGGAGTCAAGGCCGCTGTAGGGCAGAGTGATGTCAACGTGGCGGTTGGTGTAGGCCCTGTCAGGGTCTGTGCACCTCAGTGCGCTTCTCTCGTTCTGGGTGGCCACCAGCCTCTTGCCAGTATCGGGATCGAAGACCTCCCTGTCCTCCTCCCTGCTGTAGCAGGTGTCGCCCACGGCGAAATGAGGGCCGGCCTTCTCAAGGATCAGGACCGGCAGAAGCCCCATTATCCCGTACTTGACCCCCATGGCGTAGGCGGCGGTATTGGTGCCTATGGCGAACTCCCCCATGGGAAGGCTTTCGTGGGGGAAGAAGATGTTCTCCCTGATGTACTCCCTCCCCTTCTCAGGGTCGTCGAAGTTGGCGCACGACCAGTCAACCGCCTCTCCGTCGCGGAAGGTCATCCTCAGGTCGTCATACCTCAGCCCCGCCAGGTAGGCCTCCTTCACGTGGAGTACACCGTTGGTGCCCTTCAGTACGGGAGATGTGAAGACCTCGCCCACCGGTATGTTCACCGATGCAAGGCAGTTCTCGAAGGCGGTCTCCCTTTCCGGGTCGGCAAGGGGCATGAGGGCGACCGTGATGTCGGTGTCGTTCCCGGGAGCACCCACTACCCTCACGCTGGAAGCGCCGTCCATGGCCGCTATAAGGGCGGCCTGCACAGGCCTGTACTCCGTGTTGGAAAGCGTGTTGACCTTCACGCATTCCCTGAAGACATCGCGGAATGAGGGCCCTATCTCAGGAGAGGGGAAGGAGATCATGCTGAAACTCGTTTCTCCCCTGGGTGTGTGCTCCTGCTGAAGGGCGACCATCTGCTGTGTGAAGCTGTTGTAGAGGGCCGTGGTCTCCCGGTCCGGCCTCACCATGGATTCCCGTGGAACGGGGCTGAAGGGCTGTTCGCCGAACAGGTCCATGTGGGCCACACCCGAGTAGTTCCTCATCAACGGCGCCAGTTCTTCGATGACCGCCCTGCGGACGGCCATCTGCCGGTCAACCGTCTCCCTGTCCAGGTAAAGGGCGTACTTGAACCTGTGGTCGTAGTTCGCCTGCCTGTTGGCAGGCGGCCGGTGTACTGCGGCTGCATGGGCGTGAAGGCCCACGTCGCTGAAACTGTCGCTCATGTGCGGGAACAGCAGTTCGGCCCCCATGGGGAGGCTTACCGCCACGACCCTTCTTTCGGTGAAGACATCCTTCGCCTCTTCCCTCAAGCCCAGTGCGTAACCCCTGGCCAGGGTGTCGGCGATATCCTTCAGGTCCCGCGCCGGCATGGTGGAAAGGAACGCGGCGGTGTCTTCATGCACCGGCGACACCTTCATCCCGTGCATGTAGAGGAACGACATGTCGCTTCCCGAGGCGCTCCTCATGATGCTGTCGAGCCTTGTTTCGGCAGGGTCGAACCTGCGTTTCATCATTCCCCTGATGGAGGAGGCATCCGGTGTCCTGTAGTAGGCGAGAAGGGTGGCAACCGCGCCCTCGAGGCCAGCGACCTCAAGCTTTTCCAGCGCTTCCTGCGCCATGCCTATCACATTCTCCTCGCCGTGGAAGGCCGATGAGAGAAGGCCGAACACCTCGTACCTGAACGATGAGAGGAACTGGCCGGTTCTCAGGTCGAACGCCCGGGCGGCGGCATCGGGGTTCGAGAGGTCT
Organism: uncultured bacterium; assembly: GCA_964541235.1. Taxonomy (GTDB): domain Bacteria; phylum Fermentibacterota; class Fermentibacteria; order Fermentibacterales; family JCC-6; genus UBA6080. The sequence goes on along the minus strand of CAZIPI010000021.1, from coordinate 41,275 downwards.
TCTTCGTAGTTCCCGGGCTCCAGCGGATCGTACCAGTACAGGTTGATCTCCCTCAGCCTCTGAAGGGAAGGCTTTCCCTTTAGCTCCGTCAGGAGCGACCCGGCCAACCTGATCCTTTCGCCGGTATCCCGGATGTACTCCCGGAACCGTTCGTTCGGAGAGGAATCTTTCATGATATCGCCCTTCATCGCTGGAGTATCTCCATCCCCCTTATCACCCCGGCATAGTCCCTGTTGTGGGCCAATAGCTCAGCATGGGTGCCGGTGGCCGCAAACCTGCCCCTGTGCAGGAAGATAACCGAATCGCACTGCCTGACAGTAGCTTCGCGGTGGGTCACCACGAAGGCCAGTGCGTCGTGTTCGCCCTCCCTGAACCTGTTCCAGAACTCCGCCTCCTTGCCTGCGTCCAGCGCTGCGGTGCAGTCGTCCAGCAACAGGAGGCTCGGCCTTCCAGCCAGGGCCCTCGCTATGGCAACCCTCTGTTTCTGGCCGCCGCTGGCCCCAGTTCCCCTCTGACCCAGCATCTTGTCGCCCTGGAACTCCTCGGGCCTCACCCCCGCCTCGGCCAGCGCCTGCCTGACATCGCGGTCCATCACCCTTTCGCGGCCGAACCTGACGTTGTCGGTGACGCTCTCGCCAAGCAGAAGCGATTCCTGAGGCACGTAGCCAACGGTCTCCCTGAGGTCGGCGAGTTCCCGCGGGACACCGTTCACGGTGATCTCGCCGGTGCGAACGGGCACAAGTCCCGCCAGCATTTTCAGAAGGGTGCTCTTGCCGGCCCCGACTTCGCCCACAACGGCTATCACTCCCGGTGAGGCGGCTGTGAATGTGACGCCCGTCACCCCGCCGTTGCCGTCATAGACGAACCCGGCATTCCTCATCTCCACCAGGGACACCCGGGAGACGGCAACCCTGTCAACGGGTTCCGGCTTCTCCGGGAAGTTCTGTATCTCCCTCTCCCTCTCCACTGAGACGAATGCCTGGCGGCTTGCCACAAAAAGGTTGGGGATGTCCATCATCGGCGCGAGAAGCATGTCGAGGTACACGTAGAACGCGTAGAAGTCACCGAGCCCGATGGTCCCCCTGATCACCATCAGCCCCCCCGCAAGCATCACCGTGACCTTGCCCACCTGGCCGATCAGGCTGTAAACGCCGTGTATCACCATTTCAAGCTTCGTGAGCGACAGGTCTATCTCGTACCGCTGGTTCAGCAGCCTGTGAAGCCTTGATGCCAGGGGCTTCTCGGCCCTGTACGCCTTCACGATGGCAATGCCGTCGAAGGTGCTGTCCAGCAGGTCGTTGGTGTGGCTGGTGGCCTTCCGGCTCTCCTCGACCCTTCTGCCGATCCGGTGTTCCACCGTGTAGAAGATGAAGAGCATCACGGGAAGCGGCGCCAGCGCCAGAAGCGAGAGCTTCCAGCTCATGAGCAGCATCACGCCCAGGCAGAACAGAAGCCTGGATGCCGATTCCAGCGCCCTGAAGAACGCGCTGCAGGCGAACCAGGCGATACGCGGGTACTCCGTTATGTCCTCGGTGAGCCTGGTGGTAAGGTCGCCCGGGCGGAAGGCGTTGAAGAACCTCCAGTCCTTCCGCATTATGGAGCGGAACACGTCGTCCCTTACCTCGAGGCCTATCACGCTGTTGATGATGCCCCTGGCCCCGGGATAGAACCCGGCAAGCAGCCTGGCTACGGCAAGTCCTCCCAGGACCATTATCACTTTCGTGAACTGGCTGCTGCCCGGGGTGCCAAGCACATTCTCGACGTTGTCCAGCATGTAGCGGAACACCAGGGGAAAACCCAGGGCGACGGCGCTGGAAAGCAGGGTGAAGAAGAAGAGCAGAACCAGGTACTTCCTCACAGGTCTCCAGTAATGGAAGATCCACGTGCAGTTGTCCCGCCAGAGCGTTATCCGGTCACGCACTTTCATCACCCCCGAACTGCAGCATGAAGAGAGAGGCGTAAACCCCGCCCCTATCCAGCAGATTGCGGTGATTGCCCTGCTCGGCCAGGGTACCGTTCCTGATCACCAGTATCAGGTCGGCGTGGATTATTGTTGACAACCTGTGGGCCACCACCATGGCGGTCCGCCCGGACAGGGCCAGGTCCGTGGCCCGCTGGAGCTTCTTCTCGGTCCCCGGGTCAACCGAGGAGGTCGCCTCGTCAAGCACCAGTATGTCAGGCTTCCTGAGGACGGCCCGCGCGATGTTCACAAGCTGCCTCTGTCCCATGGAGAGGTTGGCGCCGCCTTCGCTGATCTCACCGTCGAGGCCTCCCGGGAGCCTTTCCAGCAGGTCATGGGCCTCGATCTGACGGAGGGCCTCCTCCTGCGAGGCCCTGCTCACAGAGGGATCGAACACGGTAAGGTTGCCGGACAGGCTCCCGGAGAACAGGTTGACCTCCTGAAGCACAAGACCGATCCTGCTCCGCCAGGCATCCAGGGTGAACTCCCTTATGTCCACGCCGTCCATGGTGATCCTGCCCCTGACCGGGTGATAGAAGCGCATGAGCAGGGCAACAAGCGTGCTCTTGCCGCCGCCTGAGTCCCCGACGAGGGCGACGGTCTCCCCCCTTCGAATGGTGAAGGAAACCCCCCTTATCACCCAGTCGTCGCCGGAGTAGCTGAACCACACATCCTCGAAGCGGATCTCGCTCCATGAAGGATTCAGGCTTTCATGCCCCAGGCAGCCGTCGGGGGTAAGGGTTTCTGTCCGCATGAGCTCCATGAGCCTGTCACCGGAAGCGAGAGCCCTCTGCATCTGGTTCAGGGTCTCCCCGAACATCACCAGGGGGCCGAAGAGCCGCCGGGTGTACTCCACGAAGAGCACCACGGTACCCACCGTCACGGTTCCGGCCACCACGCCCGGTCGCCCGGCGGTGAGTATCACCGCCACCGCCGCTATCTCCAGGGCTCCGAGGAAGCTCCAGAAGCCGTAGTCCCATATTGTCGCCCTTATCTCCCTTTTCACGTACTGCTTTCCAAGCCTGTGTATCCTCGTCCGGGCATAGCCCGTGGTGCCGAAGACCTGCATCACCGGAACCGCGCGGACGAACTCCGCGACGCCTCCCGAGATGGAGGCGTAGGACCTTCTCAGGTCGCCCCAGAGGGCTCTCATCCTGCGAAGCACAGGTATGGAGAGCAGTGCCGCAGGAAGCACGATGAGCATCACCTTGAATGTTATTCCGGGATCGGCGTGCAGCATCACGGCCACGGTACCGAACACCATGGCGGCGTTCCGGAGCAGGGCCATGCTGGTCTCGCTGAAGAGCATCCTCACCCTCTCGGCGTCGCTCTCGACCCTGGCCATGAGCCGTCCCGATGGGTTCCTGTCGAAGTAGGCCATGGAAAGGGTGAGAACATGGTCGAACAGCTTCCTTTTCAGGTCGCGGACCACCGAAAGGCCTATCCTGGCCGCGATCATCACCTGAAGGTATGCGAGGCCCATGGTGGCACCGAACACCCCCGCGAAGAGAAGCGAGTAGCGTACGATGGCCCCGGAGTCGCGCTGGGGAACGGCCTGGTCGATCACCAGCCTGAGTATCAGCGGACCCGCCAGCTCTCCGGCTATGGCCAGCAGAAGGAGCAGAACTGCCAGGGTGAACCGGGGCCAGTGGGGCAGTATCAGGGGTGCGAACTTCCTGACAAGCTCCAGAGAACCAGCCCGGGCCTGGTGCTCTTCTTCGATGTCTTCAAGAAATGGGGGCATGAAGGGATACTCCGTTCAAACAAGGCCTGTGGCAACCGGTACATGGGGAGGGAGACGGGGCGGAACCGCCCTAGAAGGGGAACTGGCCTCCGATGATCATACTTGTACCTCCCTGTTGAACGAACCCGGTTACAATAAGGCCCTCGAATGAATCGTCAAGCATCCGGCATGACGAGCAGCGGGGTTTTTGTATAATCGCCCCGTCCGGCGGCAAATCCGTCGAAAACTGCCCGGGAGGCGCCATGCACAGGATCCATCAGAAGTGCATCATTCCCAGCGCGGCCTTCACCATTCCGCACCCGCGCATCCGTTCCTACCACAGGTACGACAGATCTCCCGAAGTCGGCGACCTTGTTTTCGGAGAGGTGAACTCCCTTGGCCAGCACAGGTTCCTGGAAAGCATCTCCAGCAGGCTGCACGCCCTCAACGACAGGACCCACGCCATCTTCGTCTTCGGGAACCGCTACGCCCCGGACTACTACGAGGCATTCGTTCCGGTCCAGTGGCAGGATGAAGTTGACCTGGTGGCCCAGAGCGGGATCGTGGGCAACGCGGTCCACCGCAACGACAGGATAGCCGACCCTACAAGGGTGAGGCTTCTCGGCTATGTCTGCGACGGCAGCGGCGAGATACTCAACACAAGAAGGGGAACCCTTCTGACCCCCAGACGCACGGTCCGGGAGGGGGGGAAGAGGGCGAAGGTTGTGCTCTGCATTGGGACCAGCATGAACAGCGGCAAGAGCCATGCCGCCGCCGCGTGCTGCTACGCCCTGACCTCCATGGGAAAGAAGGTGAGGGCCGCCAAGGTCACCGGCACCGCATGCCACAAGGACATCCTTCTCATGCAGGACAACGGGGCGGACCATGTGGCAGACTTCACATACGTAGGCCATCCCACCACCTACATGCTCTCGGAGCAGGAGCTGATGAACATCTTCACCACCATTGACCTCAAGTACGGGAACAACCCGGCCAACTACCTGGTGATAGAGTTCGCCGACGGAATCCTGCAGAGGGAGACTGCGATGCTGCTCAACAACCCGCTGGTTCTCAGCAGGATACACAAGGTTGTCTTCTGTGCCCAGGACGCCTTCGGCGCAATCGGAGGCGTCAGGGTCCTCAGGGAGAGGTTCGGTCTGGTGCCTGCGGCCATAAGCGGGGTTTGCTCCAGTTCGCCCCTGGCGCTGCGCGAGCTTGCTGAATTCACCGAAATTCCCATTCTGTACAGCGCTCAGAGGGACTACAGGGCCATATACAACCTGATCAGGTAGGCGTTCGCCGCCCGGACCCGCCGGCGGGGCCCCGCGGGGCCCCGCCTTGAAGGGTCATGCCAGAATGCTCTTCAGATCCTCTTCCGGTGTTGTCACCGGAGCGATCCCGAAGGTGTTGACCAGTACGGAGAGGACTGCCGGGGTCAGGCAGGCCGGGAGGCTTGGGCCGAGCTTGATGTTCCTGATGCCCAGATGGAGCAGGGTGAGCAGAATGGCCACGGCCTTCTGCTCGTACCAGGAGAGGATCATGCTCAACGGCAGGTCGTTCACGCCCACCCCGAAGGCGTCCGCAAGCGCGGAAGCTATGACGATGGCCGAGTAGGCATCGTTGCACTGGCCGATGTCCAGAAGCCTTGGGATCCCGCCGATCTGGCCGAACTCCAGCTTGTTGAACCTGTACTTTCCGCAAGCCAGGGTGAGGATGATGCAGTCATCCGGAACGGCCAGGGCGAAATCGGTGTAGTAGTTCCTGCCGCTCTTGGCGCCGTCGCAGCCGCCAACCAGGAAGAAGTGCCTGATGTCGCCGGCCTTCACCGCCTCTATGACCTTGTCCGCCACACCCAGCACGGCGTTCCTTCCGAACCCTATGGTGATGGAACGCTCAGGCTCGTCCTCGGGGAAACCCGGGGAGGCCAGCGCCGCCTGGATCAGCGGACCGAAGTCCTTGTCGGGCAGGTGGGTGACGCCCGGAAAGGCCACAAGGCCCGTGGTGAAGATCCTGTCAACGTAGGTGTCGCGCGGCTTCTGAATGCAGTTGGTGGTCATGAGGATGGAGCCGGGGAACCGGTCGAACTCCTTCTGCTGGTCCTGCCATGCTCCGCCGTAGTTCCCCGCCAGGTGGGGGTACTTCTTCAGGCCGGGGTAGGCGTTGCAGGGCAGCATCTCACCGTGGGTATAGACGTTGATCCCCTTCCCCTCGGTCTGCTGAAGGACCATCTCGAGGTCCTTGAGGTCGTGGCCCGAGACCAGTATCGCCTTGCCCTTCAGAGCCGATATCCTTACGCGTGTCGGCTCGGGATGGCCGTAGCTATCGGTGTTGGCCTGATCAAGGAGCTTCATGGCACCGAGGTTGGCCTTCCCGCATTCAAGGCAGAGGCCGGTGAGGGTGTCAATGCTGCTCTCCTCCCTGGCCAGGGCATCCAGGGCCATGTGGAAGAAGGCGGACACCTGGTCGTCATCGAGACCCTGAACATGGGCATGGTCCATGTAGGCCGCCGCACCCTTGAGCCCGTAGGTCAACAGCTCCTGAAGGCCCGTCACGTCGTCGCCGAACTTCTCCCTGCGGGAGGCGATGCCGATCTCCCTGCCCTGGCCGATCATGCCCGGAATGCCGGGAGCCGGTATCAGAAGGGCGTGTTCGGGCACCGCCGCCGGTTTCTCCCCCGCCTCCCTGCATGCGTCCTCATAGAGGTCCCGGGCGATCTCTCTGGCGTGAACCACGTTGTCCAGCACCTTCGCAACCCTCTCCGGGTGGAAGTTGACGTTCGTGATGGTGGTGAACAGCGCTTCCGACGTGGCCGTGTTCACCCTCGGGTCGGTGCGTCCCATCTGCCTTGCCCTGTGGGCGTACACTCCCAGGCCCTTTGTCACGTACAGAAGAAGGTCCTGAAGGATGGCTGTGGCAGAGTCCTTGCCGCAGACCCCCTGCAGGGTGCAGCCTGTTCCCCTGGCGGTCTGCTCGCACTGGTAGCAGAACATTTCCATTTGTGTTTCTCCTCTCATTTCAGGCGGCCATCGACGCCTATTCTCACGAGTGACAACGGGATGCTTTTGCCGCTTCTCTCCAGCGCCTGCTGGACCAGCCTCACCAGGCCCGAGCAGCAAGGCACCTCCATGAACGCCACTGTCACGCTTGCGGGCTCGTTGAGCCGGAAGATATCGGTGAGCTTTTCAAGGTACCCGGAAGTGTCGTCCAGTTTCGGGCACGCGATGATCAGCCTTCTGCCTGCCAGAAGGCTCTGGTGGAACGACGGAAAGGCGGGAGGCGCACAGTGGGCCGCCACGAGAAGATCCGCATTCCGGAGGAAGGGGGCGTTGACGGGGATCAGACGCAGCTGAAGCGGCCACTGAACAGCCACTTGCTCCTGATCCGCCCGGGGTGTGCGCACCGCTGAGCCAGGGCACCCCTGATGCGCACCGGGGGTCACCTCCTCCAGGCTGAACGGGTCTGCCTCCCGCTCCTCCATCGTGATGGCGCCTTGAGGGCATGCTCCCAGGCAGGCGCCCAGACCGTCGCAGTAGCTGTCCTTTACCAGTTTCGCCTTGCCGCCGACCATCTTCAGCGCTCCCTCAGCGCATCCGGGAACGCATTTGCCGCAGCCGTCGCACTTCTCCTCGTCAATGCGCACGATGGTCCTCTTCATGCCATTCTCCTTCCGGCGCCCCCGGCAAAATCCGCCACCGTGGTGCCAAGCAGGTGCTTTCTTACAACCATGTCAACCTCCGACAGCATGCCGGCCAGAAGGCAGCCCTCTGGAGGGCAGTGGCTCTTCTGGAACAGGCACTTGTCCGTGCCCAGGGGACCGTCCATCGCCTCATAGATGTCCAGCAGCGTTATTGAAGCGGGATCGCCGTTTATCTGATGCCCCCCCCCGGGCCCCCTGACCGAGCTCACCAGCCCGGACTTCGCAAGCCTCTGCATGACCTTGCGGGTGTGGTTCTCGCTCACGGCGAACGATTCCGCGATCTCCCTGCTGGTGACCGGAACACCGCCCGAAAGCGCCAGCCGTATCATTCCGTGGATGGCTATCGAAGCCGCTTCAGAGAACTTGAGAACACCTGCCATGGCACTCCTTCATTGTTGTATAGAGGTACCATAATACCACTATATACCCGCGTCAACCCTTCGCCGAAGCATCCCTAGGGCAGTCTTACGATGAGCCTTTCCGCCTTCTCCGCGGCGAGAGGGGGAACGGTGAAATGCTCCCCTTCGCCTGTCACGGAGGTGACCGGGCCGGAAGCCCTCGCGTAAAGGGCCATGAGGCCCGCGAGTGTGGCGAGGCTGTTCATTTCCGGCTTTCCCACGAGAAGGCCCAGCGGGCCGGGCACGTTCAAGAGCTTCATGAAGGTGCCGGTTCCGCTCTCGGCAAGCCTGCGGTTGTCCTGTTCGGAACGCCCGACGAGGGCCACGGCGCCGCCAAGGTCGAACATCCTTCCCGAGCGTATGGCCCTGGCCGCCTCAGGCGACTCGATGCCCTTCTCCAGCAGGACCCTGAGCCTCATGGAGTATCCGGGGTCTGTTAGAAGGCAGCCGCCGGCCGGGGCGGGGATCCTCTTGAGACCCATTCTGCCGGCCAGGGCCAGCTGGGGCTTGCGGCTCCTTCCGGAGAGGCCCAGAAGCCTTGTCCTGTCAACCATGCCGTTCTCCTCCACCACTGTCGGCTCGAGAAGAAGCGCCGAAAGAGGCCGGAGCAGCCTTCCCCCGGTGTCGGACAGGTTCTTCACCCTGTTCAGGCTTCCCCTGTTCTGGCTCATGGGTCTCTGGCCGAGAACCTCGCCGGAAAAGATGAAATCGAAGGATTCAGCCCTGGCGGTATCCCACAGGATCCTGAACATGGTCGCGTGGCAGTCGATGCAGGGGTTCAGGTTGCTGCCGAACCCCGATGGCGGATCCCTGAGAAGTGCCATGATGTCCCCGGTGAGGTCAAGGCGCCTCCACGGGACTCCCAGAAGCAGAGCCCCCTCCCTGCCGGGAACCGAAGAGAAGAACGGGCTTGAGAAAGTGGCAAGATGCACCTCCACGCCCTGATCCATGAGAAGCCGGGATGCCAGCAGACCGTCCAGCCCTCCGCTGAAGGCCCCGAGAGCCCTGGCCTTCACCGCAGCACCTTCCAGCCCCTTCTCGCCGCCAGGGACATCAGGCGGCGGTCGGGATGAACGGCGACACCGGAGGCACACATCATCAGCAGATGCCTGTCGGAATACGAGTCACCCAGCGCAACCGTCTCTCCCGGTGAAACGCCGCTGGATACCATAATGCCCGACGCTACGGCCACCTTCTGCCTTCCGTACGGCCGCACCCCAAGAATGCCGCCGGTGTACCTGCCATCCGAACCGGTCTCCGGCCTTGTGCCGGCATGTCCGTCAAAGCCGTTGAGCGCGGCCATCCTTTCCACAAGGCACTCGAGGGATGCGGATACCAGGCAAGTTGCAGCCCCAAGCGCCCTGTAACGGTCCAGAAGCCTTGCGACCCCGGGCCTGAGCGAGGCCTGGAGCAACGGCGCCAGCCGTTCCGCCGCCATGGTGGCCGCGGTCACCGGCACACCCCTGAGGTACCGGCGGTTCCAGCCCCTGTCTCCGGCCGCGGTCCGGAGGGGATGGCGCAGGTACTCCAGCAGAAAGCCCGCGATGCTGCTTCCCGGAATGCTTCCCTGACGCAGGAGGGTTCGCACGAAGTCCCTCTCGCTGGAACGTGCTATGAGAGTTCCGTCAAGGTCGCAGATCACCAGTCTGGGCGTCAATCGGTTACCAGCACCCCTCTGCCGGTTCCGGGGGTGTTGTCGAACACCTCGACAACATGCACGAGTATGCCGGGGAACAGTCTGGGGAAATCGCCGTGGAAGTAGGAGTGGGCAATGTTGGTGTACTCCACGATGCTTCTCGGGTAGTCCCCGGCCCCGGCATCGTCCGGGTGGACCAGCTGGCCGATGCCCCTCACCTCGTAGGACTTCCGGTCCAGGAAGACGAGCGATGTGACCGGTTCGCTCATGAGGTTCAGGAAGGTGTGGGTCTCGAACTCGGGTGTGGAGTAGAGTTCAAGGCTGATGAGCTTTGTCAGGTCGAAGTTCCCCGGGTCGCGGTACATGTCCTGAAGGAATTCCAGTTTTTCTCCCATGGGGGCGCTCATGGTCTCCGTCATCATGCCGATCTTGTCACGGATGATGTCCCGCCGCGGGCAGAGCCCCATGCCCTTGAAGGCGTTGTTCACCTCGAGTACGCTGTCCTGCCTCCTGTGGCCCACGGTGGCCATTGCCGCGTTGTGGGGTCCCGCAAGGGATGGGGGTGCCCCGCCCCGGCCGGCCACCAGGTCCCCCAGTCCCGACAGCATGTCCAGCCGGGCCTCAAGGTTCCACTGCATGAAGCTTCGCGGAAGATCGCACAGGGTGAACTCCCTCCAGGCTCCGTCCACCCTTGCGCGCACGTGACCGGACTGCTCCTCAGAAGCGTCAACACAGTCCTGATGGAAGGCATCCCCGGACCAGAACCCGTCCATTATCGCCCCTTCTATCTCCCGGGCAAAAGCCGCCCCTCCAGCCAGGGAAGAGACCAGAGCGGCGCCTCCGAGCCTGCCCGCCTTCCCAAGGAATTCCCTGCGGTCGATCCTCCTGCCCTTCATGGCAACCCCTTTCTGCACTGGCGGCACCGGAAAGATATCGGTTATTTTCAGCGGAACTGATTGAACTCTACCCGAAAGGAACACACCTTGTCCAGGCTTGCGGAAACCGCCCGGAAGGGCCACATGTCGGAACTCGCCGATCTCTGGACCGAAGCTCTTCTAAACCAGTCTCCGGCGGAAGAGATGATCGAAGCCCTGAATGTGCTGGTTTCCGCCGGCGAATCCGGGGAGGCCCTGGTGCTGGCCGAGACCGCGGCCGAGGAGATGGACTCGGGTGGGTACCCTGGAACGCTGGCTTTCGCCTCGGGCGCGGCCCGGCTGTTCCAGCACTCACCCGTCCTGCGAAGGGTCCTCGTTGAGGCCCTGCGGGACAGGTACATGCTGTACGAACCGCTGGAAAGGTTCCTTGAGAAGAGCGGGCTTCTCAGCGACTCAAAGCCCCTGTGCCCGGCATGGGCCAGGATGGAGGAGCTTCTGGAGCTGCAGGAGGGGGCGTTCCTGCTGCATCAGACCTATGGCCCCGGGTGCATTCTCAGGATCACCCGCACGGCGTTCACGGTGGATTTCCAGAAATCGAGGGATCACGACATGACCCTCGATGCTGTCATCGAGACCACCCGGCCGGTGGATGCCGGGTCTGTCTTCGTGCTGTCCTGGAAGGACCCCGACGCCCTCGCGAACCTTGTGGAGAGGGGAGGGCGGCCTCTTCTGGACAGGCTGATGAGGGACCTTTCCGCGGATGGGACCCTCACCCGGGCCGCGGTGGCCGCCGGATTCTCCGGCACCTCCATTGACCCCGGAGCGCTGTGGAGAGCCGTGAAGACGGCTGCCAGGTCGGCCGACGGCTTCGCTCTCATCGGCGATGAGGTTTTCCAGAAGGAGGGTTCCTCCACGGTCGAGAAGGTCAGGGCAGTACTTGCGTCCAGGGGGCCGGCGCTGTCCGAGAAGACGGTGATGGTGGAGGGGCTTCTGGCATCGGACGCCCGGGCGTCCCGCCAGGAGCTGGTTGACCTTGTCCCCATGGTGTGCGCGGGCAAATGCGTGGAACCCGGGGCCGCGTTCGAGCTGATATGGCTTCTTGGAGGGGGGCAGATACCCGGGCCGAGCGCCGGGCTGGCGGTTGACCTGCTGGAGGATACCGCCGCAAGGGTGCTGAGGGCCCTTTCCGAGATCCGCTCCCAGGGGTGCAAACGGGACTACCTGGACCGCTACGTTCGTTCCGGAGCCCCTCACGACCAGCTCAACGAACTCATGGACAGCCTTCCCAGGGGGCATCGCGTGTTCTGCAGGAACATCCTGAAGGATTCCGACCCTGTGTTCCTGGCCGGATACATCGCCGGCTGCCTCTCTGACCCCTCCCGGGTGGAGATATACCTGTGGGGGCTGGAGCAGGCGGCCGAAGCCGGCGACATCCTCCCCCCCGAGGACGTGACCGAACAGATTGTGAAGAACATTTCGAGGGCAAGGGCCGAGACCCAGAAGAGGCTCTGCGGCCTGCTCATGAACAGGCTCAGGCCATCATTCGAGAGCATGATCGCCGGCCTGGACGCCAGAAGGCTTTCCAGGCTCGCGGACGAACTCGACCAGCTGGGAAGCGCCCACGAGACAGGGCTCCTTCTTCTTGTGAGAAGGCAGCTCAACAGCCGGAGGACACAGGGAGCGTCGTTCAGGAAACACTTCTGGGAGACCTCTGCCGTGTTCTCCAGCCCCTCGCGCATCGCCGGGCTGCATGACGAGGCGGACAGGCTTCAGCAGAAGGACATTCCAGCGGCGGCAGAGGCCATAGCCGAGGCTGCCTCGCACGGCGACCTCTCAGAGAATGCCGAGTACAAGGCGGCGCTGGAACGGCGTGACCTTCTGCTTGACTCACTTGACCGCAAGAGGAGCCTTCTGGCCCTTCTGCGGCCCTACCCTGAACAGGACCTGTCGGAGAGCCTTGTCTCCCCCGCCACCAGGATCGTGATCGAAGCCATGGACGACTCCGGCGACAGCAGAACACTGTGCGTGGTGGGCCCGCTGGACACCGACCCCGACAGGGGATGGATCAACTACCAGGCCCCCCTCGGAGCCGCACTGCTGGGGAGGACCACGGGGGACACGGTGAACCTTCCCGGGGATGAACGCACATGGAGGGTCTCCGCAATCCAGGTCATGCGGGAGGTCCTGCTGTGAAGTGCCAGGCCTGCGGCCACCGGCACGATGAGGCTGTTGTGTTCGGGTCCGTTTGCGACAGGTGCCTTGCATGGCTTCACACATGCGGGAACTGCGCCCTGTACCAGAGGGACTCCCGGCGCTGCAGGTCCCACACCACCGAGTATGCGGGCGACCCCGGGGAAAGGAACTTCTGCGAGGAGTTCTCTCCCCGCGGGGACGTTTCCTCCCCCGGAACGGGAGATACTGCAAGGGCCAGGTTCGAGGGGCTCTTCCGGGAAGGCGACCGGTAGCCGCTTGAGGATACTGGTAGCCTCCTCCGCCACGATCCCCGGCTTTTCCGGAGGCTGGTCCACCCCGCTTGACCTTTTCGGTGACCACCACAGCGCCATGTACGTCATCAGTTACTGCAGGCCCGGGATCAGACGCTTCGAAGGGGTCCCCTACCTTGGCCTCGGCCTCTCCGGCCGCAGGATTGGGAACCCTCTCCTCGAGAGGATTCGATGCAAGCTGGAGAGGGAGCTGGTCCCGCTGGGGATCAGGTGGTGCTTCAGGCGCTTCAGGGCCGACCTTGTGATATGTCTCGACGAACTTGCGGGGTTCGCCGCCATGAAGACCGGGCTCCCGTACGCCATGCGCTTCCATGCGAACCCGGTCCCGGAAACCGGCCCAGCGGCTCTTGATGCGCTGCTGGAAAGGGCTCTGTTCTCCACCTCCTGCAACGGGACCTCCATCCCCGGCACGGTTACACTGCTCCACACCGAAGACATATCGAGGTATGCCTTCGCGCCCGCCGCGAGACCGGGGAAGGCCCTTCTTCTATGCGTCCTGAACCGTGAGCACCGTCCGCAGGACTTCATAGAGGGTGTCATGGCATCGCGCTCCATGACCGGCGACATCATAGGCACCGGCCCCCTTCAGGAGCACGTGGGAAGGCTCTGTGAAGGGACCCGGGGACGCGTCAGGCTGCTTCCCCCCCTGCCCAGGCTCCGTCTCGGCCAGATCTCCGGGAGGTATCAGGTGGGGGTCGCCACCCTGGCACCCAGGGACAGACTGGTTTACCAGATGAAGGTGGTGACCTACATGGCCTGCGGTATGCACGTGATAGCCAGCAGATGGACCGACACGGCCCACCAGGTGCCGCACCTTCTTGAGGTTTACTCGGACCCCGGTGACCTTGCCCGGAAACTCGACTCGGTGCAGGAACGATGGAGGGAGCTGGAAGAGCGCCGCCTTGCAGCCCTGCGGTGGGCGGGCGAGAACTATTCCATCAGCATTCCCAGGAAGACATTCAACGAGCTTCTGGACCGGCTGCCCGTAGCGGGAAAAGCTTCGACCTGATCCTGAGAACCGCCTGGGATAGGGTCCTGCAGCGGAAAGCCACCAGCGACGCAGTGTATGAGGCGCATCCTGCACCGGAGTACAGAAGCAGCATAAGCAACCTGGCGGAGAAGGCCCGCTCCGGATCGAACGGCACGAAACCCCGCAGAAGCGCCATGACCGCCACCATCACGCCAACCGCGGCCAGCATTTTGAGCTGTTCCGGCAGTATGCCGCGAAGCCCGAGCCCGCCAAGCTTTCTGGAAAGGGTCCAGGTCTGGTAGAAGGCCTTCAGGGTCGAAGAGACCGTGGTAGCAAGGGCAAGCCCCCCGATGCCCAGCGGGCCTATCAGGATGAAGTTCAACAGCACGTTGACCAGCAGCCCCATTACCCCGATGGCCACCGGGGTGGCCGAATCCCTCAGGGCGTAGAACGCCTTGGCCGTCAGGGTGAACAGACCGCTCCGCATGAGCCAGGGCGCGTAGAAGGCAAGGGCGTACGCCACGTAGGCGGCGTTGTCCGGAGTGAAGTTGCCCCGCTGGAACAGCACGCTCACCAGGGGAAGCGCTGCCACCGTTATCAGGGCCGCCATGGGGAACATGATCAGGCTGGTGTGGTTGAGCCCGGCCCGGAACTTCTCGAGAAGCAGGTCCTGCTCGCCCTTCGCGGCTGTGGTGGAGTAACTGAGTTCCGCCATTACCGAGAATGGTGTGAACGCAACCATGAAGACGATGTTCTTTATCCTGTCGGCGTAGTCCAGGGCTGTGATGGAGCTGGCCATCAGGAAGGAAGCCAGCACCTTGTCCGCAACAGGGCCCAGGAAGCCGGCGAGGGTGCCCATGGTCACAGGGCCGGCCATTCTCACAAGCTGCCCCAGGTGGGGATCCCGCTCCAGAACTGGCTCGGGCTGGTAGCCGCTCCTGACGGCGCAGAACAGAACGTATGCGAACGCCACCGCCACTCCCGCGGTGACCGACCATGGCAGGACCATTACCCCCCATCCGGTACCCACCGAGAAGAGCATGGCCGTGGATACGCCCAGGTCTATCACGCCGGAGAGGCCCAGGGTGGAGAACCTCTTCTCGTACTGGATGAATACGGCAAGGATCCCGGTCAGGGCCCTGAGAAGCACGGTGGGAACAAGGATCCTGAGCATCACGGAAGCCATGGCAAGCATGTCCGGAGTTCCTCCGGGGCTCACCATCGAAACTGCCTGGCGTGAGCCGGCGAAGAGGGGGATCATCAGAAGGGCGCCTGACAGGGCGACCCAGGTGATCACCAGGTTCACGAACCGTACCGCGCCCTTCCTGCCCTTCTTTTCCACCACCCGGGCGTAGATGGGCAGGAAGGTTGATCCGAAGGAGTGGGAGATGAGGTCGCGCACGAGAATGGGGAGCACCAGCGCAACGGCAAAGGCGTCGGTCCTCCAGTCGGCCCCGAACAGCCTTGCTATGCCGGCGAACCTGAGGTACGAGAGCACTGCGGCGAGAAAGTTGGTGAGCGACAGCACGGACAGGCCGAAAACCGTTCCCTGGGGCCCCGGGGCCCTTCTCGCCGTCACAGGGTCCGGCACTGCCTCACCGCTTGTTGGGTTTGCGCCTGAAGTCCGACCTCATCTCGCTGAACAGGTCGTTCCATGCGCTCCATGAATCCGGTTTCTCAAGTTTCATGGCATGCCATTTCTCCCTGCCCAGCAGATAGCAGAAGAGGATGAAGACCGTTGCGAGGAAGACCTCTATCCAGATGATGAGCTTCTTTGGTTTGCTCTTCCAACCGGGGTGGTCGGGTGAGTCGAGGACCCTGAGGGTGGAGTGTATCCCCTCCTCCTGTATCCTGGCCTGCTGAAGGCTGATGGTGAGCATGGACACCATCTTTATCTGAACCTCGTAGTCGGTCCTCAGCCTGGCGTACTCCAGCATCGCCACCGGCAGCTCGCTGACCCTGATCCCGATGTCCAGCCCTCCGGCCATGCTTCCCGACTCGATCTCGGAGATGGCCCTGCGAATGGCGGCCGCCTCGGCGTCCAGCTCGGTGAGGCTGGCACTGTAGCCGGCCCTTACGCCGCTGCGGACCGCGTCCGCCGCTATGACCGCCTCGAGGTAACGGCCCTTCATCTCGGAAAGGACACCCATGAGCTGGTCGAGGACCGCGTTTGGCTCTATAAAGCCGTAGTTCTCCTCGAACTCCAGAAGAGAGGCGGAGGTCACGGACAGCATGCTGTCCGCCGCACCGAGCTGCCTCTCGAGGATGATGCGGTCCTCTGTCTGCCTCTGGGAGAGGACCCAGATGTTGATGCTGTCAAGTGAGGCTATGATCTCCTCGGCCACCTGAATGGAGAACTCGGGGCTGCCCGTAGTTATCTCCACCTGTATGAAGCCCGCTGAAGTGGTGGTGGCCTTGTAGTTCTTCCTGAACTGCTTCCGGGCCAGATAGAGGGCGGTATAGGGCTCGCGTTCATACCTGCGGTCAAGGTTCACCGTGGCCAGATACCCCGTCTTCAGCATGACATGGTCAATGAGGGAACGGCTGTTGAGGATGGTAACGTAAACATCCCCCAGGGTGGTCATCAGCGGAAGCGAGTATCCCATTCCGCCGCTGAAGAACCCCGCCAGCTCGCCCACGGAGAATCCGCCCATGCTGAGCCCGGAGAGGTTCTGGTCCTCCGGCGGGAGAATGACCGTGGTCACGGTGTACTTCCTTGGAAGCAGGTAGGTGATGGCGATGGTGGGTATCATCACGAACAGGATGGTCTTCAGGAAGAACCTGCGGTTCTTGAGAAGCAGGTACATCAGCTTGGCCGGTGCGCTGTGCATGGCGGTTTCTCACTCCCTCGCGAAACTGGGCGTAGATTCCGCCCCGCTCTTGGTCACATGGTCCGCAACTGTATTATATGAACATGCGATGTGTTCCCGTCCGAGTACGGCCAGAAGCCCGAGAACGATCCAGAAGAAGGAACCCGTCTGGGGCCACTGCAGAAGGTTGTCCACCGCCTGATGGACCCCGAAGGCGGTGAGCCCGCACACTATGCCTACAGGAAGGTCATCCTCCCGCCGGAACCTGAGGGCCCTGGAAGCCACGTAAACCGCCGCCGCCGCCAGAAGCAGCAGCGACAGCCCGGAAGCCGCGCCGCCCTTCAGCAGCATGTCGAACACAAGGCTGTTCAGCCCCCCGAACTCACGGATGTGATCGGTGCTCCTCTCATGGCGGACCTCCCAGAAGCTGTACAGGCTGGAACCGCTTGAGAAGTACTCGCGCGCCCCCCAGCCCACACCCGTCACGGGGCTTGCCCTTATGTCCAGTATGAACCTGTTGTAGCTCACGTACCTGTGCAGCAGCGTGGCCTCGACCACCATGCCGGAGGGATTGGTGAGCATCACGAGCTGGCGGCTGAACTTGTCGGCATTTCCCGCGATGGCTCCGGCGAACACCAGAGCCGAGAGGATGGGCACCCAGACCCTTCGACGGAACCTGTACACAAGGTATGCAAGGGAGGCAAGTGAGATGGTGAGGAACCCTCCCCTGGAGTAGGTGTAGAGGCCGTTCAGTATCCCCAGCCCCACCGCCGTGAAGCACAGCGCTTTCCAGCGCTTCTCACGGAAATGGAAGGCGGCCGCGAGAGTGGTGGGCACCGTCAGCTCAAGAAAGCCCGAGTAGCTGTTGGCACCGCCCCTAATGGTGGAGAATGCCCTGCCTGCGATCTGGTAGCCTGAAGCAACCTCGCCGACTGACCATGCGGCCCCGGAGAGGAACTGGATGATGCCGTAAACGGATAGCACCAGAAGGGTCACGGCGACCGACTTGAGCAACCTGTTGAACCACTCGCCCTTTCCGTACCAGTCCATGATGATGAAGGGAAGCAGTGCCGGAATGAAGAACTTGTGAGCCTCGCGAACGGCGTTGAGAACATGCTGCCCGTGAACGTGCACGGAGACAAGGATGGACGCCGCCTGGGCCAGATACGACAGAAGCACCAGCAGGGCGAACCGTCCGAACACGGGTGAAGGGGAGGATGACGCGGTCTTAGCCACAAGATAGATGATGTATCCCGAGAACAGGACCACCGTGCCCATGAAGAGGGGGAACTGCCCGAACATCACCTCGGAGTAGCCAAGGGCTATTCCCGGCGGCAGCAGCAGCAGCCAGCGGCGGGGGTCCGGCACGGCGAAAAGAAGGAAGGGAAGGCCGGGGAGTATCATCGCCGGGACCAGCATGCTCCCCGGAAGCATCAACAGGCATGCCGTGAAGTAGAGCACCAGCGACCCCGCCACAGCCGCGTTTCGCCATCCGAACCCCTGGACCGGGGATGCGCTCATAACGGCGGTCTGGTGTCCGGGAGGGGAAATCTCAGGCATCAAGGCACCTTTCGGCGAACCCGGTGATCAGGAAGGCTCAAAAATCAATATAACCACCGGAGCCGCATTTGTGTTCCGTCCCCCTGTTCACAGGGCGGAGGCGGACCGTTCCCGGATATCCAGAAGCTTCCGCCGAAGTGACCCCATGCGTGCTGGCAGAACCCTGAGAAGGGCGCCGCAGCACTTCATGAGAGCTGTCCGGGACCTGTTCCTGCAGGCCGTGGAAAGATCCGACCGGATGCGTTTCCCGCGGGATCGGAAGGCCCCCCGGGGCCATTCCCGCGAGATCAGCCCCAGCCTGGCCTCGAGAAGCGCGCCTATGGCCTGGTGGCTGTGGAATGAGGCCATGTACTCCCCTGCCCTCCTTCCGATCTCGGCCGCAAGTTCCCTGTCGCCGAAGACAAGCCTCATCTTGCCGGCGGCGTCCTCGATGTCGGGAAGGGCCCAGATGGAGCCCTTGTCGTACGGCGGATCGGAGTGTTCCAGAGGCGCCAGGGTGAACTTCACGGGCAGTGAGTTCCCGGCGTTCATGTAATCGGTGTTGCCGCTCCATCCGGTGGCGATCACGGGCTTCCCCATCGCCATCGCCTCGGCCATTCCCAGGCCGAACCCCTCGGCTCGATGAAGCGAGACGAAGCAGTCGCAGGATGCCATCAGGGCGGAACGTTCATCCTCGTTCAGGCTGCGGTCAATGAAGCTGACCCTCAACCCGTCTGCCGCCTCCATGAGCGCGGCCATCTGCCGTGGGCTTTCAGCCCCGTTAAGGGATTTCAGAACAAGCCTGGCGTTCTCCCGGGGGTCGAACGCCTTTCGAAAGGCCTCGATGACGGCCATTGGGTTCTTCCTCGACAGCGTGCTGTGGAAATCGAAGGAGAAGAGGAAGATGAACTCGTCGGGGTCCAGCCCGAACCGTTCCCTGTCGGCTCCGGTCATGCGGGTCCGGACAACATGCGGCATCACCAGCACCGGGACCGGGGAAGCCATTGATATCCCCCTGGCCATGAAGCCGCCCCCGACCCAGATCTCGTCCACCAGATCGAACCTGTCGCTCCACTTCCCGGGGAACACAGGGGTTTCCCAGGCCCAGATCCCGATGGTGTAGCGGTTCCTGAAGAAATCCGCCCCCGCA
This sequence comes from uncultured bacterium, assembly GCA_964541235.1. Lineage (GTDB taxonomy): Bacteria > Fermentibacterota > Fermentibacteria > Fermentibacterales > JCC-6 > UBA6080. Next base: position 22,013 of record CAZIPI010000021.1, on the reverse strand, counting down.
AGGGTCCTGAAGGTGTTCAGCAGGTCCGGATTGATGTGGACGATGTTCACCCTGTGCAGGCCGCCGTTGCCGCGGACCGTGCTCCGGAGCAGGCCGCCCTTCTCCGGGCCCCGCCCGGGCAGAAGCTCGTCGGCATCAATGCGGAGAACATCGTAACCCCTCAGTGAAAGGGCCTCGACGTATCCCCTGGCGGCCTCTCCCAGCCCGAACCCCGCGGACAGGTAGCCTGCGTAGTTGATCCCCCTCGGGTTCCTTCGGGGCCGGGCTTCGCCCGCCATCATCCCCTGCGCCTCCGCACCGTTCCTGCAAGGCTCCGGGCCGCCATCCCGGCGAACATGTTCCCGGGGCCGGACCCTTCCCTGGGTATCATGAACCGGAGCATCACAGCCTCTCCGCTTTCAAGGTCGCCCTGGTGATCAAGGGGAAGCACCCGCATTCTCAGCCCCTGGGCCGTTCCGGCTGCCACCGCCCTGAACCTTGCGAACTGCCCCTTGAGAAGCATCAGAAGGAGCCATGCCGCCTGCCATGCCGCAAGGACGGGGAAGAGCCTCCGTTTCGCCCGGGGGGAGAGGTGACGCCTGATCACAAGTATCCGGTTCCTGTTGCACCTCAGCTCCTTCAGGGGGCTGTTGCTTGAAGTTGTGCCGCTGAAATAGTGCTCGACAACGGCTTCAGGCTGGTAGACCACCCGCCAGCCACGGCGGTTCAGGGACAACCCAAGGTCAAGGTCCTCGCTGTAGATGAACAGGTCATCCCAGAAGGCCCTGTCCGGCTCCTCCAGGGCGATTCGCCGGACCGCCATGGCGCCGCCGCAGGGGAAGAGGATCTCGTCCGGCTCGCTCCAGCGCTCCGCCGGTTCCCCCCTTCCCCTGTCCGACGAGAAGAACAGATGATCTATGGCGCCTCCCGCGGAATCCATGATCCCCGTCTCCCCGAATCTGCGCATGGAGCTGGTCACCGCGCCCACATCCGGGTCCCCGAACGGTTCGAGGAGCTTTGCCGCCCAGTCCGGGGCGACCCTGGTGTCGTTGTTGAGGAACACCACCACATCCGAGTCGGAAGCCCTCACCCCGGCGTTGTTGCCGGCGGCGAAGCCCACGTTGGAACCCATGGGAAGCACCCTGACCCATGGGTACCGGCTGCTCAGAAGCTCCAGCGAACCGTCGGCGGAGCCGTTGTCAACCACCAGCACCTCGCACCCCTCCGGACAGTTCCCCTCCAGCGAGTTCAGGCAGTCCGGAAGAAAATGCCTGCCGTTGCAGTTCAGGACGATAACCGTGGAAGTCATAAGAAGCCCCCTGTGAGTGCCGGACGGACGTAACGAATGGAAATGCTAATATATTCCGCAAATGAAGAAAACCGAAGAGGCCGGTCTCGGGGTCTTTCACATGCTGCCCACCGGGGGGGGCGCCAGGCTGGCTGCCCAGAACATTGAGCATCTCTCCGGCAGGCATTCCATAACCATCCACGGGGTGGAGGGGGCGGTGACGCTCCCGGTGCCGGGGAATGTACGGGTCCATGTTCACCCCTTCCCCCGCGGCAGGCCGTTGAGGGGTGCCGCAAGGTTCTTTGCGCCATGGCTGCTTCAGGTGAGGCTCAGGGCCTTCCGTGAGGTGTGCAGGGGGGTAGCCGCAGCCATGAACGCCGGGTGCGGTGGCGCACTTGTCCACAACAGCATGGTGATAGCCGCTCCGCCGGTTCTGGACTACCTGTCCGTACCCTCGCTCTACTTCTGCTACGAGTACCCCCGGCACCTCTACGAGAAGGGCTGCATAAACAGGACGGGAAGCCGCCTTGGGGACCTGCTCCTTGCCCCGCTTGAGAGGGCTGAGAGAAGGGAGGATGCGGCCTCCATGAAGAGGGCCGACAGGGTGGCCACCTTTTCACCCTACATGCAGGGGCGGCTGATGGACATCTACGCAGTCCGGGCCGGGACGGTCTTTCCGGGCGTGGACAGCCGGTTCTTCTGCCCCGGCTCCCCGGGGCCCTCCCGTGGGCACCTTCTCTCCGTCGGGGCGCTTTGGCCCTTCAAGGGACATGACTCCGCCATACTGGCAACGGCCAGGCTGCCTCAGCGCTCCAGGCCCCGGCTGGTGATCGCCGCCGACAGGGAGTTCCCGGGATACGGGGCGGCACTTCTCAGGCAGGCTTCCCGGCAGGGGGTGGACCTGAGCATACACCGTGCCGTGAGCGACACTGACCTCAGGGAACTCTACCGCGGTGCCGCCGCGGTGCTGTGTTTCCAGAGGAACGAGCCCTACGGTCTGGTGCCGCTGGAGGCCATGGCCTGCGGAAGGCCGGTGATCGCCAGGAACTCCGGCGGGTTCGCCGACAACTTGGTGCACGGGGTGAACGGGCTGCTGGTGGATGAACCCATCCCGGAAGCATCGGAGGTTCTTGGGGTTCTCCTCTCCGACCGGGGGATGGCACAGCGCCTCGGGTCCGCCGGAAGGGATTTCGTCACGGAACACAGGACCCCGGAGCTTTCAGCCCGGAGACTGGAAGCCCTTCTGCCAGTCGGTCCGCTGCCGTAAACCTGTACACCAGCGGCGCTCCGTGGTATTTTTCCGGGTCAAGGCTTGTCTTCAACAGACGGGAGAACCTCACCAGCATGGACAGACTAGCACTAATCACCGGCGGCGCCGGTTTCATCGGGTCGCACCTGGCCGACCTTCTTCTTTCATCCGGTTACAGAGTAAGGGTGCTCGACTCCCTTGACCCCCAGGTTCACGGCCAGGGGGGCCATCGTCCACCGTATCTGTCACCCGGGGTGGAGTTGCTCATAGGCGATGTCAGGGATCATGAAGCAGTGGCAAAGGCTCTTGAGGGAGCCGACCTTCTGGTCCATTTCGCCGCTGCCGTCGGGGTCGGCCAATCCATGTACGAGATAGCAAGGTACACGTCCGTGAACTCCCTGGGGGCGGCTGTAGTCCTTGAAGAGGCGGTCAGGAAGCGCGACACCCTCGGGAGAATGCTGGTGGCCAGCTCGATGTCCATCTATGGCGAAGGCGCGTACAGGTGCGGGGCGTGCGGCCCGGTGAATCCCGGTCTGAGGTCCGCCGGGCAGCTGGCGGCGCACGACTGGGAGATGCGCTGTCCCCTCTGCGGTCAGACCTGCCAGCCGGTCCCAACACCCGAGACCAAGCCCCTGGCCCCCACCAGTGTTTATGCAGTGGGAAAGCGCGACCATGAGGAGCTGTTCCTCTCGGTGGGCGACGCCTACGGGATACCGACCACCGCAATGAGGTTCTTCAACGTTTACGGAGAGAGGCAGGCCCTCTCCAACCCCTATACGGGGGTGGGCGCCATCTTCGCATCGAGGCTTCTCAACGGGAATTCGCCGGTGGTCTTCGAAGACGGCGGGCAGAGCAGGGATTTCATCCACGTGAAGGACCTTGTGAGAGGCTGTCTAGCAGCCGTTTCGAACCCCGGAGCATACGGGAGGGTCTTCAACCTGGGGACCGGAATGCAGTCCACCATTCTTCAGATCGGCAGGGCCATCGCCACCGAGCTTGGCAGGGATGACATCCAGTTCACTGTGAGGAACCAGTACAGGGCCGGCGACATCAGGCACTGCTTCGCCGATGTCTCCCTGGCGGGCTCCATACTGGGCTTCAAGGCCGAGATACCCTTCAGCACCGGCGTACGGGAACTCTGCAGCTGGGTCAGCGGCCAGACCGCGGTGGACATGGTGGACAGAGCCACCGAAGAGCTTGCCAGGCGGGGTCTCGCCCGGTGAGCAGAAGCATCCTGCTGGACGCCAGGGCGGCTCAGCGGGCTGCTGACGGGATAACGCGGTTCTCCCTGAACCTCACCGCCAGTCTCGCCAGGACGGAAGGGGATCGGCGCCTGACCGTGCTGGTGCATCCCCAGGCGGCCTCGCACTTCGAGTCCCTGGGCGTCCAGGTGATCCAGAGCAGTGTGCCCAGGTTCATGCCGGGAGAGGACCGCAGGCTCTCCCCTCTCATACGAAGGCTGAACCCGGGAGTTTACGTCAACTACTCAATGGCCGGGCCCGTACCGGAAGGCGTGCCTACTATCATCACCATCCACGACCTGATGGTTCTCAGCGTTCCCTGCTACTTCGGGAACGGGATCCTCAGGAACGCGCTTTACCGCCGCATCTTCCGCGGCGCCATACTGAAAAGTTCAAGGCATGCCGTGGCGATAGCCGCCCCGAGCCGCACCACCGGCAGGGAGATCCGCCGGAGGTTCCCGGAAGCCGGCTCCAAGGTCTTCGTGACCGGGGAGGGGCAGTCCCTGTTCGCCCCCGGGGAGGGTAAGGCTTCAGGCAGGGAGCAGGGACCCCTTCTGGTGGTGGGGAACGCACGCGCCTACAAGAACCTTCCCAGGCTCCTAACGGCCTATGGAAGGGTCTGGGCCATGAACAGGAGCGTCCCCCCCCTGGTGATGGCCATAAGGAACGACAGGGCGTTCAGGGAGTTCAGGACCCATCTGTCCACCAATCCCGCCAGACAGAACATCACTGTTCTCTCCGGCGTGTCCGATGAGGAACTCCGGCGCCTGTACCTCTCCTGCAGAGGTCTTCTCATGCCCTCGGTCCATGAGGGCTTCGGCCTTCCCGCCCTTGAGGCAATGGCATCCGGGGCTCCGGTTATGGTATCAAGGGGCACCGCCCTGGAGGAGGTCACGGGAGGGGCAGGACTTCTGGTCGACCCCTATTCCGTCACGGACATAGCCAGGGGGATAGCCGTCCTGGCCTGGGCTTCCCCCGAGGAGCTGGTGGGAATGGGCACGGACGGCATGGAAAGGGCTTCGGCGTTCTCGTGGGACAAGGCCGCCCAGCGGTTCGCCGAAGTGATGGAGGGGCTCTTGTGAGGATCTCCGTAGTCAACCCTCCTTTCATGGACGGGCGCTTCTCACGGACCTCCCGCTCCCCGGCCATCGTGAAGAGCGGGACGCTGTACTGGCCTTTCTGGCTTGCATTCCTGGTGGGGGGGCTCGAGCGGGCGGGGCACACCGTGCAGTTCCTTGACTGCCCGGCAACTGGGATCCGCAGGGAGGACCTTCCGGGCATCCTCGGCGGGTTCCGCCCCGGGATGATAGTGATGGACACCTCCACACCTTCCATCACCAGCGACCTTCAGGTGGCGGAGCAGATCGCCCCGGTCTTCCCCCGGGCGAAGATGTTCCTGGTGGGAACCCATGTGAGCGCCCTGCCCCTTCAGGTGCTGGGCCAGGCCCCGTTCTTGAGCGCCGTTGCCGTGGGTGAGTACGACCTTTCCATTCTCCGGGCCGCTGAAGGCGAAGACCCTGCAGTCATTCCGGGGCTCGCCGTGAACACCCCGGAGGGTCCTGTGCTCACCGGCCCCCCGGAGCTGGTGGAAGACCTTGACTCGCTGCCTTTCCTGGCCGACGTTTACAGAAGGCACCTGAAGCCTGAGAACTACTTCTTCGCGGCAGCCAGGTATCCCAGCGTGATGACGATTACCAGCAGGGGCTGCCCCTTCAGGTGTTCGTTCTGCGTGTGGCCGCAGGTGCTGCACCCCGGCGGATACAGGGCCAGGAGCCCCGAGAACGTTGCGCGGGAGTTCATGCTTTTTGCGGAGTACTTTCCCGGGGTCAGGGAGATCGTGGTGGAGGACGACACGTTCAGCGTTGACAGCGAAAGGGTCTCCCGGGTTTCCGCAGCGCTTTCAGCCGCAGGCAACAGGCTTCCCTGGACCGCCAACACCAGGGCCAACCTCTCCCTTGATGCCATGCGCTCAATGAAGGAGGCCGGCTGCAGGATGCTGATCGTGGGCTACGAGTCGGGCAGCCAGGAGATACTCAACGGCGTCTCCAAGGGCACCACCGTTGAGCAGAACCTCGAGTTCTCCCGGAGGGCCAGGAAAGCCGGGCTCATGGTCCACGGCTGCTTCATGGTGGGCAACCCCGGAGAAACCCGGGAATCCATGGAGCAGACCCTTGCGATGGCTTTGCGGCTCAAGCCCGACACCGCGCAGTTCTTTCCCATAATGGCCTACCCGGGAACGCGCCTTTACGATAAGTACCTGCAGGAGGGTCTTGTGGATACCGCCGACTTCTCTCGATGGCTCACTCCCGAGGGGCTTCACAACTGCGTGGTGAACCTTCCCGGGCTGCCCGCCCGGGAACTTGTGGCTTTCTGCGACCACGCAAGAAGGAAGTTCTACCTGAGGCCGGCATACATTGGAAGGAAGGCGCTCCAGTCGCTGATGCACCCCGCTACCGAGGGGAGACGCAACCTCAAGGCTTTCGGCACCTTCAGGAAACACCTGCTCAGGGGCCGGTCATGAGGAAGCTTCTCGTGGCTGCCGCCGTTCTCCTTGACTCGGCCGCCGTGTTCCTCGCCATGTTCATCGCGGGGGTCCTCAAGTTCCATTCAGGGCTCTTCCAGGGGACCACCCCGATCCCCCCCCTGATAATCGCATCGGGCAGCATGGTCTCCGTGCCGTTCTGGCTGGCCCTCTTCTTCGTGACCGGCATCTACAGGCTGAAATGGGACCTGAGCTGGGCCGACGAGATGAGCCAGGTGTTCAAGCAGGTCACCGGGGGCATCGTCATTCTCTCTCTCGGGGCGTTCCTCGTGAGCCCGGCGATCTCGGTGGGACGCTGGATCTTCTTCATCTACTACGGCCTTCTGCTCATCCTTGTGTTCATGGCCAGGGCTTGTGCAAGGCTCATCGAGAGGCGCCTGGCCAAGAAGGGCATCATACGGCGGAACGCTCTCGTGATCGGGCTTGGAAAGAAAGCCGGCGAGCTTGTCACTTTCATCGAGGCCAACCGGGCGCTGGGCTACAGGGTGGTGGGCTTCGTGAAACCACCCGGCGCCGAGTACGATGAGGGCCTTTCGGAGAGGATCGCCGGGCACATGAACGAACTGGATTCCCTTATCGAGAAGCACAATGTGGAGGAGATCCTGGTGACCATTGCCAGCAACTTCCACGACGACATACTGGGCCTGCTCCTTCCGGCTGCGGGAAAGGGCATCAGGGTCAAGGTGGTGCCGGACCTGTTCGATGTGATCGCGGGCCATGTCCACTCCACCCAGATACTCGGCCAGCCTCTGATGGAGCTTCTTCCGGACAGGCTGAAGAACTGGGAGAAGCTCGCCAAGACCATCATGGACTTCATCATCTGCCTTTTCGTGCTGGTCCTGGGGCTTCCCCTCTGGCTGCTCATAGCGCTGGCCATAAGGCTCGACAGCCCCGGACCGGTGTTCTACAGGCAGACCAGGGCTGGAAAGGGCGGCAGGGAGTTCAGGATCGTGAAGTTCCGCAGCATGGTGAAGGACGCCGAGACGGGTTCCGGCGCCGTGTGGGCAGGCAGGAACGACCCCAGGGTGACCAGGTTGGGCGGGCTCCTGAGGAAGACCAGGATGGACGAGGTTCCACAGCTTCTCAACATCCTGGCGGGCCACATGTCGCTTGTGGGCCCAAGGCCCGAAAGGCCGGAGATCATTGCGAAGCTCAGGGAGGTTTTCCCCTTCTACAACAAGAGGCTTACCATCAAACCCGGGCTCACCGGCTGGGCCCAGGTCAAGCTGGAGTACGATTCCTCCCTTGAGGATGTGGCGGAGAAGCTCAAGTACGATTTTTTCTACATCGAGAACCAGTCGCTGTTCCTCGACATCGAGATACTGTTGAGAACGGTGAAAGTAGTGCTCACCGGCGCCGGCGCCCACTGAGCAAATGAAAGGAATCCCGATGAAGGTCCCCATGCTGGATATCGGAAGGCAGCATGAGCCCGTTCTTGAAGAACTGAAAGCTGCGTTCAGCGAAGCCCTCTCAACGTCGCGTTTCATAAAGGGGCCCGAGCTTGACCGGCTCGAGGACGAGTTTGCGGGTTACTGCGGCACTTCCAGGGCGGTTGGCTGCGCGTCGGGAACCGATGCCCTCATACTGGCCCTGCAGGCGGTGGGCATGGAGCCCGGCGACATGGCCGTGACCACCCCCTTCTCGTTCTTCGCCTCCGCGGGGGCCATTGTGCGGGCGGGAGGCGTGCCGGCCTTCGTGGACGTACGGGAAGACACGTTCAACATGTGCCCCGACGAGCTGGAGTCCTGGCTGAACCGGAACTGCGCCAGCACGCACAGGGGGGCGGTGCACCGGGTAATGAAGGCCAGGGTCGCCGCTGTTGTCCCCGTTCATCTCTTCGGGCAGACCGCAGACATGGACGGGATCCTCAGGGTGTGCCGCAAGTGGGGGCTGAGGGTGGTGGAGGATGCCTGCCAGTCCGCAGGCGCCACCTGGAAGGGTCAGAAGGCCGGTTCCATGGGCGATGTGGGTTGTTTCAGCTTCTTTCCGTCGAAGAACCTTGGCGCCCTGGGCGACGGAGGCATGCTCACCACCAACGATCCCTCCCTGGCGGACAGGCTGGTCCTGCTACGGGAGCACGGGGGACAGGGTTACCTTCACTCCGAAGTGGGAACCAACAGCAGGCTCGACGCGATCCAGGCCGCATTCCTGAGAGTGAAGCTTCGAAGGCTTGAATCATGGCATGAAGGACGCCGGAGGAATGCGGCGTTCTACGATGATGCCTTCTCCGGCATGCCGGAGGTGAAGACCCCGGTGATACACCCGGACGCGGGAAGTGTGTTCAACCAGTACACCCTGAAGGTGCGGCAAAGGGACGGCCTTCTGGCAAGCCTAAGGTCGCGCGAGATCGGCTGCGCCGTTTACTACCCTCTCTGTCTTCACCTTCAGAAGTGCTTCGAGTATCTGGGATGCAGGGCAGGCGACTTTCCCGCAGCCGAGGCGTGCAGCGCCGAAGCGATATCCCTTCCTGTCTTCGGCGAGCTTCAGCCCGGGGAACTGGAAGCCGTGGTTGACGCGGTGAGGGGCTTCTATGAAGGGCGTTCATGAACAGGGCTGAGAGCTTCAGGCATGCCGCAAGGGGTATCCGGCTTGTCATCAGGTCCCAGCCCAACGCCAGGATACACATCGCGGCCCTTCTCACGGTTGCGGTCGCGGGGCTGCTGGTCGGCCTCTCCGTAACGGAGTGGGCCCTGGTTGCACTGTCCGCCGCCCTTGTCCTGAGTTCCGAGGCCATGAACACGGCCATCGAGCTGCTGGCGGACCGGGTCTCCCCCGAGTGGCACCCCCTGGTGAGGAACGCGAAGGACGCCGCTGCCGCTGCGGTTCTCATCTCCTCCCTCGGGGCTGCGGCCGCCGGGGCACTGGTGTTCATTCCGGCGGTCATCCGCCGATGATTGGGGAAGCATGATAGACAGGAACATCGTCCGGAACCAGACCGATGCGGTCCGCCGGGCCGTCGAGTCCCGAAGGTGCGTCTGCGAGATAGACGAATGGATCTCCCTTGACGGGGAAATCAGGGCCCTTTCTTCAGAGGCCGACGGGCTCAGGGCACTCCGGAACACCATGAGCCACAGGGTGTCCGCCTTGAAGAAGGCAGGAGAGGATGCCAATGGGCCCATGGAGGAGAGCCGGAAGGCCGGTGAGCGCATAGGCCTTCTGGAACAGGACATGAAGCGGATCGAAGCCCGGATGCACCAGATCCTTCTCTCCATACCCAACATTCCCGACCCCGACGTTCCGGTGGGAGGCGAGGAAGTCAACAGAGTGGTTCGGGAGTGGGGTTCACCTCCGGAGTTCGATTTCTCTCCCCGTCCCCACTGGGAGCTCATGAAGGGGGTTTACGACCCTGAAGCCGCCGGAACCCTGACCGGGTCCAACTTCATCCTTTTCAGGGGATGGGCCGCCAGGCTCCAGAGAAAGCTCATCTCCTGGATGCTGGACAGCCACCACGCCGCCGGGATGGAAGAGGTGTGGCCCCCCTTCCTGGCATCCAGGGAGTCGGTAACTGCCACCGGGCAGCTGCCGAAGCTTGCCGACGACATGTACCGGCTGGAAAGGGATGACCTCTTCCTGATCCCCACCGGCGAGGTCCCGATAACAAACATCTACAGGAACGCCCTGCTTGCGGAAGCCGATCTTCCGGTAAGACTGTGCGGGTACACCCCCTGTTTTCGCAGGGAGGCTGGAAGCTACGGGAAGGACACCAGGGGCCTCAACAGGGTGCACCAGTTCGAGAAGGTGGAAATGGTCTGGCTGACCCACCCCGAAAGCTCCGGAGCAGCCCACGAGGAGATGCTCGCCCATGCATCAGGTCTTCTTCAGAAGCTCGGTCTGCACTACCGCGTGGTCCTGCTGGCCACCGGCGACCTGGGCTTCTCCGCGGCGCGCTGCTACGATCTGGAGATATGGTCGCCCGGCCAGGGCAAGTGGCTCGAAGTCTCGTCCGTCTCCAACTTCCACGACTTCCAGGCAAGGCGGGGCAACATCCGCTACCGGCCGTCGGGGGGAGGCAAACCCCTGTTCGTGCATACTCTCAACGGTTCAGGGCTCGCCCTTCCAAGGCTGGTGTCGGCACTTGTGGAGACCCATCAGAGGGAAGACGGCTCGGTGGACACCGAAGGGCTAATGGCGAGGCTCGTGATCCCAGAGCAGTGTGGGCCCCCTGAGCAGCAGCCTGGCCATCCCGTGAATGGCTGAGAACCCCATGAGCCAGAAGTAGTACGGCATGAGAAGGATCGTGGGGAGCTTCCTGCCGGTGACGGCGCCAAGCGCCCCCAGGATGTTGAATCCCAGCGCAAGCCAGACCAGAACGCCGTAGAACGGCCCGGTATCCCTTAGCACGAACAGCGCTGCAAGGGCCAGCACCGCGAAAATACCCATCTGCCATCGCAGTATCTTGTGGAAGAGAAGCTGCAGTGCCAGACCGGGCCTGCCCCTGGCCAGTGCCATGAAGAAGAACCGCACGGCCATTCCGAAGTACTGGGCAACGATCCTGACCATCCGCCTGTACTGGGATGGGTCGGTCTCGGAAGGTTCGAGCGCCACGGCATCACGGTTGAAGACGCACCTGCTCCCCTGCATCCTGACCATCACGCCCAGTTCGAAGTCGTCGGCCCTTTTGGGACCCGCGGGCATGTACAGCTCCTTTCGCAGGGCGAACACGGCGCCGGTGGTGCCCAGCACCGCCCCCAGCGTGCCGCACAGTTTCTTGAGCCAAGTCTCGTAGCGCCAGTAGGCGCTTTCGCAGGTCTCGAGCGTGAGGCTGTTGCGCCTGGAGCCGTCAACGCACCCCACCGAGGGATCGCAGAAGGGCTCCACCAGCCGTGAGACGGTGTCCCGCCTGAACACCGTGTTCGCGTCGGTCATCACAAGTATCTCACCGCCTGCCAGTTCCCTGAGCCTTATCATGATGTCGGACTTGCCGACCCGGTCTTCGGACCTGTAGAGCACCACTCCCCTGGAGGCGCAGGAACGGACTATCATGTCGGTGTCGTCGGTGGATGCATCGGAACCCACAAGTATCTCAAGAAGTTCGGCAGGGTAATCCTGCTGAAGCAGGTTCTCGATCCGCTCCCCTATGCAGTTCGCCTCGTTCCTTGCCGCGACCAGGCAGCTGACCCTGGGCAGCGTGGTGAAGCCGGAACGCTTTTTCATGCCGAAGAGCCTGCCTGCCAGGAGCAGGAAGGCGGGGTAGCCCGCAAGGGGAAGAGCGATCAATCCCAGGCATGTCCAGAAGGCGTACAGGGCCACTGTTTCCATTAATCCCTCCGGAGGATCGTGGAATGTCCGGGTATCTTAATCACTAACAGGAGCGGATACAACAGTGCGGGAACGCCTCTGCGCGCATGTGATCAGGGAGTGGCCGCAGGGGAGCCCAGGGGGTACTGCACAGACTTCCCCCCCGTAATCCGGCAGCAGCTTCGAAAGCCAGCCTCCAACAGCAGGGCCCGTCCCTGCTCCAGGCCGTAGAACACCCACGGGTCGCCATGAGTGTCGGAGCCCAGGGTCGCAAGCTCCCCTCCCAGAGAGCGGTACATCTCGAGCACGGGAAGGGCGGGATAGGTCAGCCGCTCCTTCCGTCGAAGCCCCGAGGTGTTCAGCTCGAGGATCACCCCCTTCTCCACCATCCTTCCAAGAACATCCTGAAGAAGGCCGGGCATGAGCCTTGTCTCATCGAGGTCAGTGTCGAGGCCCGCCATTGCCATGCCCCGGCGGAAAAGCCCCATGTGGGCAAGCACATGGAAACACGGTTCATCCAGCATTCGCAGTGTGGTGCGGTAGTACTCCTCGATGACCGTCAGCGCCGGGGTGGTACGGAATGCCTCGGGTTCCAGGATCAGCCGGTCGTCGAGCCAGTGAAGGGCTCCCGTTATGAAGTCCGGCTTGCCACCGCGAAGTTCTTCCATGGCCCGCGGGCCGAAGAGGTGGGGCTCGCCCATCTCAACACCCAGCATCACGGAAAGGCCAGGCTGTGCCTGTGCGGCCCCTGACACGGCGGCCGCGTACCTTTCCCGGTTGAAGAAGCCGGTGCAGTGATCCCCGGGATGGAAGTCGAGGTGGGCCACGAAACCGATCCCGGCCAGCCCCTCCGTCACTGCCCTGTCCGCCAGATCAAGCTCGGACAGGGATGCATCCCTGGAGTTGACGGTGTGCACGTGCATGTCGAAGAGGCGGGAAGTGGTCAGAAGGCCGCTCCTATCCCCACGAGAACCATTTTCCACCGCAGGTCAAGGGGTACGGCGAACTCGAAGATCAGTTTGCCCGGTATCCACACATCCCTGCCGGCGGAGCCGGAAAGGGTGTAAACGGCCCCTGCCCTCACGCAATGGTAGAAGTCGTCGGTCACTTGTGACCAGTCCTGCTTTCCGGACTGGTCCTCGGGGATGTTGATGACGTCCGGCCCGTACCCGGCGTCCCAGGCTCCGTACACCTCAAGGCCCGACCCCAGCAGGTAGCCCGCGGCTATCGAGCCCCTTCCCCCTATCACCTTGGCGGGTATCACGTAGTTTGCGCCGGCGGTTATGGAGAGGGCCTCACGGACGCCGGGGTCGAAGAAACCCACCCTGACCTGCGGGCCTGCCCCGTATCCGTAGGCGGCGAAACCAAGGTCAATTCCCCTGGCGGCGCCCGTCATGAACGAGAAGGAGGGGCTGATGGGAATGTCATCCTCTCCCGAGGCGTCGGCCTCCCTGCGGTCATCGCTGCTGAGGTAGGCCGGCAGGCCAACCCCTCCCGACACTGAAAGCTGGTTCTCGCCCAGGGTCCGGGCTCCCTGAAGCGAACCGTAGTAGCATCCGGCTCCCATTAGAAGCATGGCTGTCAAGGCAGTTCTTCGGATCACATCCCCTCCCCTCTCTGCACATGTGTATTATTCTTCGTTGAACAGGTTTTGTACAATCCTAAAGGAAGGGGTGAAGGAATGCCCGGTAAGCGTGCCGTTGTGCTGCTGTCAGGCTGCGGCGTAAAGGACGGGACCGAGATACACGAAGCCGTTTCCGCGCTCATTGCACTGGAACAGGGCGGGTTCAGCGTTGTTTTCACCGCGCCTGACGTGGTTCAGGCCCGGACCCACAATCACCAGACCGGGGACGCCGAAAGGCCCCGAAGCGTTCTTCCCGAGGCGGCCAGGATCGCAAGGGGACCCGTGACCCCGCTTGGAGAGCTGGACCTTGAAGAAGTTGATGCCCTGGTGATACCCGGAGGCCTCGGGGCAGCATCCACTCTCTGCGATTTCGCCGTCAGAGGCGCTGAGTGCACGGTTCTCAGGCCGGTGGCCGAACTGGTGCAGAAGGCTCACTCCATGGGTATCCCCATCGCCGCCATGTGTATCGCTCCGGTGATACTGGCAAGGTGCATTCCCGGGGTCACGGTGACGTTCGGCGCCCACAAGGACACCATGGCCGCAGCGGCGGCCATGGGAGCCCTCGTGGAGGAGTGCGAAGTGGATCAGGCGGTCGTTGACGTGGACAACAGGGTGGTGACAACGCCGGCCTACATGCTGGCCCAGGGCCCGCTTCAGGTGTTCCGGGGCGCCGAGAGCATGGTTGAGGGGCTCAACTCCCTGCTTGAATGACCCTGCCCACCGGGGCCATGTAGATGACGAACTCGTCCTCGCCGTCCAGGCCGCACATGGTGTCGGCAAGCTCCTGGTCGTAAGCCCCGATGGCGCATGTCCCGGCACCGACAGCCTCCACCGCCAGGTAGAGGTTCTGGCAGGCGTGCCCCGCGTCCAGAGCCACCAGTTTTGGCGATACCGGGCCGTAGCGCCACTCGGTCCTGTAAGGGACCGCCGTCCATATGAAGACCGCCGCGGAGTCGCCGCAGAAGGACTGGCCCAGGCATGCCGAGGTCATCTCTTCCGGTGAGGGGACCAGCCCGGTGAAGGACAGCCCGTTGTCCAGAGGCATGTACCTGTAGAGCCCCGGTGCAAGTCCCGTAACGTTGAACACCGCCACCAGAAGGTCGAGGGGGTGCCTGGCTCCCGCGGAGGGAACGGTTCGAAGGGTTACGAGCCCTCCTCCCTGACGGCGTACGGTCTGCCTGACAGCGGATACGGAATGTATCAGCCATGCGATCTCCCCCGGCTCCATCGGTTCCCGAAGGAAGGCCCGGCGGCTGGCCCGGCGGAAAATCGCCTCGCGCAGCGACACCGGCCGGTCACAAGGTTCGGGCAGGCCCACAACCTCCCCGGGCTGAAGGCTCTGTACGGGTGGCATGGGAACCCCGCGGCTCTGGTCGCTGACGAAACCCTCCAGCGCCTTCCAGCCCGATCTCAGAAAGTCCCTGTTCAAGATCCCTCCTTGCCTTTGCCCGTCCCGGCGTCGCCGGGCGGGAACAGTGAACAGCGGAACGGATCGCCGGGGATGATACTGTGCAACCCGGACCCTGGCTGTCAAGCCGAACATGCGGTATATTTCATGAAACTTTTCCCCTTTCAGCTTCAGGAGAACGATGCGCTACGATTTCGATACTCCGGTGGACCGGCGTAACACCAGCTGTCTCAAGTGGGACTACCTCGACGCCATGTTCGGCAGGAATGATCTGATAAGCATGTGGATAGCGGACATGGACTTCAGGCTTCCCCCGCCGGTGCTGAGAGCGATATGCGACAGGGCCGGCCACGGCGTTTTCGGCTACACCGCCAGGCCCGAGGCTTTCTACACTGCGGTGCGGAACTGGTTCTCGAGCCGGTACGGGTACGAGCTGGAAAGGGACTGGATAGTGACCACGCCCGGGGTGGTGCCCGCGTTCAACTTCGCGCTCCAGGAGTTCACCTCCCCCGGGGAGGGCATCATCATACAGCCACCGGTCTATTACCCCTTCGAGGAGTCCATAAGGACCAACCGGCGCAGGGTCGTGGAGAACCCTCTGGCATTCAGCGGGGGCCGGTACACGTTTGACCTCGACGACCTGGACCGGAAGGCCACGGAAGCCCGAATGCTGGTGCTCTGCAGCCCGCACAACCCGGTGGCCAGGGTATGGAGCCCCGGGGAGCTGGCCGAAGTGATGAGGATTGCGGAAAAACACGACCTGTTGGTCTTTTCCGATGAGATACACGCCGACATTGTCTTCAGGCCCCACACGCACACCCCCACGCTCCTCCTCGGGGATGACGCCGTCCGGCGAACCATCGCAGCTTACGCCACCAGCAAGTCGTTCAATCTGGCGGGACTGCAGCTCTCGGTAATAATAGTGCCGGACCCGGAGCTGAGAAGACGATACACCAGGTTCATCGAGAAGCTCCACCTGGGTCACTCCAACATCTTCGGGATAGTTGGAACCCAGACAGCCTACGAAAAGGGCGGAGAGTGGCTGGACCAGCTTCTGGAATACCTCTGGGGCAACTTCGAGTTCGTGCGGGACTACGCCGTCGCCCACCTTCCCGGGATAAGGGCCATGGAACCCGAGGGCACCTTCCTTCTCTGGCTGGACTGCCGGGGAATGGGCATGACAGACGACGAGCTCAGGGACTTCTTCATTCACAGGGCCGGGGTCTGCATGAACAACGGGGCGATGTTCGGCACCGGGGGCGAAGGCTTCATGCGCATGAACATCGCCACCCCCCGTCACAACCTCCGCTCCGCCCTCGCCTGCATCCGCCGCGCAATTGAGGGACACCATACTAAATTATTCAACGATGAAGCCGTCAATTCCTGAACAATCTTAAACTCCCTGTTCAAGAATCTTCAACCCTTAATGATCCTGGACTGAGACCGAAGGTTCCGTGCGCTTTCCGGCGGTGAGTGTTATGGTGTATCCTCAGCAAGGGAGGTGTGCTTGGACGAGTTTGACAGGCGGTGCCCCGCATGCGGAAAGATGAACCCAAGTTACTCGAAGTTCTGCCTTGACTGCGGGAGAAGGATGGACTCCTCATGCGATCCGCACGGCTCACAGCAGAGGCCGGCAGAGATTCCCTGGAACATTCGTAACCAGGTCCATGAGCTTCTGACCTCCCGGAAGTACATACAAGCCATCCGTTGCTTCCGGGAGAGCACATCGCTTTCTTTGCCGGAGTCCAAGGCCGCCGTTGACGCCTATGCACTTGAAATGGGGCTGGACACCGGTGCCGGTCGCTCCCCGGGCTGGAGCTGCGCCGGGATTGTGACAGGATTCATTCTTTGGACGGGGTTCATAGCGGCAATGCCCTTCGCCGCTCAGTGGCTTGCTCCCAGGGTCTTCGGCCCTGACATCCCAAGGGAATCGGTGGAGACCATGATGGCCATCCTGCCTATGGCCATGACGTTCCTGTCCCTGGCCGTATTCCTTTTCTTCATTCTCCGATCAGCCCGCAGGAGCAGGGATCGTACCGACCTTCCATCTCCCCACGGCGGATAGAGGGCTTTGTCTTGCTCAGATACACATCCCCTCCTTGAAACAGCGCCGGGCTCTTGACACGGGGAATAGTGTACACATGTTTACATCCGTTCGCCAAACAGCCACAGATAGGAGGGAACTAATGGAGAACGAATGCATGAAGCACGGGGGCATGGACTGGTTCGAACTCATGACTACGGATGTGGAGGGAGCAAAGAGATTCTACGGCAACCTCTTCGGGTGGGAGTTCGAAGACGCGCCGATGGAGTCCGGCGGGACGTACACCATGGTCAAGGTTGACGGAAAGCCCATCGCAGGGATAATGGCCCGGCCTGAGGAGTGCGAGTGCGTGCCACCCTCCTGGGATGTGTATGTCACTGTTGATGATGTTGACTCCACCGCGGAAGCGATCAGCGCGTCCGGCGGCAAGGTTCTTCGGGCACCCGCCGATATCCCCGGGGTAGGCCGTTTCTGCGTACTGCAGGACCCACAGGGCGCAACGCTCATGGCTATAACCTACATCAGGCAGTAACTCATGTAACCCGCGAGGCCGGCTGCATTCGTGCGGCCGGCCTTCACGTTGTCAGAGCTTTACCATAAGAGTGTTTGACTGCGCCCCGCTGCCTTCGACGACTGTCACGAAGTACAGACCTGCAGGATGATCCGTGAAGTCAAGCACCAGGCGCCCGTTGGTAGTGCATCTGGAGACACATCGTCCTGAAACGTCGTGGACCGCCAGGGTTCCCGAGTTTGAATCCACCGTGACCGCCGATGAGAACGGATTGGGGTGAGCAACTATCGGAGCCGCAACAGGACCGGAGTGCTCCGGATCATTTGCCTGAACGGAATACTGGGGGTAAGCCGGCGGCTGCTGGACTGCGAGCCTCTGATCGTACAATGTAACGACATCGTACCCCCGGTAGACTGTTCCGGTATAGCCCTCGACGACCATCTGTATTCCTCCGTACAGGGTGAACACCGCCTTTACAACAGGATAGAAGTAATTCTCGGCCTTGAATTTCCCGTCGAGAAGCAGAATTGATGCACTGAAGGTGAGGTCATCCTGGGTTGCCACGTGATAAGGGGGATTCCAGTAAGGACTTATGGAACTGGCTATCATTCCGTCGCCATAGACGGATACAAGCCCCAGCATCCCCGGCTCATACACATCATAGACAAGGGGGCCGGAGAAAAGGATGTGCCCGAAAGTGCCAATGGTAAGGGATTCCGAGAACCCCGGGTAATCAGGGTGGCCTTTCAGATAGAAACGATGCTCAGGATCCGATTCGATCCAGACCACAGGTTCCTCCAGACCCGCAAGACTGTATTGGACAGGGTCCACGCTCGAGTAGGTCTTCACCGAAAGGATCCCATCCTGCAGGAGCAGCCTGGAGTTTGTGGATACCTGGCTCTCGGTGAGGAACAGCCCATGCTGCAGCGCTGTGTTACGAAGGGCCTGCCAATCAACCAGGTCAGGCCCGAAGGGTAACGGGTCGGCGCCCAGAGTGAACCAGGGGGGGCCCTGTACCATGAGTTCGTAGGGTTCGATCCACAGGTTTCCGCACTGGGGTTCGCTGCTGGGTATTTGTTCCATTCCGTAGAGATAATGGTCCGATGACAGTGTAAAGGTCTGGAACCATGGGTCATTGTCTCTGCCGGGTGATTGGCTGTGAAGCCAGACCGACCCGTTGGCCCTGAAGGGGCCATCGAAGACACAGCCGTCAGAGTAGTATCCACTGAGCGTTGGTTCGCTCATGAACCGGGCATAGTACGAGAAGGAACCCTCCTGAGAGAATGGAACGGACAGGATAAGAAGAATGCACAGCAGAAGAAGCCAACGCATGGGTTTCCTCCCTCACTCAAGAGAGACTGTGCAGGCACAATAGCAGGATTTATTGCTCATGGCAACAGTCACTGAGCCACTCAATGAGCGATCAGGTCAAGTAGTAGCCGCGTCCGGGAAAAGAGCTGCGGGTCTCATCTCCGGCCGTCCACAGATCCCGTGCACCAGTCCCAGCCACATCCAGTACACAAGCCTTCCGTTCCCGCTCAGTGGGTAAACGACTGTCTTCATTATTGTTATACTGAAGTAGTAGAGCAGAAAGGCAATGAACTCCAGGGGCCTGAGATGCCTCAGGGCGATGATGTAGCGGTTCCTGTGGGTGAAGTAGATGGCGAAGGGTGAGAAAACCCCTCCCACGCTGATTGACACATGGTGACGAACCACCGAGCGCGGGATCAGGTACGTGACGAACCCCATGTTCCTCATCTTGAAGGTAAGGTCAGTATCGTCGTAGTAGATGAAGAGATCGGTATCCTGCAATCCTGCCTTGCCGAACTCGTTCCACCTCATCATCATGGCGCACCCTGTGGCCTGGTCCACCTGGAACGGCTGGTCCGGCAGCTCGGATATGAACCTGTACACCGGTTTCAGGTACATCCTCCATCTGATGAAAACCCCTCCGGCGTTCCACAGCCTTTCCGGGGCCGAGGCGTAGGTTATGGCGGGAACTGTGATACCAGTTCCCGGGTGGCTGTGCAGATGATCGGCCAGAAGGAAGAGCGTGTCGGGAGCCACTTCTGTGTCGTTGTTCAGGATGATCACATACTCCGGCGCCTGACCCCCCAGCATCTCGTAGGCCTTGTTGTTGGCTGCGGTAAAACCAAGGTTGGCAGTGTTTCTGTGAAACACGAGCCCCGGGGTTTCAGAGACCCAGGCAGGCACCGGCCCCGGCGTGTTGTTGTCCACCAGTCCCATAACGACCCGAACCCCCTGTGAGGCCAGGAGAGATCGAACGCACTTCCGGGTGAGCTCCCACTGACGGAAGTTCACCAAGAGCACGCCGATACTGTAGAGGGGGAGTTCACGGGGCTGAGCCATACCGCTCCGATTCGGACAAGAGACAGTGAGTGAAAACGATGGGACGAACAATAGCCCTGCCTGAAGCCCAAGTAAAGAGGAAGTGCCGGCAAAGCTCTTGGTCCGGATTCTCCGGAGCGGTCCAAACAGGATCGAACTGAGGAGTTTTGACCGGAAGCGGGGAGTGACGACCTGCGCCGGCGATTTTGAGGGACACGGCGGTTTTCACGGCATTGGCATTTTGTCATAGTTATGGCAGACTATCTGTCAATGCATCAGTATTGAAGTAGTGCAGGACAGGGAGGAGCAATGGCTGCTGACAGAAGAACGATTCTTCTGCGCTGGATCCCTGCAATGGCCCTTCTCTTTCCATTCCTCTATCTGGCCTTCGATCTTCTCGCGTCAGGTGTCCCTGATCTGACCAACGGGGCCGATGCCGCTCTGCTGGAGATGAGCACCAGAGACGTGTTCTCCAGGAGGATCCTTCTGGGACCCTACTCGCGTTTTCTCTTCTATCATCCTGGTCCTCTCTATTTCATTGTCAGATACCCGGTTTACATGCTGATGGGCCAGAGGAGCAGCTCATGTCTGGTTTCGACCATCCTGATAGCTGCGGGATCAATGCTGTTCATTTTGAGGACTGCAAGGAAGAAAGCCGGCGAGGTTTCGGGAGCCATCACCGCAGTTCTTTTCATCCTGTTCCTTGCCTCTGTGGGCAGGAGCATCTGGCTGTCTGAATGGAACCCGCACGTCATCATGTTTCCGACCCTGTTGTTCGCCGTGTCATCAGCCGTGTTCGCCTCGGGCGATTCACGGTATCTGATCGCTTGTGCAGTGGCAGGTTCGTTCGTGGCCCAGACACACCTGGGAGGCATACCATTCCTCGTGGCCCTGTTCGCAGTCTCCGTTTTGCTCCTGGCCTATCCATGGCTTATTCGCAGGACAGCTTTGAAAAGCCCTTCACCCAGATGGAAGCATGTGCTCTGGGGCGCAGCGATCCTGCTGTTGCTGTGGGCACCGCCCCTTTACGAGCAGTTTTCCTCAGAAAAGGGCAACATGACAAGGATAAGGGAGTACTTCGAGGAAACCACCCCTGTGATAACCGCGGTTCAGGGGCTGGAACACTGGAGCAGAGCGGTGACCCGTTTCGAGCTTGTGCGTTTCCTTCCCTCCCTTAGAAGAAGCGGCAACCATGATGAAGCGGCCCTTTTCATCATTGCACTCAGGGTCCTTCTTCTCTCGGTGAGTTACGGGCTGTTGAGAAGGAAGGGGATCAGCCCTTTTCTTTGTGCTCTGAACATTCTGATGGTTTCAGCCCATGCGGCTTCCCTCTATTCCGCCACCCAGATCAGGGGCCCGGTGAACGACTACCTGATCGAATGGATGAGCGGCATTGCGCCTCTGTCATACATGGCCGCAGCATCCGCTTTCAGCGCTCTCCTTGCCGGCCGTCTGTCAGGAAATGTTAGAAGGGTTTTTACTTATCTCACCCCTGTGATGGCGATGGCTCTCTCGGTTGTCGTAACCCGTGATGTCAGCGGGTACCTGCAGGAGCAGACAAACAGCTCCTGCAACGATTTGCGCGCAATTGAGGAGATGTCCCCAAGCCTGGAGCTGCTGATGAGACAGAACCCCGACACCTACTACATCCTGAACCTGCAGACCCTCGACTGCTGGGTAGTGATGACAGGGTTGATGAACAGGCTCGAGAAGCAGGGACTGAACATCGTGATGGCCGGTAATGCCTGGTTCCCCGATACCCCGGTACCAGAGGGGCATCCCGGCAGAATTCTGCATATAGGCCATCTAAGCGAACATGGACAAATCTCTCCGAATCTCGTGGCGAGATACGACAGGATAGGGATCGTGCTGGAATAGCTTCATGATTCTAAACTGCAGCCGGCAGTTCCCCGGAGTTCAGGAGGCGCACGATTCTTCCTCAGTGCAGCAAGATCAGCTTTTGCGAGCACATGATACCACTTGACTGCACCACCAGGAAGAACATGCCCGAAGGCAGATCCGCCGGAACATCAAGAATGTACTCGCAACGGCCAGGTTCCAGTACGCCCTGGCTGTGTACGATTCTTCCAGTGAGATCAGCCAGATGTGCCGTAACAGGGTTCTCAACCGATGAGATGGAGAAAACAACAGGGCCACCCGTCGCAGGAACAGGTGTGATGTATCGAATGGCAAGGGGTTCGTGCAATGGTACGTTCCAGGCAGGGTTGGGCGCACCCGGTGTTCCCGGGTACTCCAGAACCTCCCATGATTCAGGTATCAGAGGTGAAAACAGTGGATCCTTAAGCGAAAGAACTGCTCCCGAGGCGTTTTCCCAGGGGCTCTCCGAACCGTAGGCAAGAGCGATGCACTGAACACCGCTTCTATCTGTGAAACGAATCGTTTCACTCTCAGATGAGAGGTTGAATCCCAAATCGGTTACCACGCATGGTACCCTGGGGTGCGCCCTTCGGAACAGGTAGGGATCAGAGGCAAAGATCAGAAAGCCTCCAGGGGGTATCAACGTGCCAGGAGGGATGACA
>CAZIPI010000020.1:0-51031 GCA_964541235.1 uncultured bacterium | reverse complement strand
CCGGTCCCGTAGCTGTGGCAGACCATGCCGATGGAGCCCGGTTCACTGAACGTGTCGTCGCTGCCGGAGACCAGGAACTCGGCGGGTTCGTCTGAAAGCTCGCCCTGCCAGACCTTTCCCCTGATCAGATCGCCCGAAACCTCGACCCTCACCCAGTACTCATCCTCGTAATCGAGTTCATAGCCCCCCCAGGCGAGCTGCTGGGTTACGCCGCCTATGTGGCGCCATATCACAACGTCGTTCTGCATGTACCTAAGCCACATCACGTAGCCATTCTGCCCCGAGAGCGGGGACTGGAACCGAACAGCGAAACCCACGTGTTGGGCACCAGGGTAAGCCATGGCCCTGCAGATGAACGAGTAGTCGGGAACCGACATCTGGTGGGGAGAGGACCCCTCGACATTGCCGTTGTATGAAGCGGAGAAACCGCCGGCATATGTGTTCTTCAGATGGTACCAGCCGTCTTCCACATAGTAGCTTGCCGAGTCAGGATAGTTCGAGTACTCGGTCCACCCGTCTGCGTTGCCATCGGAGAAGTCGTCCTCGAAAAGTATTTCAGCCCGGCAGGTTCCCGCCAGGGCTGCAAGCAACAACACCGTCGCTCTCATCGCTATCCCCCTCCATCCCGCCCGGCACCGCCGGGCACCGCCTAATAGAAGCGATCCTGATGAACCATGCTCCGGTCTCTCACCTTACAGCACCTCCTATCTGGTTATCAGACACTTCGCCGTGGAAACCGAACCCGGAACCCGCAACCGGACCAGGTACACCCCCGGAGGGAGTTCCGACCCGTCGAATGTGGCCGTGTGGTTCCCGGCTGGAAGGGGCTGGTTCAACAGGGCGCTCACATGCCTTCCCGCAAGGTCGAACACGTCCAACTGGACAGGACCGGGAGCGGGGAGGGCGATGGTGATGGTGGTGGTGGCCGGGAAGGGGTTGGGGGCAACGGAGCGAATGAGGGCACAGGGCGGAAGAGATCCCCCCTCCATACCGGTCTGTTCAGCTACGTAATCGAAGAGAACTCGCATCACGGTGTTCATAACGTGGTCGGAGCAGTAGTTGGATAAGAAGACCACTGCTGAGTTCTCCGCCGGACAGAAGTACATTGCGGCTTTGCCGCCGTCGTTCCCGGGTCCGGAGTTGCCGTAATGGCCCCAGATGGTCCTTCCGGTCTGCTGGAAGTTGTCCATCCTGCGCCAGCCCAGCCCCCAGTCCCCGTTCAGTTCCGGGAACTGCACAGTGAGCATGGTGTCAACCGTGGCCTGCTCAAGTATGCGAACGCCCCCCAGTTCACCGCCCTGCATCATGGCAAGAACGATGTTGGCCAGTTCCATGACCGATGATTTCAGAAGCCACCCGGAGTACGAAGCGGCGGAGGCATACCCGTAAGGAGCTGTCCACTGGCCTCCCTGGTAGAAGAGAGGAACCGCCAGGCCCATGGTGTCCACCGAGCCCAGAATGTATGAGGTGTGTTCCATACCCAGCGGGTCGAAGATGACTTCCCTGCAGTGCAGGTCGAAGGAGTCGGAAAAGGAACTCTGCTGTTCCACGATGGCCGCCAGCACGGCCTGAGAACGGTGCATGTTGTATTTGTGACTCGTCCCCGGAGGCTCGTTGTAGAAGTTCATAGTCTCATCGTACCAGATGCCTCCCGGCACATAGACCTGCTGGACATAGGCCGTGTTCGAGTATGTGGTGTCACCCGCCTCCAACTCGCCGTCGAAGAAGAGGTTGTTTGCCCTGAGACTGGAGGTGTGCGCCATGACCATCCTGGGAGTGATGGGTATCTCGGGATAGTGGGGATTGCACACTTCGAAGGGCAGATAGTCGCTGATGTCGCCGTCAAGCTCCACCAGCCCCTGCTCCCACAACTGCATGAAGGCAATGGCGTTCACCGGTTTGGTCACCGACCAGAGGTAGAACTGGGTGGCGTTGGTCACCAGGGAGTCTTCGTGGAAGGGGTTCCGAACACCGAAATACCCCTCCCAGATCAGGGAGTCGCCTTGAAAGGCGCAGGCAGCAAGGCCGCCGATCCGGTACTGGGAGTACAGCACGGCAATGGAGTCGTCAGGAGAGTAGGAGAGCGCGCTCGAGGAGAGCAGGATCAGAATCGCGAAAAAGGCTGACTTTGACACAATCCCCCCCCTTCAACCGCGCACAGTCAGCAGGTGGCCGTACCTGCATGCAGCGCCGAAGGGGGATACAGTCGCCTTCCGGTCGCGCTAATACTGTTAGCGAGGGAATGAATAGCCTATGTTGACATGCTTGTCAATATGTGCGAGTCTCGGTCCTGTGAGGTCATCCGGCACCATGAAGGGGAGTGGCCGTTCCTGGCCCGGTCAGAAGAACCCGGTCATCTTGGCGTAGATGGTGAACTCGGGCGCCTCTCCCGGAACACCGTCCTCGCCGGCCATGAAATGGAACCAGCTTCCCGGAAGGTATTCCCAGCTGTAGAGGATGCTGGCCCAGAGCCTGCTGGTTACCAGAGGCTCACCGTCGCTCTCCCACACCTTCTCGAACCGGGAGGCCTGGCCCGTGAGACGGAGCCTCATCTTGTTGGTCAGCATGTAGGTGGCCGATAAGCTCATGGATCGCCAGTCCGTCCCTACCCTGTCCCACTGCTGGGAACCATGGTTGAACCTGGTGGCCGGGTCCTGCAGCCTCATCGAGGGCTGAAGGTCCACCTGCAGTTGCTGGACCGGCCTGAGCAAGAGGCCTGCTGCATACCTTGCCGTCCGGGAATCCAGGAACGTTTCGCTCCTGATGCTGATCCAGCCTGCCACCGGCCTCCTGTAATCGGTGGATGCCGAACCGCCAAAGGAGAAACCCCCGGGGTACCATCTGCCAAGAGGCCCTTCGTACCTGTCGTACCAGCGATCGAGGTAACCCGCATCCAGGTTCAGGTCGTACCTGTCAACGGTGACTGCGCCGGCCCAGATGCCGACACCGCTGCCGCTGTTCCTCCCCTGCATGTCGAAGGTGTAGTAGGGGTTGGCTCCGAACCAGGCCGACTGCACCATCCCCGAGCCGAAACTCCTGGAAACGCCGGTGTAGGCCGACCAGGCTGTCTCGCCGGTGGCCTGGCCGTATCCCATGGCATCCGGATCAAAGCCGGGGGCCTTCCTCTGGTAGCGGAAGTTCAGCTCGAAGTTCTCAGGGAAGTAGCCGGCATCGATCCTCACCGCGCTGTTGTCGGTGTGGTCTTCGAACCTGTTCCATGTCATGCCCAGCCTTCCCTGAAGAACCACGTCTTGCAGGGGCTCGACCTTGCCCGAGAACGCCGCGGAACGGCCGTAATCGTAATCAAGACCGGCCTGGCCGGGAAAGTCCGCGCTTGTGCCGGAGAGCTTCATCCAGTTCCCGGGGGAGAACTCGTGAAGCAGGGAGCCCACGGAGTAGGACGCCGCCGGCTCGGCAAGTGAGGTGTCCTCCCAGACCCTTCCGGAGACCACCTCCATGAACCCGTAGCGGGTCCCGCCCCGGACCCCAGTGAGCTTCAAACCGCCAAGGATCGGTATCAGCTCGCCGTTCCATGCGACGGATCCCATGCTTCTGGAGTAGAACATGTCGAATGGCATGTGGAAGATGTCGGTACCCTCCATGAAGAACGGCCTCTTCTCCGCCAGCCAGGGGGCCCAGTGCGATATGCTCCCCTGGTCCGCGTCCGACTCCACCTGACCGAAATCGGGGTTCACCGTGATGTCCATCACCGAGTTCATGCTCAGGGGGAGCTTGATGTCCATGCCGGCGCTGCCCCATAGGTTCTCCCGCCAGGGGTCGCCGTTGTTGAACCTGAACCTCCCGGCGGCGAAAGGCCTCAGCTCGATGCCCGAGATCCTTGGAAGCTGGCGGAGACCGGTGAGTTCACCGAAGCACGAGATATCCATGCCTCCCCGCTCCTTCATCCTGAAGAGGTACCCGCCCTCGTTGGTGCGGTTGATCGTGCGACCGAAGTTGATCCCCCAGGTCTGTTCCTGAAGCGATGGGTACCTGAGCGCCGAGAACGGCAGAGCGATCTCGGCCGCCCAACCGGAATCGTTGACCGCCACCGCCGATGACCAGACCGCATCCCAGTCCCGATCATCGCCGCCCACCGACGTCAGCCGGGAATCCATCTGCGCACCGCCCACCGTCACGGAGAAGATGAAGCAGTTGGCCTTGTCGTGGAAAGTGTCGAGGTAGATCAGGACCCTGTCGGTGGGGATGTCTTCATCGCGGGGCCCTGCCGGCCTGGGTATGCCGAACGGGTCGGCGTCATACATGTGAAGGCCGAAGTAGAGCATCTCTTCATCGTAAAGGACCCGGATACCGGTAGCCTCCGACATCGGCGAGTCAACCCTGGGACGGAAAGCCGTGAAGACCTCCGTCAGCCGGCAGGCAGCGGCCCAGCAATGGTCATCAAGAACTCCGTCAATCACAGGGGGGGTTGCGGTGTGAACCGCTGTTATTCCGCAAAGGGAGGAGAGAAGAAGGTATTCAAGCATTGCTGGAACATTGGGCGGGAACGCCGTTTGTCAAGACCTTTCGACCGGCCGCCGGGCCTTGCCGGTCATTCCCCCAGGAAAGCCCTTACCTCGTACATCATCTGGTGAGCACGGTAGGCGTTGTTCTCGCCGGAGGCGGGGGTCAGGTTCTCAAGGGCGATCCGGGCGCTGCCCTCATCGCCGGTGAGCTTCCAGTGCCAGTAGCCTGCGGTGCCTGCCACGGACCGTGAAGGGCTCGAGCTGCAATGCACAAGCAGGGCCTCGGGCTTTTCCAGGCCCAGAATGGCCTGGCAGGCGGTCCTGTAGGTCCTGGCGGCCTCGGCGTTGGGTGACTGTCTCAGTTCATCGCATTCCCGGGCTGTGTTCAGAAAGACCTCGGAAGCCTCCTTGAACCTGCCCCCGTTCATCAGGAAAAGCCCCCGGTACAGGGAGTACAGGCTGTGGTTCCTGATCCGCTGCGCCTTCGCGGCCATTCCGGCGGCCTGGTCCATCACCTCGAGAGCCTCGTCGCACCTTCCCTGAGCGTCCAGCACCCTTGCCCTTAGATGAAGGGCGCTCTCCAGCAGGTGGGCCGGGCCCGACTGCCGTGTCAGCTCCAGCATTGTCTCCACGCAGTCCTCGGCGTTGTCCGCACGGTTCTGATCGAGGAAGATCCTGGCAACGTTGCCGTACACCGCTGCCAGGCGCAACGGGTCTTCCGACTCCGAAACCATTCTCGCCGCCTTCATGAACAGCTCCAGGGCCTGGTCGTACCCGCCCCTCATCATCACCGCGACGCCCAGGTTCACCGCAGCGGTGTTGGCGAGCCTTCTGTTGCCCACCCTTGCCGCGACCCTCTGCACGTTCCTGTAGCAGCGGGCCGCCTCAAGGTAGTCGCATCTCGACGAAGCGATGCCCCCACGGGTGTTCAGGGCGTAGGCCAGGGCTTCAAGGTTGCCTGAACGGGAGGCGCTCTGCTCCAGAAGCCGGCAGCCCTCATGCGCCTCCTCGATGCGGCCGGACTTCCGAAGGCACGACACCCTGCAGATCCGGCAGCTCTCAACGAGCCAGTCGAACCCGTACTTCCCGGCCATGCCCATGGCTTCGTCGAGGGCAGTGAACGCCGAGTCGAAATGGGGGTTGCGGGCAAAGACCCTTGCCTTCATGAGAACGAGACGGCAGGCCTGAACAGGCGTGAGCCCCCGCTTCTCCATTTCCGCAGCAAGGGCGATGAACTCGTCGGGAGATATGTTCCTTCGGAAAACGGCCAGTGACAGCATGTCGAGGTCTGTCTCCTGCTGCGGGCTCAATTGACCCTCACTCCGGCATGATTCCAGGTCTTCGGCCACCAGGCCGGCTTTCCGGTCATCCCCCATATGGAGCAGAATGGCGAGCATCAGGAACCTGGCGGGTATCCCGGCATATGGGGCTGCCTTCCCCGCTGCTTCCAGGGCCTGCTCCATGAACCCTCCCAGGAACAGCCGGCGGCATCTCTCCATTGTGATCCGGGGCAGCGCTTCGGGACAGTGGGATTCGGCCAGCGCCCAAAGCCTGGCCGACTTCGCATGGGTGCAACGGCCCGAAGCCTCGGCGGCTTCGAGGTAGGCTGCTCCTGCGGACGCTTGGTCCCCGCCCCTGAGGAAAAGGTCGCCTGCCAGCCTGAGAGCGTCGGGATATCCTGCGGCCCTGGCCTTTACCAGCGCCGCCGCCCGCAGATGAAGGGTCGTGGATTCCCCCTGCTGGAGGGACGCGAGAAAGCGGTTCCTGGTCGAAGGGTCCCGGAAGCGGCAGATGCTCCCGCCTGTTGGGACCCAGAGCCTGGATCTGAAGAGGGGGGACGTGTCCAGGCAGCACTGCGCCAGCCGGGCGGCTTCGCCGGGATCGAAGAGGTATCCCAGCACCGCGGCGGCCCGGACCAGTCCCAGGAGTTCCGGCCCGGGTTCGTTACCAGCCGCCCTGCCGCTACGCAGGGCTTTCACCAGTTTCGCCCTGAAGGGAGGTGAACCGGCGGCGGTGGCCCCTATGATCACGGGACAGCAAAGGTTGTCCATGTCGCTGAGAGCCCTGACAAGCCGGATGGTGAGCGGATCGGCCGCATCCAGGTCCGCTGCGAACAGCACCGCAGGAACGAACCTGGCCACGGCGTTCAGCACCCTGCAAAGGGAGCCGAATGTGTCCCCGTCCACTGTCCCGGAGAGGACGAACGCCTCGACGGCTTCACGGTGCTGATGGAGTCCGGCGGCCTCTTCCATGCCGCTTGCCCGGCCATGGATGCCCAGGGATACCAGGAAGGCGGCCCATGAGAAGTGAAAGGCGTCCCTTGAGCCCCCGGAGCCGAACAGGCACTGCAGGCCGGATCGAATGCCGGGGCGGAGGTTCATCTCCAGCAGCCCCGGTCTCCTGCTCCTGACCCTGTCAAACAGGTCCTCGGCCTCGTTCGGGGAAAGACCGCTGAACACCAGCGGCAGCTGGTCCCCCCGGTCCATATGCGACAGGGCCGCCCTTAGAAGGCGGTCACCCCTCATTGAACCAGTGCGGCAAGGCTGAGGGGTTCATGACCCGGACCAGTTTCCTTCTGGACTGCCTGCCGGAGACGATGCTCACGTTCTGTATGCTCACACCGAACTGCCCGGAAAGCCAGAGCACCAGCTCGCTGTTCGCCCTGCCCTCCACCGGCGGGGCGCCCAGCACGATCTTCACCGTTCCGTCATCCATACACCCGGCAAACCCCGTGCTTCCGCCGCGCGTGACGACCTTGACCGAAAGGACGAGCCCGTCTTTCAGGCCCGGTCCTCCAGAGGTCTGGCCTCCTCTATGAGCATCACCGGGATGTTGTCCCTAACGGGATAGGCCAGCCGGCAACCCATGCAGACAAGCTCCTCTTCCGGTTCAGTGCGGTAATCAAGGTCGCCTTTGCACTTGGGGCAGGCCAGTATCCTCAGAAGCCTCTCGTCAACCATGGAAACCTCCCTATATCACGAACAGCCCGTTGATCATCACAGGCACCTCTTCGCCGCTTCCGGCAACACCGAAGACGCTCACCTCGGGAGAA
The DNA here is from genome assembly GCA_964541235.1 of uncultured bacterium. GTDB lineage: Bacteria > Fermentibacterota > Fermentibacteria > Fermentibacterales > JCC-6 > UBA6080. The sequence goes on along the minus strand of CAZIPI010000020.1, from coordinate 43,516 downwards.
CCGATCATGAAGTCGGTGTGCACCAGGCTTACATTGCAGCCGGTCTCCGAAAGCTCTTGGTCGGTCATCCCGGTTCCGTTTCGAATGCAGTCGGTGTAGCCGTTGCCCAGGGCTATGTGGCACGAGGCGTTCTCATCGTAGAGAATGTTGTGAAACACTCTGCCGCTGGTGTACAACGGCGAATCCGTTCCAACCAGGGCTATCTCGCCCAGGCGGGCGGCACCCTGGTCGGTTTCAAGGTACCTGCCCAGTATGTCGCCGTTCTTTGCCGCTCCGAACTCCGAGACCCTGCCCCCCTCGAAAGTGAACCAGGCTCCCTCCACCTGAGCCCCCAGGACAGTAACCGGCCGTGTGCAGGCAACGGTACCCTCCGTTCTGTCCATGTGCGGTGTGCTGAAGATCTCTTCGGTGGGGATGTTGGGAAAGAACCTGGTGCCGTCGGCGGACCTGGCGCTTCCGCCCAGGAACTGCCTGTTGCTCTCCATTCCTATGAAAAGGTCAGTGCCGGGGCCACGGAAGCGTATGCCTTTGAAGCCGTTGCGGTTCATGAAGGCGGCCCTTTCCTTGAGACGGGCATCGTGCTCGTTCCACGACTGAACGGGGTCTGCGCTGTCCAGACGGAGTATGGGGGCCAGCACTTCCCAGATGCCGCTCTCCCAGTCCCCGGTCGCTCCAAGCACCTTCCGGGCCCAGTCGGGCGTCGGCATGAGGAAGACGTTCCAGGGGATCCTGTTGGAAGATATGGCCTTCATGAAGCCCTGGTAGGCCTCGGACCTGGCCTTCTGCATTCTCCCGAGCCTTGACGGATCGGCGCCTTCCATGTAGTCGGGATCCTCGGGCCCGCGAAGGGCGAGGCTCCTCCAGTTCTCCTGAACCACGGTCTCAAGCATGCTCCTGGTGTAGCCGGGGACATGGTCGAGGTAGTCCTGATCCGTGGTGGAGTCCACCCTTATCCTCTCAAGGGCGGGGTCGTCCAGCGACACTTTCACATACCTGGCGCCGGCTTCATAGGCCTTCCTGGCCAGCAGGCGGGCAAAGTCCCTGTGAAAGGGCTCGGTCCTTATCCATAGAATCTGTCCGGCCTTCATCCCCAGGGCGCCCCTGAGGATCACATCGGCGCACGCTTCGTGGTATCTCTTCGCTCCTGTCATGTCCGCTCCCTAGATGAGGCCCAGAAAATCCACTGCGAGGGCCCGGTATGGCTGTCCCCCCGTTTCAAGCACATCCTTGAACTGAAGGCTGATCCTCACCTGTCCGAAGCTCTGCCAGTACACCTCGAAGTTGAGGAAGCCCCCGGATTCGTCGAACCTGTACTCCCGGTCACCGTTGGTGGCCAGGTCCCAGTCCATGGCAAGCCCGAAACCCGCTGGAAGGGTCTTGTCCACAGCCATCCAGCAACCCAGATGCTCGGGATTCCCGGGTGAGAAGCTCGCTCCAAGGTGGAACGCGGTCTCCCCTATCGGGTCGGCGAAGTTCTTGCTGGCCGCCAGGTAAAAGCCCCTTTCCGGCCTGTGGTACCGGCCTCCTCCCCTGGGATGCTCCTCCTCGTTGTCGAAGCCCAGGGCCAGGCCCGGGAAGGTCCTCTGTTCGTCAACGAAGCGGAACCTGGCCTTCAGGTAAAGCTTCTGGAACCAGTCGGGCGTTGACATCCCGGTGATGTTGTATCCCCCGTAACCGATGCCGGCCATGAACCTGGGGAGTATCCCGGCCTGCACCGAGAACGCCAGGTTGTCGGTGGGGAAGGTTCCCAGCGAGATGTACAGGGTCCTCGGGGCCACGACCCCGGCCGTGGGTTCCGTGACGGCGCGGATCAGTTCGGCCCCGCGCGCCGAAGGAGCAAGCAACAGCAGGGCCCACAACAAGGCAGAAGCTTTCAACGCAACCCACCTCCAAGGTACAACGACACCACAGCGGTGTCTCCAAGATGCCTGCGAAGGTCGGCCAGCAGTCTTCGGTCGGGATTGACCCTGATGCTCCTCGACTCGCTGGTCATGAACCTTCCTGTGCGATCACACTCCATCTCCACCAGGACCGGACCCTTGCCGGGATGCTCCCTGAAGAGGTCCACCACCCTTGTCATCACGCTGCGGGGGACCCCTTCGCCGGTTATCCTTATCCTCACCCTTACCCCTGACTCACGCCGAAGGGAATCAAGGAGCTGAACCCTCTCCACGGTGAACCGGGGTTCCCCCCTGCCATTTAGGACCCTGCCGCTGAACAGCATGGGCTTTCCCGAGTCCAGCAGCTGGCAGCAGGCCTCGAGGGATTCGGACCAGACCGTGGCCTCGCAGGAGTCCGAAACTCCGGACAGGACCAGAAAGGCCATTCTGCCCCTCTGACCGTCACGGTACCTGACCGCGTCCACCGTTGCCGCCACTGATACCTGCTGGGGGCCGGTGTGCTGCATCACCGTTCCCGGGGTGTGGGTGGCGTAGGCGCCTATCTCCTCGATGTATTCGTCCAGCGGGTGCCCGGTCAGGTAGAACCCCAGGAGTTCCTTCTCGCCCCGGAGCATCTCGTCCCTGGGCATCTCGTCCATTTCCGGCAGGGGGGAGGCAACGGGCTCGGTGACCGGCACAGCTCCGAACAGCGACATCTGGCCCGCCTCCCTGTGCTTCCTGAAGGCTGAAGCGTAGGCGAGGGCCTTGTCCACAGAGGCCATGAGCGCCGATCTTGTACCGGGCAGACAGTCCAGTGCGCCGGCCCCGATCAGGGACTCAAGCACCTTCTTGTTCAGGCCGTTCTCCACCCTCCCGGCGAGGTCGTGAATGTCGGTGAAGGGCCCGCCCTGCTCCCTGGCGGCCACTATCTCCGCAGCCGGGTTCTCTCCAACGTTCTTGATCGCCTTGAGGGCGTAAACTATCCTTCCCTCCCGGTCCACATCGAATGCTACAAGGCTGCCGTTGACCGAAGGAGGAAGTATCTCGAGCCCCATTCGACCGGCTTCGGTAACCAGCGCCGCAAGCCTTTCCGTACTGGAGATCTCGCTGGACATTGTGGCCGCCATGAACTCGGCCGGGTGGTGGGCCTTCAGGTACGCGGTCCAGTAGGCGATGATGGCGTAGCAGACCGAGTGGGACTTGTTGAAGCCGTATTCACCGAACCGCCTGATATGGTCGAAGATCTCCCTGGCTTTCCTTTCGGGGATCCCTCTCGACTTAGCGCCCTTGATGAAGGCTTCCCCGAAGGAGGCCATCTCGTCGGCGTTCTTCTTGCTGATGGCCCTGCGAAGACTGTCCGCTTCCGCCATGCTCATGCCTGCGAAGCGGTTGGCAACCTCCATTACCTGCTCCTGGTAAACTATCACCCCGTGGGTCTCACCGAGTATCTCCTGCAGCTCGGGAATGGTGTCGCGGACCGCCCTGCCCTCGGTGGCCCTCTTCTTGTTCTCTGCGTAAAAGTCTATCATGTGCATGGAGCCGGGCCTGAAGATGGCCACGGCTGCCGTCACGTCATCGAACCTGTCAACCCCGATCTTCCTCAGAGCGTCCTTCATGCCGGGGCTCTCGAGCTGGAAGACACCGGTGGTCTCCACCCTGTTCAGCAGTCCCAGTGTGTCGGGGTCGTCCAGGGAAACTGCCTCGATATCGAAGCCTTTCACCCTTCGCCTGATCATCGCCTGGGCGTGATGCACCACGGTCACTGTTCTCAGCCCGAGAACATCCAGCTTCATGAGCCCGATCTTCTCCGCCGACTTCATCTCGTACTGCGTGGTAAGCCCCTTCTGTGGGGAGAGGCAGAGCGGGACGAAATCCATCAGGTCACCCGGAGTTATCACTACTCCGGCGGCGTGCACACCCATGTGCCGCGCGACGCCGGACAGCTCGTCGCAGTAGCGGAACAGCCTGGCCACCTCAGGGTCGGCCTCGATCTCCTGGGACAGCCCCGGAACCTGCTGGACAAGGGTTTCCAGCGGAGCGTCCTGGTCCTGGGCGGTGGCGAGAAGCTTGGAAAGCCTGTCTCCGGTCTCGTAGGGCATTCCCATCACCCGTGCTACATCCCTGACGGCCGCCTTGTTCTTCATCCTGTTGAAGGAGACTATCTGACACACCCGGTTCTGACCGTACTTCTCTACTATGTGGGCAATCACCTCGCCCCTGCGCTCGTAGCAAACGTCCATGTCTATGTCGGGCATCTGCTTTCTGGCAGGATTGAGGAAGCGCTCGAAGCTGAGACCGTACCGGAGGGGGTTCACGTCGGTGATGCCGATGGCCCATGATACAAGGCTGCCTGCGGCGCTGCCCCTTCCGGGTCCGAGTGGGATGCCCTGTGAACGGGCCCAGTCCGCAAGCTCTGAAACGATCAGGAAGTAACCGGGAAAGCCCATGTCGCAGATCACGTTCAGCTCGTATGAGAGCCTTTCCGACTCCTCGCCGGTGGGCTCGCGGCCCAGCCTTGCGGCGAGCCCCGCTTCGGCGGAGCGCCTGAGATGGCAGTTAAGGTCCTGTTCGCCGGCGGGCAATGGGAAGTCGGGCAGCAGAAAGCCGCCCCTGGCCATGGAGAAGGTGCACTGCTCCGCAATGGTGACGGTGTTCGAGACCGCTTCGGGTATCCATGAGAAAAGCCTCGCCATCTCCGCAGGGGTCTTAACGTAGAACTCCCTGGTGGCGAACCTCATCCTGTTGGTGTCGTTCAGGGTCTTCTTTGTCTGCAGGCAGAGCAGGATGTCATGGATCTCGGAAAGTTCGCTTCCGAGGTAATGGGCGTCGTTGGTGGCCACCGGAAGGGCTCCGGTCTCCCTGGCAAGCTCCGCCAGCCCTGCCAGGATCTGCCGCTCCTCGGGGATACCGTGGTCCATGAGCTCGATGAAGAACCTGTCCCTTCCCGCCAGCTCCTGATAGAACCTTACGGCCTCAAGTGCCAGGTCCTTCCTGCCCCTGGTGAGGTTGTACGCCACTTCGCCCTGAAGACAGGCCGAGCCAATGAGCAATCCGCCGCTGTGCGCGGAGAGAAGCTCACGATCTATCCTGGGGCGGCGGTAGAAACCCTCGGTCCAGCCCAGGCTGGAGAGCCTGCAAAGGTTCCGGTAACCCTCTTCGTCCGCGGCGAGAAGGGTCAGGTGCCTGGTGTTGTCTCCGGACTCCTCGCTTCTGTCGAAACGGCTTCCGGCGACGATATAGGCCTCCATGCCCACAATGGGCCTGACACCGTGGCCTTTCATCACATCCGAGAAGTGCACCGCCCCGTAAAGGCTACCGTGGTCCGTGACCGCCACGGTGTCCATGCCGTTGCCTGTAAGGAAGGGCGCCAGTTTCTCGAACCTTATGGCCCCATCCAGGAGGCTGTACTCGGAGTGAAGGTGAAGGTGGACGAACCGGGGAGAGTCACTCATTGCCCGTCCCGGCAGACATCTCCGGCCTGATCCGCGGACCCGTACCGCTTCTCGAACTCCCTGAACTCCTCGTCATCGGCCCTTGCCAGAAGATCCTCTCCATCCTTGGCCTTTCTGAGGGTGAGGTAGCAGATGGTCCAGAAAGAGGCGCAGCTGGAGAACCAGTAGGCGAGGATGAGAACGGCAATGGCCGCACCGGACAAACCAGCGATCCAGCCCGCCGCACCGGACCAGCCCGACGGGCCGCCGGCCAGGCTTCCCAGGGGAGCCAGGAACGATCCGTAGTGGGAAACAAGCTGGGGCGAGACGAGGTGAGTCCCCCCCTGGATAGATGACGCGAGGCCCTGGTCCCCCATCCCGGCCCCTACGCCCAGGGTCATCAAGGCCAGGGCTCCGCGGGCGAAACCGATGAAGAGCGCAATCGCCGTCAACCTGGCAAGAAGGCCGGTGACCGCGTACAGCACGATCCTGAAAGGTTGTGAAGTGATGCTGCTGAACAGCTCGAAGAGGGTTTCGAAGGTGTCGCCCCTGGTACATGCGGTGACAGCTGGCACCATGGGGACAGAGAGCACCAGGGCCACCACGGCCAGGACCCCGAAGAGCGTCAGCCCCCAGACTGGAACTGCCAGCAGCCCCACGATCACCGGGCCTGCCGCAGGTATCCTGCCGATCAGGCCAAGAATGAAGAGCTTCGCAAGAAGGATGGCGAGCCCGGCCAGAACAGCGACAGGAACCAGCAGCAGGGGTTTCCAGTTCTCACGGTGAAAGGCCTGTGCGTCCCTCCCGCTGTAGAATTCGTCGCCCCTTATCTGCTCGAACGTGATCCGGCTCACCTTTTGATAGGCTGCCATGATGATCCACAGGCACACCAGCAGGGCGATGGCCATGAAAACCATGGAAACAGGGCTTTGGAGGAACAGCCCTTCGGGAACAGGGAAAAGCCTTGAGGCATGCCAGCGGTCCGGGATGGAATCGCCGGCGGCAAAGAAACCAAGGTAGATCAGACCGGCCCAGACAAGCCACGCCAGGACCAGCGCCTTCCAGAAGACCCAGAGGTTCCTGGCGCTGAGCCCGTACTTCACGCAAAGCGGCATGTCCCTGATGTCGAACCGGAGTTTATGTATCATGGCAGCCCTCCCTGTTTGAAAACCAGTTGCTTCCTCTGTCATATCATACTCCCGACCCCGGTATCTCGGAAGTTCACCGCCAGCGGCACCACATCGGAAGCGCCTCCATCCCGCAACGCCCGGCCGGCCTGGGCAAGGGTTTCCCCGGTGGCCCTCACATCGTCCAGAAGCCATATCCTTCCCGGCGGAACGGGTGCGACAAGCTTGAAGACCCCGCTCAGGTTCCGCCGCCTCTCCAACGCCGACAGCCCAACCTGACTGGGACCCGGGTTCCGGGCCAGCAGAGCGGCGTACCGTGAACCGGTGAGGGAGCAGAGATGCCTGGCGATGTGGCTCACCTGATTGTACCCCCTTTTCCTCAGGGTGCGGCGTGAAGAGGGAACAACGGTAACCGTCTCGCCGCGGGCCGGCAGCTCATCCCACTCTCCGGCCGCCATCTCGGCGAGAACCCGGCCGAGATGCTTCTCCCCGGAGTACTTGAGCCTTATCATCATGTTCCGCATCACACCCGTGTGAAGGAATGCCGCGGGTCTGGCCGCGCCTTCAACGGAGGGCACAGGATACACCCTCGCCAGACACCAGGCGCACAACGGTGAATCCCTCTCCGGGGGCCTCATGGAACAGCCCGGGCAGAGTTCTACGAAGAAGAGGCTGAGTGCTTTCCGGGCCGTCTTGAGTAGAGCCATGTTCCCAGCACGATGGAAGCCAGAAGCATCAGCAGGCTGAAGAGCTGATTGTCGGTGATCCCCGGTCTTCCGGCGAACACGCTGTACCCCAGGAGTTCCAACGGATTGTGGTCGAAGTGCCTGAACTCCTCCAGCCCGAATCGCGTCAGCCCGTAAAGGCCCAGGAACAGCGAGAAGATGAAACCGGGAAAATGCCGGCGCCTGTCCGCCAGCAGCAGCACAAGAAGAATGTATAGCCCCCCTGCCGAAGCGTAGAGCTGGGACGGATGAAGAGGGATGCTCCCGTATGCCTCCCATGGCAGAGACCCCGGCGGGAAGCACACTCCGAGGGTGCCGTCGTGGGGCGACCCGAAGCAGCATCCGTTCAGGTAGCACCCGATACGGGTGATGAATATCCCCAGCGGAAAGGCGGGTATCACCGCGTCGGCCAGGTCCCAGACCGGCCAGCGCTTGCGGGCTATGAAGACGAACCCGGTCACCGTGGCCAGGATCACACCCCCAAGCATGCTGAGCCCGTAAAGGCCGTTCCAGAAAGCGATCATCTGAAGGGGCCGGCTTGAGAACTCATCCATGTGAGTCACAACGTAGAGGGCCCTTGAACCAACTATGGCCGCCATCATCACCCAGACGCCCATGGTCGTGATGTCGTCGCTGGAGATCCCCTTCCCTGCGCTGCGCCGGGCTGCAAGCTTCACTCCCAGAAGGAAGCTTACGGCCAGGGCCAGGCCGTACGAGTTCAAGGGGATGCTGCCTATTCGAAACAGTACGGGATGCATTCTTCCTCCTCGTCCCAAGGAGGGAATCTAACTGCCCGGCGGGAGATCTACCAGCTTCTCCAGTTTCGCGCGGCGTTCAGGGCCAGGCCCACCATCAGCATCTCGGTAACGATATGGCTGCCGCCGTAGGTCATGAGCGGAAGGGGAAGGCCGGTTACCGGCATTATGCCCACGGCCATTCCGATGTTGACGAAGACATGGATGAGGAAGTAGATGGCAACGCCCGAAGCGAGAAGCGAGTTGAAGGGGTTGATGGAACGCCTGGCTGCCAGGAGCATGCGCCAGATGAGAAGGGAATAGAGCCCCAGAAGGGCCACGGAGCCTATAAAACCGAACTCCTCTGCGTACACGCTGAATATGAAGTCGGTGTGTCTGGCGGGAAGGTAGGCAAGCATCTTCTGGGTCCCCCGAAGGAAGCCCTGCCCGTAGAACTGCCCGGAACCCACCGCCACCTGTGACTGGATGATGTTCCATCCTGCTCCCTGGGGATCGCGTGACGGATCCAGGAACGTGGTCAACCTCGATCTCTGGTAGGGCATCATCAGGTTCCATGCGAGCGGGGTCAATGCGGCCACGGTGGTGTTGCCGATGGTGAGGAGCAGCCATTTCCATGCCGGAGCCCTGTCGCTGTAAAGGACCGAGCACAGCACCACCGTGAAAAGCAGCCACCAGACGAAACCGATGGATGAAAGCGCAGCCAGCAGAGGGCTCATGAACAGGAAGATCCATCTGAAACCGAAACCGGCCCAGTACAGCATACCCAGAACTATGAGCCCCATGGCCACACCGGTGCCCAGGTCAGGCTGAAGAATGGTCAGGGCCACCAGAAGCCCGGCGCCGGCCAGGAAAACCGGAACGCTGCCCTTCACCGAACCGCTCTTCATTCCCGGAAGCCATCTTGCCGAAATGATTATCAGCGCCGTCTTCGCGAACTCCGAGGCCTGAATGTTCATCGGGCCTACGATCAGCCAGCGTCCCGCAGGCCCCCGGCCGAACAGGATCGTCAGAACCAGAAGCAACGCCACCGGCAGATAGAGAAGGGGGGATAGCTCTTCGACCACCCGCAGCGGGAAATTGAACGCCAGGAAGAGAACCATCAGCCCGACGGCGGCCACTCCGACCTGTCTCAGGAAGAGGTCGCCGCCGGAGGTTGCGGAGTACACCGAAAGAAGGCCAATACCCAGAAGAACGGCCAGGGAGCCGGCCATGAGAAGGTCAAGCCTGTCACCAGTGCGCATCGGGGTACAGCCTTTCCACGGCTTTCTGAACTATGGCCAATGCAAGAGGGCCGGCAACGGCTCCTCCTGAACCGCCGTTCTCGACGAAAACAGCGTAAGCCAGAGGCGCTGGTTGAGGCAGGTACCCGCACACCCAGGCATGGTCCTCCCCGGAATGGGTCTCGGCGGTGCCGCTCTTGGCCCGGATCGGCATGGGGCATTGGCTCATGGAACCATGAAGGGTGCCGTTGCGGCGGGTCACCGCCGACCTCAACCCCCGGTCTATCTCGTCCAGTGTCTCAACGGATACCAGCGGGTTGAGCTTCACTCCGCAGGGTTCATCGCCGACTATCAGGGAAAGCGAGGGCATCTCTCCCCTTGAGGCCACGATCCCGGAGACTACGGCGATCTGCAGAGGTGTGACCAGCAGTTCACCCTGACCGATGGCCAGGTTCAGAAGGTTTCCCTGTCCCCATCCTCCCTGGCCGTAGAGACGGTTCATCATCGCCCTGTCGGGGACCACTCCGGCGGCTTCACCGGGCAGGACCCCGGTCAGTCTCTCCCCGAGTCCCATGGACCTGGAGATCACCGCCAGTTCATCCATGCTGCCGGACTGGGCGATCCTGTAGAAGTAGCTGTCACATGAAACGCAGAGCGCCTCCTCCAGGTTCAGCCTTCCGTGAACGCCCCAGCACCTGAAAACATTGCCCCCATAGCTCACCGAGCCGTAGCACGGATCGGGCATTCCCCTCGGTGTAGCCATTCCCGACTCGAGGAACCATGCCGCGGTCACGATCTTGAAGGTGGAAGCCGGCGGGTAGGCGGTGCTCCAGGCACGGTTGATAAGGGGCTTCTGAGGGTTTTCGAGTATGGCGTTCCAGTTCTGCGAGGATATGCCGCCAATGAAAAGGTTCGGGTCGAAGCCCGGCACCGATGAGAGGCAAAGGACCTCGCCGGTGGACCAGTCAAGCACCACTGCGGCTCCGGGATGGCCGGTAACAGTGAGAACGCTGTCCGCGAACATCTGAAGGCGTGAATCAATGGTGAGGGAGATGTCCTCTCCCGGGGTGGGCTGGCTCTCCGGGGTGTCGCCGAAGGTGTCAACCACCCTGCCGAAGGCGTCCACCACCTCCCTGACGTAGCCCGGGGAACCGGCGAGCCTGTCGTTCAGTATCCGCTCCAGCCCTGTCACGCCTGTGAGCTCACCATGATACCTGGCACCGCTGTCAGCCAGGCTCACATATCCCATAAGGTGGCAGAAGGTGCTCCCGAGCCTGTACCGCCTCCTGGGGGTCACCGATACTATCACGCCGGGAAGCCTGTAGGAATTGTCGGCAACGGGAGCCACGGAGACCATGTCGAGGTCGTCGCGTATGACCATGGCCCTGTAGGGGAACTGGCGGGCCGCACCGAGCCTGGCTTCCATGATGTCTGGCGGCATGGACAGAAGCTCTGAAAGCATACCGGTCCTGGAATCGTCGAACTCGGAGTGGATCACCGACACCGTGAAGGCCGGTTCGTTGTCGGCGATCACCTCTCCGAACCTGTCCGTGACCACTCCCCGTGGGGCGGGAACCGCCACGTTCCTGATCCTGTTCCTGGCCGCCAGGTTGCTGTAGTACTCACCCTTCGCAAGCTGGAGATGGGCCAGCTGTGCGATGAGGACAGTGAACAGGGAAAGCATTGTCACCACCAGGCTCTTCAGGGGCCACTCCCTGAGACCGTGGGCCTTCCCGTTCATGCCGCCCTGCTCCTGAGGCGCAGAACGAAAGCCTGAAGCAGAATAACGGCAACAATGGGCACGAGAGCCCTCGGGACAACAAGAAGGACCCGGGTTCCCAGATAGGCGCCAGGGGGCCTGGAGGCGAAAAGCATGAAAAGCACGTCGCTGAACACTGAGGCCAGGCCGGCGTGGGCGTAGAACGATATGCCGCCCATGGCGGTGGTGGTGCTGAGAAGGCCCTGGGCGGCCAGGATTCCCAGGATCATTGACAGCGACGATGTTCCAGGGGTATGGCTGGTAAGAAGGTCAATGCACAGACCGGCGAAGAACGCACCCTGTATCCCCCATGCCGTGTCGCGGTTCATGGCGAGATAGACCAGCAGTGGTACCAGCACATTGGGGGCCACCAGCAGCCTGCCCAGGGTTACCTCCATCAGGAATTGGAGGATAACGGCCAGAAGCACCGCTGCTGAGTCCCTGGGGGAAACCCTCATTCCGCTACCTGGTACGGAAGAAGCACAAGGACTTCGCCCAGCCTTCTGAAGTCCACCGCGGGTTCAATGCGCAGCGTTATGTCCAGCCCTCTGGAGCCCTCATCAACGCTTGTCACTGTCCCGATCACGATCCCGTCAGGGTAAACCCCCCCGAACCTGCTTGTGAGGACCTGCTCGCCTGCCGATGGCCTCACCGCAAGGTCAACATGGCTCATCTCCAGCCTTCCGTCCGCGTCAGCGGACACTATTCCCATTGCGCCGGTTTCTGCGCAGACGGCGCTCACCAGCACTCCCGGCATGGTTATGGGAAGCACGGTGCAGGACCTTTCGTGAACCTCGTCCACCACTCCCACAAGGCCTGCGGCGGCGATGCACACAGAGCCAGTGGTGACGCTGTCCGTCCCGCCCCTGTCCAGAACGAACCCTCCTCCCACCAGCCCCTCTGTGCGGTACATGACCCTGGCCACCACGGCTCTGGTCTCGGGCAGCCTCACGTACCCCAGCAGCTCGCGGTACAGCGATGTCTTGAGCGCGGCCTCCCGCAGCCTGGCATTCTCCAGCATGAGTTCGAGAACCAGTGTGCGTGTGTAGTAGCCGTCCTCGCGGCCGGGGTCGGTGAAGAACAGCCCGGCGAACATCGCCCCCAGCCGGCTCCCTATCCCCGACACCAGTGCCGGGCCGAACACCATCAGAAGCACTGACAGAACAATGTATGAGGGCAGTTTTTTCCTGGAGCGGTCCATCTTACTCCAGAAGGAGCTTCCGGTACCTGAACAGGTCACCGAGGATTATGCCGGCTCCCAGTACGGTGCACGCCAGAGGGTTGTCCGCGATCCTGATAGGCAGACCGGTCTCGCCTTCCAGGAGGTTGTCGATGCCCCTGAGCAGCGCGCCGCCGCCAGTGAGCACTATCCCCCGATCCACGATGTCGCGGGCGAGTTCCGCCGGGGTCTTCTCCAGCGCCTGGTGAACTGCTTCCACGATCTGGCCCACCGGTGCCCTCAGCGCCTCGAGTATGTCCTGAGAGCGGACCCTGTAGGTCCTGGGAACACCGTTTATGAGGTCCAGACCGCTTACTTCCATATCCTCACTCCTGCCCTCGGTCACTGCCCCGAGAGTGATCTTGACGGTCTCGGCGGTCCTCTCTCCCACCAGCAGGCTGAAGTGTTTCTTGAGATAACCCTGTATCGACTCGTTCATCTCGTCGCCGCCCACCCTGATGGAGTTCTCAGCGGCGATGGAGTTCAGGCTGATCACAGCTATCTCGGTCGTCCCGCCTCCAATGTCAACCACCATGTTCCCCGGCGCCCCCTCCACCGGCAGGCCGACCCCGAGAGCCGAGGCGAGGGGCTCGGGAACCATGAGAACCTCCCTGGCGCCGGCCCTCTCAAGGGAGTTCCTGACCGCGGTCTTTTCCACCTCGGTTATGCCGCTGGGAACGCAGACAAGGACCCTGGGCCTCATGGAGAACCTCCGGGTCTGGCTTCTTGCGAAGAACTCCCGCAGCATGGCAAGTGTGGCGGTGGCATTGGTTATCACGCCGTCCTTCAGCGGCCTGATCACGGTCAGGTCGCGGTTGGTCCGGCCCAGCATTATCTTGGCGTCGCCCCCCACCGCCACCACGTTGCCGCTGTCGTTCTCCACGGCTATCACGCTGGGTTCCTCGAGAACGATCCCCCTGTTCTCGACGAATACCAGCGTGTTGGCGGTCCCAAGGTCAATGGCCATTGCGGAGGAGAGGATCCCACCGCCTTCACTGCCGGTAAACCGGCGGAACAAGCCCCTGATGTCCATGAGTTACCGCAACCCCCTCCGTAACGTTTCCATGTTTGTCCAATCAGGACAGCAACATATAACACATTGCAAAGAGCAAGGGTACCCTTGGGGGGTATAGACGGGAGGGAGAGTGTTAACCGGGGTCTGAGTTAACGGATTGGAGGCTCGGGTGTCAACCTCCACGCCGGCAGAACAGCCATTGTGTCAACGGGCACAGGGGTTCGAAGAAGCCAGATCTCCTCCCATGGCTCGGTGTTCACGTCTATGGCCGAGAGTGTAAACTCTGTTGTACCGTATGGTGTTACGATCTTCCAACCGCCAGGCCAGGCCTGGTACTCGTCGTGCCATGATGAGCGGGTGATGAGCGCTTCAATGTCGCCTGCGATGAACCTGGAGGGGAACAGGCCTCCGCCGTACTCAAGCGCCGCCGTATCTCCCGCCGCCTGGAGAAGCCAGCGCCCATCCTGATAGAGTTCAGCGAGCACCCAGTGTTCCGGGGGTACTGGAAATCCCGTGCGAAGCATGGAGAGAAGAGACTGGACCGGAAGGGACCCGCTTCCTGCCCGAAGCCCCATTGGATGGAAGAACGCCTTCTCCTCACCGGGGAAGTAGCCAAGGAAACCAAGGGAATCGCAGAAGAAGCTCAGGACAGGTCTTCCGTCGGGTCCGTACATGTCCCCCCTGAGCCTGGGAGGGAACCTGGTTCCCCACAGGACGAAAGGACCCTCGGCCACCAGGCTCTCTCCCACGGCCCTGCCTCTGCCTCTGAGCTGAAAATGGTTCAGGTTCTCCCAGCAGAAAGCGGCCCTGGCCCAGTAACGGGTTTCCGGCTCAATGCTGTCACCGTTCCTCACCGCGCAACCCGCCAGGACCGGAAGGAAGGCGATAAGGAGCCCCAGCCGGCTGTCAGGCATCAGGAGCCGTACTTGCTCTCCAGTGCTGAAATCCTCTGGTCGAGGTCGATCTCGGTGATCAGTTTCTGGCGCCGCTTCTCGAGGGGTTCGGCCTTGTCCGGCGGGACCTTCCGCAAAAGGCTTTCCAGCATTCCCAGCGCCTTCTTACGGTCCCCAGCCTTGGCGGTATCGTCAATGGTCTTCACCAGGTCACTGAGCTTGGCCATGTCTGCGATCTCCCTTCATTCTATTTTCGCACTCCTCAAGGAAGGCGCCGACCTGGTCGGAGTCCACCCTGAAGCCACCCTTTTCCGGGGGAAACACATCCCGGTTCTCAACGCCATGATAGTCACTTCCACCTGTGACCATCAGGTGGAACTCGCCGGCGGTCCTGGCCAGGAAGGAGGTCATTGCCGGGTCGTGTGACGGGTAGTAGGCCTCAATGCCCATTAGCCCACCGTCGGTCAGGGATGCCACCAGCGCCTTGATCTCCTTTTCCCCCCGTCCTTCGATGAGCCACGGATGAGCCAGGACCGGGATACCCCCGTTCTCTCTTATGAGCGCCATGGCTCGATAGTCGCCCAGCCTCTCACGGGGAACGTAGGCCGGAGCCCCCTTGCGAAGATAGTCGCGAAAGGCCTGATCGATGCTCCCAACCACACCCTTCTGAAGAAGGACCGTGGCAATGTGCAGCCTGCCCGTCACCCCTTCTCCGGACAGATGGCGCACCTCTCCATGTGTGATCGGGATGCCCATCTCGTTCAGTCTTTGAAGGATGAGGGTGTTCCTCGAATCCCGAGCGCTCCTGACCGTTTGAAGTGCCGCCTCGACGGTGCCGCCGTCCCAGGTGCAGGGGGGGCTGCCCGGGAAGTAGCCAAGCATGTGGGCCGACCCACCGCAATGAAGCCCGACGCTGAGCTCAACACCGGGGATGAAGCAAAGCCCCGCTGCTGAAGCCGCCGCTCCGGCTTCGGGAACTCCGGCAAAGGTGTCGTGGTCCGTCAGGGAGAGCGCAGTCAGACCGCCCTCAACGGCCTTTTCCACCAGCCATGACGGAGACCTGGAACCATCGCTGCCGGTGCTGTGAACATGAAGGTCAACCGTGGCCATATCGCCTTTCCGTAAGAATCGGAATATGTTCCAGCAGGGATGATCGGGCAATGGAGATCGGGATCCCTGCCCCTGGCGGAACATCGAAAGGCCCCTGATGCGCAAGACAATGTATGTCAGAGACCCGGTTCACGGCTCCATAAGGCTCTCCCAGCTCCAGGAGGAGCTGCTGAAGACCGTCGAGGTCCAGAGACTGAGCTTCATACACCAGCTGGGAACCACTTTCCAGTGCTATCCCGGTGCCCACGGAATGCGCCTTGCCCACGCCGTGGGAGTGTCGCACCTGGCAGGAGTGATCGCCAGCCATCTCTCAAGCCAGGACCTTCCCTGTCTGGAGTCTCCGGATGAGTTCACCAATCTCGTACAGGCCGCCGGAATGCTTCACGACATCGGCCACACGCCCTGGTCACACACGCTCGAGCCCCTGTACTCCGAGATCCATGGCATGGATCACATGGACCTGGTCGCGGACATGGTCACCGGAAGGACCCGGATGACTGTGCCCGGAGCGGGACGGATCCCGGAGATACTGAACTCCTGGAGGGTTGACCCCGGGATGGTCGCCGATCTCGTAAGGAACCGCTACCCCGGCAAAACCTTCGTTCAGCAGGTCATCTTCGGAGAGGTTGATGCCGACATGCTGGACTACCTTCAACGCGACTTCCATTTCACGGGGGTGGCATACGGCCATATCGAAGCCGACAGGATAATCAGCACAATGACCGTCAGGGAGAACCGGCTGGTGTTCCAGATAAAGGGGCTGGATGCCGTGCGTGACTTCCTTCTGGCCCGTTTCCACATGTATTCCAGCGTCTATCTCCACAGAAAGACCAGGATCGTGGACCAGATGCTCCTGGCCGCAGCCAGAAGGAGCGTTCTGGAACTGGGCGAGATGAAGGATTTCCACTTCATGAGCGATGACCAGCTCCTCAGCTGCCTGGCCGACCAGTCGAAGGATCCCTGGGTGAGGGAGATGGCATGGCGGGTGAAGTACCGGCAGGGGCTCTTCACTCAGGTATTCAGTATCGGAGCCCTGGCCAGGTCTGCACGGCATGCCGGGTTCCTGGCCGAGCTGTTGTCCCACGGCAGGACCCCGTCTGAGATGGCCAGGACCCTTGCACAGAGAATAGCATCGGAGTCCGGAGTGGACAGCAGGTACATCATTGTTGACCTGCCCGTGGAGGCGGTGAAGACAAGCGAGGAACGCTTTCAGAGGATAGACATCAGATTCGTAGATACAGGGGAGAAGGTTCTATCCATCGAGGACGCCGATCCGGCCTTTGCGAGGTACCTTGGGGAGATGAAGCCCAACAGGAGCCTTGTGACAGTGAATTGCGCCCCCGAGTACAGGGCAGTGGTGGCGTCAGCCTGCGAGAAGCTCTTCCGTGATTCTGTTATGCCGCTGTTCACCGGTGAGGATCAGGTGAGTTCCCCGTCAAGGTAGGTTGGCGCCGTCGCTGTGCCGCACTTGCCGCAGGTGAACCTGAGATGCTCCCACATGCCGATGGAGTTGTACCAGTTGACCCGGGCAGGGTCGGGGCGCTGCATGTCGTTCCCGCAGGACGGGCATTTCCAGTGTTCGCCCCTGGCTCGCCGAATGCTTTTCAAGGCGTCTTCGAGAAGCGGAATGTACTGGTGGTTGCCCGTCTTCTCAGCGAGCCGGATGGGGGTGAGCCCTTTTCCGTTCCTGTGATAGGCCTTCGCCCCATGCTTCAGAAGCGTTCTTATGATGGTCTTTCTGTTCTTCCCCGCCACCGCGATGTGTATCGGAGCGTCACCGTCAGAGTTCTCTGCACCCGCATCTGCCCCGGCCGCCAGCAGCATACGGGCGATCTCCTCCCTGCCTGCGGCTACCGCCATGTGAAGAGCCGATTCACCGCTTATGGAAGTGGCCGCCGGAGAAGCTCCGGCTTCCATGAAAACCCTTACCATATCGGGGCTTCCGGCCTTCACTACCATATGCAGGGGTGACTCTCCACCCTCGGTCATGGGTTTGTTCAGGTCGCCTCCCCTGCTCACCAGGTTCCTGAGAACTGACAGGAGCAGCTCAGGGGCGATGGTCTCGCTGCAGGAGCGTTCCACAATGGACTGCATGAGGCTTCGCCCTTCGCGTGAAGCCTTTCCCGTCATCTCGTACCTGCCGGCGGAAAGGTTCTCGATCTTCTCCCAGTCGGGAGCCTGCTTTGCCATCTCGCCGATCATACGGCGGAGGTTACTGGTAAAAAGAGCCAAATCCTCCTCCAGCTGCTGACCCGCGTCCTGCGGGGAACGCGTGGATTATGCGAAATTCATTCCCCGTAGTCATCCCTCCCCCTGCCGTCCATCCGGACCATCTTCTTCAGCAGTCTTACCATCTCTCCCGGAGGGCTTGGCTTCGGAAGGAAGACCACCCTCTCATGGGAAAGCAGTTCCTGTATCCCCTCGGGCTTCTCATAACCGCTGGACAGTATCACCGCCATTCTGGGGAACGCCTGAACGCAGTGAGTCGCTATGCTGATCGAGGGTGTCCCGGGCATGTTCAGATCAAGCACGATCACATCGAAGGAGGTCCTGGACAGCTCCTCCATGGCTTCATCTCCGTTGGGGACCGTTACCACCTCGAAGTCCTGGGATCGCAGGAACTCGCCCAGCGTTTCCCGGACCAGGTCCACATCGTCCGCAAGAAGGACCCTCAATCCCTCTTCATACTGCGATGAAAACTCCTGGGCGGCCTCATTGGAACCCTGCGATGCGATGCCCTTCATTACCAGGCAGAGGATGGTCTCGCCCATGCCCCGTTCAAAACTGATCCATCCACCGAACTCGAGGCATGCCCGGTAAGCCGTTCCGTAGGAGGTGCCGAACTGCCTGTCCACGTCCGAGGGCTCGTACTCCCTTGCGGAAAACACATCCCGGAGGTCGGGAGGCATTATGAAGCCGTCGGAGTACCTGAAGCAGATCCTGTTACCCCTCTCCACATCAGGGGCCAGTATCTGTCTGGGAAGCCGGTCCGACAGGTTGATGCGTATCCGTCCGGTACCGCCCTTCATCTGATCGCTGGAAGCCATGGCGAGGCTGAAGAAGAACTGCCTGAGAAGCCCCCTGTCAACCATCAGCTTGTACCTGGAGACCCCTCCGGCCTCGACTGCGATGTTGAACGGCATCACACTCCTCAGAACCTGGGAGATCCTTGCCATCTCATGGGACGGGTCGCAGATCCCGGATTCGCTCCCCGCGTTGAGCAGCAGCAGCTGCAGTTCGCTGCAGACGTCCGACAGTTTTCCTGCCTCTCTCAGGATGTCCCTGAAACGCCCGGCCAGTTCCCAGTCCACAGTGGATTCCCTGATACCCAGAGAGGCCGCCCCGACTATACCTGCTACCCTGTTGTTCAGGTCGTGGGCCAGCCCCTTCACCATTCCGTTCAGCACCTCCTGCTCCTGCCTGCTCTCGGATTCCGTGGCGACCCTCTCATCCCCTTTCGCCAGGTGACCCTCGGGTATCAGAATGAGTACACCCCCAAGGGAACCCGCTCCGCCGGCCACGTGCTGGAAGATCGCCTCGACACCCTGTGAACTTCCTCCGGCTTTCGCCAGGTCTATCCTCTCCCTGAACGAGGATCCGGAATCGAGGCACCGCCTGCGGAATGCTTCCGGAATGGAGATGAGCGAAGATAGATCACCGATGTCTCCGCCATTGTGGAGTTCAAGGAGAGCTTCGGCGCCTGGGCTTACTGCTGCCAGCCCACCGCGCTGGTCAATGAGCAACAGCGGCAATCCCGATGATCCCGATACGGCTTTCATGGCCTGGGAGTAGAGGTTCTCGCCGGGTTGATCACCCTCATCGCTCTGGAACCTCTTTATCCCCCCCCTCCGCCGGAGCATGGAGACCAGGAGAACGGTTATGGGGCCAAGCGAAAGTGTTACTACCGATAGTATGATAATAATTGTTCCAAATCTCAAGAACTGCCATGTATTTATTGTTGTTCCCCACATACTATCTCTGTATGTGAAAGCTCTCCTCTGCCCATCCTGTGGTCTGGAGTATCTTGTAATAAACGTCGAATGTGGCTCTCCTGCCGCCGAAGCATCGGACTCGACGATGGACACCACCGAGTTGAAGTCGAGCCCGGCTATCGCCATGGCAAAGCGGGAGTAGTCGAAACGGGTCCCGGGCAGCGGGTCGGGGTTCTCCGCACCGGACACCATGAGTTCATACAAGCCCGTGTAGGCGTGTATCTGCCTTGTTCTGGCCTGTTCTGCGTCCCTGAGCAGGCTTCCCGAGTAAAGCGCCCAAAGGGTTGAGGCCCCAAGGGCCAGCAGGATCCCGAACGCCAGCGGAGCGAAGATCCTTGCGGTATCCCGGTAATCCCTTGAGCTCCCCTGAGTGCCTGATTCGAAGATAGGAGACTGGGTCATGGTGATTTTTCCCTTCGCATGCCTTCATACAAGCAACATGACTTCATCCCCCGGAAGTCACAAGGAGTAAATTGACATATCAAAAGCGATCCCTTATTATTTCATGTACCTGCGGTAATTGTCCAATTTCCGAACACTGGAAAGGAAAGGGAAAATGGATTTCATCGAAAGAACGAAAAAGCAGCTCGCCGAATCCGGCAGAAGCCCTAAAACCGCCAACAGCTATGTTTCCCACCTCAGAAGGCTCGTGGGACATTTCGGCGAGGAAACGGGTTCCCTGGAACCCGATGCCCTCAAGAGCTACCTCGAAGAAATGGTGGAGGAGGGGAAGTCCCTCTCCTACCTCAATCAGGCACAGAGCGCGATCAGGTACCTCTACACGCAGGTGCTCGACAAGGCCAACCCCCTTCCCAGCCCGAGCGTCATCGCCAAGAGGATCCCGCTCCACGGCCTTTTCGCCAGGGAGGAGATAGCAGCGCTCTTCCAGCACGTGCATGAACTCAAGTACCGCCTCGCCCTCATGTTCATCTACTCCAGCGGCCTCAGGGTAAGCGAAACAGCCATCCTCAAGCGCGAGAACGTTGACATGGCCAATCACGTGATCCATGTCTACTCCTTCGAGGGCGAGTATCAGAGAGACACCATCCTTTCCCGGAAGGCCGGAAGGATCCTCAGCCAGTATCTCGAGCTTCGCACCGATCCCTCCCCCTACCTCTTCCCGGGTCGGGCACACACCAGCTACGTCTCCGCCAGAACCATACAGCGCGCATTCATCGATGCGCTGGATGAGGCGGGCATAACCAAGCGCGCCACTCTGGGATGGCTCAGGCACAGCTTCGCGGTACACCTCCTCGAGGATGGCGTGGACAGGCGCCTTGTACAGAAGCTCCTGGGAATCACCACTCCATCCATGATCACCCCTTATCTCAAGCTTGCCAAGGATCGTTCCGAACTCAGGGTCATGAGCCCGCTGGACCGTTTCGACATCTAGGCACCAACTGCCTTTATGGGGGGAGGCGCATCCTCCCCCCTTTTCATCTTACGACGGTAACCTTCTCCTGCCAGACGGAGCGCCGGTTCACAACCCTCACAAGATAGCACCCCGCCCCAAGGCTGTGGGGCAGCGCAGTGTCGCCTTCATCAAGACAGCTTCGGTGCACCACCCTTCCAGCAAGGTCAAACACTGTGACAACCGCAGATGACGCAAGCGGTCCGGTGAATACGAGCACTCCCGATGACGGGTTCAGAAGAACGGGATGGGCAGGCGGCGGCTCCGGAAAAACACCGAGTTCAGTGGAGCTGGCAAGAGCCCATGCGTGCTCCGGTGTGGGCTGCTGGTCCTGAAGCCCGGCCACCACCACGGGGATTTCGTAGTCCAGCATCGCAACCGAGACATTGTAAACCCTTTCATCGAAGGGCATCTGCCAAACCGGCTCTCCGGTAACGGCGTTCACCAGTGTGACGCTTTTCCCGTTGACCGATGCGGCGGCGATGCAGGGGGTTTCCACTCCGCCCAGCAGGACCGGGTGTACCCACGCCACAGACCAAGTGTTGGCCCCTGACGGAAAGCTCCACAGCACCTGGCCGTCGGCTCCGGAAAGGCAGACGACACCTCCGTTGTCTGCGGCGAGAGCCACCTCGCCGGTTCCATCCCCGTTGACATCCGGCCCCCCGGCCACCTCCATGAACATTCCGCTTCCGGAGTACTCCCAGCGGAAGGTGCCGCCGGAGTCGTAGCATGCAACTTTGCCGTTGAAGGTGCAGAACACCGACAGAGGATGGGTATCGGCCCTGTCCACTGTGCTTACGCTCATGCAGTCACCCCCCGGGGCGTTCTGCCATAGCAGGGCACCCGAGGCAGACGAGAAAAGCCGGGCTGTCTGTGTGGTGTATCCGTTGCCGCCCACCGCCGCCAGGATGTCTCCGTATCCGTCACCGTCCACATCCACATAGGAAGAGAGAGACATCACGGCGTCCGGTTGCCAGAGGGTCCAGAGTGAGTCACCGCTTTCGCCGTTGAGACACGCCAGGAGTCCCGTGTTGGAACTGCCGGAAGTCCCGAAGCCCCCCGCGGCTTCGGGCACTCCGTCGCCGGTAAGGTCGGGAACGACCGCACAGCTGTAACCCCAGCCGGTGTACGAGGGCATCACCTCACAGGCGGCCCATTCCCAGATCGTTGTCCCATACCCGCCGGAAACCAGCCTCAGCGTTCTTCCCGGCGGGGCGTAACCCCCGGGGGTTGCCATAAGCAGGTCGCTCCTGCCGTCGCCGTCCACATCGGGGAAAAGTGCAAGACCCTCATCTGAGTAGATCCCCTTGTGTTCGTCGCTGGTCCACAACACCGAACCGTCGGTCCCGGAAAGTGCCCACAGCGTTGGTTCGGAATCCCAGAAGTTCACTCCAGATATCACGTCGTTCACGCCGTCGCCGTTAAGGTCGCCCATGTCAACGGAGCAGTACACCCCGCCGCTCGTAACGTTGGACCAGAGCACCTGCGGCTGCTGTATGAGAATCAACAGAAGAAGCATTTCGGACCTCCATCCATGTTCATTTGACAAGAATGCGAAATGGAGCCCCTGTATGCAAGAGCGGGGGCGGCATTGCCACCCCCGCTTGTTACCTCTTGCTGACCTTGTTGTTAGGCTCGCAAACTAATTTAACTAAGTCCGTCCCCTAACGCTTGGTGTAGGTGGTGTGGAGGAGTTTGTGGGAGCGGTGGCCAAGCGGTTTTTCGAGGTACTCGGCGTAGATCAGCTGTATCTCGGGGTTTTCGTGGGACTTGCGCAGAGGAAGGCTTTCGTCTTCGGCGTAGATCGCCTTCATTCGCGCAAGCCTGTGAGCCATGTCGGTGGGTATGGGCTGGCCCCCGCCGCCGATGCAGCCGCCGGGACAGGCCATGATCTCGATGAAGTGGTAATCCGCCTCTCCGCTCTTCACGGCGCGCATCACCTTGTCGGCGTTGGCAAGACCATGGGCAATGGCCACCTTCAGGGTGGCGCCGGCAAGGAACTCCCAGCCCGGAGCCATCCTGGATGGCATGGTGATGGCGGCTTCCTTGATGCCGTCCATCCCGCGGACAGGGCAGATGTTCAACCCGGGGAACGGCACCTCGGAGCCGGTGATGACTTCGTACGCCGTGCGAAGGGCGGCCTCCATCACTCCTCCGGTGGCGCCGAAGATGGCGCCGGCCCCGGTGGATTCACCCATGAACCGGTCGAACTTCTCCACCGGGAGCTGGTCGAACTTCAGACCGGCCATCCTGATCATCCTGGCAAGTTCCCTTGTGGTGAGCACGTAGTCAACGTCGCGGTATCCGCTGTCCTGCATCTCGGGGCGGTCCTTCTCGAACTTTTTGGCAGTGCAGGGCATTATGGACACGCTGACCACCTTCGAAGGGTCAACACCCTCCTTCTGGGCGAGGTAGGTCTTGGCAAGGGCGCCGAACATCTGCTGCGGGCTCTTGCAGGTGGAGAGGTTGTCCAGAAGCTCGGAGTGCATGTGCTCAATGAACTTGATCCATCCGGGCGAACAGCTGGTGATCATTGGAAGGGCCACGGGCTCATGGTCAACCAGGGCCTTTTTGAGCCTGAAGAGCAGCTCGTGGCCTTCCTCCATGATGGTGAGGTCGGCGGTGAAGTCGGTGTCGAGAACCCTGTCGAAGCCCAGCCGTCTCAGGGCGGCGGCCATCTGGCCGGTGTTGTGGTCGGTGGGAAGGCCAAGGGCCTCGCCCAGCCCCACCCTGACCGCCGGGGCGGTCTGGACCACCACGAACTTATCGGGGTCATCCAGGGCTGCCAGGACGTCGTCTATCTCGCTTCTCTCGAACAGGGCCCCGGTGGGGCAGCGGTTTATGCACTGACCGCACTGCGTGCAGGGAACCTCGGAGAGGCCCAGGTCCTGGAAGGTGCCGATGTAAACGTCTCCCGACCTGTCCACGGGTTTGATCACGGCCACGCTCTGGAGCTCCTCGCAGGTCCGGACGCACCTGGTGCACATGATGCACCTGGACTCGTCGCGGACGACCCCTGCGCTGACCTCGATGAGGCACTCGGGTTTCTCCGTTGTCTGGAAACGGTTGTCGCTGATGTTGTACCTTTCGGCAAGGTCCTGAAGCTCGCAGTTGTGGTTCCTGACGCATTCCGGGCAGTTGGAGTTGTGGCTGGCCAGAATGAGTTCCAGCATGGTCTTGCGGGATCTTCGCACCTTCGGGCTGTCGGTGAGCACCTTCATGTTGGGTGTGACCGGGGTGATGCACGAGGCCGTAAGGTTCTTCCAGCCTTCAACCTCCACCACGCAAAGCCTGCAGTTCCCAGCGTTGGAGATGTCGGGATGATGGCACAGGGTGGGTATGTCGATACCGGCCTCACGGCACGCTTCGAGTATCGTAACCCCTTCCCGGACCATTACGTCCTTCCCGTTCACGTTGAGATTGATGCCGGGCATTACTCGTCACCCCCTTCACAGCAGCACTCCTCGGGCAGTTCGACAAACCCGTTGACAATGTCGCGGAAGCAGTTCCCCGACGTCTGACCCAGACCGCACTTGCTGGAGAGGGTCATCACATCGCAGAGCTCCATGTAGGGTTCCAGGCACTCACGGCAGCACACGTCACCGTCCTTGAGGGCACTCACGGCATGGAGAAGCCTCGTGTTCCCCTCCCTGCAGGGAGTGCACTGCCCGCAGGATTCGTGAACGAAGAACTCCATGAAGTTCTCCAGCACGTCCAGCATGTTCCGGGAGCTGTTGAAGACCACCACGGAGCCGCCGGGAGGCAGACCGCCGAAACTGAGCGGGGCCCCGGTCTCGGAGGCCTTCACGGTCCTTCCGCTGGCGCCGCCCACCTGGACTGCCTGAACATCCACGGCTCCCGCAAGGTCCAGAAGTTCGCTCAGGGGCGAACCCATGGGAAGCTCGTATATCCCAGGCCTTTCCACATCGCCGGAGATGCTGAAGAGCTTCGTGCCCGAGGAACTGCCGAGCCCGAGCCCCTGGTACCACTCGGGACCGTTGAGGATGATGTGGGGGACCGCGCAGAAAGTCTCCACATTGTTCACGATGGTGGGCTTGCCCAGGTAGCCGGCGTTCACCGGGTAGGGAGGCTTGTTGCGGGGCTCGCCCCTCTTGCCCTCCATGCTCTCGATGAGGGCCGTCTCCTCGCCGCACACGTAGGCGCCGGCGCCTGGACGTATCTCCACATCGAAGCTGAAGCCTGAACCAAGTATGGAATCACCCAGAAGGTTCCTGTCCATCAGGCGACGTCTGGCGTCGAGTATCCCCTGAACCAGGTAAGGGTACTCGGCCCTGAGATAGATGATGCCGGTGTCGGAGCCGATGGCGTAGCCGGCTATGGCCATTCCCTCCAGAAGCCGGTCGGCGTACTTCTCCAGCAGAAGCCGGTCTTTGAACGTCCCGGGTTCGCCCTCATCGGCGTTGCACACCACGAACTTCCTGTCGGCGCTGGCAGCGCCGGCCAGGTTCCACTTCACTCCGGTGGGGAATCCGGCGCCGCCCAGGCCCCTTATCCCCGAATCGCGGACCTCGAACACAACGTCCGCAGGTGTCTTTCCAAGGGCCTTGCGAAGACCGGAACCGACCTCGGGCTGATCCTCGGCAAGGAGCACTTTCTTCTCCATGGCACCCTCCTCTACGCAAGGCCCGCGATGATCTCGCAGGCCTTCGCCGGGGTGAGCCGGGTGTGGGGTGTGTCGTTCACAAGCATCGCCGGCGCCTGGTCGCACAACCCTATGCACGCCGTTGTCTCAAGGGTTACGCGGCCGTCGGCCGTGGTCTCCCCGACCTCGATGCCAAGCTGGTCCCTAAGCGCCTTCAGAACCTCCCGCTGACCTTTCATGGCACAGCTGATGGTGCTGCAGACCCGTACGATGTTCCGCCCGCGGGGCTCGGCGGAGAGAAAGCTGTAGAAGCTCACCACGCTGTAAACCTCGGCGGTGCTCACGCCCAGCGCCCCGGCTATCTCCTTCATCGCCTCGGGCGGGACCCACCCGAGTTCCCTGTTCACCAGCGTAAGAAGCTGGATCATGGCCTCGCGGCCGCTGCCGAACTCCTTGAGCCCAGCGGCCACTACCTCGCCGGTTGACCGTGACACTACGCCTCCCCCTTCTTCAGTACCTCACGGATCTTGCTGATGAGGACCGTGGGGGGAACAGGCTTCTCGAGGAAGGCCTCGACGGGGAAGAACTCGGGGTGCTCGGAGGGGTCGTAGTCGTAGCCGGTCACCTTGCCCACGCTGGTGAGCATTATCACCGGGACGTCGCTCTGAAGAGTGCGGCGTATCCGCCGCGCCACGGCGAAGCCTTCATCGGTGTTCTCCATCATCACATCGAGAACAACAACGTCGGGCTTCTCCCGTTCCACCATCGAAAGCCCCTCGGCTCCGCTGGATGCTGAAAGCACCTCGAAGCCCGCGGCCTCAAGTACGATGCTGTTGGCCTCGACGAAATCCGGATCGTCGTCCACCAGCAACACCCTGATCCTTTCGGACATGTCGTGTCCCTTCATGGTTGTGTTTTTCATAAATGACCCTGAATCGGCCATGACGATGTAACGGCATATTAGACAACAGATAGGGGGTCTTGTCAACCCCCCGGGGCAGCGCAATGCAAAGGCATGTCCATCTGGTTGCGCCGCAAGTGACGCGCTTGGGGGAGACGGCAGCCTGTTACTGTGACCTGTTTCACAGCGCTGTTCTTCGGGAAAGCCTCCTGTACTCCCGGGGGGTGTTGAGGTTGATGAACGAATTCAGCCGGGGGTCGCATATCCTGACCAGCCTTTCCGGAACCTCCATGACCCTCACCGAAGGGTAGAAGCCGGTGACCTTCATGCCGCCTCCGCCGATGTATCTCTCGATCACCGCCGCAACTGACCTTCGGTAAACAGCGCAGAGAGGCTCCATGAAGCCGTTCGCCACAGGCACTACGATGTCCGCGCCGCCATGGGCCATGGCGCACAGCATCCTGACGAGAGAGGGTTCTATCAGCGGCATGTCGCATGCAGTCACGAACACAAGAGGGTTCCTTGCCTTCAGAAGCCCCGAGAGCATTCCCGCAAGCGGGCATTTCACAGGCAGGACGTCGCTCACCTGCTGGATCCCCTCGGGGAAGATGCCGGGCTCCCTCACCGAGATCATAGTCTGGTCGAAAAGGGCTTCGAGCCGGAGGAGCAGCTGCTGGAGCACCGTGGAGCCCCCGAAGGGAAGAAGGTGTTTTGCCACCCCCCCCATCCTCTTCGACTCCCCGCCTGCAAGGACGAGAAGGGAAGCCCCGGGTACAATTCGGTCCCTGAGGTTTGATGGCCCATCCCGGGGACCGAAGGCATCCCCGGTGGGCGACTGGAGTTCACGGCTGGGATGCTTCATTCACCTCCCCGGCTGTGAAGCCCTGCTCCGGTTGTCAGTACCTGTAGGAATCAGGCTTGAACGGGCCCTCCTGGGGAACTCCGATGTAATCGGCCTGCTCGGGGGTAAGCCTCGTAAGCCGGGCACCAAGCCTGTTCAGGTGCAGCAGGGCCACCTCCTCATCCAGCTTCTTGGGAAGAACATACACACCCACCGCAGGTTTTTCACCCGCCAGGGCCAGCTGTGCAAGGCACTGATTGGTGAAGCTGCTGCTCATGACGAAGCTGGGGTGCCCGGTGGCGCAGCCCAGATTGACCAGACGCCCCTCCGCCAGCAGATAGATGCAGTTGCCCCCGGGAAAGACGAACCTGTGCACCTGGGGTTTTATCTCGACCTTCTCCACACCCGGATGGCCCTCCAGAAGGTCCACCTGTATCTCATTGTCGAAGTGGCCGATGTTGCAGACTATGGCCTGGTCCTTCATGCGCTCCATGTGGGATACCGTTATCACGTCCCTGTTGCCTGTGGCGGTTACGAAAATGTCGGCCTCGGGCAGGGCTTCCTCCACCGTGGTGACCTCGTACCCCTCCATGGCCGCCTGAAGGGCGCAGATGGGGTCTATCTCGGTCACCAGCACCCTTGCCCCGAACCCCCTCATGCTCTGGCAGCAGCCTTTTCCCACGTCGCCGTACCCGCAGACAAGAACGGTCTTGCCTGCCACCATGACGTCCGTGGCCCGTTTGATGCCGTCGGCCAGTGATTCCCTGCATCCGTAGAGGTTGTCGAACTTGCTCTTCGTCACCGAATCGTTCACGTTGTATGCGGGGAACAGGAGTTCGCCCTCGCGCAGCATGCGGTAGAGCCTGTGGACACCGGTGGTGGTCTCCTCGCTGACACCGATGATATCCCGGGCAGCCCTGGTCCAGAACGAGGGGTCCTGCTGAAGGCCGCCTATGATGTTCTCGCGCATCCGGCGAAGGTCTTCGGGCCCCGGGCCGACCTCCGGCAGTCTTCCGGACGCCATGAACTCCTTCTCAAGGCTCACCCCGGTGTGGACCATGAGCGTGGCGTCGCCTCCGTCGTCCACCAGGAGCTGCGGTCCGAGGCCCCCGGGGAAGGTGAGGGCCATTCTGGTGCACCACCAGTACTCCTCCAGCGTCTCGCCCTTCCAGGCGAAGACCGGCACTCCGGCCTGCGCCATGGCGGCGGCCGCGTGGTCCTGGGTGCTGAAGATGTTGCAGCTGGCCCACCTCACATCGGCCCCGAGCTGCCGCAGCGTCTCAATGAGCACAGCGGTCTGCACCGTCATGTGAAGCGAGCCGGACAGGCGCAGCCCGGAGAGCGGCCTTCCCGGTCCGTACTTCCCCCTTATGGCCATCAGGCCCGGCATCTCATGCTCGGCTATGGCTATCTCCCTGCGGCCGAAACCGGCCAGAGAGATGTCAGCCACACGGTGGCAGGCGTCACACGCCATCATCGTCTCCCTTCGTGAAGGACAGTATCAGTGTGGAATGCTCTTCAAGAACGTTCTCGAAAGCCGGGAGCAGACCGGACTCAACGGCCCACCCCGTGAGTTCGCCCGCGGTGAAGCCGGGCCACAGGTCGCCGTGGCGGTGGCGGAACGAGTCGGGGGTGTGTCCCGTGAGTTCCACAAGAACAAGCCTTCCCCGGCCCCTCATAACCCTTGCGGCCTCTTGCACGGCACCCCTGGGGTTCCCGGCGTGGTGGAGCATGAAGTGCATGAGCACCACATCCACGGAGTTGTCGCCCAGGGGCAGATGCTCAGCTTCGCCGAGCCTGAACTCAACACGGGAGGCCAGGCCCTGGGACTCGGCGGTGCCGGAAGCGGCACGGAGCATCTCGGGGGAGTTGTCAACGGCCACCACCCTTCTTGAGAGACCGAGCAGAAGGGGCAGAAGGTGCCCGGTGCCCACGCCCACCTCAAGAAGTGTGTCGGGGGAGCCCACCAGACCAGTGAGGGTGTCAATGTAAACCGACGGGGGGGGAAGGCTTTCCCTCACCTTGTCCCACTGTTCGCCCATGGCGCTGAAGAACTCCCTGGACCTGTTCCGCCTCTGGCGGTACAGGGTGGAAAGCCTTCTCATGTCCGCGGACGATGAAGTCACGGCACCGCGGTTCGCCGCGATCACCCTGACCAGCTGGCTTACGGTGGCATCTCCCGTATCGATGCTGTAGAAGGCCCACCCCTTCTGCCCCCTGCGGCGGACTATCCCCGCTTCGGTGAGCTGCCTCAGGTGGTGGCTGGAGTTGGACTGGGAAAGACCCAGCACCGATGCTATCTCCCCCACGGACAGGGGCCCCCGTTCCAGGATGAGCACCATCCTCAGCCGGTTCCTGTCAGCAAGGGCGCGAAAGACCCGTTCCATTCCATGAGTATATCAACATATGTTCATATAGTCAATGGGAGACCTGCAGGTGACACCGGCGGCAACAATGGCTACATTCGGGTTGCTCCATGTAAACGGGAGGTATGGTATGACCCTGATGTCCTGCCCCCCTTCCCCTGGCTCCACTCTTCCGGACCACGTCCGGAAGTCGGCACTGGTGTGTTTCGGTGTGCGGGGCCTCGACCGGCTCAGAGGGGTGCTCGATCCTGATGTGCTCCGGATCTTTCAGGATTCGGTCACCGCTGAGATGACCAGGCGGGTCCAGGAGTCCGGAGGCACCCTTGAAGCTGCTGGCGATGGGGCTTTGTGCGCGGTTTTCGGAGCACGGGGAACGGCGGTCCGCTACCCCGAGCAGGCGGTGGAGTGCGCCCTGGGTGTACTGGCTGAATTCCAGTCCCTGATGCCGGAGATCCGGGGGCTGGGAATGGAGATCTCGTGCAGCGCCGGGATAGCCTGGGGCACCCCGGACATCTTCACCCGCGAATCGGCGGTGGCACTGGAATCGGCGGCTTCGGACAACTCGCTTCTGGTGTCGCCGGAGATCGCCGTGATGACAGGCGACCGATGGACATGGAGACCGGCAGGGGCGGACGGGCTGCGGGCCATGGCTCCCGTGGAGGAAAGGCCGCACTTCAGGCCCCCTTCCCCGGCACCGGACCACCCGGTTCGGAAGCAGTTGGCGGATGCCTGGCAGCGGTTCCTCGAAGAAGGCGAAGGGGCTTCCGGGGGGGTGGCGATCGTGGGCGATCCGGGGCTCGGTAAGAACGAACTGGCTCAGGACTTCGCCTCCCACATCTCCCTCGACGGCGAAACGGTGGCCCTCTGCTGCGGCACCGGCAGGGATTGGCAGCCGCCCATGGGAATGTGGTTCGTGATAGGCGGCGAACTGGCCAGGACCGGAGACGAACACCTTCCGCTCTGGCTCGAGGGAGCCCTGTCAACGCTGGCGGGAGGCAGAAAACGGGCAGTTGTCTTCGTACGGGAGGTCCACAACGCGGATGAAGCTTCTCTCAAGACCCTTTCGAGGCTTCTGGTCATGCCCCCTGAGAACCTGTCCATGTTCTTCATCCTGGTGGGCGACCATCTTCCCGATCAGCTGCCCGCGCACAGGCTGACGGTCGTCAGACCTGTCCCCCTTCAGCGGACCGAGATAGCCGGCTTCATCCAGCAGGCACTTGAAGGCGGCAAGGAACCCGGGCTGGTGGACCTGCTGGCATCATACCTGACCAACTCCGCCATGGGTTATCCCCTGTTCGTTCATCACGCCCTTCTTCACTTGATCTCCGAGGGGTACCTGCAGAGGGACGGTTCAGGCACATGGAGGCTTCCCGGGAAACTCCCCGGCATCTCGCCCACAGTCGAGGCCGCGCTCAAGGCCAGGATCGCTGCGCTTCCCCCTGAACTCCGCACAGGGCTCTCACTGGCCGCCCTTCTGGGAAGGTGCTTCGGCCGGGACCTGTTCCTTCACGTTCACACTGCGCTCACGGGAACCGATGGCGCTCCCGTGCTGGAAGCCCTGGCTCAGACCGGTCTTCTTGCTGAACTGGGGTCATCCTTCCATTTCACGGAAGGGATCATGGCGGACACCGCCGCGGCCCTTCCCGCTCCGGAGCACGCCCGGCTGATCCACAGGGCTGCGGCCGGGTTCCTTTCCCGCGGGGAAGACCCTTCTCCCGCGGATCCCCTTGCCCTGGAGACCGCGAACCACTTTCACGGGGCCGGCCTGCACTCCCAGGCCTTTCCCTGGGCCCTGACGGCACTTGAGCAGATGGTGGCGGCCAGGGACTGCTCAGGCGGCCTGAGGCTGCTGGAGCGAATGGCGTCCTGGCCCTCCCCCGACGACGACGCCCGGTACAGAATGGACCTGGCCGCCTTTGAGCTCAAGGCCTCCAAGGGATGCCACCGCGAGGCCCTGGAGCTGTTCGACAAGGTCATGCCCGGAGCCAGCGCCCCCGTCCTTGCCCGGATCAGGCTCATCAAGGCCAACGTGCTGGCAGACATGGGAGAAACGCTCTCCTCCGTGGCCATCCTCGACTCCATGCTGCAGGAGGCAGAGGAGGGCAGCGAGATCCGGGCCACTGTCCTGTGCAGGCTCAGCAAGCTCTTCGCCCAGCTGGGAAATGCTGTCAGATCGAGGGAACACCAGGACGCCGCCCTGGCGATGGTGGACAGGAACCCTGACCTGATGGAGTGCATCCTGGGCAATCTGGCAATGACGCGTCTCCTTGCCGGAGATACGGTCAAGGCCGAGGAACTCTGCCGCAGGGCGCTCGAGATACCACGTTACGGCGGGAACCTTAACCACAGGGCCACCCTGTTCGGTGCGCTTTCAATCATAGCCATGCGCACCAACAGATTGGAACAGGGGCTTGAACTCTCGGCCGCCGCGGTCGAGATCCACCGAAGAAGCGGGAACGACAAGGGGCTCTGCGCCGTCCTGGGCAACACAGGCGGCATGCTGGCCCGGGCGGGAAGGCTCGAGCCGGCGCTGGAGGCCATCACAGAAGCACTGGAGATGGCCAGAAGGATCCAGAGCGCTGACCTGATCTGCAGCACGGCCCACAACCTGGGGAACCTGCTGTCCATCCTGGGCCGTTACCAGGAGGCCGAGGCCTGTTTCACCGAGAGCCTTGCCAGGGCAGAGTCCATGGGCAACTCAAGGTACATGGCGCTCGCACTCACCGGCCTGGGTGCCGTGAAAATGAAGTCGGGCTCGCTGGACCAGGCGGAACGGTTCCTTGAAAGGGCCGAACGCATGCATGACAGGGCCGGGAACATCGGCGGCAGGGCCACATGCCTCTCGGACCTGGCCGAGACGTACCTGAAGCGGGGGGAGGCGGAGAGGGCGGTTCCCCCTGTCCTCGAGGCCATCAAGCTTGCGGAAGCCTCGGGAGACTTCCAGTCCAGGATAAGCACGAGATTACTTCATGCCAGGATCATGTTGGCCATGGGAAAGGTGGAAGACGCCACCCGCATCTACCACGAAGCATGCGCCGAGGAGGCGGTCCACGGGATTACGGTGTGCGGCTTTGAGGCCAAGGGCGTTCTGGAGCGCGAGTTTGCGGAGATGGGGGTTCAGATCTCCAGCACTCCCGACAGGTAGAACCTGGCCTCCCCGGGGCCCCGGTCCAGCGGAAAGCCGGCCCCGGCGTCGTACCGGAACCTTCCCGAAACACCCCTGAGCCCCCCGCCCGCTGACACCGGCCGCTGAATGCCCTCCTGTGTCCTGAGAACCCCGATGTCGGAGAATGCGTAGAGCCTTGTGCCCGTTTCGCCCAGGGACAGCTCGGGGGAGGCGATCCCCCACTCCCCCGCCCTGAACACGTCCTCAGGGTAGCCTCTCAGGGTGCCGTAGCCCCCAAGCCTCCAGAGGCCCGAAGGGAGCCAACGGCCCTGTAGCACACCGCCCCCCTTCAACTCGAGGCCCAGCCCCAGCACACCCGTGAAGGCGGTGTAGGAAGCGGATCCCTGGGAGGTGGCCATGAACCAGGTGGAATCAGGATCCGGCCCGGCCCCGGACGCGTTCCCCGCGGTTGTGGAGAAGGTTCCCCTGAATCCCGCTCTCCCCCTGGGGGTTCCGCGGGTAAGGTCCCAGGCCAGCCCGGCGGTCCCGTAGTCGTAGCGCTGCCTCTGTCCCCCGGCGGGCCAGCCGGACCATGAGCCCCCGCCCCCGGACACCTCCAGATCGCCCAGGTCGTAGAAGGCCCTTGCCTCCCACCTCCTGTTGACGCTTCCGGAGTCGGGTATCTCCTGGCTGAGGAAGACGCTGAAGCCGGCGGGACTTCCGAAGATCCACGGCTCCCTGTAAAGGAACGAGCCGTCCACTCCCCACCCGGTTCCCATGGCCGAAAGCTCCAGCCTCCTGCCTCCTCCGAACAGGTTCACCAGAACCAGTTCCCCTCCGCCGAGGACGCCGGAGGCATCGTTGTAGGACATTCCCCCGGCGAACCAGCCCAGGGGGGCCTCCTGGACGGGAAGCACAAGGACAAGGTTGCCCCCCGGTCCCAGGTACAGCTCGGGAACACCCACGCTTTCTATGATGTCCAGTCTTGCCAGCCCCTGTACCCATCGGGAGACCTGCTCGGGGTCGTACGGTTCTCCCTCACTGAGGGACAGCCTTCTGAGAAGCAGGCCCGGCCTGGTGCGCATCCCCTCGGGAAACCGCACTCCCTCAAGGGTGGCCTTCCTTCCCGGGACCAGGTTAACCGTGAGAGTGTCCGGCGAGCTGAGGTACATGGCGGCTGAGCCGAAGGGATAGCCCATGGACAGGTACCACACCAGCAGTCCTTCAGAGAAGGCGGCCAGTGACGAATCTGAGACGGCCACCTCTCGGGAGGGAGGGGGGAAGGGGGGCGAGCCGGTGAAGTTCACCGCCGCTCCGCCGCAGAGCGCCGCCAGCGGCAGCCATGTCAAAACGACACCGTGCCTTCCAGCCCGCCGGTCCGGGTCCATTCCCCCCCCGCGGGGCGGCGCGCCCTGAAGAAGAGGGAGAGGCGGAACCACCTGCCCAGGTTCCTGCCGGCGTTCAGGCTTCCGTCCAGGGTCACGCCCCGGTCCACCCCGTCGAAGAACCACGGGGGAAGGGTGCCCTCGCCGGGGATCCACGCCACGGAGTACCCGGCGCTGGCGTTCCAGCCCCGGGTGTTGAGGGAAACATGGGGACGGATCCCGTAAGAGGTCTCCTTCAGGGAGAGGTTGCTTTCCCTGCGGGTGTCCGCGGACAGCTCCACACCTGCGGTGACGCCCGGTGAAGGTATGTAGCGAGGATCGGCTGAGACCAGGGTTCCAGTGATCCTTCTGGCGCCGTACAGGTCCTGCTCCTTCAGGGTCAGCCTGCCGGAAAGCTCAACTTCCACCACCTGATGGGGTCTCAGCAGGGGGGTGAGCCTCACCGACCTTTCCAGTGTTCTGCGAAGTCCCGAACCGCTCAGGGTCTCCCTGGTATCCGAGGCGGAAAGCCTCAGGGTGAGCCTTCTCACAAGGTCTTCCTCCCATGAGAGCCAGGGCGCCACGGTCAGGGACCACTGGCCGGGACCGGATGTGTCGAAGGCTCCGGCCAGAAGGAAAGTCTTCAGCCGTTCCGCCGGATCCTCGGTGGCGAGGGTGACGCTGCCGTCAATGCCCGCGCCTTCCAGGCGGAGCGAACCAGACGACTTCAGGCGGCATTCCAGCACCCGTTCCACGCCCTGGCCAGGCTGAAAGGACCTGGTGTACTCGCCGCCGGGGTCGGGGTAGTACTCGCCTGTCGCGGGATCGTAGCTGTAGTCGCCGTTGCCTGGCCCGACCCATGTGTAGATTATCTCAACGGAGCGGCCCAGGTACCCTCCGGCGGAGTAGTCGGTGTTGGTCCACCACCCGGGGCCGCTCTTGAAGTACCCCAGCATTATGGCGTCGGCCCTGCTCTGCCCCCCCCCGGGGAACCAGCTGGTGGAGTGGTTCATGCTGCCGGTCATGTTCCAGGAGGGGCCCCTGCCGCTCCCGGTGAGCCCGGCCCTGAAAACCCTGTCGGGAAGCCCTGCTCCTCCCCTTCCGTCAAGTGTTCCGCCGGAGAAGAGCCTCAGGTTCCACAGGCCCAGTACCGCCCGGGTCCCGGCCTGGCCGTGGTGAACGAACCCTTCGAGGCTGTCCGCCCATGACTCCCTGTTCGAGTTCAGCTCGAGGAACGGGGTGAAATCCCCGGCGGCGTACTCCAATGATGTGCCCACACCGAGCCTGTTCCCGTCCGCAAGGCCCGGGACACCTCTTCTTCTTCCCGCGCTCCCTGTCAAACGCAGGTCGAACCTTCCCGGGCGGAAACCGGCTGCGGCCTCGGTCCTGTCCACCGACCCGCCCCCTTCGGTGAACCGTCTTCCCCCCGAGAGACCCAGGTCTGGTGACTCAAGGCCCGCTTCGGCGTACGAGTCGTTCCCCTTGTAGCCGGCCGGCAGAAGCCAGCGGGAGAGTTGGCTGTCAGGGTCGGACTCGTCCGGGAAGGTGAAGCCATCGGACACCATGCGGCCCCTGGCAAAAAGGGCGGGACCGTCATCCCAGGGGCTGAACACCAGCCTGGAGGAGAGGAAGGTGCCTTCCCTGGTGGTTTCGGAACGGTTGAAAAGGTTCCCTTCCCTTCTGGAAACGTACCCGGACAGCTCTCCGGTGAAGCTGCCGGCGGCGCCCCTCACATCCAGCCCCCCGGCCTCCATCATTGAGGGGATGTCAATGTACTTCCTCGGAAGATGCGTTCCCTCCCCCTCTCCAACCCACCTGAAGCCCCCCAGCACCGAATCGTAGATGTAGTCCCCATCCCCCTGGGGCGGTCGCTGGAAATCCACAGCCCAGTCGCCTCCGCCGGGTCCGCGGTAAACGAAGCGGTCCAGACTGTCCAGCGTGTAGGCCCCCTTGCCCTCGCCCAGGTACACTCCTCCGTCTATCCATGCGTCCTCCGGGTTCTCCCCGGCATTCTCCAGGGCCTCCCGGGCTTCCGGGCTCATGACGAAACCCAGCGGCACCCGGGTGTCATCCCCCTCCCTGAAGAGCCTGGACCCGATGGAAAAGCCTTCGTCCCCCCATGAGAGGTCGCCGGCCAGAATGCCGCGGCGGAAACCGTCGCCTTCCCGGTAGCACGAGACCTCCACCCTCTGGTCCATCCTTATGAGCCTTGAGGGGGTGAAGGTGATACTGCCGCCCGGGTAGTCAACGGTGTAGTCCGCGCCGCTCCCCCTTTGAAGAAGCTGGCCGTCGAGGTAAACCCTCTCGCTTCCCGGCGTGACCCCCGAGGGCGCGAACCTGTAGGGCCCCTGGACCCCTTCCTGTGTCAGGAAGACCGTGTTGTACCTTCTGGCCCCCGTGACGCCGTAACCCGCCCCGATCCCTGCGGGACCGGACGGGGAGGCTGTCCCGTAGAACCCGCTTACGCTCCGGCGATAACGCACCGGCGAGAGCCCCTCTCCCGCCTCCTCCCTTTCCATGTCTCCCAGTTCGGCGCTCCAGGCGTTCCCCTCAACCAGCAGGTTGACCCTGTCCAGTTCGGCAAGCGCCTCCGATGAGGCGGAACCCAGCGGAAGGCTCTCGTCGGTTATGGAGCCGCGAACCGCCACACCCGGAGCGATGATCCCGTCCAGGGATATCCGTGTTCCCTGGACAAGCCCGCCCTCCGAACCCAGGGACACCCCCAGCCTCTTCACGCCGCTGATGTAGAGCCCTTCGCCCGAAGGCCCGAAAGCCCGGGGGGACATGGTGCCCAGCGGTATTCGAGCCAGAGGTTCGAGCCTGAGTTCCACCGAGTTGGGATGGCTCAGCGGAAGAGCATCGAAGAACAGGGTGACCGCTGTTCCCGCCGCCGGCGGCGGAACCACCCTCAGCCCGGCCTCGGCGCCCCTTGAGGCGTTGAAGGCGGGAAGGGTGTCGCCATCGGCTATGGCGAACGCACCCTCGGGCGCGGCCCACACCGAGTCGGGAAGCGCAAAGAAGCCGCTTCCGTCGCTGGGAACCGTAATGGAGAGGCTCGAGACAAGCCAGAGAAGGGTCACCGGAGGACCATGGGCGGTCTGTCTCCGCCCCAGAGCACGACAGTGCCCCCGTCGGGTGAGGCGGAGACCCTGGGGTGAAGTACGGGACAAAGAAGGGTGTCGCCATCGCTGGTGACCAGCACCGAGTCCCTGAGAAGCAGAACCAGGTCCCCCGCGATGCAGCCGTCACCGGTGGAGCTAAGGAGCACGGGCTCCTGCCCCCGGTTCACCAGAATGACCCCCTCCCCGGTCAGGAGCCCCCTGCCCCGGGAGAAGAACAGTCTTCCCCTGTCAGGCACGTCCCTGGCTATCAGAAGGCCCCCGGTGTCCAGAACGGCCCCGCGCTCTGTGTCAAGGTACCATAACGACATGCCCGCCAGCACCACGTCGCCGGGGGTTCCCTGTACGGCCGCGGTGGATACGGGCTGGATCCGGCTGCTGTAAACGGTGATGGTGCCCCCCGAGGCGTCGGAGACCAGCACTCCGCCGGTTCCGTCCAGGGCAAGCCCCGCCGGGAGCGAGATACCCTCGAGGAAATGCCTGGTCACGGTTCCTGAGGGGTGAAGGCAGACAAGTTCGGGTCTCCCCTCGGGAAGTATCCAGATGGACCCGTCGCCTGCGATCTCGAGGTCGGTGTAGTTCCCCGGGGGGAAGGTTGGGGTGAACAGGAGGATGAGGCTAGCGAACCACGGCGAAACGGCCGGACTCCACATGCTCCCCCCGGACCAGACGGTAGAAATAGATGCCGGAGGCCAGTTCACCGGCACCGGTGTAAACAAGGACCCTCTCACCCGACTGCTGGTACCCGAAATCGCGGGTATCCGCCAGGGCGCCGGTCTGGTCGAACACGGACAGGCTCACATTGCACCCGGGGGAGGTGAACTGGAAGTACAGGTCGCCCAGGCAGGGATTGGGGAACACCGCCAGGCCCCCTCCCACGCTGCCGGCGGACGCAGTGACATGAAGACCGGCGAACGCGTTGTTGAGCAGCACCAGGGTTCCGGGGGTCTGAAGCGGAACGGCGACCTCGCCGGTACCGCTCACGTTCACCGGAACCAGATCGTTCTCGGTGAGGATGTAGGCCATCATCCTGCCTATTCCCGACGTGCCTATCCTCAGGCTGCCCTCAAGGCCCGGTGCGATCCTGTAGTACAGCCCCTGGTACGAGCCCATGTTCACGCCGGGGTCCTGCCAGGGGGTTCCCTCGATGATCCCCGTCCAGTCCAAACCCGGCCGGTTGCCCGGGGGCTGCGTGTCGTACTGGGAGATCTTGAACTCCTTCCAGCCGTAGCCCCTGTCTGCGTCGTCAATGAAGCACGAGAGCATCCAGTCCCGCAGGACATGCTCGATCTCCACGGTCTGACCCGTTGCCAGGGCTATGGACTCAGTGACGTTCCTCACGCCCCTGGAATCCACCCTCAGCGAATTCCAGATGAAATCCCGTCCGCCGTAGTTCTCCATCAGGTACGAGAACAGCAGGAATCCGGCGCCGTATCCCGCCACGTACTCGATGCCGGAGGGATCGTAACTGGTCCAGTTGATGGGAGTGACGCCCCCTGCCTGGATGAACGTCTCCACCTGAAAGGCCGGATAGCCGCAGACGAACGGGCCCGCCTGGGCCTGGTTCTCAATGATCCAAAGGTCCTGCGAGCTGAAGGGCTTCAACCCCCATTGAATGAGATGCACCAGTTCGTGGCTGGCAACGTACGAAGCGTCGGACATCCTTCCGGGCCAGCAGTCCACGTAGAGCATCTCCACCTCATTGGAGTGCCCTCCGAAGTAAAGCCTTGCCTCGAACTCGGTGAACTGGTTGTACGGGGAGAAGTAGCCTGCGATGTAGGACGGGCTTGTCACAGGGTCCCACCCGTCGGGTATGTCAAGTACCAGCACGTAGATCCTGGGGTCCTGGTCTATCTCGTCGGGTATCGGCCCGAAGTTCTCCTCCAGGCGTCCCACTATTCCGGTCGAGCCCTCCAGCGCGGCCAGAAGGCTGTCAACGCCGGTCTGGTCGAAGTTGACCCCCCACTGGCTGTCCTCCACGAAGATGTAGTTCTTCTCCCCAACCGCCCGGCATGTGGCGGATGTGAGGTAGAAGGTGACGTATTCGCCCACGAAGCTCTGCGCCCAGAAGTTCACCGTATCCCCGGTCCGGTGGCCGCCTCCCCTTGCGGCCAGCTGCCCCGTGGGAGCAAGCGCGGGATCATGCCTCTCGGTGATCTCCATGACCTCGGGGAAGTGGAACGTGCCCCCCACCGGCATTGGCCTTGAGGCCAGCAGGACCATGAGAAGCGCGCCCATCAGAACCTGGCCCCGATGGTGAACATGACCGAGGAGAAATCGGAAGCTTCGGGAAAGCTTATCCCCGTATAGACACCCGGGCTTGCCGGGTCCAGAAGCGCGGCGTCAATGGCGCTTACAACACGGTTCACCACTGCGAACATGGCCACGTATGCCGTGCGGCGGTACCACTCACGGCTCTCCCTGAGAGCGTCGCGGTAGGCGAGCCTGTCCGCTTCGGTGCTCCAGTTCCAGCCTGCGCCGCCCTGGACCGAGTTCTGAAGGTAGTACTGCTGCTGGGCCTCGGGGTCGTCAGGGTAGTAGTACCTGGCAAGCTGCCTGATGTACGTATTGAA
Source organism: uncultured bacterium (assembly GCA_964541235.1). Taxonomy (GTDB): domain Bacteria; phylum Fermentibacterota; class Fermentibacteria; order Fermentibacterales; family JCC-6; genus UBA6080. The sequence continues at coordinate 4,106 of CAZIPI010000020.1, read as the reverse complement.
GTCATCGCTGCTCATGAAGCCGCCCACGTCGTCCTGGAATGACCTGCTGCTTCCCGAGACATCAATACCGGCCTTCTGCATGGCAAGCATCCTGAAGTTGTCCCGCTGCCATGTGGCCTCGATGTAGGAAAGACCTGTGCCTAGCCAGGTGGCCGCCTCCACGCCCATGAAGACCATTCCCCTGGTCTTGTGGCCAAGATGGCTCTGGCCCCACCCGGGCAGGACCAGTGAGCGGGCCATGGCGCCCCGGTCCGCCAGCGCCGCCGCCGCACACAGAAGAAGGGTTGGCAATGTCTTGTTCACTGCTGCCTCAATTCACCACCGCCGCATGGAACAGGGACTCGGACGAACCGCCTTCCGAGTCGAGGCGGAGGCAGACGTAGTACAGACCCGGCGAAAGCCTTGACGTATTCCATTCCACCTCCCAGGGGGACCCTCCGGGAGCCTGGCCCTGAAAGAACCCTACAAGCTCCCCCGCCACGTTGAAGACCCTTACGGTGTAGGAACAGCCGCTTCCGGGGGTGAACCTGATATGGCCTTTTCCATCCCTGACCGGGTTCGGCCAGACGAAGAACCCGCCGGTCTCAAGAAGTGCAGGCGAGGCGACGTCCGGCAGGTCATCCGACCACCAGCACCCCTCTCCGCCCCTGTCGAGCCCGGTGTGCCAGCCCTGGGGCGCGAAGGTGACGGGCCACGCGCCTATCCAGCCACCCGCCGAGACTCCCATCACCCTGTAGGCCGGGTCATCGGAGAACCTCCAGAGAAGAGGCCTGCCCACGGGGCCGTCACCGATGGACCACACCGCCCCGGGAAGCTGTTCCGCATCGGGACCGTAAAGCCCCGTCCTCCCGTCGCGAAGGGACAGGCCCGCGAAACCGCTTCCGCCGATGCCGCCGTTGAAACGGCTCGCATTTTCCGAAAGGCTGTCGGTGGGGGTTAGCATGGGCCAGTCCGCCAGGATGGTGCCGCTGGCCGTTACTGCATGCGCACCTGCGGAAGTCTCCACGACAAGCTCGAGATGGCCGTTGCCGTCCAGGTCCGAAAGGAACGGACCGCCAAGCACCCTTCCCGTGACCGGGGAGGGGAACCCGGGCTCGGGTTCGCCCCCGATGCCGTAACACCAGAAGTAGCCCCTGCTGGTCACCCCTATCTCCATCGTTCCGTCACGGTCAATGTCGGCGGATACCGGAACGGAGATGTCGCCTCCGCCGGGGTGGACCGGCCATCCGCCGACCAGCGGCCTACCTGTGATGTCGAAGGCGTAGAGGCTCCCGTCGGCGGTGGTCACGGCTATTCCCGGAGTTTCCGGATCGGGGATGACGCAGATACCCCGGACGGCATACTTGAACCCCAGCGGCCATCCCGGAACGGGCTCGCCGGATGGAAAGAGAAGGTGGACCGAGTCCCCGGCGGCTGCGGCGGCAAGTTGAAGCCGTTGGGAGAAAAGCACCTGCGATGGTTCACCGTTGACCCGCACGGGCCATCCCGGGGCCTCGGTGCCCCACTCGGGGGTGAGCATGTGCAGAAAACCGTTCAGGTCACCGGTGAGGAGGTACTCGGTGCCCCCTGTAGAGGCTGTCACAGGGGGGGTTCTGAGTATGGTGCCGAATCCCGCCAGAAGCTCCCCCCCGGGAGAGAAGAGGGATACCCTTCCGATCCCGTGAAGAAGCGCCACCACCTGGCCCAGGCCGGGAGCGTTCCATGCAACAAGCCCTGAGCGGGGGTTGGAGAGCACGGCTGGCCAGCCGGAAAGACCTTCGCGGGTCACGGTGAAACTCATGCTGTTCCCGGAGTTCGAGGTGACGTCAACAGTGACCCCGGTGCGGCCGCCCCATGAAGCCGAGGTTGACGGGGTCGTTCCGGGACCCAGGAGCCAGGCGTAGCCGTCGCGCTTCCACGGGTCGTACTGGCTTCCCTCGCTGGTGTAGAACGCCTGCTGCGAGAATGTGTTGAAATCCGGTATGCCGTCGGCCTCAAGGAGCGTGACACCCTGGTGGTCAGGGTCGGTGTTCACCTGGTTCGAGGCGATGAAGCTTCCGGTCCTGGTCCTGTCGATGCGCCAGATCAGGATCCCGGAGCCCGGCAGGCCGTAATCACGTTCGTGGGCTCCGCAAAGGCCGTCGCCGTCGGGGTCGCGCTGCCTGTTCTCAATGAGAAGGTACTCGGTGGACGAAAGGGGAACGCGGTAAACCGTATCCGAAGGCGAAACGGTGAAACTGCCTTCAAGGACCTCCACCACCTCAGCCCAGCCAAGGTGTTCACGGGTCCAGGCGCCGGGTCCCGAGGGCCAGAAACCGTACATTATCCACTGTCCGTAGCCCATTATGTCCCAGCCGCCTATGGCCAGGGCCCCGGTTGACGTGTTGTAGAGGTCCGGCGCGCCCATCCATCGGAAGAGCTTGTGAACGATGGTGCCTATCACGCCAAGGCCCAGTCCGTCCTGGGTCTGGTGCTCCGGGACCACTGCCCCCTCCCTGATCAGGACCCCGTCGTTGGTGGGTACGCCCTGGGCCAGCCACGGGTCCAGCCGGTTCATGTAGTACTGGAACTGAGGGTAGTCAAGGTAGTAGGAGTAGATGTCCAGCGGGCTGTTCCCCAGCACGTCGCCCTCCCTGCCTGTTCCCGCGTGGACCACCATCACAAGGTCGTACAAGGAAAAGTCAACCTCGCTGTCTGCAGCCTGAACGCCGTGCACAAGCACCAGGGGCCAGCGCTGGCCCTGGCCGCTGTACCATCCCATCTGGTGGGGAAGCGTGTAGGCGCCGGAACCCGCGGCGGGGTAAACGGAGAACTGGAACTCCATGCGGCCCCGGCTCACGTCGGTGAAGTAGGAAGCAACCTGCTGAGCGATGTCCAGGCTGTAGGCGCGGTCATTCCCCGGGAGGAAGAGGCCGTTGCCTGTGGTGGAGTCGGTGTAGTCCTCCACGAACTCCACCCGGAGCATGCACACCCGGGATACGGCCCGGCCCCCGGCCTGCCCGTACGCGGGGGAAAGCGCTGCAATGGCGCACAGGAAGGGAAGCAGCCGCACCCCGCCCCCTAGAACCTTACCGTAAGTGAGAACTTCTGGTTGTACTTGCCGCTGCCCTGGAGTTCCTCCACCACGGGGATGAACGCCATATCGAACTGGAACCCCTCCCACTGAAGGCCGGCGCCCCAGGTGAGGCCCTGCCTGGTGCTGGCGCCCTCGGTGTCGTGGGAGTAGCCGGCCCTGAGAGCCAGAAGGTCGTAGTACCAGAGCTCGGCGCCGATCCCGTAGGTGTTCTCCTTGACCTCTTCCCCGATGTCGTCGTTGATGTCCACCAGGAGCTTTGAGAAGTCGGCGGCGGCAAGGAGCCGGAACAGGTCGTTGGAGACCGGCCGGAACGCCACGCCCAGCCTGATCTCCCTGGGAAGGGGGTTGTTCTCGCTGTTCCCGCCGTAGCTCATGTTGGGGCCAAGGTTGGCAAGGCAGGCCCCCAGCGACATGTCGCCGATGCCGAAGTCGGGCACATGGTAGAGCAGGCCGAAATCCGCCGCGAAGCTTGAGCCCTTGCCGTTGTCTTCGTAGTAGAGATGGTCGTATATGAACTTGAGGCTCATGCCCACACCGAGCCCGTCGGCCACTTCCGTTCCGAAGCTCCCCGTGCCGCTTATGCCGTACGAATAGAAAGTGCCCACCGGTTCGGTGTAGCCTTCGGGGATCTCCTGCTGTTCGCCCATGGACATGAAGGTGATGTTGCCTCCGATGCCGCCCCACCCTTCCAGATGCTGGGCGTAGCCCAGGAACTCGAAGTAGAGGTCGTCCGCGAGCTGTGGGAGCCACTTGGAGTGCTGAAGTGTGAGTTCAGCCCTCTCGCGGGAAGTGAACGCCAGACCGGCGGGATTCCAGTAGCTTGCGGTGGCGTCGTCGCTTATGGCGGTGAAAACTTCCCCCATTCCGTTGGGTCTGGCGCCGGGGGTGATGTCCTTCCAGATCACCGCCGCCGTGGCCGCGTACCCGGACCCGGCAAACACGGCGACAGAAACGGCCAAAAAGAGCTTACGCATTTCTTCCTCCCGATTCGATCATTCCCTCACCACCGCCATGACCCCTGAGACCGACGAATCACCTGCGGTGACAGTGT
>CAZIPI010000019.1:0-51631 GCA_964541235.1 uncultured bacterium | reverse complement strand
GAGGGGAAGGAAGACATGGATGCTACGCCACTGGGAGTATTGATATCCGCAGGAGCGGTGACAGCCCTGCTGGTATGCGCGCTGTTCCTCCTCTCCCGAAGCAGGCTGTTCAGATGCAAGTGTCCTTCCTGCGAGGGCACGGGCAGCTGTATCGCCTGCGGAGGAACCGGCGCCAGCAACGGTGACAGCAGCTGCCACATGTGCGACGGCAGCGGCAAGTGCTTCGTCTGCGGGGGGAAGGGGTCCTACTAGAAGCCCCCTGCGCAAAAGCTCCCCGGCTACCCGTAGGCTTGGAGAAAGGGGTTGTCCGGGCAGGCACGCTGACTTGAGGGGGGCATCCCTTCATATTGCCGGTTACCCGGGAGGTGCCCCATGAGTTGTCGCTTTGCTCTTCTGACCGGCCTGTTCATGATCTGTGCCGACTGCGGGCTGGCTTCCCCGTACAGGCTCCAATGGTCGGACGACCTTGCCCTGACAGGGGCGTGCATAGGCTTGAACGCTGCGAGCCTTCTTGCCGGCAAGGGTGACGCTCCTGAGTGGAACGGCGTTCCTCTTGACCCGTCCGGGATCCCCTTTTTCGACGAATGGGCCGTTAATCCCTACTCCCCGGGCCTTGATGATGCCGGTACCGCCCTTCAGCTGGCGGCCATGGCGGCTCCCGGAGCCCTGGCCTTCACGGACACGGGGGAATGGATCGCAGTTGGTGTGATGTACACCCAGTCGGTGCTCCTCACCTGCGGGGCCAAGAACACCCTGAAAGGGTTTGTCCATAGGAACAGGCCGTACATGTACACAGACGTTGTGTCACAGGAGGGCATCGAGAGCGGCGACAGGCTGAACTCGTTCCCCTCGGGCCACACCGCCTACGCCTTCAACGGAGCGGTGTTCACTTCAGTGGTGTTCTCCGAGTACTTCCCCGATTCTCCATGGAGGGTTCCGGTGATAGCTGGCTCCCTCGGTGCGGCAGTGGCCACCGCCGTGCTCAGGATGGAGAGCGGGAGCCACTTCTTTTCGGACGTGCTGGCGGGTGCGGTTCTCGGCTCACTCTCAGGATACCTCGTGCCGGAGCTCCACAGGCGGGAAGGCGCTTCGGGACGGCTCTCCGTAACACCCCTTCCCGATGGCGGCATGGTGACGCTCCGGTTCTGACGGCCCCCTTTCCACCTGAACTCCGGATCCCGATGCGTCTTATGAAGACTGGCACCGGAACCCATTCCGCCCTATGTTGGCGGAAATGCGTCCGGTGATCCGAGGTGACAATGAAGACGAAGCCGCTTTTCATATCCCATGCGTCCGAGGACGGGGACCTTGCCTCCCACGTTCTGGAGTTCCTTGAGAGCAGGGCGCTGAAGTGCTGGATGGCCCCCAGGGACATACGCCCTTCCGCGGACTGGGCCGAGTCCATCATTGACGCCATAGACTCGGCCTCGGGCATGGTGCTGCTGGTCTCACGGCATTCCAGCGGATCCCCGCAGGTCCGAAGGGAGCTGGAAAGAGCCGTGGGCAGGGGGCTTGCCATATACCCCCTCTTCATCGAGAAGTTCGAGCTATCCAAATGGATGCAGTACTACATCTCTCCCCACCAGTGGCACGATGCGTCGGACGTCTCCATGGCCAGGAAGCTCGAGGAACTGCTGAACGCTGTCCGGGACGCCGAATCCGAGAAGAACGGCATCAGCGACCTCGATTCCCTCTCCGAGCTTCTGGCTCAGGACCTGGCTGACCTTGCCGCTGCGCTGGACTCATCTGAGGCCGGGTCCGAGAGACTCCTACCGGGTGAAAGAAGGAAGGTCGCGGTACTCCATGTGACAGCAGCCCTGACGGGTCAGGGGGCGATGTACCATGCCAGGGCAGCCGTGTCCAGGACCGTGGAAAACCTTGTGACAAGGAATGCCCGTTTGCACGGTGCATACCTTGAACACCTTCCTTTCGGCGGCTACAGGTGCCTGTTCGGTCTCGAGCAGGTCCGGGAGGACGACGACGGCAGGGCGCTCAGCTGCGGCATCAGCCTGTTGAACGGCTTTGGTGAGGTGAACGCGGTTCTCGGAAAAGCGGCTCTCAGGCTTGAGTTCGGGCTGGGCATCGCTTCCGGAATGGTCGGGGTTGAGAAGACCGGTGAGGAAGCGGCGGCGGTTCACGGGGAGGCGCTTATCTCGGCCAGGGAACTGGCGTGTGCCGCTTCCGGCGATCTGCTGGCCACCGCAGCCTTCAGTCAGGCCGACCGCTCCGGCTGTTCCTGGGAAGAGGCGCCGAACGGAGCCTTCAGGGTGTCAGGCGGCCGCTCGGCCCTTCCCGGCTCGAGGATGGTCTCCGTCAGCTCCCCCTTCCTTGGAAGGGACGAGGAGATGAAGAAGCTCACATCCCTTCTGGAAAGGCAGGTTTCGGGAGCAGGCACGACCCCCCTTGGAGGCTCGAAACACATCGTAATGAGGGTAACCGGGGAAGCGGGCATAGGCAAATCCCGGCTGGTGCACGAGTTCATTGTAAAGCACTGCACCGGAGCAGGCTTCCACGTTCTGAGGGGTCAGACCCTTTCCTTCGCTCAACCCCCCTTCTGGGCATGGACCACAGCGCTTCGCACCCTGTCGGGCTTCGACCCGGGAACGGCTCACGATTACGGCGGGTTCCTTGCGGCGCTCTTGAGACTCAGGGTCTCCGACGAGGTGCTCGATTCGGCGCCGTTCCTGGCCTCGCTTCTATCCATCGAGTCCGGTGACCCGCGACTGGAAGCGCTGGATGAAAGGGCGCTGACGCTTGAGATCAGGATAGGGTTCGGAAGGCTTCTCAAGGCGCTGTCCGGTACGGCGCGAACAGTGGTCGTCCTCGAGGACGCACACTGGCTGGAGGCCGGCGACAGGGGCATCCTGGAGTTCGCTCTCGAGAACTGCGTGACCGGGTCCCCCATCATCTTCCTGCTGGTGGCCCGACCCGACAGCGGGAACGGACAGGCTGCAGGGATCGCAGCCGACCCCTCATACACCGTCCGTGAAGAGATTGAACTGGCGGAAGTGAAGGAGCCGGCGTGCCTGGAGCTGGTCGAGGGCCTTCTTCGCGAGTCCGGCGGCGAAGACGGGTCTGTGGTTTCCCCCGAAGCCTTCCGCTTCATCATGGAGCGCTCCCGTGGAAACCCATTCTACATACAGGAACTGGTGAACCATCTGGTTGAACGGGGCTGTCTGTCGGTTCGCGAAGGTCTTTGGGCTCTCGATGACCGGTGCGATCAGGCTGCGGTTCCCGAAAGCCTCACCGGGCTGATCCAGTCCAGGCTGGAAAGGCTTCCGGATTCCTGGAGAGCGGTTCTTCAGAACTCGTCGGTGCTTGGCGTGGAGTTCCAGCTGAAGCTCTACTGGAAGCTTGTGAACAGGCTGTTCCTGGGCCGGTGCCACCAGGACGTGTTCGACGGGCTCGAGGACCGCAGGCTGCTTTACAGCAGGATGAGCGACTTCGACAGGACGTATCTCTTCAGCCACATCCTGGTTCACGACACGGCATATGCAAGCATTATGGAGAGCAACCTGAGGACGCTTCACAGGGCTGCCGCCGAAGCACTTGAAGAGATGTTCCAGGGGGAGCTGACCCGGATCTCGGGGATCCTGATGCACCACTACGACAGGGCAGGCGACCCGGACAAAGCCATGGAATGGGGATTCACCGCACTGGAACACTACGGGGGCGAAGAGGCGTTGAAGCTCTCCACAAGGCTTGAGGAGATGATCGAGGAACTGAAGGACAGCGATGACCGCCAGGAGAGGCTCTTCAGACTGCTTTCCCAGCGGGACAGGGCCCTTGACCTGCTGGGGATGAGGGACCAGCAGGGACTCGTGGTGGAACGGATGATGGAGATCGCCTCCAGTTCAGGCGACGACTTCAGGAAGGCCGTCGCCCTGAAGAAACGTGGAGCCCTGGCCAGGGTGACAGGAAGGCTGGACCAGGCCAGGGAATGGCTGGAGGAAGCCCTGGAGCTTGCCCGCAGCACAGATGACCGAGCGTTCGAGGGAATCGTGCTGGGCAATCTGGGTGCGATTGACCTGAACCAGGGCAGGTTCGAACATGCCCGGGAATACTTCGAGAAAGCCCTGAAGATACACCGCGACGTGGGTGACAGGCGCTCCGAGGGCATCATAGTCATGAACCTGGGCATCGTTCACAAGAACCTCGGCCGGGTGAACGAGGCGCGAGCGTGCTACGAGAGCGCCCTTGAAACGGCACAACGGACGGGTGACCGCCGGACGGCCGGCGACGTCCTGAGCAACATGGGCTCCCTTCTCTGGACCGCCGGCTCTCTGGACGAAGCGGCAGTCTGCTATGCACAGGCACTGGAAAAGCAGCAGGAGATCGGGAACCGTCGCTCAGCCGGGATCACTCTTTCAAATCTGGCAATTCTTCAAATGAGCCAGGGCCTCATGGATGAAGCTCTGGAGAGCTACGGGAAGGCTCTTGAGACAGTGCGTGAGACGGGAGACCTGCTCCTTGAGGGAAACATCCTGGGAAACCTCGGAGTTCTGCACGCGGAACGGGGCGCGATGGAAGAGGCCCGGCCCTGCTACGAGAGAGCCCTGGAGATCCATCGCACAACGGGGAACAGACCGTACGAGGGGATAACACTGGGCAATCTGGGCAATGTGTATTCGAAGCTGGGGAACCCGGACATGGCCAGAAGCCTGTACAACGAAGCGCTGGAAGTTGTCAGGGCGGTGAAGAACAGGGCCGAGGAAGCCAACGTCCTGTCAAACCTGGGGTGCCTGAACATCGCCGACGGAAGAGTCCGGGAGGCATCGGACTGCCACCGTGACGCGTGCCGCATGATCATGGAACTGAAGCTTGACAGCACGAGACTCCCGGGCTTCGCTGAGCTTCACGAAAAGCTCCTTTCCGAGGGGCTTTCTCCGGAATGGCCCGCCAACTGGGAGCCCGGCGGGTAGCGTATCCAGTTGAGGACCGTTGATCCCCCACTCCCCGACACCGGCCGTGGACAACAACTTCAGGTTCGGCCGCAAGTCAGCGGGCGAACACGATCTTCCCGGGATTGCGGGGGTTGACCCTGATCTGGTGGACTGTCCCTATCCCGAACGATGCCAGGTGGAGCATGGGGATAGTTTCCCGGTGGTCCACCAGGTAGGTGCCGTGAGCATCGCCGGTAACTTCCAGCGAGAACCTCACCCTGGGCATTCCATTGATGTATGTGCCCGTCTCGGAAGCATCCAGAACCCTGGCCGAAGCCGGCAGCCAGTTTTCAAGGGCGTCCTTCCGCCGGGCCGCCATGATCCGGCTGACCGCGAGACTTCCCACGTCTATCAGCAGCCACGAACCCCCGAAAACCCAGAAGAAGACGTTCAGCGGGTAGCCATCGTCGGTCCTGCCTGCGGGATCAACGAAGAAGCCCGCGACTATGAACCCGATGCCCGCAATCGTGAAAAACCTGAAGAATGCTCTTCCGCCGCGCCAGGCTGCCAAGCGCCCCTCCGATCCCGTGGTTCCAGGGAGAGAAAGATAAGGGAAAGTTACCGCCCTGCGAAGTGCCTGCGGTGCCTGTTCCACCATCACGTCCGTTCACGTGGCCTGAGGGGTTTCCAGTCACCTTCCGTAGCGCGGTATGACCGGTTGATAGGGCTGCCCGGCGGTGTTGGACGGGCCTGCGGTTGTCTGCCCCGCTCCCCGCTGTTGCAGTTGCTGACGCCGATCCCTCCGCTTCGGGAAACACACTCCAAAGGGCGTGTTGATGGGAATGGTGCCTGACGGGCAGCCGCTCCCTCCATTCTTCTGCCCGCGCTGTTCCTTCTGAATACGTGACAGGAAACGGGCTGCTGGTCGCTGGGGCATCGTGACCTCATATGCACTGCCTTCAAATGGTTGACATGCATTCGATATTGCACTACATTTTTCTCGTAACGAGTTTCTCGTAACGATTGGATCGCAATGTCCAACCCATTTTCATACGGTGGCATCGTGAGAGACCGGCAGTTCTGCAACCGGGTGACCGAGCTTCGCGAGCTTACAAGGGCCGCAAGGAACGGCGAAAGGCTCTTCATTCACGGCGAGAGAAGGGTGGGCAAGACCTCTCTTCTAAAGGCCGTGATAAGGAACCTTGAGAAAAAGGGCGGCGTCTGCTTCTACATCGACGTGTGGAAGTGCGTTGACGAGGCCGATCTCGCCAGTGTATGCGCCGCGGCGCTGGCCGGTTACGCCCTGAAGAAGGGGAAGGGCGCGCTGGAGAGGATCGGCTCCCTTTTCTCCGGCATCGCCCCCGCCCTGGGGCTCGACGAGGCGGGAAGGCCGACGCTCACCCTCACCAGGGATCGGGGCCAGCCCGCCGGGCCGGGCCTTGAGGAGATACTTCACGCGCCGGGGCGCATCAGGTCTATGGAGCCGGGCAGGCCGGTGCTTGTGGTGTTCGACGAATTCCAGCAGGTCCGCGAGATCTCGGGTATGAAGCTTGAAAAAGTGATACGCAGCGTCGTTCAGGAAGAGACCGGTGTGGCGTGGTTCTTCTGCGGGAGCAGGGCGGGCCTTCTGAGGGAGATGTTCATGGAGAAGGGCAGCCCCCTGTACAGGAGTTCGGGACACTACCCCATAGGGGCCATCTCTCTGGTCCATTGGCGGCCGTTCATTGCGGGCGAGTTCAGCGCCAGCGGCAAGGAGATAGACCCGGAAGCCCTGCGGGGCCTGGTGGCCTCCACCGGGGGGCACCCCTTCTACACCCAGATGCTCTGTTCGGCCCTGTGGGATGCCTCGGGGCGCACCGCCAACGTGGAGGACCTGGAAGCCGCTGTGTCACTGCTGCTTGACCGTGAAAGCGGCACCTACTCCACCCTCTGGAACACCCTTCCGGAACAGCCCAGACGGATGCTCAGGGCGATCGCCCTTGAGGGAACCCTGTTCAAGCCCACATCCGGTGCCCTGGTGGCCAAGTACGGCTTCTCCTCCCCCTCCAGCGCCAAGAGCGCGCTTCTCTACCTTCTGGCCCACGGGTACGCCTCCCGTGACGAAAAGGGCGGCTACCTTCTCGCCGACAGGTTTTTGGCCATGTGGTGCCGGAGGAACCTGGCCACGTGACCGCCGCCTCTCAGATGGCCAGCCTGAGCTGGACCCTCAGGGCGGTGTCGGTGCGTTCATCTCCCTCTACCGGCGGGATGTTCCGGAAGGCGTGGCGACTGACAAGGGCAATGCACCCGGAAATCCGCTGATCCGGCACTTTCACAAGACCTTAGGCCCTTTCAATCATTCCTCATGGAACGAACCATCATGATCATAAGCAGGCCGGAAGAACTGGAAAGGAATGACCGTTCCAGGCTCAGGGCCATGTCGCCTGAAGACAGGCTTCTCGAGCTTGAATCAATACGCAGCGAGGCAGGCAGATTCCTTTATGGGAGTTCGGACAGACTTCGAAGAGTTGTTACGGTTACCGGAAAAGAACAGGGTTGAGTACCTGATAATCGGGGGATACGCTGTGGCCCTTCACGGTTATCCACGGTACACGAAGGATATGGACCTGTTTTTCAACCCGGCGACGGCAAACGTCAACAGGATCATCAGAACCCTGACCGGGTTCGGATTCCCCCCCGATAAACTGAACAGCGGAATGTTCACCACCCCCGGGAACATGGTTACCTTCGGTGTCTCGCCGGTGAGGGTGGATTTCATCAGCGGGATGGACGGTGTTGCTTTCGAGGCTGCCTGGCCCAACAGGGTCCGCAGGGCCTACGGAAGCGTAACAGCAAATTTCATCGGTCTCGACGATCTGTTGAGGAACAGGTCCTCGACCGGCCGGAACCGCGACGGACTTGACGTGGAAGAGCTGTCCTGAGCCCCGGCAAACGGGGTTACCCCGTGATCCCCATCTTCCTCCCCACCTTGATGAAGGCTTCCACGGCCCTGTCCAGCTGTTCCCTTGTATGGTCGGCGGAAAGCTGGACCCTTATGCGGGCCTGGCCCCGGGCCACCACGGGGAAGAAGAAGCCTATGACGTAGATGCCCTCGTTGAGCAGATCGTCGGCGAACCGCTGCACAAGGGCCGCGTCGTTGGGGTACATCCCGAAGAGGATGGGCACTATCGCCGTCTCGCCGTCTATGATGGTGAAACCCGCCTCCTTGATGCGGTTCCTGAAGTAGGCGGCGTTCCAGTGGACACGGTCCCGCAGTTCCGTGCTCCTCTGAATGATGTCCAGAACCTTCAGGGTTCCCCCCACAACCGGCGGCGCCATGGTGTTGCTGAAGATGTACGGGCGCGAACTCTGCCTGAGCCATTCGATAAGCACCCTTCTGCCCGCGGTGACCCCGCCGCTGGCCCCGCCGCAGGCCTTGCCGAAGGTGGTGGTTATCAGGTCGGCCCTGCCCGTCACGCCGTGGCGCTCAAGGGAACCACGTCCGGTGCGGCCCACGTAGCCGGTTCCGTGGCTGTCGTCCACCATGAGAAGGGCGTCATGCCTCTCGCACACTTCCACGATTGCGTCAAGCGGGGCTATGTCGCCGTTCATGCTGAATACGCCGTCGGTGGCCACCAGTCTGTACTTGGCGTTCCTCACGCTCTCAAGGGTGAGTATGTCCTCGAGGCCCGGAAGCTCGCGCCCGTCGAAGCTCCTCAGGCCGGTGCCGGTGTGGCAGTGGCTGTAAACATGGCGCTGGGCCTTGCACAGCCTTACGCCGTCTATGATCGAGGCGTGGTTCAACTGGTCGGCTATGATGGCGCAGTCTTCGTCGAGGAACGGCTGGAACACGCCGCCGTTGGCATCGAAGCACGAGGAGTAGAGGATGGCGTCGTCGGTGCCAAGGAACTCGGCTACCCGGCGCTCAAGCTCGCGGTGAATATCCTGCGTGCCGCAGATGAAACGCACGCTGGACAGCCCGAACCCCCGGTCCCTCAGGGTCTGCTCGGCCGCCCGGAGCACCTCGGGGTGGTTGGCCAGCCCCAGGTAGTTGTTGGCGCAGAAGTTCAGCACCTTTCTGCCGTCCGCAACTGCTATCTCGGCGCCCTGGGGGGAGCAGATCACCCTCTCCCTCTTCAGAAGGCCCTCGCACTCCCTGGTCTTCAACAGGTTCGCAAGGTCAACCAGTATCCTGCTGGACATCCGTTCCTCTTCCCGGTCCGGAAATGGCTTCCGTTCTGTCTGTGGTGGCGCCGGGGTTCCCCGGCGCGGGTAATATACGAAAGGGGGGCGCATCCGCGCCCCCCGCTCCCGGGAAAACCCGGTCTCACATGCCGTACTTCCCTATGATCCCGTTCTTGTCCAGCCCCAGTATGCCGTACTTCTCCCCGACCTTGCGGAAAGCTTCCACGCACTGGTCTATGTGATGGTCTTCGTGGGCCGCTGAGAGCTGGACCCTGATGCGGGCGGCCCCGGCGGGGACCACCGGGAAGAAGAAGCCGATGACGTAGATGCCCTCGGCGTACATGTCGCGGGCCATGTCGTTGGCCAGTTTCGCGTTGAAGAGCATCACCGGCACTATGGGAGTCTCGCCCTCGCGGACGCAGAGCCCGGCTTCCGTTATGCCCTTGCGGAACCTGGCGGTGTTGCGCTCCAGCTTGTCGCGGCGCTCGGTGCTCTTCGAGATCAGGTCTATGACCGTAATGGAGGCCGCCACTATGGGGGGCGCCATGGAGTTGGAGAACAGGTAGGGCCTTGCCTTCTGGCGGCACAGCTCCACTATCTCCCTCCGGCCGGACACGCAGCCGCCGGAAGCCCCTCCAAGCCCCTTGCCGAAGGTGGTGGTAATGATGTCCACCTTGTCCATCACACCGAAGTGCTCGTGGGTGCCCCTGCCGGTCCTGCCTATGAAACCCGACGCGTGGGATTCGTCAACCAGTATCATGGCGTCGTACCTGTCGCAGAGTTCGCACATCCGGTCAAGGGGCGCCAGGTCGCCGTCCATGGAGAAGACGCCGTCGGTGACCACCAGTCTCACGTGCTTGTCCTGGTGGAGTATCAGCTTGTTCTCCAGGTGCTTCATGTCCATGTGCTTGAAGGTGTCGTACTCCGCCGAGCAGAGCCTGATGCCGTCCACCAGCGAGGCGTGGATGAGCCTGTCGGCGATTATCACGTCCTGCTGCCCCAGCACCGCCTCGAACACGCCTGAGTTGGCGTCCATGCACGACGGGAAGAGAAGCGTTGACTCCATTCCCAGGAACTCGGACACCCTGTCCTGCAGCTCGCGGTGAATGTCCTGCGTGCCGCAGATGAAGCGCACTGAACTCATGCCGTAGCCCCGCTGATCCAGCCCCCTGTGGGCTGCGGCCACCACCTCGGGATGGCTGGAGAGCCCCAGGTAGTTGTTGGCGCAGAAGTTCAGCACCCTCTTCCTGGGAGCGCCCTCGGGGAACTCCACAAGTATCTCGGCATCCTGCGGCGAGCAGATGAACCTCTTCTCCTTGTAGAGCCCCTTCTCCCTGATGGTGTCTATCTCGGAGCTGAACGCCGCCCTCGTCTTGTCGCTGTATGCCATGACCAGCTCCCGTCAGCCCTGGTGCTTCTTGACCAGTTCGCAGATGGAGTTCACGGTGTCGAAGGCCTCCGGTGTGGCTTCGTCGTCGGGGAGCTTGATGGAGTACTTCTTCTCGAGGAAGACCTTCAGCGACACCATTGAGAAACTGTCAACGAGCCCCGACGAGATAAGCGGCGAGTCGAAACCGATATCGGCCTCGTCGTCCTCGTCAACGTACTCGTCTATCACGTACTGCAGGATCACGCTCTTCATCTCGTCCATGTTCATCTTCCTTCCGTGGTAACACTTCCTGTATCAGTCATCCTCGAGGGTGGAAAGGTCGCCCGTGTCCTCGCCCCACTCCAGTGCCCTGAGGTAGCGCCGAAGGATCTTCCCCGACCTGGTCTTGGGAAGCTTTTCAAGGTACTCTATCTCCTGGGGCATGGCAAGCGGGGAGAGCCGCTTCCTTATGAAGTTCATGATGGAAAGCTCAAGATCGTCCCCCGGCTCGTAGCCCGGATTAAGCGTAACGAAGGCCTTCACAACCTCCATGTTCACCTCGTCGGGCTTGCCCACGGCGGCGGCCTCGGCTATGGCCTCGTGCTCGATCAGGGCCGACTCCACCTCGAACGGGCCCACCAGGTGGCCCCCGGTGTTTATCACGTCATCGTCCCTGCCCACGAACCAGTAGTAGCCGTCCTTGTCTATGCTGGCCCTGTCGCCGGAAACGTACCAGAGGGACTGGTCGGCCCTCAGCTGGGCCGGTGTTGCGTCTGCGGGGGCGCCGGGGAACTTGCTGCGGTAGAGGTCGGGCCTCTCCCGGTACTCCCTGAACATGGAGGGCCAGCCGGGCCTGAAGGCGATGAGCCCCACCCTGCCCGGCTCTTCCAGCGGTTCGTGGGTCTTGAGGTCGAGGACAGTGGCGGTGATGCCCGGGAACGGCTTGCCCATGGAACCGGGCTTGATCTTCATGCCGGGGTAGTTTGTTATCATCATGGCGCCGGTCTCGGTCTGCCAGAAGGTGTCGTGGAACGCCAGGCCGAAGACCTTCTCGCTCCACACAACAGCCTCTGCGTTCAGGGGCTCGCCCACCGAGGCCAGATGCCTGAGGCTCGTGAGGTCGAACTTCCTCACGGTCTCGTCGCCGTCCCTCATCAGTGACCTGATGGCGGTGGGGGCCGAGTACCAGACGGTTACCCTGTTGTCCTGTATGAACTGGTACCACCTGGCGGAAGTGAAGCCCGAGTCCAGCACGCACTGGGTGATCCCAAGGCTCCAGGGGCCGATGATCCCGTAGCTGGTCCCTGTGACCCAGCCCGGGTCGGCGGTGCACCAGTAAACGTCGTCCTCCCTCAGGTCCAGCACCCAGTGGCTGGTAAGGGCCTGCCCCATCACCGAGCCGTGGACGTGCTGGGCGCCCTTGGGCTGCCCGGTGGTTCCCGAGGTGTAGTGGAGCACGGAGGGGGTTTCCTGGCCCGACTCGTAAACCTTGAACTCCTCCACCCGGGGCGATTCCTCGAAGTCGAAGAAGTGCTCGCCCTCCTTCAGCTTGTCAGGGCTGCCCTCGACCACTATCACGTGCTTCAGGTTCGGAAGCCTGTCCTGAATGGCCCTGACCTTCTTCACATGCTTCTGGGTGGTGAGGATGGCCGAGGTGCCGGCTCCCGCAAGCCTGACCTCGAGGGACTCGTCGCCGAAGGCGCTGAAAAGGGGCTGAACGATGCCCCCCATCTTCAGGACGCCCAGGAAGGAGATGTAGAGGGCCGGTATCTTGTCCATGAAAACGCAGACCCGCTCTCCGGGAGCGATCCCCAGGGACTGGAGGAAACCGGCGAAACCGTTGGAGTAAACCCTTATGTCGTCGAAGGTGTAGGTCTTCTTCCTGCCGCCGAAGCCCTCCCAGATCAGCGCCGTCCGCCCGGCCCCGCCCCGGGCGCAGACCCTGTCGGAACAGATGGCCCCGATGTTGAGAAGCTCGCCGTCCTTCCAGTCCAGGACCTCCTTCGCCAGCCCCCAGTGGAAACCCTTCAGTCTCTCCTCATAGCTTCCGATGTTGCTCAAGGCAGCCCCTTTCCGTTCATTCTTCACGCTCGAGCACCACCAGCGCCATGGCGGCCTTGCCGCTGTGGCTGATGGAAACCCTCACATGGTCCACACCAAGCTCGACCGCCCTCCGGGCGGTGTTCCCATGCAGTACGATGCCGATCTCACCGGAATCGCCGTTCCTGAGCACCTCGACCTGGTCCCAGTCCGGCCGGGGTCCGTGGCCGCCCAGGGCCTTCATCACAGCCTCCTTCGCGGCGAACCTGCCGGCGAAGCTCTCGTGCCTCCTTGCCCGGGACCCGGCGTACCTGGTCTCTTCGGGAAGGAACGTGCTTTGGATGAAGGCGTCGGTGAGTTCCCTTCGGAAGACCTCCAGATCAACGATATGGATGCCCACCGCCACTATCAATGCCCACCTCCGGGTGCCGGCGGGATCCTGAGCCCGGCGACCGGCGCACCTACCCTAACAACGAACCCTCCCGGCGTCCACCGGGGCTTCAGGGCCATATCGCCCTGTAGATGGCGTAGTTGTGGGAGACGATCTCCACGTACTTCTTCGTCTCGTTGAATGTGATCCGGGAGTAGAACTCCCGTGTGTCGGCGGTGCCGGCGCCCCACCGAAGGGCGTTGTGCGGGCCTCCGTTGTATGCGGCCAGCGTCTCGTGGACCCGGCCGCCCATCTCCCGGGAATAGGCCGATATGCAGGCCGTCCCGTACTCTATGGACACAGCCGGTTCGTAAAGCTCGTCGGGCGAGAAGTGGTCCCAGCCCATTTCCGCCGCGACGTGCTCCGATGTGCCCGGTATCATCTGAAGGAGCCCCCGGGCCCCGGCTGTGGAGTACACGCCGGGTGAGAAGCCGCTCTCCTGTTTCATTATGCTCCAGATGAGCAGGGGGTCCAGGCCGTACCTCTCACAGGCGTTCCGCACCTGGTCCTCCCACGCCATGGGGTACCTGAGGCGCCATAGCTCAAGGGGTCTGTTGGCGCCCTCGAGGCTCCACATCGTGTAGGCCGCCCATGGTCCCCGCTCCCAGATGCCGTGCATGGCGTAGAACGGGGCCAGCCGGAAGGCCCCCCCCACCTCGGTCTCGGCGGCCCTGAACAGATCGAGCGCCCACTGGCGCCTGCCTGCGGCCACCAGGAAAGCGCCGGTCACGGCTGACTCGGGGGGCTGGGCCGGAGCCCTGTTGTTCCTGGTCATCCAGTGCTCCAGAGGCTCGTGGATGAAGTGGGGCTCCCACGGGGGAAGGCGCAGGTACTCCCTGGCGAACGCCGCCGGAAGGCTCTCGGGCTTCTCGCCGATGAGCCTTTCAAGGATCGCCCGCCCCTGGGGGTTGCCGGCTTCCGCAAGGATCACCCCGTGGTAGTACCTGGCCGGGGGGGAGTAAACGCTTTCGGTCCAGCGGGCTATGAAACGGGCGAACTCGTCGGCCGCGCCGGGGTCGCCAGTGAGGTGAAGGCCCAGGCACAGGTAGAAGTGGGCGTCGTCCGCGGTGGTGTTGCCCGGATACCTGGCCAGGGTCTCCCTGAAGTACGGAAGGGCCCTGCCCCACTGTCCGTTCTCTGCAAGAAGGCTGCCCCTGTACCAGGGCAGGTTGCTAATCCTTACGTGGCCGGGCCAGTTCCGTTCATAGGCATCGAACAGCTCCATTGCCTGATCCACCCTGCCCATGGCCGCCACGCTTCTGGCAAGGTTTATGGTGGCGTCCGGGGCGTCGGCCCCCTGGGGCCAGCGCCGCAGGTACTCGGAGAGCATGCGTTCCGCCTCGCCGTACAGACCCAGCCTGTCCCTGGTGCGGGCGGCCAGGTAGTACAGGTGCGGCGGCGGGGAAGGGCTCTCAATGGCTATTCTGTGAAGCTGGTTCCACATCCCGCCGGTGTAGTAGTGCTCGGCAGTTTCCGAGGCAAGAGCCGGGTTGCGCAGAAGGGTCTCCCTCAGCGCCAGGAACCCTGCACCGTGAATGTCGCCTGCGGGCCAGAGCCCCAGTGAGGCCACCAGGTCGTTCTCCCAGCCGCCGAGCCCCGCCGAGCGCCTGTGCATCCCCCTGTGGTGAAGGAGGACGGATGACAGTTCCGGGGCGTTCATGGCGGCGGCCCTGAGCCAGAGGGACTCCTGCATCGCTGTGTCGCCGGTTCCCAGGGCGACCCTGTACGACAGCACCAGATGGTCCCTGCCGGCGGCTCCGGGAAGGCCGTCGCCGGCCAGCGCCAGAAGCTCGAGCGCCCGGCCCGGGAGCCCGGCGTCCACAAGAGCTTCCGCCGCCAGCAGGGCGGCGTACTCCCAGTGGGGAACCCCCCGGGCCATGATGAGGGGCGCGAGCTCCGTTGCGACCCCGGCACCCCCAAGCCTGAGAGCGTGGAACACAGCCAGAGAGTCAGGATTTTCGAGGAGCAGCTCAGCGGCTTCCGGGTTCAGCCCGGTGGATGCACGGGCTGCGTCCCAGGCCAGCCGGGACCTTTGCGGGTCTTCCGGCGAGAGGAGCAGCGCGGCGGCAACGTAGGCGTGTGCCGCATCTTCAGGGCGTCCCGCGGCAAGCAGGCTGTCGGCTGTTAGGGCGAGCCTTGCGGATGAGGTTTCCGGGCTCTCCGCCCTGGTTTCCACCGGCACGCTTCCGCAGCCGAACACCGCGCAGAGAAGGACCGCGGCGGCGGTAAGCCTCAATTTGCCTTGTCTCCGGTGTAGGCCTGGAGTTCGGCCGTTACCTCCGGGTTGTCGGGCGCCAGGGATGCCGCCCTCTCCAGGGTCTCCACCGCGTCGGCATGGCGGCCGGCGCCGGCAAGCGCCCTGCTGTATGCGATCATGGTCCTCACCGAAGGGGTTTCCGAGGCCATGAACTTTTCGAGGAAAGCTATCGAGTCGCCGGTCCTGCCTCCGGCCAGCATGAGCACGCCCAGCCCCGACACCGCCTGGTCGAGGTCGGGCTGAAGCTCCAGGGCCTTTCTGAAGGAGGCCTCGGCGTCCGCATCCTGCGTCAACGCAGCCTGGGCGTGTGCCAGGTTGCACCAGACCTCGGCCCTGTTGGCGTCAAGGTGAATGGCCTCGCGCAGGTCCTCCACTGCGGCCTGGTACTCGCCTATGTTGTAGTGGTGGATCGCGCTGAGGTTCAACTGCCTTATCCCGTCCTCCAGTGCCTTGCCGGCGAACCTTTCCGTGACTTCCTGCATCTCCGCCAGAAGCTTTCCGTTCTTCTCAAGCCCACGGGACAGCTCGGCCTTCACTTCCTCGATGGCCTTCTCGGTCTTCTTCCCCGTCTTGCCCATGTCCTCAAGGGCCTTCTCGGCGTTCTTCCTTGCGGCCTCCGCCTGTTCCAGCCCCTGCGCCGCATCCCGGCGCAGCCCGTCGGCCTTCTCGGAGAGCGAGGCCTGCATGGTCTTCACCGATTCGGGGATGGAACCGATGGCGTCGATGATGAAACCGGAAGCCTCGGTGATGCCCGCGGCGCTCCTGGCCCCGGCCTCCGACACGGCCTGGTTGACTTCCGTCATGAGCTTCTCGAGCAGGTCGCCGAGACCGTTGAGAAGCTCCGGGAGCTGGTCGGCCGGTTCGCCGTCAGGGCGCTTCTCGGCAATGACTGCCGCCATGGCGTCCAGCTTTGCGCCCACCGACTCTGCCATGCTCGCAAGCGATGAGTCCAGCCGGTTCAGGGCCTCCAGCAGAGCCCCGGTGTCGCCGCCCCCCTGCCCGGCCTCCCCGCTCTTCATGGAAAGCTGGGCGAAGGCAGACTCGAGACGTCCGAACTGGGCTTCGAAGAAACCCTCACCGGGGGCCGCGGCGGGCTGGGGGATCGCCGATACCTCATGGCGCACGGCCTCCAGCTTCTCCAGAAGGGCTTCCGTTGCTCCTGACCCGCCGCCCTGGCCTTCGCCATCGGGTGCCGGCCGGGACAGAGCCGCCTCGAGGCGCGCGAACTGGGCCTCGAAGAAACCCTCGCCGGGAGCCGGTGCCGGTGACGATGCCTTTGAGACCTCCTCACGGACCTCATCCAGCTTCGCCGCCAGCACGTCCATCTTGTCCGACATCTGGAGCATGGCCTGTCCCAGCCCCCTGAGAAGCTGTTCCACGGTCACCTGGTTATCTGCCATTGGTCATCCCCCGTCCGGTATGCCTTCCGTACATCAAAAGATCGCTTATGGTGAACGCCCGGCCCCGGTCCGGGCCGTACTCGGTGATATCGGGGTGCCTCTGGGAAATGAGCCTTTCAAGGGCCGATCTCTCCTCGGTGAGCCCCATCTGCGAAAGCGCCCAGTGAAGCCTCCCCAGGAGCGACGGGTCGCCCGACTCCCTGTACTTCGCCAGCCAGCCTGCGCAGGCGGCCACCCTTCTGCCCGATGCCCAGAGGGCGTCCTCGGCGGATGGACAGCTCTTGCGCGACCCGTCAAGGGCATCCCTGAGTTCAGCGAGCAGGCCGTCGTTACCCCGCGCGAACCTGAAGGCCTCGCCGGTGCGCCCCGCCGCCGCAAGCATCCTGACGAATCCCGGCGTGGCTTTGTCTGCGGGTGTTTCCAGTGCCTTGTCCACCAGGTGGGACACACAGCCCGAGACCTGGGGATCGTCGGAGCCCGCCAGTCTAAGGGCGAAGGCAAGCACCGTCCCGCCGTCCAGGGACGACCTGGCAATGGCCCGGGAGACCGGGCCGGCCTCTTCGGGCGGAATGGGAGCCTGGGGGGGCAGGAACTCGGAGAGGCCCTTCAGGACAAACTGGTCCGACTCCACTGAGTTCCAGAAATCCACCCGGTTCCCGGGGTCCGTGACGGCGTCGTCGAAAAGCTCGCCGTCGATCCCGGAAAACCCCTTCCCCGCCAGGGCCACCCTGGCCCGGTGGGCCTGGACGTGCAAACCCGATGCGGCGCAGGTCCGCATCAGTGCGTGAACGGCTTCATGGTTCTGCTGCTCAAGCCACTTGTCCAGGCACTCTTCCACCGCCGCTGGAGGCGGGTCTGTGCCGTGCGGGGCTCCGGCGGCCAGGAAAAGCCCGGCGTCCCCGGAGGCTATCCCCACAAGGGCTTTGACCGATGGATCGTCGAGCCCCAGGACGGAAAGCCGGGGGTGAAGCCCGGGGTCCATCCTGAGAAGCCTGCAGGCGGCGTCGTTGACCTCGAGCTTCAGCGAGTGCCGCACCGAAGTGGAAACCCCGAAGAGAATGGTCTCAGGGTCGGCCTTTCGGGAGCCGTGCTCCAGTGCCGCCGCCGCCAGCTCTTCCGCCGGCTCCCCGCTCTTCTCCAGCGCGGTGGATGCCGCCATCCTGAACCCGCCAAGATCGCCTGTGAGAAGCCGGGAGAGTGCCAGCGACCTGTTGATCTCCCATGAGTCAACGAAGCGGGGCGCAGTCTCCTCGAGAAAGTCACGGACTTCAAGGGTATCAAGGGAGCCGGAGAGCACCGAAGCGGCCCCCGGCAGATCGCCGGAGTTCACCAGGGACTGGGCCAGGGCGAGGGTTGTGAGGCCGGATCGCTCCTGCCCCGCCAGAGACTCAAGCACCCTCCTGGCCAGGGGCGCGGTGCCGGTATCGGAGGCGGCGGATGACAGAAGCACAACGGCCAGGGGGCGATCGCCTGTGGCCGCCGCCCTGCACCCTGCGGCAAGGTCGGCAACAGGCCCCTCCGGTATGGGTATGGACTCCACGGAAACCGCGGCGGTCCCGAACCGCCCCTCCTCGATGAAGTACTCCAGCCGGAAGAACGCGGTGGAAAGCGGCTCGCCGGTATCAACCCTGGAAGCCAGGGCGTCCATCCATTCCGGTCTCTTGCCGGGCTCGGCAAGAAGGGGAAGGAGCTTCGCCACGACATCGCCCTTCCCGGCATCGTTCAGGGCCGGAAGGAAGCTGCCGGTGTCGGTCCTGTTCAGCATGCTCAGCCGCATGTCCGAAACAAGCATGGCTATCCTCGGGGCCAGCGCCGGGTCTGTGGAGGCCTCGGCCATGGCCGGTGAGGCCGTGGCCGCATCCTCCAGCGCCACTGCAGCCACTGCCCTCATGAGATGGCCTGCAGGGGTTCCCGGCGAGTAGCTCGAATCCAGTACGGCCTGGGCCTTCTCCCGGGCGAGCCCGTTGTCCACTATCTCAAGAAGGCCGGTGTCCGGGACGTTCTCACCCTTCAGAAGGAGAGCCAGCCAGTCGGCGGCCGATTCCCGGGTTTCGCCCGCCCCTCCGGACATGGACGCCCGGAACCTTCTGAGCCTGGGGAACCTGTCCATGATGTGGGAGAGCCTGGAGAGCACCGCCATGATGTCGGACCTGGACTTCAGGTCCTTCCTGGAGGCAAGGTGCTGCAACGCCGCCCCGGCCTCGCCCTCCCTGCCTGCTATCAGCTTGTACACCGCCAGAAGTATCAGCACCGAGGCGTTGGTCTTCTCCCGCTGAAGGAGCTTCTGTATCTGGGCGAAAACCCAGTCCGGGTCCTGCTCGAGCAGGTAGAGCACCATGAGCACCGCGTCCTCCACGGTGCCTTTCTCCACCAGGAACTCGCCGAGTTTCCGGGTCACCTTCCCGTCGCGGTCCATCCCCTTGTCTATCACCGCGCGGCAGACCTCGGCCACCGGCGCCTGGTCGAGGTCGGCGCACTCGAACACCCTTGTCAGCGACTCGAGGCCCTGGGTGGTCTCACCCCGGGAGAGCCGGAACCGGGCCTGAAGAAGGTTAGCCCTGGCGCTGCCCGGGGCGGCCATGACCACACCGGCGGCGGCCTGCTCGAAGGTGTTGCCCTCCATCTCCTTGTCCAGCAGTCCTTCAAGGACCGTGCAGGCATCGTTGATGCGCCCGGCCGCGGCCATGAGCCTGGCCAGGGCCACCGAAGCCTTTCCTGTGGCGTCGCCGGGGACCAGGCTCTTTTCGGTGATGGCGATGGCCTGCTCGATGGTGTCGCGGTCGGCCTGGATCAGGGTGGAAAGCTCCGAGATCGCCCTTTCAACGTCGGAAAGGGCCACCAGTATCCTGATGCGCCCCAGATTGACTTCCATGTCGGCGCCGCCGGTGCGGTTGGCGATCCATCCGCTGAGCCTGGCAAGGCTCTCATCCGGGAACGAGGACCTCTCGGCGGTGTTCACAAGAACGTTCACCGCCTCCCCCGGCCTGCCCTTCCTGTAAAGGACTATGGCCATGGCGATGCAGGGCTCGGTGTTCTTGATCTCGTCGCCGGGATACCTGGACAGCGAGTTGTAGCCGTTCTCTATCGAGTCGGTGAAGCGGGACTCGGTAAGCCTGTCAACGGTTGAGAGAAGCTCAAGCATGCCGTTGTAGTCCTTGCTTCTCAACCTGTACCGCCACAGCACCTTGAGCAGCTCGGTCGAACGGGAGAACTGCCCCATCTTCTCTTCAAGCATCTTCACCACACCGGGTCTCAGGTCGGAGTGGGCTTTGATGATGCGTTCGGAGAGCCTGGCGGCCAGGTCGGGGTGGCCGATGTCCATCAGGAAGGGGACCACCTGCCTGGCCACTTCCTTCTCCTCCAGAATGCCCTCTATCTCCTCTTCGATGAGAACAGCGGCCTGGTCCACCATGTCGTCCGCCGCCATGTCCCGGGCTTTCTTCAGGATTCTCTGCGATCTTGATTTGAAAAGCGCCATGATCCCCTACTCCGGTCTTATGATGAGAACCTCGCCTATGCTCAGTGATGAACCGCTCCTGCCGTTCAGGCTCTGGATCTGTTCAACGGTGACCCCGTACCTGCGGGAGAGTTCCCACATGGTGTCCCCCGGTGCAACTGTGTGGGTGAGCCTTCCGCCACCGGCGGCCGCCGCGGGCTGAGCCGCCGCCCGGGCTCCCGCGGGGGTCCCCCTGAGCAGAAGCACCTGGCCGGGATGGATGACCGCGCTGGTGGAGATGCCGTTCCACTGGGCCACCTCCCTGGACGAGACCCCCACGCTGGCCCCGATGCCGCCCAGAGTGTCGCCGGAGCGAACGGTGTACCTTGTGAACCCGGCGGTATCCGCCGCGCTGGTGTTGACCGGGGTGCGGCTGCTCTCGGGAAGGCTTACATGGGTTCCCGGAACGGGCTCGGGGCAGCTGTTGGCTTCCACCAGCCGCTGCCTGTCAACGCCTGTTGCGGCTGCTATCTCGTCCCAGCCCTCCCCCTCCTTCACCAGGTATCGGGAGGGCTCGACCGCCCAGGCAGCCTGAAAAGCCGCGGCGGCGTACTGGGTGGGCACCACAACCTCCCAGGAGTCGCCCCGGTTGGGAACTATCTCGGAAAGGTAGCCCCGGTTGTAGCCCGAGAGGACCCCCGGGGGTATCCCGGCCTCGGCGGCCAGGACCCGCAGGTCAAGCCCCGGCGGGACCAGGATCACTGAAAGGCCGTTGCCGGGCGGCTCCTCAAGCTGGCTGTACGCCTGAAGCGCGTTGGCGAACCTGGGCACGAACGATGCCGTCTCCCTTGGAAGGCTAAGTTCGGAAAGGCTCGAGCGTCCGCCTGAGAGAGCCCTCTGTATGGTGCCCTCTCCGCAGTTGTACGCCGCCAGAGCAAGCTGCCAGTCACCGAACATGCCGTGAAGGTAGTCGAGATACCTTGAAGCCGCCCTTGTGGAGGCCACCCACGAGTAACGCTCGTCAACCCTGTCGGCCATGTGAAGGTTCACGAACCTTGCGGTGCCGCTCATGAACTGCCATGGGCCCGCGGCGCCCGCATGGGAGTGGCTCCCCACGGAGTAACCGGTCTCCACCCAGATAAGGGCCGAGAGCTCGGTGGGAACCCCCTCGCTCCTCAGCACCCTTTCCAGCAGACCCCTGAGATCGGGGTCGGCGGGGCAGTTGCCCGGGTTGTACCTTACGTCGCTTGCGGAGGCCATCTCGGGCGGGATGCTCACGGGAGAACGCTGCCCCGCGCCCGTGCGGGCCATGAGCGGGAACACCGGCGCCTGCACTGCTGCGGATGCCTGTGAAGTCTCATCCTGCCGTCTGACAGGGGGTTGAGCGGTTCTGATGCCGGAACACCCCGTGTTTGTTATCATAGCCGTTGAAAACAGGAGAACAGCCAACAGCGGAGGGAACCAATGCCCGAACTCACCGTGGGAGTGGTTGGAGCCACCGGTCTCGTGGGTTCCAGAATGATCGAGATTCTTCAGGAGCGATCCCTTCCGGTTGGAAAACTTCTTGCCTTCGCCTCCCGCAGCGGCCCCGGACGGACGGTCACGTTCCACGGCAGGCCCGTACCCGTTGAAATAATAAACCCCGACGCTCTGGAAAAGGGCACCGTTCTGCTGGGGGCCACCAGCTCATCCGTGGCCAGGGAATGGGTACCCCCCTGCATCGCCAGGGACACTACAATAATAGACAACTCATCGGCCTACCGCATGTCACCCGGCGTTCCCCTTGTGGTGCCCGAGGTGAACGCCCATGATGTGCCCCTGAGGCCGGGGCTGATAAGCAACCCCAACTGCTCCACCATTCAGCTTGTTACAGCGCTGGCGCCCCTGTCGCGGCTTTCGCCCATCTCCTGGGCCGCGGTCTCCACCTACCAGTCCGTATCCGGCGCGGGGGCATCGGGGCTGGCTTCGCTTGCAGCCCACGAGTCACTCCCCCCGGGAGTCGGCCGCTTTCACAGGAACCTTGTCTGTGAGATCGGGGAAGTGGATGAATCGGGCTACACGCAGGAGGAGATGAAACTGGTGGCGGAAACGGCGAAGATCATGGGACAGCAGTTCCCCGTGTTCCCCGCCGCCGCCAGGGTGCCTGTGGGGGTGGGACATACCGAAAGCGTCACCGTCCGCTTCCATGATCCGGTCCCGGCGGAAGCCGCAGGAAGGGCGCTCGAGGCATCGCCGGGGCTGCGGGTGCTGCCGGCGGGAGCGCAGCCGGTGGCCGTGGAGGGTACCGACCCCGTCTGGGTGGGCAGGCTGAGGAACCACCCGGACGACGGCAGGGTCCTCCAGTTCTGGGTAACCGCGGACAACGTGCGGAAGGGCGCTGCCCTGAACGCCGTCCAGATACTGGAGTGCATAATCGAAAAGGGCGGCCCTTTCGGACCGCCCTGAACCCACCGCTGGAACCTGTGACTTAAAGGTCCAGCTCTTCGTCGTCTATCAGGTCGAAGTCGTCGGCGAAGTCGTCTTCCTCGGCAAGAGCAGCTCCGCACTCCTCGCAGAACGGGTTCTGCGCCGGGTTGGAGTGACCGCAGGAGGGGCATTTCACCGCGCCGTCAGCGGGCTGCTCCCCGTCGAGTTCATCCTCGAGGTCGAGCTCGTCTATGGAGTCGGAGATCTCATCGTCGTCTTCAGAGGCGGCGGCGGCGCTGGCGGCGGCAGCCGCACGGCCCACCGTGGCCTCGTCGACGTCTCTGAGGACCTTTCTCAGCTCTCCCAGTTCGGAGCGCAGGAGGTCAAGCTCGTTGGCGGTCTTGTTCCGTTCGCTCTTGGCGGCATCGAGCTTCTTCTGGAAATCCGGGTCGTTCTCGTCGTGCTCACGGAGCCTTGCCCTGATCTGGAGTTCGTCAACCGCGTCGGACTGCTCCTGATGGCTTTTCTCGAGCTTGTCGATCCGGGAGGAAAGCTCTTCGACCTTGGAGACAAGGGCCCCCTTCTCCTCGCCGATGCTTCCCAGAACCGTATCCAGCTGGGCTTCATAGTCTTTCTTGATACGGACATAGACCCTGCTGTTGGTTTCGTCCTTCAGCGAGTCGAGGTTGGAAAGACGATCCACCAGCTCCAGTCTTTGGTCCAGGAGCTTCTGGATCCTTGCTTCAAGCACTTCGGCCATTTCCCCTCCTTATAGAGAGCTCGTTCAATCGGCGGACAAAAGCAAAACCGCAAAGTAAAGATAATTGTCTGTCATCCCGCGGGCAATGTCAAGGCGATTATGAAGGGGGCCATGGCGTCCATGGGGTCCCACCCTCTCTTGAGCCTGAAGTCGGTTTCCGCAAAGGCCTCGGCCACCGGCGCAAGCTCCTTCCGCAGCCAGAACCCTGAAGCCTCGGTTACCCATTTGGCCCTGTAGGGGCTTATTCCCAGAGACGAGGCGACCGATGATGCGTCCCCGCCCCTTCGCACCAGCGCGGCGGCGCCTGCGGCCAGGACCCACTGCGAGTGTATGAGCGCCAGGAGCCTGATGGGTTCCTCGCCCGACTCGAGGAGTATGGAAAGCTTCTCCAGGGCCTGGGCGCGCCTGCCGGTCACGGCGTCCTGGGACATCTCAAGGGCGTTGCACTCCGGCACGCCCCCCGAGAGGGCCAGGACCATTGCGGGGGTGATGACCGTCCCGGGGCCGTACCTCATGGAGAGCCGCTCAATGATCCCCCGGAGGTTGAAGAGCCTGCCGTAGGCCAGGGCCTCCACCGTTTCCGATGCCTGCCTGTCAAGCTTCAGCCCGAGTTCGCCGGACAGCCTTCTGGTCCAGGTCCACATCCTTCCAGGGAAGGGCTCCCAGCACGGGAAGACCACCGCCCGCTCACCGATCTTTTTCAGAAAGACCGTGTTGAGCGAAGTCCTGTCGGTGAGGAAGAGAAAGATGTGGTCCGAGGAGGCGGCGTTGACCGCATCCAGCACCTCGGGCTGGGACCTGGCCCCAATCCCGTCGGTGTTCCTGGTGATGATGAGCCTGCCGCTGGCGAAGAGCGAGCCTTCGGTGGCGAGACGCCTGAAGTCGCCCGGCTGGACCTCGTCGCCGGAGAGCCTTTCGATCTCGAGCCCCAGCTCCCGTGCCCGGGTCTCCAGCGACCCCTCCAATCGAAGGGCCTGGCAGGGCTCCTCGCCGGTGACCATGAACACGCCGCCGGGAGAGGCGCTGTCAGCAAGCTCGGCGGCCTTGTCGAAATCCTTCACCAACATGGCAGATCCTTCAGGACTTTACGAAAGACACTCTTCAGGTGTATTTTCCCGCCGGTCAAGCACACACATCGAAGGGTTGTTAACATGCTTTCCTGGTTCAGGGATAACGCGAAGATATTCCTTGTGGTGATCATTGTCATCTTTGTCGTGATGATCTTCGTTGACTGGGGCTCGGGCCGCAGCAGGGCCGCTCAGGCCGAACGGATGGTGCTGGGAACCGTGAACGGCGCACCGGTCCTCCCCGGGGAGTACGATGCGGCAAGGAACGAGGTTTACACCTCGCTCAAGACCCAGATGGACCGCTCGGGCAACCCCGACCCCGAGAACGAGCTCATCCTTCTCTACAACGACATCAACGACGCCGCGTTCGACCTTGTGGTGGAAAGGACCCTTCAGAGGGAATTCATCCAGCGCCTTGGCTGGAAGCCTGTCCACACCGGTCTCGCCGACCATCTTGTGAGGGCGCAGATCCGGCTTGCTGGCATACCCGACCCCGACGCCTACCTTCAGCAGTTCCGCACCGACCCGAACTACAACTCCGCGGCCTACCAGCTGCTGGTGCAGGCGGAACGGGGCCGGTTCGACTCGGCCATGAACCTTCTCCGGATGAACTCCAGGGCCGAGGCCTTGTTCATCGCCCTGGATTCCTACACCCAGGTGCAGGCCAGGTACATCCCCTTCAGGGCCGCTCCCGCCCTTCCGGACAGCGCGCAGATGGCAGCCTTCTACAATGACAACCCCGAGCTTTTCACCATCGCGCCCAACGCCGTTCTCAGGTTCGCCACCGTGCTCATAACCCCCACCGCGGAAGACCAGGCGTACTCCCTGAACCTTGTGGATTCGCTGGCCATGGCCGGCGGGGGCTCGCCCGACACGCTGCGGCTCACAAGGGCTCAGATGCGGGAGAGCCTGGGATGGGACCTCGACCTCGTTCCCGGTCACCTGTCGGCCCCGTTCATCGGAAGGTCCCTGGCCAACCCCCAGAGCCCCATTTCGGCCTGCCATTCGGTCGAGCTTCTTCACGTGGCACCCGGCCCGGAAGCCGACGGCGTTCAGGACACCCTGCTGATCGTACACTGGGAACTGCCGGCCTACCCAAGCCGCGAGACCATAAGGTCAACCCTGTGGAACATGCAGGACCTTCGCGCAGGCCTGCTGGAAACCTCCAACCCGTTCCTGAACGAAGAACTTTCCATAGTTGACTGGGGCGAGATGAGGGTCACCGCCGACACGCCCCTCACCGCAAGCCTCACGAGGGCCATGATCTCCTTCGCCCTGGACACCGTCTGGACAGATTCCGTAGGCCCCGTGTTCTACAACCCCAGCTTCGACGGGAGCTATCCGGCCCTGACCGCTGTGAGAAGGCTCTCGTACAGCGCCGGCGGGAACATGTCGCTGCAGGAAGCCATGGACAGCGGCCGCCTGCTTCTCGAGACCTACACCAGCCTTCAGACCACGGAAGCGGAAGCCCTGGCCTCGCAGGCCCTGGCAAGGTGCCTCGAGACGGGCATGGACCTGGCGATGCTGGCCGAGGCGGATACGCTGGAGCTTTACACCACTCAGCTCTTCTCGCCCATGTCGGTGAGAATGTGGGCGGGGTCCGATGAGGCTTCCTACAGGGGGCTCCTGGGATGCGAAGGCTTCGCCGACGCCGCTTCGCTGGCGCCGGAGTACACCGTCACAGGCCCGTACAGCAACGGCGGGGTGGCATACCTGGCCGAGGTCACCGGAAGGTCGGTGCCGGACCTGAGCACCGAGCAGGCCGCCATCGTTTCGGTGTACATCTCCCTCGAACAGGGGCGCAGCCAGGAGTTCAACAGAGGCTTTCTGGGCTTCCTGAGGGAACAGGCTTCGGTGGAGGACAGAAGGCCGGAGTTCTACGCTGCCGTGGATTCGATAAGGGCTGCGGCGGGCGATTCCTACTGATCCGGCCTTCTGCTCGAGAGCAGGTGCAGGAAGTAGGGCCCTCCCACCAGGGCGGTGATGATCCCTATGGGCAGTTCCCCGGGGCTCACCGCAAGCCTGCTGAGTATGTCCGACCAAACCATGAGAACGGCCCCGCCCAGGGCTGAAAGGGGAACGAGCCTTCTGCAGTCGCCCCCGGCCAGACGTCTGATGATGTGGGGCACAACCAGCCCCACGAAGCCCACGGGCCCCACGGCACCCACAGTTCCCCCGGCCAGCACCGCCGATGCGGCCAGCATCACCGTTCTCTCCCTGCGGGTGTCCACTCCCCTGGTCTCGGCAAGCTCCTCGCCCGCCAGCATCTGGTTCAGGGTGCCTGTCCTCAGGAGCGCGGCGGCGATCCCCACAACGGTGAAGGGGAGCAGGTAGAACACCCTGGAGTAGCCCGCCGCGGCCAGGTCGCCCATCATCCAGCGCACTATCTCCATGAGCCGCGAGGCGGGGCTCAGGTACTCCATTAAAAGCAGCACCGACGCTCCCAGCACGTTCACGGTCACACCGGCAAGGATGAGGGTGGAGCCGTCGCTGCGCCCCCTTCCCGCCAGCGCCGCCACCAGCAGGGTGGCCGCCAGGGCGCCGCCGGTTCCCGCAAGGCACGCCCAGTAGCCGGAGAGGCCTGCTCCGAAAAGGATCACGGCACCCGCCGTGACCCCGGCCCCGGCGCTGACCCCCAGGGTGTAAGGGGTGGCCAGCACGTTCCTCAGAACGGCCTGAAGCACCGCTCCGGCCACTGCCAGCGACGCACCGGCAAGTATTGCGAGGGCGGTCCGGGAGAGACGCAGGGAAACGATCACCCGCCATGGAGCGCCGGTCCCCATGGGCCCCGTCAGTGCGGACAAGGCAACGCCCAGCAGCAGCAGCGGCAGAAGCCAGCGGAAGACCCTCATACCCGCCTTTCCGCGGTGACCACCCAGCCGCCCGTGGCGCCGTCCCTGGTCACGGAGAGTGGAATGCCGTAAACACTGCTCATGAGCCCGGACTGGAAGATGGCCCCGGGAGGGCCCGAGCCCATGCACCTGCCGCGGCTGAGAAGCATGGAGCCGTGGAAGTGCTCGCCAGCCATCCCCAGCCTGTGGGTGGAGGCGAATACGGAAACGCCGGACGCGGCAAGCCCGTCAAGTATCTCCCAGAGCAGGACGGTGTGCATGTAGTCCAGGCCGCTTCCGGGCTCGTCGAGGAGAAGGATGCCGGGCTTCTGGGCCAGCACCGAAGCCAGGAACACCATTCGCCTCTCCCCCCCGGAGAGGTTGGCGGTGAGCCTGTCCGCAAGGTGCAGCACCTGGCAGTTCCTCATTACGTCGCCGGCCACCTCATGGTCCCTTTCGGAGTCGGTTGCCCAGGGAGAGCGGAAGGGGTGCCTTCCCAGAAGGACGGTCTCCCGCACCGTGAGACCCTGGGGCACCGGAGGGTCCTGGGGGAGGTAGCCTATCATGGAGGCCCTCTGCGCCCCTGAGATACGCTGCAGCGGCTGGCCGTCTATCAGAACCTCGCCCCGGCGCCACAGCCAGGGAAAGCCCATTATCCCCTTGAGCAGAGTGCTCTTGCCTGCGCCGTTGGGGCCCAGAAGCCCCCATATCTCCCCCGGGCGCAGCCGGAAGTCTATATCCAGCACGGCCGCCTTCATGTGAAGGTAGCCTGCCGAGAAGCCGGAGAGTGTCAGTTCAGGCAGTCCGCCAGCCTTTCCGCGATCTCCGGGAGCCTGGCTCCGGGGACCAGTATGAAGTCGTCGCTTAACACGAAGACCTTTTCAGGCGGAAAGCCCCGCGCCTCCCAGAAAAGTCTCTGCCTTTCCAGAAGGCCGCCGGGGTCCGCCTCTTCCGGGGCGAGGAACACTATGGCTCCCGGTCCCAGGTGAAGTATGCCCTCCACGGACACATCGGGGTAGGTGCCGGTGCGGGGAGCTGCCACGGTGCAGCCCAGCTCCCTCAGAATGTCTTCGTAGAAGGTTCCGCGCCCCGCAAGCGTGTACCTGCCGTCATCGCTCTGATGCACCACCAGAGCGGCGCTGCCCCCCCCGGTGACCCTGCCGCTTCGAAAGGCCCCGGCAAGCCTCTCCCTGAACCCGTCGAAGGACGCTTCGGGGTACAGGGCCTCGAGGCTGTCGCATGAGGCGAGAACATCGTCAAGGGTGTCGAAGCTGTACCGGTGGAAGGGTATTCCGGCGTGGGCCGCCAGCTCGGAGAGCCTGGGATTGCCGCCAACGGAGTGCAGGCTGGTGGCACCCAGTGCAATGATGGCCTCTGGAGACGGGTCGAGGTAGCCCCCCACCCTGGGCAGGGTGTCAACACCCGGAGGCCAGTTGGAGTAATCGTCCACCGCCGCCACCCGGTGCCAAATCCCGCCTGCGTGGAACAGCTCGGTCAGCGAAGGGCCGAAGACCACCGCCCTGGAGTCTTCCATGGGCACCCCGGGCTGCGGGGCGCACCCCGCGCTAAGGATCAGGAAAAAGATCCGCCCTGAGCTTCTCAAGGGCCTCATTCTCGATCTGCCTCACCCTTTCCACGGAAACCCCGATTATCTCCGAGACCCTTTTGAGGGTCTCCACACGCTGGTCAATGAGCCCCAGCCTTAGCGCCAGGACGGTCTTGCTCCGCTCGGGAAGCCTCTGAAGGGCTTCGGATATCCGCCGCGCCTCCATGTCCTCAGCCACATCAAGGTCGGGCCGTCCGTCCGCATGGGGGAGCCCCTGGTCATCCCCGGAGTCCAGGGAGACATGGTGCACCTCCAGAAGGGACAGGGCCAGTATCCAGTCCATCTCCAGGTCCAGGCGCTCCTTCATCTCCTCCATCGTGGGAAGGCGCCCGTGGCTTGCCGAGAAGGAGTCCAGCAGACCCCTGGCCTGAACCACCTTCCTGAGCGCCCGCCGGGGAACCCTCACCAGCTTGGACTGACGGCTCACTTCTTCTATGATGTACCTTCTTATTATGAAGACGGCGTAGGTGCTGAAGCCGGCGTACCCCTTCAGGTCGTGCTTCCTTGCGGCCATGAGAAGCCCGCGGCACCCTTCCTGGATTATGTCTATGTCTTCCAGCGAGCCTATGCCTCCGTCGAAGTACCTCCTGGCCACGTGCAGCACGAGGCGGAGGTGGCCCTCCACAAGCTCGGCCTCCATGTCCAGCAGCTCATCGCGAAGCCTCCGGAGCATGGCGGCCCTTTCCGGCGGAACGTGCGACATCCGGGAGTCGAGGCTCTCCTGCCATTCGCCCTCGCAGGAGCCGCCGCGCCCGAGAAGGGTCTCCATCTCCCCGCGGCACGCCCTCATGCGGGAGAGAAGGCCCTCCCAGTGCCGGGCGTCGCGGCACCCCGCCTTCTGCACGCAGCGCTCGAAGACGCACAGCCCGTCGGAGCAGGGGCTATTCCTTTCCCGCATGCCTCCGCCTGTCCATCTCATGAAGCTCGCGAAGAAGCTCTTCCTTCTCACCGGGGCCCGCCGAGGCAAGCCTCTCCTTGAGAAGCGCCTTCAGGCTCAGCAGCCTTTCGTCCTCCACCCGCTTCATTATCCTCTCGCGGTCGCCCTGCTTCATGCCGGACATGGACGAGGCGAGCCTGGAACATACCGAGGCATGCTCGGGCGACATGAGGCCGAAGTTCACCACCACGCACCCCTCCTCCATCTGGTTCCGGAGGGCGAGGAAGAGGCCCCGGCCCTGCTCCGACCTGAAATCTCCGGCCTCGAGCCACCTCAGAAGGCTTGCGTCCATGGCTCCCCCGCCAACCACGGCTGAGATCATCTCCCTGTCGCCCCTGTCCATCCCGCTCTCCTGGGAGGTCCCGGGAAGCCTCTTCTGCTCCTGAGTGTAGCGCAGGTGGTTCTCGAGTGCCGACCTCGAAAAGCCGGTGGAGTCCTGCACCTCCAGCAGGAGCTGCTCCCTGGCCAGCGGGTCCGAGGCGAATGAAACTATCTCCATGAGCCTCTTCGCTGTCCTCACCCCCGCGACCCCGCCGGGGAAGCCGCGCTCGAGAAGGCCGAGGCAGAACCCCACCGGGCCCGGCGCCCTCTCCACAAGCTCCATGAAGGCATCCATGCCCCTGGCCGCGATCATGTCGTCGGGGTCCATGCCCGAGGGAAGCCTTACCATTCGCGGCAGGCCTCCCGCCGACAGCACCATGGTTCCAGCCTTCACCGCCGCCCTGACCCCCGGCTCATCGCCGTCGTAGCAGATAACCGTGTCCTCCGCCATGGAACGCAGGGCCCTTGCCTGAACTTCGGTCAGGGCCGTGCCGCACGTGGCCACCACGGAGGGAAAGCCCGACGCGAAAACCCTGGCGTGGTCGAAGTAACCCTCCACCAGTATCACCTGCCCCGTATCCCTGGCGGCCTGGGCGGCTTCGGGAAAGCCGTACAGAACGCTTCCCTTGTGGTAAACCTCGGAATCCGGGCCGTTGAGGTACTTGGGGCCGGCCCCGCCGAGAGCCCTTCCTCCGAAACTCACCACCCTGCCGCGCCTGTCCCTTATCGGAAAGGTCAGCCTTCCGCTGAAGCGCTCTCTCCGGCCGGTGCCCCCGGGAGCAAGAAGCCCTGCCTGTTCAAGCTGGGAGTCGCCGTAGCCAAGCCCCCTCATGTGGTCCCTGAGACCCTCGGGGGAGTAGCCTATCCCCAGGGCTGCCGCCGCCTTCGAGAGCCCCCTCCCCTCGAGGTACTCCCTGGCCGGTGCTCCCTGGCGGGAGCCGAACATGTCAACGAACCACTTCTGGGCCTCTCTCAGGGCGTCCAGCAGGCCGGTCTCGGGGCCGCTCCACGAGCCCCTGCCCTCAAGTGTCACGCCGCACTGGTCGGCAAGTTCCTCAAGGGCTTCCCTGAACGAGAGGTTCCCGTACCTCATCACGAACGTTATCACGTCGCCGCCGGCACCGCAGCCGAAACAGTGCCAGGTTCCGGTGCCGGGGAACACGTGAAGGCTGGGCGTCTTCTCGCTGTGGAAGGGGCATATCCCCTTGAACGAGGAGCCGGACTGCTTCAGGTCGATGTGCCTGCCCAGCACGGAGAGTATGTCGGAGAGCTGTTTCACCCGTTCGGCGTCGTTGGCCATCAGGAACCGTCCTGAAGGAGCACGATGGATGCCCCGGCGCCGCCCTCCGCAGGCGAGGCCTGGGACAGGCCCTTCACCCTGCGGTCCTTCTTGAGCCAGCCGGTGACGCCGGCCATGAGAACGCCCTTGCCGTGTACCACCCTGAGCCTGAATAGCCCCGAGGCCGCGGCGTTCTGCATCCTGTGGTCAAGCTCTCCTATCGCTTCTTCTACTGTCATTCCCAGCAGGTTCACCTCGGGGCTCTCGTGGATGGGGGCCCACTCGGCGATCCTGGGGGGCGCCGGTGACGGGGCCTGGCGTACGGTGAGTTCCCCCACGGGCCGGGTGAGCAGAAAGCTGCCCGACCTTACCCTGGCGGTGGCCCCGTCCACGCTCTCTACCCTGCCCGGCTGGTTCCAGCCCTGAATATCAACCCAGTCGCCCGCCGCAAGCCCGGTCCGGACCGGGGCGGGCGGTTCCTCATTCTTCCGTGCCGTCTTTGCCGACTCGCTTGCGACCAGATCCCTTATCATCCTTCGGGCCTCCCTGGCCTCCCCCGCATCGGCGCCCCCCCTTGAAAGAACCGCCAGCAGGGAATCGGCCCTGGACGATATCCCCGCCAGGAGTTCACCGTGCTCGGCCGCCAGCCTCTCCCGAAGGGCGGAAAGCCCGGCGACCGTCCGCTGATGCTCCTCCCGCCTGGAAAGGGCCTCTTGCTCCTCGGCCTCCCTCAGGGTCCGCAGTGCCGCCGTCTCCCGCTGCCGCGCCTCGTTGAGTTCGGTCAGGGCTGTGAGCAGGTTGTCGAGCCTGAACGAGTCGCCCGCCAGGGCCCGGGCCCGTTGAAGGACCGGTTCGCTGAAACCCGCCGCCCTGGCCACCTCCAGCGTGAAAGAGGCTCCGGGGATACCGAAAACGAACGAGTACGAGGGGGTCAGTGTCTCCCTGTTGAACGCCAGCGAGCCGTTGAGGAAGCCGGGGGTCTCCGAGGCCATCTTCTTCAGCTGTCCCATGTGGGTGCTCACCAGTACCCGAACGCCCATGGAGGCCAGCTCCGTGAGCACCGCCGCCGCCAGCGCGGCCCCGGTGGAGGGGTCGGTGCCCGCCGCAGGCTCGTCTATCACCGCCAGGGTGGACGGGTCCCCGCGGTCGAGCATCGTCATCTGTTCGGAAAGTCTTGCGGAATAGGTGCTGAGCTGGTCGGATATGGACTGGTTGTCGCCCATGCTCACCATGACGCTGGAGAAGAAGGGCATGGCGGACCCGTGGCCCACGCAGGCCCCCAGACCGGAACGGGCCATCACCGACGCCAGCGCAACGGCTTTCATCAGAACGCTCTTCCCCCCGGCGTTGGGGCCGGAGATCACCAGCACCTGCCACTGGGGGGGGAGTACGAAGTCGCTTCTGACAACCCTTTCAAGCCCGATCAGAGGGTGTCTGAGACCCAGAAGGCGCATGGGGCCCTCCCCCGGGAACACCGTATTCTCCCTTGCCCTGTAGAAGCCCCGGGCGAAGATCGCGTCCAGCGAGGTGGAAGCTTCAAGCCCACGGGCCAGCGCTTCCCTGTGGGCGCGGACCATGGCGGTGGCGTCCCTCAGGATCCTGCGCCGCTCCCGCTGCAGTTCTACAGCGGCCTCCTGCAGAACGTTGCCCTGCTCCACCAGCTCCGATGGCTCGATGAAGAGCGTGGAGCCGCTTTCGGACCTGTCGTGGATTATGCCCGGGACCGAGCCGCGCTTGCCGGAGGCCACCGGAAGCACGAACCTCCCGTTGCGCATGGAGGGCGGGGCATCCCTTAGAGCCCCGGCCTGGGAGAGCCTTGAGGCCACCCCGGCCACCTTCCCCCCTATCTCGCGGCGAAGCCTCTCGACCTCGCTGAAGAGCCTGGCGTACCTGGGGGAAGCCCCGGGTGAGACATCGCCCTCGGGGGTGGTCACCTTCAGCAGGTGTTCCGAAAGCCCGGGAAGCACCGGAAGACGCTGGACGTACCCCGAAAGGGGAACCGCGGAGACCGGGGCGCCCCGGGCAGCCTTCTCGAATGCGGCGAAGGCTTCCACGGCAAGCCCCACATCGCGGAGCTGGGAGGGGTCGAGATAAATGGCGCCCTTTTCAAGAAGGGCCAGGCTTTCGCCGAGAACCCCGGAGTGCTGCACCGGAGGCCTAAGCCCGAGACCCGTGAGGAACTCCGCCCCGGCGGTCTCCTCCTGCAGCCTCAGTGCCTCTTCCCGGGTGGCGGCGGGACCGAGACCCGTCACCTCCCGTGCGCCGGGCTCGGAAAGGCACCCGGAGGCCACGTCCAGAAGGATGCGGCTGAACTCCAGCGGTTCCGGAGGCCCTGCCATGGTCAGCGCCTGGGCGGCCTGAACGCCTCCATGGCCGCCATCTCCTCCAGAAGCTTCTTCTCCCTGCGGCCGGGCTTTCTGGGAACATGGATCTGGATCTCAACAAGAAGGTCGCCCCTGCCGCGCCTGGAAAGCCTTCCCAATCCCCTTCCCTTCACCGGTACCCTGTCGCCGTTCCCGGAGCCTTCCGGAACCTTCACCTGAATACCGTCGCCGCCGCAGGGGTCGGGAACCGTCAGGGAGTCGCCGAGGACCGCCTGGGGGTAAGACACCGGAAGCCTGTAAACCAGGTCGTCGCCTTCGCGAATGAAGCTCCCGTAATCCACGGACCTGACCACCACCCTCAGGTTGCCGGGGGCCCCCCCCTCCCCGGGGTGGTGGCCCTGGCCCCGAAGGGTGAGGCAGTGGCCCTCGGAGAGACCTGCGGGAAGGGTTACCGAGATGGAACGGCTCTTCCTGTAAACGCCTCTGCCCCTGCACTTTCCGCAGGGCTTTCTGGGCACCCTGCCCGAGCCCCTGCACACCTGGCACGAGGAGACCGAGCGGAATGTTCCCAGAAGTGTCCGCCTGTCGCTCACCACCCTGCCCGAGCCCTGGCACTGAAGGCAGGTCTGCATGCCCTCCACCGGGTCGGCCCCGCTGCCTCCGCACTCCTCGCACGCCTCCATGCGCTCGGCCTTCACCAGCCTGTCGCCGCCAAGGGCCGCCTCGGGAAGCGTGAGGTCAATGGCTATCGTCAGATCGTCGCCCCTGTCACGGGTATCCGTGTGGAACCCCCCGAAGCCGAAGTTCTCCATGAACGAGCGAAGGGCGTCCTCCATGTCGAAACCGCCGAAGGGGCTGCCTCCCCTGTTCATGCCGCTGTCGTCAACGGTGCCGTACCTGTCGAACATCGAACGCTTCTCGGGGTTCGACAGGATGTCGTAGGCCCGGCCCACTTCCTTGAACTTCCCCTCGGCCTGATGGTCGCCGGGGTTCCTGTCGGGGTGGTACTTCATGGCCTGTTGCCTGTAGGCCCTTTTTATGTCTTCCTCGCCTGCGTCCCGGGACAGGCCGAGGACCTGGTACGGGTCGAACTGCATCAACAGACCTCCGGAGGGCTGTTCCTGCGTATGGAAAGCCCGGGTCGGAACGGATGGGAACGGGGCATGAGGATCCGGGGCATTAACGGCCCGTCATGCCCTCGATGGGTTCATCGGTGATCTCTATGTCGTCTATCAGGCCCCCGGCCTCTTCCTCGAGCCTGGATTCGAACACCTCTATGAGCCTGGACACTGCCTCGATCTGAACCCTGATCTGGGCGCACTGCCTGGCGATGGCTTCCGACTGCTCGCTCTCGCGCAGTTCCCTGAGCTTGGCAAGGTCTTCCTCCAGGCCCTGCCAGGACTCCCTGTCAACCTGCTCCCTGGCGGCCTTCAGGATCTTGGCGGCCTCGTAGATCAGCTCGTCGGCCTGGTTCCTGTGGCCCGTGAGTATGATCCTGGCCCTGTCAGCCTCGGCGTTGGCCTCGGCCTCCTTCCGCAGCCTGTTTATCTCGTCGCTGGTGAGCCCCCCGCTGGGGTTCACCTGTATGCTGTGGGCGTTGCCGGTGTTCATGTCCTTCGCCGACACATTGAGTATGCCGTTGGAGTCTATCTCGAACAGGACCTCCACCCTGGGCTCGCCCCTCTTGGCAGGGGGGATGCCCCTTAGCTCGAAGGTCCCCAGACTGCGGTTGCCCTCGGCAAGGTCGCGCTCGCCCTGAAGCACATGAACGTTCACCACGCTCTGGTTGTCAACGGCTGTGGTGAACACCCTTCCCCTCCTCATGGGTATGGGGCTGTTCCGCTTGATTATGGGGGCCATGACCCCGCCCAGCGTCTCCACCCCCAGCGAGAGGGGCGTAACGTCTATCAGCACCAGGTCCTTCTTCTGCCCCGAGAGAACCGCGCCTTCAAGGGCGGCCCCCATGGCCACCACCTCGTCGGGGTTCACGCTCTGGGCGGGTTTCCGGCCGAAGGTTTCCTCCACCAGTTCCTTCACCATAGGTATCCGGGTGGAGCCGCCCACCAGTACCACATGGTCAAGTTCGTCGATCCTGAAGCCGGCGTCGTCAACCGCCTTCTGGCAGAGGTCGCGGGTCTTCTCGATCAGGTCGGCGACCAGGGTCTGGAAGAGCTTGCGGGTGACGCTTATCTCCATGTGGACCGGGCCTGACTCCCCGGAAGCGATGAATGGCAGGTTTATGCTCGTCTCCAGTGTCATGGAGAGTTCGCACTTGGCCCTTTCGGCGGCCTCCCTGACCCTCTGCGGAGCGATCTGGTCACGGTTCAGGTCAATGCCCGTCTCGTTCTTGAACTGCTCCATTATCCAGTCCACCAGGCGGCTGTCCAGATCGTCGCCGCCGAGGTTGGTGTCTCCGCAGGTGGATTTCACCTCGAACACGCCGTTCACAACCTGGAGAACGCTGATGTCGAAGGTGCCTCCACCGAAGTCGTAAACCGCTATCCTCTTGCTTTCCTTGGGTTCCATGAACGCCAGAGCGGCCGCCGTGGGCTCGTTCAGAACCCTCTTCACGTTCAGGCCGGCGATGACCCCCGCCGCCTTGGTGGCTTCCCGCTGAACCTCGTTGAAGTAGGCCGGAACGGTCACGACCGCATCGGTTATCTCCTCGCCCAGGAACTCCTCGGCGGTGATCTTCAGCCTCTGAAGGATGATGGCGCTGATCTCGGGAGGGGTGTAGAGGCGGTCCATGATGCGCACCGCCGCATCGCCGTTGGCGTTCTCCTCGATGATGAACGAGGCCCTGGCCGCAAGGTCGGTGACCTCGCTGAACTTCCTTCCCATGAGCCTCTTCACGCTGCTCACAGTGTTCTTGGGGTTGGTTATCGCCTGTCTCTTCGCAACCAGCCCCACAAGCCGCTCACCCTTGGCAGTGAAGGCCACCACGGACGCCATCACCCTGGAACCGGCCTTGGTCTGAATGACCGTGGGAGTGCCGTTATCCACGAAGGCGATACATGAGTT
Organism: uncultured bacterium; assembly: GCA_964541235.1. Taxonomy (GTDB): domain Bacteria; phylum Fermentibacterota; class Fermentibacteria; order Fermentibacterales; family JCC-6; genus UBA6080. The sequence continues at coordinate 15,100 of CAZIPI010000019.1, read as the reverse complement.
GGTGGTGCCCAGATCTATGCCTATGGTTTTCCCCAAGACCAGCACCTCCTGATTGGGGTTCCAAGCCTGCCGCCGGAACAGCCCCCTCCGGCAACCCTACTCTGGCAGCCGGTACCCTGAACCGGCCCCAGAACCACCCTTGATGCGCCTAACATACAATCCGGGGGAAGATACTGAAAGGCGCCGTGCCTGCAGAATATTCCCCTAACATGCTATGGCGACTGACAGTATGTTCTTCCCCCGTCAATGTCAACCTCGGGCTCGGGAAGATCGGCGGGCCGGGAGACCACCCCCTTCTCGCAGATGATCCCGGCGATGAGCCCGGCGGGTGTCACATCGAACGCCGGGTTCCAGGCCCCTGCCCCGGGAGCCAGCACCGGGACGCCGGCGAAACAGGCCACTTCCTCCGAAGAGCGCTGTTCAATGACTATCCCCGAGCCGGACGGCGTGCTGCAGTCGAAGGTGGAAACAGGCGCGGCGACGTAGAAGGGAACTCCGGCCTCCCTTGCGGCGAGCGCCAGGGGGTACGTGCCCACCTTGTTGGCGGTGTCGCCGTTCCTGGCTATCCTGTCCGCACCTGTTATCACCAGGTCAACGGCTCCCGATGCCAATAGCGATGCGGCTGCCGAGTCGGGCAGGACCGTCACGGGAATGCCTGCCCTGACCATCTCCCAGGCGGTGAGCCTGGAGCCCTGAAGCAGCGGCCTTGTCTCGTCGGCGAAGACCTTCCCCAGAATGCCGCGGCTTCGGGCCTCGTAAACCACCGCGAGGGCCGTGCCCAGACCGCCGGTTGCCAGCCCCCCCGCGTTGCAGTGGGTGAGTATGGAGCAGCCCGGGGCCAGCAGGTCCGCCCCGTGCCTTCCCATGGCTTCGCTGGCGGCAAGGTCCTCCCTGTGAAGCCTTCCGGCGGTTTCCAGAAGCGCGGCCACCGCTTCATCGCGGCCCCGGCAGGCTGAAAGCACTTCTTCCTGTATCCCCAGGCAATGAAAGAGGTTCACCGCAGTGGGGCGCGTGGCGGCCAGCACCGCCATCCCTTCCCTGCACTCACTGAGGAAACGGGGGCCCTCGCCGGCTTCCAGGGCGGCCAGAACGGCGCCGTAGGCGGCGGCAAGACCGATTGCCGGGGCTCCCCTCACGGCCAGGGTACGTATGGCCTCGGCCAGCGTCGCTACGCTGCGGCAGTGAATGTAGCTCTCCCTGCCCGGCAGAAGCCTCTGGTCAAGCAGGACCAGGGCACCGTCAACCCATTCGAGGGTGGGGACCGGGAGCAATCTCAGTTCCTTCCCAGCAGCCTGAAGCATATCTCGAATATCTCCTCGGGCTCCATCATCCTTCCGGAACCGGTGGTCCCGCAGGCCAGATGCCCCTCCACGGGGCCGGCCATCACCACCCCCATGTCTTCCAGGGTCTTCACGTTCTCCCTCACCGCCGGGTGGTTCCACATGCGCGAGTTCATGGCGGGGGCCATGACGACGGGGGAGTCGCAGGCAAGGAAAGCCGCCGTCAGGAGTTCGTCGGCAAAACCGTGGGCCGCCCTGGCCATGAAGTGGGCCGTGGCGGGAGCGACCACCATCAGGTCAATGTTGTCGGTGAGGCTGATGTGCGGCACAGGGTCGCATGGCTGTTCGGGGAAGAGCAGGGTGTGAACGGGCTCCCCCGTGACGCAGGCCACCTGGGTTGGCGTTACGAACCTTGCGGCCCCCTGGGTCATGACGCAGTCCACCTTGTGCCCGGCCTTCCTGAACAGAGAGGCGAGGCTGCAGGCCTTGAAGGCCGCCGCGCCGCCGGTGATGCCAAGCAGGATCTCAGCCATTCATGGACCTCCTTTTCCTTCCAACGGTGTCTATCCCCAGAAGCGTCAGCTCGGGGCACACCGTGAAACGCGCCCTGCACATGGGGCAGATGGCTCCCGCCCATCCTCCCGTGGCCAGAAGGAGCGGGTTCCCCCCTGTCTCGCCCGCCAGCAGTTCCACCATTCTGTCCGCGCTGCCCACGGCCCCGTGCAGCACCCCGGACCTTACGGCCTCGACGGTGGAGCGGCCCAGCGGGTTCCCGGGGAACTCAAGGTCAACCGGGCTTATCCTCTCGGCCTTCTTGAACAGCTCGGAGGCAGCCGTGCCAACCCCGGGCAGTATGGCGCCCCCGATGTACATGCCCCGGGAGTCAATGACGTCGAACGTGGTCGCCGTGCCGAAATCCGCCACTATCGCCGGCGGCTGCCCCTTGAGAAGCGCAGCCACGGCGTTGGCGAGCCTGTCGGGCCCCAGCTCGGCGGGATTGGGGTAGTCAACGGCAATGCCAGCTGTCTCGTGGTTCACCTCGATGGGCTCGGAGCCCAGCCACCTTCTGGAGAAGCCCACCAGCGCATGCGTCACCTGGGGCACCACGCAGGCGTAAGCCACCACCGACGGCATCGGGGCGCCGGAGGCCTTGAAAAGGCTGTAAACAAGCACCCAGAGTTCGTCCGGAGTCCAGTGTTCGGTGCGAACCCTCCACTGGGACACAAGCCGCCCCATCTCGAAGAGCCCCAGGGCAGTCTTGGTGTTGCCAACGTCAACCGCCAGCTGGTACAACCGGCTCCTCCCTCCAGTCAAGGCCTATGTCCGCCGCAGGCGCCGAATGTGTCAGCGCGCCCACGGAAACACCGTTGACACCGGTGGCGGCAATGGCTGCCACGGTTTCCAGCGTGACGCCCCCGGAAGCCTCCAGGTAGCACCGTCCGCCGGCAATGGCCACCGCCTGCCTGAGCTGGGCGACGCTCATGTTGTCAAGCAGGATCCGGTCGGGCAGAAGGGGAAGCACAGCCTCCAGCTGGGAGATGCTGTCCACCTCTATCTGGACCGGCACCCCGGCCCTGCGGACGGCTTCAACCGCCGGACCCAGCATCTCCACGCCTCCCAGAGCCGCCACATGGTTGTCCTTGAACATGGCCATGTCGGACAGGCTCATCCTGTGGTTGACCCCGCCCCCGGCGCGCACCGCGTACTTCTCCAGCAACCTGAGACCCGGGGTGGTCTTGCGGGTGTCCAGCACGTCAACCCCGGGAGCGGCTTCGGAGAACCTTCGGGCCATGGTCGCCGTTCCGCACATCCTGCACAGAATGTTCAGGGCGCTTCTCTCCCCCCTGAGAATGGTCCCGGTGGCCCCGCTCACTATACCCACCAAGGCGCCGGGTTCTGCGGTATCGCCCTCGTCCATCGCCCTCTCGCACTTCACCCGGCCTTCCAGAAGGCCGTAAACCGCCTCCACCGCGAACCAGCCCGCAACCACCAGCCTCTGTCTGGCCCTGAACTCGCATACGGCGGGCCTGAGCGCGGCTGCCCCCAACGCCCTTGTGGCGGCGTCGTTCCAGGCATCGTCTTCGGTGAGGGCCAGTTCAGCCACCCTCAGGGCCTCGGCATGGTAGTCGGGTTCCATCACGCCTCCCTCAAAAGCCCCGGGTCGCCGAAGACTACTTCGCCGTCCAGTATCGTGGCTTCAACGCTCATCTCGTTCCAGGGAACGCCCTGGAAAGGGTCCTGCGACAGGATGCAGAGGTGCGCCGGCCTGCCGGGCGCCACCGGCCGGGCAAGGTCGGTGAACCCGCAGGATTCCGCCGCCCCCAGGGTGTAGGCGCCCAGGGCCTGCCCCACGGTGAGCCTCTGGCTGCGGGAGGGGTGCCCGGTTGCTCCCGGAAGGCCCTGGAGCGGCCCGAAGGGCATCCCGTCGCTCCCGAAACCCAGCCGGAACCCCCGGGACAGCACCGAGCCGAAGGGGTTCATCACGGATACTCGCTCTTCCGGCAGCCTGCTCTCGTACATTCCGCCGGACTGCTGCCATCTGCACACAAAATTCGGCTGCATGCAGAAACTGTGCCGGGAGGTGTCCCACCCATCCTCCAGCGCAGGCATGAGCTCCTCGGCGTGTTCCACCCTCACATGGGGAACGGGCCGCCGGTTCGACACCCGGGCAAGCTGCCTTATGGCCCTGGCGCCGATGGCGTGGGCGCATACCCCCACTCCGCAGCCGGCGGCCAGGGACAGATATTCCTCAACCTCCTCATCGGACATGATGGGCGGGGTGACGGAACCGTCAAGGTAGCTCTCATCCACGGCTGCGCTCCCGGAACCTATCGTGCCGTCGAGGAAGAGCTTGATCCAGCGCACCAGCCTTCCGGGCCCGTGCCCGGCAAGGGCAGCGGCATCGCAGGACATGACGCCGATGGCGGTCCTGAGACGAGGCCCCCACTCCTCCATGAGTTCCGCCTCCCTGAGGTGCTCCATGGTTCCCATGCCTGTCACTCCGCCTGCGTAAATGACCTGCTGGAAATCCTCCATGTTCCCGGACAGGACCCCTGAGGGCACAGGGAACATCCGGCTGAACCCCAGGGAGGCGCTTTCCGTGAGACGCCCCGCAAGGCGGTCAACGTCCGGGGTGCCCTCGGGGATCATCCTGAGAAGGCTGGTGTTCACCAGGGAGAGGTGCCCGCATATCCTTGTGAGCACCACCGGCCTTCCGCCTGATACGGCGTCTATCTCGGTGATGGAGGGCAGTTCGGGGGAAGCCCAGGAAGTCTCGTCGAAGCCCAGCCCCCTCAACAGGGGGTCGGGGGTTTCCGGCGCGTTCTCCACCTTGGAGAGCAGTTCCTCCCTGCTCCGGACGGCGGACAGGTCCAGCGACGCCATGGTTGAGGCCTTCCAGGTGAAATGAACGTGGGCGTCGATGAACGAGGGCATCACAAGGCCCGGAACGCCGCCCCGGCACTCCTCCAGCCCGGCCACCCGTCCCTCGTCGAGGACGAGCCTCACGTCTGAGAGCACCGGCCCGCTGCCGGGCCAGAAGCGGCTGCACTCAAGCGACTTCACTGCTCGACTTCCGAGAGGCACCGCACCATGTGCTCGAACATGTCGCCGTCCACCTCGAGGGTGAACCAGGTGGCGGCTCCCTGCCGCTGTATCTCGCCCACCACCCTGCCCCTGATCTCGTTCCCCACCAGCCCCGACCTGGGCACTCCGCCCTCGGTTATCTCCCGGCTTCCGGAGCCCGGGATGAATATCTCCCTGGCCTCGATGTCCAGCGGGTCGTTCCCGTGCGAGAACCACCGGCAGAGGTTCACGAACCCCCCCACCGATATGCTGGAGTGGCCCGGGTAGAACACGTCAACTTTCACGTTGTCAACCGGCCGGTTCCTCTTCGCCTCGAACAGGCAGGCGCGGTTCTTGCCCTCCTTCTTGGCCTGAAGAAGGGCCATGTCGGCGCTTACCAGTATCTCCTCGCCGGAGACCATCTCGGTCGAGGCCACGCCCAGGGACACCGACACGGGAAGGGGAACGCCGCCGGGAACCTTCAGGGGATTTCCGCTGACAGCCGCACAGAGCCTTTCGGCGGTGGCCATTCCCTCGGATGAGGTGGAGTTGAGGAGTATCACCGTTATCTCCTCGCCGCCGTAACGGTAGGCCTCCCCCCTGTAGATCACCGCGCTGCGTATGATGCCGGCCACGTGCCTGAGGACCCTGTCGCCCACCTCGTGGCCGTGCTTGTCGTTGAACAGCTTGAAGTTGTCTATGTCAACCATTATCACCGAGACGGGCTGCCCAGCTGGAAGAAGCGTGCGCAGCACCACCGGCAGGTCGGCGTCGAGGTGTTTCCTCTGGGGAATGCCGGTGACGGCGTCCATGTCGCCCTGCCTGGGAAGCCTTGTAACAGCGTTCTCGTTCCCCATGTCGCGCCCCTCCGGTTAGGACAAAGATAATCCCCTTTAGGAGAGGGGCAAGCATTGACCCGGGACGCGCCCCGTCTTAGTTTTATCGGTGTATTCACTGCCTTTCAGGGGGGAAGCGCTGAAAACACTTCTGCTCGCTGCAATGCTCATGCTGATACCGGCCTGCCGCTGGAACCCGGGCCAGCAGGCCGTGTACGACAGGTACGCCGACCTCTCCGCCGCGCTGGAGGACGGCAGGTACACCGACCTCTACCAAGGCCTCTCCTACTCCACGCAGGACCTTCTCGACCAGGCGGCACGGGCGTTCACCCGGGTCGGCCTGCCACTCGAAGGCCGCGGGGAGGCGCTCCTGGCCGAGATCGCAGACAATCACCGGCTTTTCGTCACGGGTGTCAACGTCATAGACATCCACACAAGGAACGGCAGGGCGATCCTGGAACCGGTGGGGGGCCAGGGCATGCCCGTTATTGAGTTCGTTCTGGAGGACGGCGTCTGGAGGCTCGACCTGACGGCGGGCATTGCGGGCATACTCTCCGATGCCCTGAGGGGAACCGGCACCAGCCTGGGCGAGTTCCTCGATCCCCCGGTGCAGCAGCCCCTTCCGCCGGCCAACGCCTGCAGGCTCACCGTAAGGAACGGCCTGGAGGGGCCCGACATCCACTACGTCTTCGTCTCCCCTTCGGTGAGCGACGACTGGGGTCCCGACGTCCTGGGAAGCCGGGTGATACTTCCAGGGGCGGTTTGCACGCTTGATGTATATTCGGATACCTACGACCTGATGGCGGTTGACGCCGTCAACTCCACCTATGTCCAGTGGAGTGTTTTCATAGGCAACGATGGGTACGGCTGGGACATCAACCGGTCCGACCTGGTTCAACAATGAAGAAGGAGGAGAATGTGAACTGGAAGCTTCTTACTTCGGCGCTTCTCGTGGTCTTCATCGCCGTGGGATGCGGCGTGAGGAAGACGGAAGTCACCGTCCAGAACGACCTTGGCGAATGGAAGATCACCTCCCTGACCCTCAAGGGCCCCGGTGAGACCGAGACCGTGCTCGAACCCCTGGCTTCGGGCGCAAACGTTGTCCTTCAGCTCGCCCCGGGCGCCTACACCCTTAACGCCACCGACGAAGAGGGCTACAAGTACGCCAACACCTTCACGGTGGCCGCCGAGGCCATGACCGTCAAGGTCGCCTTCAACAACAGCCTGGGCTTCGAGGAGACCATCGAGGTCGGCGACGGCGTTTACTGGAGCGGTTCAGGCGACGGCCACATCCAGATCACCAACAACCTGGGCGACTACGCCATCTACTGGGTGAACGTGGTGGAGGCAGGCGGCGACCTTTACTGGGATTCCACCGAGTACTGCCAGAGCATCATCGTTTACGAGGGCGAGGTGCTGAACATCCTGATCGCCCCGGGCACCTACGACATCATGATCGAGGACGTTGACGGCGACACCTACACCCGTTACGGCGTCGAGATCAACCGTGAATCCTACGCCTGGAACGTTGCCCTGGGCGACATGGACATCGCCGACTACGCCGAGGGAACGGCTCCCGTCACCATCCACAACGGCCTGGGAAGCGAGAGCATCTGGTACATCCAGTGCGACCTCTCCACCGACGCGTGGGGCCAGGACAGGCTGGGTTCCGAGATACTCGAGGCTGGCAGCGAGTTCACCTTCTACGTGAACCCCGGCACCTACGACATCCGCTGCGAGGACGAGGACGGCGACACCTACACCGTCTGGGGAGTAGAGATCCCCGCCACCGGATACTACTGGTCGGTCACCCTGGACCAGATGGATTAACTGCTACCGTCGGGGGGGCGCAAGCCCCCCCTTTTCTTTATCCCGGGAGGAATGGTGAAGAAGTCAGCGGCATCACTCATCCTCCTCGTCCTGACGGCGTGCCGGATATCCACCGGGGTCACGGCACCGCTGACCATCGTCAACGGTCTTGGCGGCTGGAGCATTCACTACGTTCACATCAGCGAACCCCGGACCAAGGGCTGGGGGAATGACAGGCTTGGCGCCAGCGAGACCATCCGTCCCGGGGCAGCAAGGGTGTTCCACATACCCCCGGGCACCTGGGACATAAGGGTAACCGACAGCGACGGCGACACGTACACCAGAAGGGACGTCCGGGTAACCGAGGACGGCCTCACATGGGAGGTCACCCTTGCCGACATGGACACCGGCGAACAGACGGGATTCCCCGACATAGCCGGCGACTGCTTCGTGATACTCAGGAACTCCCTGGACAGGCCAGTTGAATCGCTTCTTGTGTATCCCCCGGGCTACCAGGGCCAGACCCCCGAGATGCTTCAGGACGGCGTTCTGGAACCCGGCGGCGAGTTCATCCTGTGGGTGGCCCCCGGAACGTACAACATGACAGTGGAGGATGGAATCGGAAGAACGTTCGCGGTGTATAATTGCAGCGTCACCGAGAACGGTTTCTTCTGGGAGATAACAGAACGCTACATGGAGAGGTGAAAAATGAAGAGGATTGCATTTGCCGCCCTGATACTGGCCGCCCTGGCGGGATGCGGGGCCAGGCGGGTGCCCGTCACCATCAACAACAGCCTGGGAGCCTGGGACATCAAAGAGGTTTACATAGACGCCTCGGACAAGCCCTGGACCAGCAACATCCTCACCGCCACCCTCACCCCCGGCAACTCAGCCACGTTCAACGTGGCCCCCGGCACCTACGACATCAGGTGCATAGACGAAGACGGCGACACCTACACCAAGTGGGAAGTGGTCATCGGAGCTCAAGGCCACACCTGGAACGTCACGCTTGCAGACATTGATTAGGGAATCAAAATGAAAAGGCTCTTCATCCCCGCCATGGCCATGATCCTCATGGCTACCGCGTGCGGCTCCCCAAAGGCTCCGGTGGGGGTCGCCAACCGGCTCTCCACAGAGGTCATCATCTCGGTGCAGACAAGGGCCCCCGGCGGGGACTGGAGCCGCAACAGGCTCAACGGTTCCCTGAACCCGGGGGCATCGGCCTCTTTCCCGGAAACCCCGGGCGAGATGGAGATAATGGCCACCGACAACCTGGGAAGGACCTACAGCTACCAGGGCCCGGCCCTGACCAGGGAAGGCATGATCTGGGAGATAACCGCCGAGTCCAGGACCCAGGCGGCAGAGGCCAACAGCTGGGCCGGGGAGTGCCCGGTAACCATAACCAACGAACTGGGAGCCTGGTCCGTCACCAGGATCCTCTGCTCCCCGTCCACCAGCAGCAGCTGGGGGGAGAGCTGGATAACCGAGCCCCTGAACCCCGGGGAATCCGTTACCTTCTCGGTGCGCCCCGACACCTACGACATCAGGGTGGAGGACTCCGACGGCGACACCTACACCCTCTGGGCGGTGATGGTCACCCCTTCCGGCTACACCTGGAGGCCCACGCTAGAGGACATTGACTCTTCAGGGGGTTGAGGGGGCTGACGCAGGGGGCGGCGCCCCCGCGAGAGGAAGACGAACGGTCATCTCGGAAATCGGCTAGTCTGCTGTCGTTTTCCTGACCAGAAAAGCAACAGCTGGTACAGCTATTTCCCTGATAACTGGAATCTTAGTTGCAATATGCGCTCTGAAGTGAGTGTCATATGTATCAACAACAGAAAAACCGCTTCTCCGGAGCATCGAAACCATTCTGCCATGTGTGATACTGTATAGGTTGAGATCGGCAAATGAGTTGCCGGGAACTTTGCTTCTATACACGAGTTGACGCATAAACCTTGCCAGACCGAAAGGCAGAATGTGAAAAGGCTTCAACTGGTGTCCTGCATGGAAGTTGTACCAGGGAGGAATCACGAAGTAGCTAAAACCATCGCCCTTCAGCACACGATGCATCTCCCTTATCGATGGTTCCTGAAGTGAGGGGACGATGTGTTCAAGTACTCCCCTGCAGATCACAAAGTCAAACAAAGAGTCAGAAAACGGCATCGCATTCGCATATGATACAGCAGTGCGCTTCCAAACATTGCTTTCCGGATATGGTTCGACATTGATCGCGGTGCAGTCCCTCTGTTCAGACAGAACTTTACAGAAAGAACCGTCAGCACCGCCAACATCCAATACAAGGGCCCCCTGCATGGACTTGCGCCTCTCGATCTCTTCGATAAGAATGCCTGCGAAGTATTCGCGCATTATCCTGTAGTTTTCACCCTTGTGACGGTGCAGTGCAAACTTTAGAAGCATGAGATAGTGGTTGAGAATACTTTGCATTTCTAGCTTTCCCTTTGTGATTCACCCGCGAGAGGAAGACGAACGGTCATCTCGGTACCCTGGCCCTCGATGCTGGAAGCCTCAATGGTGCCGCCGTGCACCTCCACCATCTGCTTCACAAGGCTCAGGCCCAGGCCAAGCCCCCCGTCGGGGTTGCGCCGGGCCTGACTGCCCCTGTACAGGAAGTCGAACACGTGGGGAAGGTCTTCCGCGGGTATCCCCACCCCGGTATCGGCAACCCTGATAACCGCGTAAGGTGGCTCAACCGTCAGGTAAAGCCGCACTGCCCCGCCGGACCTGTTGTACTTGAAGGCGTTCAGGCAGAGGTTGTGGACCACGCGCCGCAGATGGCTCTCCACCCCGGCAACGACCACGGGCCCCGAAGGGACAGACAAGGAGAAGCCCACTCCCCCCTCCACCATCATGGGGAACAGAAGGTGGTGCACCCCCTCCATGAGAAGCTGCAGGTCAACAGCGCCAAAGCAGAGGAAGGGCTTTGATGCCAGGCTCCCAAGCTGGGTGATGTCGTTCACCAGGGGAACCAGCTCGTCGGCCCTGCGCCGGGCACGGCCAACAAGCTCAAGGGCCTGTGCCGGGTCCGAGGCGTACCCCTCCTCCACGGTCCTGAGAAGGGACGAAAGAGCGGAGATCGGGCTGGCAAGCTCGTGCCCCAGGATGCGAAGCACCTCCGCTGCGGTGGGTTCCTCGGAGGAGAGAATGCTCTCCAGAAGCCCCTCCACCCTCTCCATCTCGTCCATCACAGACTTGTCGCACTTCCCGCAGGCCATGGCGTGCTCGAGTATGGCCCGGGCGTCTTCAAGGAGCTTCCAGGGGTCCGCCTTCATGTCCAGCCTTTCTGCAGGATACCGCCGCGTGTATTATAGGCAGTCGAAGACGAAACGGAGTGCCGTGGCAATGCAGAAACCTTCCATCGACACCATCCGGGCCGTGACTTCAAGAACATACCCGGAAATCACACCGGATATCCGCGACTCGATGGCGATACCCTCTTTCCTTCACCGCAACCCGCTGGTAAGGGGCCTGGTCTGGAAACGCTACGAAGTGATGTCCGAGATGGGCGGTTTCACAAAGGATGAAACGGTACTGGAGTTCGGCTGCGGCCCCGGCTTCTTCCTGCCGGAACTGGCCGCCAAGGGTTGCAGGATACTGGCTCTGGACCTCTACCCCCAGTACGCCAGGGACCTGTGCAGAACACTGGGCATTCAAGCCGAGTTTCCCGAGAGCATTCAGGTGATACAGGACGGCACCGTGAACGCAGTGATCGCGGCACAGGTCATGGAGCACATCGAAGACCCCGCGGAGTACTGCGCCGGGTTCAGAAGGATACTTTCACGCAACGGCAGGCTGTTGATGTCACTGCCAACTGAGAACATCATCTACAAGGCCGGCAGGCTGGCGGCCGGCTTCAGCGGAAAGGGCGATTACCACGTGAGCGGTCTGAAGTCGATCCTTGAGCTTGTCGAGGCATCGGGCTTCGAAAGGAAGAGAGCCGTCACCATCCCTTCCCCGTGTATCCCCCTTTACAAGGTGTACGAGTTCCGGAAACTGGAGGCGCAATGTTCCTGATATGTCTCGCGGCTGCACTGAACCCCCTGGGTCTCTTCCCGGACTCCACCAACCTTGTGGTCCACAACGCCATTTCAGACGCCTCCATAACATCGGTCCATTACCTTGCCGCAGGAACAGCCGTGCTCATTGATGCAGGGCTTACAGGTCCCGTGCCTCCGGGAAGCAGCTTTCAGTTCAGGGTCCCCTGCAGATACATCAACCGGGTGATCATCGGAACGGATGTCAGGGGCAACTACCGCCGGGTTGGAGTAGCGCCCTCGCCATCCGGCGACACGCTCTCGATCTCAAGAGCGGACAAGGAGTTCGGAGGGTTCTTCGATGTCATCCTGGGTTCCAGGCCCTTTGTCATCAAGAGCACTCTTCCCGTTCCCATCACCGCCTTGTACATCCTGGACGACAGCCTTCACACCGGGAGCCTCATCGGCTCGAACCCCCTGATGACGGACGAAACCCTCTTCCTCTGGATGGACAGTGACAGCATCGCAATAACCGCGATGGACGTTGAGGGGAATCTCTCTGAAAGAATCCCCCTTGCAAGGTCAGAGAGGGACAGCCTGTTCACCATCGGGATCGCAAACTTCCTGGGCGATACCGGGCAGCAGAGCCCCGGAACCATCTGGATAATCAACGCCCTGAACGGCGAGGTGATAAAGGAGATAGAGATCTACCCCCTGACGGGTGAGCCTTTCTTCATAGACCTTTCGGCGACACCCCTTCAACTCTGGCAGGGAGTCAGCGTACCGTTCTCCGGCGACCTGGAGTACATCGTAGGCATTGACGGCTGCAACCGAACCTTCTCCGTGGACAGCACCGACCCTTCCACCGGCGCCTTCATCATTGACTGGTGGCACCTTGACTTCGATTTCGACTTCCCGGAGAGGAGAAGGTGATGTTCGACTGGCTGAGCCCCTGGGCGTTCCTTCAGACCATGGCCAGGGCAGCCGTGGTCTGGCTGGCCTTCTTCGGGGCTGGCAGGATGCTCAGGAAGCCACTGAGGATGGACAGGGCCTTCCCACTGGTACCCTCCGAGATAGTGGGATTGCTGGCCTTCGTTCTGCTCACCGTCCCGCTCTCCCTGTTGGGTGTGATGAACAGAACGGTCTGCCCGGTGATCATTGTCCTGATGGCCATTCCCGGAGCCCTCTTCACCTACGGCGAGATAAGGGACCGCTTCCCCCTTCCAAAACCGAAGCTGATCACCCTCCTTCTTGGCGCCTTCATGCTCTTCGTTCTTCTTCTGAACTTCACTCACGCATCAATGCCGAACATACGTTTCGATGACCCCCTTATCACCTACGCCGTACAGCCGGACAGGTGGCTCAACAGGGGAAGCATCTACTGGCTTGAGGAAACCACCTTTTCCGGTTTTCCGCTGCTGTACGAGATGACTGCGGTATGGCCGGCATCGCTTTCCACGGACAGGATGAACCAGCTCAGCGTGCTGCAGGTCTTCCAGATGAGCATGCTGGTCCTCGCGGTGTTCAGAGGGCTGTCATTGATGAGGATAAGGAAGAGCCTGTGGTTCCCGGTGGCGGCCATAGTGTTCCTGACCACCCTGATGTACATCTGGCCTGCAAAGGCAAAGACCGACACCATGGCCCTTCTCTTCTGCACAATGGCCCTGGTTTCAGCGGTGAGGCAGAGGGAGAAGGACTTTAAAGGTTCCCCGCTCTCGTCCTGGCTCTACATGGGGATGACCCTTGCCACAAAGCAGACGGCGATAGTCACACTGGCCCCCTTCCTTCTCTACTCCGCCGGAAGCTTCATACGGTACAGCCTGAAATGGAAGACCCTGGCCCTGGCAGCGTTCATAGCAATCCCCGGAGCTTACGCTGTGAGAACAATGATAAAGACCGGAAGCCCTGTTTACCCGATAAACCATGTTACATCCATGGTAAGTGAGGCTTGGAAACTGAGCGACCCGCCGGAGAACACCACGGTTAACACAAGGTCATCGTACCTTTTTGAGCACAAGAACTTCCCGATGGCCAAACACATCGGCATCTTCTTCGCCTACATGGAGGGGAACATTCTCCTTCTTCTGGCCGGAGTGGCGACGGTCCTCATACTCAGACGTTGGGGTGAGCTGTTGCTCTCCCTTCCGGTATTCATGTACTGCGCACTGGCAATAGCAGTGTTCTGGCCTCCGTGGTGGGGAGCGAAGTATTCGATACTGGTGTACCCGTTTGCGGCAATTCTGGGGGCAAGGCTGCTCTCCAGCTCCAGGGCTGCCCTGTTCGTTGCATGCCTCCTGATAATACCGTCATTCGTCATCCCTGGATTCGTGGTCGTAGCTGGTGAAGCGAGACCCTTCTACTACAGGGCACAAGTCACTTCAGCAGTTCTTAGTGGCAGATGGAACCCGGTGTCAAGATTCGGACTCCTTCTATCTACGCCGGAAGGCATGACCCACATGTGGGCCAACAGCGCCTTCACCCCCGAGACAGTGATTCTCTCCATTCTTGAGGAGAAAAGGTACTTCTTCGATGGTACTGTGATCGTTGGATGGAGGCATCCTGTTGCTCAGAAGCTATACCTTGACAACACCCTCGAAGAAGAGCTGGCCATACTGGACAACCTGAATGTTGATTATGTGGGACTGTATCGAGAGAATCCCGCAATCCTGGAGCAGGAGGACCGTCTTGCTATTCTGGATCACATTGGTATAGGCGGGATACTAGAACCTTTCATCATGATAGACGGCGGTTATGTTTTATGCAGGTATAACAGGTCATTCACCTTGCCATGAAGCGATTCCGTTGTCTATTTCGCCATGAGATGGATCGAAAGTGCATGTAATAGTGAAAGCGGTGTTCTGCACCCCGCCATACTCGTAGGCTACCAAATCGTAAGGTTCACCGGATGGACAAATGACTCGGGTCATTTCAAGCTCGCTCAACATGCTGGTGTAATGGAAGTGATTCATGAAGTAAATGGTTTCCTGCGAAGCGATTGTGCGCATGTTGGCCCTGCAGGCAGCCTTCTTTGAGTTCTCCGTAACATCACGGAACTTCGGAATGGCAATCGCTGAAAGAATGCTGATTATCACAACTACTATCATCAGTTCGATCAGGGTGAAACCTGTTTTCTTATAGCTTGCTGCCATAGTTATCACCTCCCTACCAAAGAAAGAAAAGCAATGTACTTGCCAATCCTTTCCCACTGACGTTCAGAAGATTCCGTGTAAAACCAAAGAAAAGGGGAGGGCAAGCCCTCCCCTAATGAAACGTCAATTCTGGGGATCAGTCATCCTGCCAGGACGCGATACCGTTAATGATTTCGCCGTGCAAAAGGTTATTCCATCCACATGCAACATTGAATGCGTTGCCATTATCATAGACGCTAAGAACATAAGCAGCAGTGTTGTCTTCAGGACACCTGAGAGAACCAAGTCCCAACACGGTCATGCTGTTCGTGTAGCCAAGAACACCCTGACCAGCGAAGTGGATGACTTCCTGGCTGGCGATGGTGCGAAGGTTGGCCCTGCAGGCGCCGCGCTTGGCGGAGGCGGTAACGTCCTGGAACTTGGGTATCGCGATGGCGGCCAGGATGCCGATGATGACCACCACGATCATC
>CAZIPI010000018.1:0-52269 GCA_964541235.1 uncultured bacterium | reverse complement strand
GAACTTGGGTATCGCGATGGCGGCCAGGATGCCGATGATGACCACCACGATCATCAGCTCGATGAGGGTGAATCCCTTTTTCTTCATCACGCACTTCCTTTCCTTCGAGTTGTGTCCGGGTGGACTTTTGCGCCATTGTTTATGCAAACGGCTTGCCATAGTGTCAAGTGCTGTTTATATGCCATACTCTCCACTGTTGTTGCTATGCCACTTCCGAGTGTTGCATTCTGCAATAACACTAATGCAAACCATACCTGGAAAGCTTTCTGTGAAGTGTGCTGGGGTTGATCCCCAGGAGTTCCGCTGCCCGTGTCTTGTTGCCTGCGGCCCGGTGTTCGAGGGTGTAGAGTATCCAGGCGGTTTCAATCTCCTCGAGGGTGGATGGAAGGGCGGCATGCTGTTCGTTCCTCCGCTCTTCGGCCTCCCCTGTTCTCTCGCTGCCCCTGAAGTGGGTGGGGTGGTGCTCGGGCCTTATGGTCTCTTCCGTGGTCATGACGCAGAGGCGCTCCACCAGGTTCTCAAGCTCCCTCACGTTGCCGGGCCAGCTTCTGTCCTCGAGGATTCGCATGGTCTCTTCCGAGAATGTCTTCCTGAAGCCGCTGCGGTTTATGAAGTGGTCAACCAGGGGCTTGATGTCGTCCCTTCGCTCCCTGAGAGGGGGCACACGGAGGGGGATGACGTTGAGCCTGTAGAAGAGGTCCTCCCTGAACTCGCTGTTGGCAACCATCCGCTCGAGGTCTCTGTTGGTGGCGCACACCAGCCTGGCCCTGAACGGAAGGGTCACGTTGCCGCCAACGGGCCTTACCTGCCTTTCCTGAAGCGCCCTCAGGAGCTTCACCTGAAGCTCGCGGTCCATCTCGCTCACTTCGTCGAGGAAGAAGGTGCCCTCGCCTGCTGCTGTCATGAGCCCTTCCTTGTCGCGGTGGGCGCCTGTGAAGCTTCCCTTCATGTGGCCGAAGAGTTCGCTCTCAAGCAGGTTCTTCGAGAGGCTTCCGCAGTTCACCCCCAGGAACGGCTTGTCGGCCCTGTGGCTGTTGTAGTGAAGCGCCCGGGCGATGAGTTCCTTGCCCGTTCCGCTCTCGCCGGTTATCAGCACCGTGCTGGGCTGGTCAGCCACCTTCCTCACATTCTCGAGGAGCTGGAGCATGGGTTCGGAGGTGCCGATGATGCTGGTGAAGTCGAAGCCCTTCTTCAGTTCGGTTTTGAGCCTTGTGTTCTCGGTCCTGACCTGGCGCTGGTTCAGGGCCTTTTCCATTGCCAGAAGGAGCTGGTCGGCCTTGAAGGGCTTCACCAGGTAGTCCTCAACGCCTTCCCTGATGGCCCTAACCGCAGTATCCACGCTGGAGAAGGCGGTGATGAGGATGCCTGCCACATCCGGGCAGCTCTTCCGCACCTCGCTGAGAAGCTCGAGGCCCGTCATCCCGGGCATCCTGATGTCGGTTATGAGAAGCCGGGGGCTGTTCCCCCTTGCCCATTCCAGGGCGTCGGCCGGCCTGGAGAAGCAGGTCACGTCGTAGCCGTTCTCTTCAAGGAGAAGGCT
Organism: uncultured bacterium; assembly: GCA_964541235.1. Lineage (GTDB taxonomy): Bacteria > Fermentibacterota > Fermentibacteria > Fermentibacterales > JCC-6 > UBA6080. Next base: position 50,729 of record CAZIPI010000018.1, on the reverse strand, counting down.
CAACCACTCCAGCATGGGCTTCTCGTCGTCAACCAGCAGGATGACCGGTCTGTCCCCCATGACCCTCCTCTACTATTGGCAGCACCAGCGAGGCTTTCAGCCCGCCCTCGCTCCGGTTCACAAGCTCGATGCGCCCCCGGTGCTCGGAGGCGATGCGCCTGCATACGTAGAGGCCAAGGCCGGTGCCCTCGGCCCTTGTTGTATAGAACGGTTCCCACACCCTGTCCAGCCTGCCCGGGGGAATGCCCGGGCCGTTGTCGGACACGCTGAGCACCGCCTCGCTGCCCGCACTGTTCAGCTCCACCTCCACAACTCCCAGGGTCTGGTCCGAAAGGGCTTCCACGGCGTTCCTCATCATGTTGCCAAGGGCCTGGCCGAGCCTGGTGGGGTTGCCCAGCACGAACAGGGGGCTTTCGCAGTTCCTGAAGGAGATGGTCACACCCCCCGCGTACCCGTGGATGGCGGATTCCACCGCGTCTGCCGTGAATGAGCCAAGCTCGATGGGGTTCTGGGGGAAGTCGTTGCTGTCCCTGGCCAGGCTGAGGTAGCCGTCAATGAGTTCCGAGACCCTCTTTGACTGGTTCACTATGATGCTGGTCATCCGCTGGCTCTTCCCCTCGGGGAGCTTGCCTGAGGCAAGCATCTCCGCCGCGCCGCTTATGGAGGCCAGGGGGTTCCTTATCTCGTGGGCCAGCGTGGCGCTCAGCCTTCCCACTATGGCAAGCCTCTTCCTCTCCTCGAGGGCGGCCCTGAGGTTGGCCGCCTCGGTGATGTCGCTCATCACCACTATGAGGCCGTCGCCTTGGTCTGAAGGGCTGAAACGGCAGTGGATTATGCTCTCGTCCACCACCATCTCCATGCTCTCCGGCGGGTGCCTCTCGGCAAGGAACTGGGTGATGGCGCTTTCAATGACCGTTCCCCGCAGCGTGAAGCCCTGCCGCTCGGAAAGGCCCAGCATCCTTGTGGCTGCCGGGTTCGCCTGGACCAGGCTGCCCTGGGCGTTCACCACCACCACCCCGTCGCTGAGGTTCTCCAGCACCTTCCTCGACCTGGCCCTCACCTCGGCCAGGTTGTCTATCACCCTTTGAAGCATTCCCTTCTCGGAATGGAACATCCTTCCCAGGACACCGCCCGCGGCGCCGGAGGCGAAGAACAGCCCGGCGTTCAAGGCCACCTGGGCCGCCAGGAAGTTGGCGGATAGCTTCAGGTGGCCGGATTCCAGAAGGGTCCCCACTATCTCGCTCTTGGCCGTGGCCGGGCCGAGAAGGGAAAAGGCCACCGATGCCCCGAGGACCGAAGTTGTGACCGCTGCGGCGGTGAGGCCCCCGGGGATGCCCAGGTAGAAGCCGTAAACGAAGGCGTGGGCCACCATGAAGGGGATGAATGGGCTCTCGGCCCCCCGGGACACCGCCGTTATAACCCCCAGGGCCAGGGCGTCGAACACGCAGAGCGCGTAGTAGGGCCACCTGACATTGGGGTGCTTCCTCATGACCGGAGTCGTGGCAAGGGTGGTGATCACCGCGGCGGCGCCCACCGACAGGAACACCGTGGCAAGGTTGTCGCGCTGAAGGAGGAAGGCTCCGGCAACGGAGAGGATGCCCAGAACGGCCAGGCGCCCCACCTGAAGCCAGGTGCGGCGCCTGGTGCTTATCATCAGCAATTCCATGGAAGATGCGCTACTGACCGACCACCCCGATCATATCGAAGATGGGCAGGTACATGGCTATCACCAGAACACCCACGAAGCCGCCCAGGAAAACTATCATCACAGGCTCGAGGGTGCTGGCAAGGCCTGCCACCGCCGTGTTCACCTCGTCGTCGTAGAAGTCGGCCACCTTGATAAGCATCTCGTCAAGGCCGCCGGTCTCCTCGCCCACGGCTATCATCTGGGTCACCATGGTGGGAAACACGCCGCATGCCTCCAGCGGGCCCGAGATGTTCTCGCCCCCGGAGATGCTCACCCTGGCGTTCTGTATGGCCTCGGCTATCACCACGTTGCCCGATGTCTTGGCGGTAATGGCCAGGCCGTCGAGTATTGCCACACCGCTGGAGATAAGGGTGCCAAGGGTCCGGGTGAACCTGGCGATGGACATCTTCCTGTTGAGGATGCCGAAAATGGGCATTGAGATCTTTATTGTGTCTATGATCTTCCTGCCCCCCACCGACCTCGCGAAAAGGTTGTACAAAACGAAAAACCCCACCACGCCGATGATGATGTAGAGGATGTTGTTCTGCACGAACTGCGAAAGGTCAACCACCGCCTGGGTCATGGCGGGAAGCTCGCCGCCAAGGTCCGCGAACATCTGCTGGAAGATGGGGATGACGAACAGGAGCATGGCAAGGGTTGCCAGTATGACAACGATGAGCACCACCATGGGGTACATCATGGCGCTCTTTATCTTGGCGTTGAGCGCGGCGGTGCTTTCCAGGTAGTCCGCAAGCCTTGCCAGGATGGTGTCGAGGATACCGCCCTGCTCGCCTGCGGCAACCATGTTGCAGTAGAGCTCGCTGAACACCTTGGAGTGCTTGGCCAGAGCCTCGGCCAGGGTGCCGCCCTTTTCCACCTCGTTGGTGACATCGGCAATGATGTCCTTGAAGATGGAGTTCTCCTGCTGGCGGGCAAGGATCTGAAGGCAGTTCACCAGGGGAAGGCCGGCGTTGATCATCACCGAGAACTGCCTTGTGAACGTGGCCAGCTCCTTGTGTTTCACGCCGGAGCCGATGACCCCGAACTTGGCCATGTCGAAGCCGCCCTTTATCACCGTTACGGTGATGCCCCTGCGCTCAAGGAGTTCCTGGGCTTCCTTCTTGTTCTTGCCGGCTATGGTTCCCGAGAGCGTTCTGCCCTGTCTGTTGGTACCTTGCCAGTGAAACTCGGCCATGTGCACCCCCCTATAGAGTCGTGTCCCGACCTGTTACTATCATCTGTTCGAGCTCGGTTGGGTTGTGTGAGCGCTCCAGCGCTATGTCCCGGGCTATCTCCCTGTTGCTCACCAGGCGGAACAGGGCCTGGTTCATGGTCTGCATGCCGAACTTGTGGCCGGCCTGCATCATGCCGTAGATCTGGTGGAGCTTGTCCTCCCTTATGCATGACTTCACGGCCGGGGTGCATATCAGCACCTCGGCGGCCAGCGCACGGCCGGTGCCCCTCTGGCGCGGGATGAGCTGCTGTGTAAGCACGCCCAGGAGCACGAACGAAAGCTGGCTTCTAACCTGCTCCTGGCTGGCGGAGGGGAAGGTGTCAATTATGCGGTTGATGGATTCGTAGGTTGAGTTGGTGTGCAGGGTGGCAAGGGTGAGGTGGCCGGTCTCGGCGGTGTTCAGGGCAACCTGCATGGTCTCGCGGTCACGCATCTCGCCGATGAGGACCACGTCGGGGTCCTGCCTGAGGATGTAGCGGAGGGCCGCCGAGAAACCATCGGTGTCGGAGCCCACTTCCCTCTGGTTCACAATGCACTTGTTGTGGTGATGGACGTACTCGATGGGGTCTTCGATGGTGATTATGTGGGCCCTTCTGAGCCCGTTCACCCTGTTGATGATGGAGGCCAGGGTGGTGGTCTTGCCGCAGCCGGTGGGGCCGGTGACCAGGATGAGCCCCTGCCTCTTGTCAGCCAGTTGTGATACCACCCCCGGCAGGCCCAGCTCCTCGAAGCCCAGTATCTCGTAGGGTATCACCCTAATTGCGGCGGCCACCGCTCCCCTTTGAAGGAACACGTTGGCCCTGAAGCGGGAAAGGCCCTTGATGCCGAAGGCGAAGTCTAGCTCGCGGTCCAGTTCGAAACGCTTCTTCTGCTCGTCCTTCAGAAGGCTGTAGATGATGCTCTGGGTTTCCTTGGGTGTGAGGGGGTCGTACTCCATGCGTATAAGCTCGCCGTCTATACGCATGGTGGGAGGGGCGCCAACTGTTATGTGAAGGTCTGTGGCACGGCGTTCCATCATCTCCTTGAGAAGGGTCTTGATGTTCAGGCCGTGTGCGACTTCCGCGGCCATCAGGAGGAGACAGCCCTGATCTGGGATTCGAGCCTGTAATTCATAGCAGCCACCTTCACTTCCTCGTCGTCGTCGGCAGTGACCCTGACGACCTCCTCGAGGGTCGTCACCCCGTTCTTCATCTTCTCCACCGCGTCCATGCGCAGGGTCCTCATGCCGCTCTTCACCGCCAGCAGCCTGAGCTGCCCTGCGGTCTCCCTGTCAATCACGGCCTGTTTCATGGCCTTGTCCAGCGTGAGCACTTCGTAGAGCCCTATTCTCCCCTTGTATCCGGTGCCGTTGCACCTCTTGCACCCCTTGCCCCTGTGGGTCCTGGCGCCCGCCATCTCGGAGGGGTCTATTCCCGCTTCAATATAATCAGCCGTGGGGAATGTGAAAGGCTCCCTGCAGTATTTACATATCTTCTTCACCAGTCTCTGGGCCATGATGGTCCTCACGGCGCTGGCCACCAGGAAGGGCTTTATGCCGATGTCAACCAGGCGGTTGATGGTGCTGGGGGCGTCGTTGGTGTGTATGGTGGAGAACACCAGGTGGCCGGTGAGCGACGCCTTGATGGCGATGGAGGCGGTTTCCAGGTCTCGGATCTCGCCCACCATTATGATGTTGGGGTCCTGCCTGAGGATGCTTCGCAGGGCGGTGGCGAAGGTGTAGCCCATGCTGTGGTCTATCTGCGTCTGCACTATGCCGTCTATGTTGTACTCCACAGGGTCTTCGGCGGTGTGGATGTTCACCTTGTCGGTGTTCAGGCTGCTGAGGGCAGAGTAGAGGGTGGTGGTCTTGCCGCTGCCGGTGGGGCCCGTTACGAGGACGATGCCGAAGGGCGAACTCACCCCCGCCATGAACTTCTTCAGGGCGTCCTCGGGGAAACCAAGCTGCCTCAGGTCGAACTCGAGGTTGCCCCTGTCGAGGATCCGCAGCACTATCTTCTCGCCGTTCACAGTGGGTACGGCGTTCACCCGGAAGTCAATGATGCGGTTGTCCACCCTGGCCTTTATCCTGCCGTCCTGGGTCTTCCTTCTTTCGGCGATGTTCATGCCGGAAAGGATCTTCAGCCTGGAGAGGATGGAGGGCTGCACCGTCTTGGAGAGCCTGGCCACCTCGTGGCATGTGCCGTCCCTCCTGTAGCGCACCCTCAGGAACTTCTCGTAAGGTTCTATGTGGATGTCGCTGGATTCGGTCTTCACCGCATCGGCTATCATCTTGTCAACGAACTTGACTATGGGCTCGTCCTTGTCGGTCAGGAGGCTGTCGTCGGTCCTCTCGTCCTCGTCCACGCCGGGGTCAAGGGTTGCCACCTCGGTGATGGCGTCCTCCTCCTCGTCGTACTGGTCGAGGGAAGCCTCGACGCTCACCAGCGAGTCGCGCCGGCCGTAAACTTCATCGAGGGCGCGCCTCACCGCCGAGGGCGAGGATGCGTAAACGATTATCTCGCATCCGGTGGAGAACTTCAGCTCGTCAACCGCGTACATGTTTGCCGGCTGGGCCATGGCCACGGAGACCGTGTTGCCGTCGCGCTCCAGGGGCACCACCATGTGCTCCCGGGCGGTGTTCTCCTGTATGATCTTGGCGGCGTCGTCGGGGAACTCGGTCTCGTTCAGGTAAACCGGCTCGACGCTGTAGATGTCGGCCAGGAACTCGGTGATCAGCTCTTCCGTCACCTGGCCCCTGAGGACCATGGCCTCCGCCAGCTCCACCTCGCCGGGCCCCCACTCCCTGGCTATGGTGTCAATGTCGTCCTGGGTGGCCAGGCCGGCCTGAACGAGCATCATTGAGAGCCTTGTCTGCATCTGTCTTCCTAGAAGTTGGCCACTGTCTCCCTCACCACTTCCTGGAACGTGGTGAGGCCTCTCTCCAGCTTCCTCAGGGCCGCTTCACGAAGGTTTATCATCCCGGCGGCCAGGGCTGTCTTCTCCAGCTCGATGCTGTTGGCGTCGTTCTCTATCAGGTTGCGCATCTCCTCGTCCACCGTCATCACCTCGTAGATGCCGACGCGCCCCTTGTACCCGGTGTTGTTGCACTGCGGGCAGCCCGTGCCCTCGTAGAAGGTTATCCTGCTGAACCTCTCCGGGTCTATTCCGGCGTCCTCAAGGGCTTCGCTGGAAACCGCCACGGGGGTCTTGCAGTTGGGGCATATCTTCCTGATGAGCCTCTGGCTGCACACGCAGACCAGGGACGTGCTGAGCATGTAGGGCTCGGTTCCCATGTCCACAAGACGGTTGATGGTGCTGGGAGCGTCGTTGGTGTGCACGGTGGAGAGCACGAGGTGGCCCGTCAGCGCCGCCCTGATGGCTATTTCGCTGGTCTCCTTGTCGCGGATCTCGCCCACCATGATTATGTCGGGGTCCTGCCGGAGGTAGGCCCTGAGGGCCATGGCGAAGTTCAGCCCCACATCGTCGTTCATCTGCACCTGGTTGATGCCCTTGAGGTTGAACTCCACGGGGTTCTCGGCGGTCATGATGTTCACGCCCACGTCGTTCAGCTCGGAGATGGCGCTGTAGAGGGTGGTGGTCTTGCCGCTGCCCGAGGGGCCGGTGACCAGGGCGATGCCGTAGGGCCTCTTTATGGCCTTTCTGAAGGTCTTCAGGGCCTCCTCTTCGAAACCCAGTGTCTCGAGGTCGAGGGAGACCTGCGACCTGTCCAGAAGCCTGAGTTCCACCTTCTCGCCGAAGAGGGTGGGCAGCGTTGAGATACGCATGTCAACGAACCTGTCGCCGACCCTTATCTTGGTGCGGCCGTCCTGCGGAAGGTGGTGTTCGGCGATGTTCATGCCGCCCAGGATCTTCAGGCGGCTCACCATGGCCAGCCTGTACTTCCGGCTGGGCCTCATTATCTCATGCAGCACGCCGTCTATCCTGTACCTTACTCGCACGTACTTCTCGAAGGGCTCGAAGTGGATGTCGCTGGCGCCCCTCTTCACGGCGTCGGCCACCACCCTGTTCACCAGCTTCACCACAGGGGAGTCGCTGGTGGAGACGGCAAGGTCTTCGTCTATCTCCTCCTCGCCCTCCTCCTCCTCGATGAGGGAGAAGAAGGCCTCGTCACCCACCAGAAGCTCTTCGTCCGGACCCTTCAAAACCTCTTCCATGCCGTTGCCGTGTTTTTTCCGTCCCCTGCCCTCGGAGACGGGGACGATGGCGTCCTCCTGCCTGTAGATGCGCTCCAGCGCCCTCTGGATCATGCTGGAGGCGCATATGTGGGGCTCTATCTCCATGCCCAGCGAGAACCTCAGGTCGTCTATGGTGAAAAGGTTGTGGGGGTCGGCCATGGCCACCACAAGCGTCTTGCCCACGCGCTCGACGGGAATGACCTCGTATCGGATGGCCAGCTTGGCCGGAACGAGCTGCAGCACTTCGGGGTCTATGGCCATCTTCTCGATGTTTATGGCTTCAATGCGGTTCTGCCTGGCGAGGTAGCTGTTGAGGTCCTCCTCGCTTATCAGCTTCATCCGTACCAGGTTGTAGCCCAGCCTTCCGCCCTGCTCCCTCTGGGAGTTCAGCGCGCTCTCGAGCTGCTCTCGGGTGATGACGCCGGCCTTAACCAGCATTTGGCCAAGTTTCATCGGTTCGCTCTCCTCCCACTCGGGCTGAGGGTTTACATGGCGTTTCGAGAAGAGAATCGCCGTGTTATTCTGCTACAATTCCCCGGCAAGTCAATGCCCGAATGCTTATGGAAAGGCGTTCCTCAGAAATTGATCCTGACCCAGAGGTCCAGGCCCACGTCAACCTGGTCGTACTGGGAGTTCACCCTGTCCTTCTTCCAGCCGTAAATGGCTGTCACGCCTGCCTGAACGGTCCCGAAGTCGTAGTTGGCGTAGGGCTCGATGCGCCATTCCGTGCGGTCGGTCTGAAGGATGTCGTCGCCGATGTCCCGTATGATCTCCGACTTCGTGACGCTGCGGGTGATCTTGAGCCCGGTTGTGAGGTCGCTCTGGAAACGTATTCTAAGCCGGTTCAGAAGCGGAAGGGGTATGGAGAACCCGTCGGGCGCCCTGAACGCGTACGAGACACCGACCTGGCTGGAACGGCTGGTGCCCCGGGTGACGGCGCTGGCACCGGTGAAGTTCCGGCTCTCGGTGAGGGTCAGGTTGTCGGAAAGCGTTATCTGAACCTTGTTCTTCAGGTTGGCGGTGATGGAGGCAAGCGGCGAGAACCTTCGGGAAACGGTCTCGTTCACCGGTATCTCCACTCCCCCCTCCACCCTGGAGCCAGTGGTGGTCTCAAGCCTGTAGCCCGAGCTTACCGTTCCCGTCCTGAGGAACGAGAGCGGGCGCAGCCGCTCCAGACCGCTCCATGAAAGGGTGAGGGAGGGCCAGGTGACGGTCTGCTGCCTGTTCCAGTAGCCGCTGTAGAAGCTCTTGGTGACCGAGTTGCCGTATTCGGCCCTCAATGAGAGGGTGCTCACGGGTCTCACCCCCCCGCCGAGCTGGACCGACTCGCCCTCGGTGCGGTTGAAGGGGACCAGGCCCTCGAGCCTGTCGTCTATGCCGAACTGGTAGCGCCAGGGAGGAAGGCTTTCCAGCGACTTGTAGCTGGTGGAGTTGGTGAACGACAGCGTCATGGTGGGGTCGGTGATGTTGTTGGCCCACCTCTCCATCTTCATCAGGAACCATCTGGGGCTTCCCGGGGTGGCGTCCTCGTCCCGGCGCTCGTCCCTGAGCCTGGAAAGGCGCCTCATGGTGTGGGCCAGACCCAGCCTCAGGGTGTACCTGAGATTGGTGGAGAGCCCCACGTCCGGCAGTCCCAGCGTGTCCGCACCGGGGGTGTGGGGGCTGAGCCGGGCGAAGGAGTAGTTGGAGTCGAAGCTAACCCTCGGCATCAGGTAGCTCCAGAAGTTTATCTCCTGCGCTGCGGAGAGGCTCTGGTTGCGGCTCACCTCGCGGCCCACGTTCAACCGGGTGCTCCCCGGGTTCCAGGGGTGGTAGAGGTCCCTTCCCACGGTGAGCGAATAGGAAAGGGTGTTCCCCTTCCAGAAGTTGAAGCCCACCGAGCCGTCGGTGGTGAGTTCCCTCTGGGTGTTGTTCCGTGTCTGCACCGTGTCCTGGGAGCTTACATCCCACCTGACGTCCCTGCCGCGCTGGAACCTGAAGCCGAAGCCGAACCTGGTTGGTCTCAGGCGGAAATCCTCCAGAATGGGAAGCCTGAACAGGCGCATCCTGCCCAGGGACAGGTTGTAGCTCACCGTGAACCTCTCGGTGTCCACCGAATCGGTGCCGGAGGGTGAAAGGCCCCACTGCTTGCCCATGGTGTGCCTGACGTTCCAGGGGTCAAGGAAGTACCTTCCCACAAGCCCCTCGGCGCGCGTGCTGCGGCGCCACTGCACCGAGGTGTCCCAGGAGGTGTTGTCGGTGCGCTGGAACCATGAGTCGGAACCCGTTACGCGCACGTCGCTGCCGGACTGGAACCGGGGCTCGGAGAGGGTCCTGCTCCATGCGTAGGTGGCGGGCAGGGACCAGCCCCACCTGGGAGGGGTGAACCGGTCGAGGTTGAGGGTGGTGTTGGCGGAGTACCGGGTGGTGGTCCTGCCTGTGCCCATGTTGGTGCCCAGGCTGTGAAAGTCCGCGTCCACCATCCTGTAGTCGCCCTTCACCGACAATAGGTCGGCGAAGTCCACCTCTCCGGTGAGCCGCCTGGCGTAGCCCTGGTCCTGGTAGCGGTTCCTGAGGGTTATGTCGTTTATCCAGACCTCCGCCGAGAGCGGCGCCGCCTGGTCGTTCCTCACGCCCAGGGCCAGGGTTAGTATGTTGGTGAAGCTGGGGCTGCCGCTCACCGCCAGGTTCCCCGACCTGAGGAACGTCAGTTCCTGCTGCTCCATGAGGAGCTTCAGGTTCACCATGTCCTGAAGCGGTATGTCCAGCACCTGCCAGCCCTGCTGAAGCGGGACCTCGAGTTCGTAGTAGTTCAGGCTGTCGCGGCCCAGCTGGAAGAAGGCGGTGCCCTGGTCGGTGTTGCCCCGGACCAGTATCCGGAAGCTTTGATAGGCGGTGTAGTCGGCGCCGGTGTAGAAGTTCTGCCTGGCCAGCCCCTGGTGCCCGCCTCCCAGGTTGGTGCACACAAGGCTGAGCGACTGCTCGAGCTTGATGTTGCCGTAGTCGTCCCTGCCCGGGTCTATGCCCGGGGGCGGGTCGTTGATGTAATCCTGGTTCTCCCTGTTGTTCACCACCGCCACGGTGAACTGCTCGTCGGGGTTCACCGGAGGCACGATGGGGCCGGTCCTGCCTATGCCCCTTCTCTCCCAGCGGTTGCCCACCACGCCCACATCGTAGATCTCCAGCGTGTCCGCCTGGGTGAAGCCCTGGGTCCATATCCTTGCGTAAACTATCTTGCTCCAGGTGGGAACACCCACTACGCTGTCGGGCACCGTGACCAGCAGCGAGTCGTCCAGCGGAATGCTTATGAGCATCCAGCCGTACTCGTTGGGACCGTGGACTATGTACTCGGGATCGTCAAGGGGCACCCTTACCCGGAAGAACGTGTTGGACCTGTCCAGTACGCCGTTCCGGTTCAGGTCCTCGGTGTCCAGCTTCGTGTTCTTCTCCATCCCGTTCATTCGGTCGAACCGCTGGGGAAGGGGTATGCTGTCGGAGTACACGTAATCATCCTGGTTCGGGTCGCGGTTGGATGAGCTGTAGCCCGGCTCCTCGGGGCTGAAGATGCCGTCGTAGCCCGTGTCCTCCCCCGACGAGAGAATGCCGTCGCCGTTGCTGTCCTCGGTGTCGAGGGTGCCGTTGGCCCTCATTACGATCTCGCTGCCCACCCTTTCGGGCCAGAACGAGTCCTCGTCCATCCTCTCCCCGAGGTCAATGTAGAGCGAAGCCTGCTGGGCTGCCCCCGTGGCCCTTACGTAAAGCGAGATGTGGGTGCGGGTGGAGAAGTCCACGCCGTAGCGGTCGAGGCAGCGCATGATGCCCCCCCATGAGTCGGGAGAGCCGCCCTCGGGCTGGAAGTAGAGCTGCATCACGCTTTTGCTCACGTCTTCAGTGGCATTGGTGCCGGTGAGGCCCGGCACGATGTCGCCCATCCTCCATCTGGGGTACCAGTTCCACCACCGCAGCCTTCCGGCCAGCTCGGCCATCCCCGGAACGGGCAGCGACGCGTGGGACCAGGAAAGCCTGCTCTGCCCCAGGGGGTACGTTGACTGGCTGCCCTCCATGTCGTCTATGTAGGCCACCGAGCCGCCCCCCGGGAGGCTCATTGCGACCTCGCCCGAGAGCTGGACCCTGCTCTCGGCCTCGGTCCTCACAAGAGGCAGGGAGTTCACCGCATCGGTGAGGAACTCGGGCCTCACCTCGAACCGGGCGTCAACGTCCATCACCAGGGTGTTGTAGGCCTCCTCCCCCGGGCGCGGCCTGTCCTCGGGGGTGGAGGCGTTCTCGTACATCAGTGTGGCCCCCACCCAGGAGAGGTTCCCTATCTGGTACTTCATCCGTGTGCCGAAGAGGGTCTTGGACATGCTGGCGAAGAAGGGCAGGTACTCGAATGTCACCTTCAGTGTGTTTGCGGGGTCGAGGGCAAGCTCGGCCGCCTCGCCCATGAGGGACAGGAGCCCTATCTCGTAGATGATGGTGTAGTCCGTGTCCCTCACCAGTTCCCGTACGGTGCCGGCCACCGTAAGGGTCACTCTCTCGCTTCCCGGGACTATTCCCATCCTGCCCAGCGAATAGGTGGTGCTGGCTGCCCTGAAGCTCACCCTCAGGAAGTACTTGCTGAGGTTGGTGGGGGGGTTCTTCTCGGTATAGACCGCCGGGTTCCTCACGGCAAGCACGCTGCTGTTGAACGGCCTGTTGTCGGGGAACACTATGAAGCCGTTGTCCCAGTCCATGGTTGCAGTCTCGTCAACCATGGAGCCGTCGCCGTTGCTGTCCAGCCCCAGCAGGGCCAGGAAGGGAACTCCGTCCTGGCTGGAGACGGCCTCCTGGCCGGGAACTTCGAGGAAGATGTCGCAGCTGAAGCTCTCGCGAACTATGTTGTTGGCGCCCAGATAATACCGGTTGCGGAGCATGTACTGCCAGGTGGGGTGGTTCACCGTGGGGTTCCAGTCCTTGACCAGAAGCAGGTCCTGGTAGGGGCCGCCCTGGGGGCAGTACCCTGTGGTGTCGCCTGAAGCGGAGACGAACCACACCGCTATCCTGTGGTTGTTGTTCACAGGCGTGATGAAGCGGATCACCCGGGCAGAGTCCTCCAGGACGTAGTCCATGCCCGGGCCGGCTATCAGCTCGTCCCATGATCCTTCGCCGGTCTCGTACCCGCCGCCCGGCAGGGGGACCCGCCAGGTGCCCTCGATGGAGAGCAGGCTTTGCACGCCGTCGTCACGGAATACCCTTATGGCCGCTATCTGCGGGGAGGGCACCGTATCGGGCACCACCCCGAAGAAGTAGTTGTTGGCCGGGCGGATGTCCAGGATGGAATCGGTGACCATGGTGGCCTGGCCCACGAAGTCCGCCGAGGCCGTGGAACTGCCCTGCTTGCTGGCTATGGTGGTTATCTCAAGGGGGCCCACCTGGGCCTCCACCTTGGCCCCGAAGAGGCCCTGGCCCGGAATGCTGTAGCTCACGAACTCGGGGCCGGTGATGGCCAGGTTCACATCGCCCATCTGTATCGAGCGGATGACCTCGTCGTCGAACCCGGTGTACCTGAGCCTGACGTTGTAGTCGGGCTCCATTGTCCGGCGGGTGTCGTGATCCACCTGGACGTTTATCTTCTCGCCGATGGTTCCGTCCAGGTTTATCACCAGCTCCTGCTCCATCTTCAGGTCGGGGAAGTACGACCTGCTCACGCCCTCGGTGCTCACCATGTTGGGCCTGATGTGGCTGATGCCCGAGACGGTGATCTTCTGGTGGCCGGAGATGTCCAGCTGGCCCCCCTCACCTATCACTCCGGCGATGCCCGGGGGCATGGAGATGGGCAGGTAGATGGTGGGCACCAGGCTGCCGGTCTGCCTGGCGCTCCTCACGGCGCTGGTGCTGTTGGTGAGAAGCCACTTCTTCCAGGTTGACCAATCGGCGATGCCGGCCTTGGAGTCCGGAAGGGACCACACCCTGGAAGGGGAGATGGGGCGGCCCATGTAGTAGAGCCTGTACGAAAGGCCGTTGCCGGTCAGGGCGGGAGCCACCACCACTGTGGCCTGGGGAAGGCTGTAGAGCACCGGCAGAGTGTCCTGGTAGAAGACGTTGGGCGGGCTGGACGGAAGCCAGGGCGTTGAGATGCCCACGCCTGACGCCGTCAACGGAAGGAGAAGGAGGAACAGGGCTGTATGCTTCATGCTGCTTGAGAAAATGTACTCCCGCTGTTGTGGCTTGTTCCAGAACATACCCGCAGAGAAGGCTGTATAACATTCTCCCGTGAGGGCCGTTCCGCAAGCGGGGTCGCTGCCGGGGCGCAGGAGCGACTATATTGACGGGCCATGAAAATACTCCACAGGTACCTTGTGCTCGAGTTCATATCCCCTTTCCTGATCTCGATCGGGGTGTTCACCTTTGTGATGCTGCTTGACAAGCTCCTTGACCTGTTGGACATGATAGTGAGCAAGGGCGTTCCCCTGGTGATAGTGGGCGAGATATTCGTTCTTCTCCTGCCGTCCATGGTGGCTGTGGTGGTGCCCATGGCCGTGCTCTCCGGGATACTCATCGCTGTGGGAAGGCTTTCGGGAGACATGGAGATAACCGCCATGAAGGCCTGCGGCATCGGTGTTCTGCGCATCATCATCCCGCTCTCGGCGGTGGCTGTTCTTCTGGGCGGGGTGCTGGTGGTGTTCAACGACTCCATTCTCCCCAACGCGAACCACATGGCCAAGAACCTCCTCCTGGACGTTGGGACCATGAGGCCCACGGCCAGGATAGTCTCGGGCATGTTCGTGGAGGACATTCAGAACTACAGGATACTTGTGGAGAGCAAGGACGACATCACCGGGCGGCTCTCCGGGGTGGTGATCCACCAGAGCGTGCCCGGCAAGCCTTTGCGGACCATCAGCGCCATGACCGGGGTGATGAGGCCCATGGGCGCTAACCACCTCAGGCTGACCCTGGGCAACGGCCAGATGCACGAGCTGGAGGAGGACGGCAGGTACAGGTTCAGCGACTTCACCACCTACACGCTGGATATCGCCAGGTCCGAGGAGCTGGTGAGGAGGGACCGCGACAACCGCGGCGACCGCGAGATGTCCACGGCTCAGATGCGCAACAGGGTGGACAGCCTGGCCACTTCCGAAAGGCGCCTGGCGGACAGCCTGCACACCCTTGCCTCGGCGCCCTTCCTGCTGGCCCTGGGCGGGACCAGGCCCTTCGAGCTGGAGGACGGGGCCGACACCCTGCAGCTCAGGAGGGCCGCGCGGAACTGGCTGGCGGGGATGAGCACCGAGACCGTACTGGCATCCGACAGGATGACGTACATGAGGCTCGAACAGAACCGTTTCGAGGTCGAGATACAGAAGAAGTACTCCATCCCCTTCGCGTGCCTGGTGTTCGTGCTGCTGGGGGTGCCCCTGGGCCTCTCCACCAGGAGGGCCAACACGGGCATCTCGCTTGCGGTGAGCCTTCTGTTCATACTGGTCTATTACTTCTTCCTGATAACCGGGGAGAACCTGGCGGACAAGGGGCAGATCCCCGCATGGACCGCCATGTGGTCGCCGAACATCGTGATGGGAGCCCTGGGTGTTTACCTTATCTTCAGAAGCCTCAGGGAAGGGCACCCCATCCTGCTGCCGGACATTCGGGAAGTGCTTGCGAAGCTGGGCCGGAAGGGCTCCTCATGAGAAGGCTGGACAGGTACATAGCCGGGCGTTTCGTCCGCATGGTGTTCATGGCCGTTGCCGCCTTCACCGTGCTGTTCGTGGTGGTGGACGCCTTCGACAACATCAACAGGTGGATGGAGCGAAGCCCGAGTTGGGAGTCCTTCCTCAGATACTATCTGTACGGGATACCCTACATCGTGGTTCTGGTGATGCCGGTGGCAGTGCTTCTCTGCAGCCTGTTCCTGGTAACCTCTCTGGCCAGGAACAACGAGCTGACGGCCATGAGGGCCTCGGGGGTAAGCGTTCCCAGGGTGTTCGCCCCGCTGCTGGGGGTGGGTTTCCTGATCAGCGTGTTCGTTCTGGGGGTGGGCGACTTCGTGGTGGCCGGCGCCAACTACAGGCAGACAATGGTGAAGAGGGTGGAGATAGAGGGAAAGGACCCCATAGACTACGGGATGAGACACTCCTTCGCCCACAGGTCGCTCTCGGGGGCCATCATGGAGATCGGTTTCTTCGACGGCAGGAACGAGACCATGACAGGAGTGGTTCTTGAGTGGTTCGACGGCAACTCCAGGGTGGTGAGAAGGCTGGACGCACGCAGGATGGTGTTCACCGATTCGGTATGGGTGGCCCACTACGCCCATGAAAGGCTTTTCGGCCCCGGCGGCGAGATGGAGTACAGGTCCTTCGAGACCCTGGAGGTGCCCGAGATAACCGACACCCCCGAGGACCTGGGCAGCAGGACCAAGTCCCCGCAGGAGATGAACCTGTTCGAGCTTTCGAACCACATCGGCAGGGTCAGGGCGGCAGGGGGGAACCCCAGGGAAGGCCTGGTGGAGTTCTACATGACCCTTTTCTTCCCGTTCTCCAGCCTGATAATGGTGCTGGTGGGGGCGCCGCTTGCCACCCGGAACCCCAGGAGCGGCCGGTCCACCAGCGTGGCCACGGCAATCCTGCTGGCCTTCATCTTCTTCTCTCTCACCAGGTTCGGCCAGACCCTTGGGAACAAGGGGGCACTGGCGCCCGTGGTGAGCGCGGGCATCTCCAACGCCATCTTCGTACTTCTGGGGAGCGTGCTGTTCTTTCGAACAGTGAAGTCGTGAACCAGACCGCCGGCAGTTCCGCCCCGGTCTTGCTACTCCGCCCTCACAACACAGGTCTCTATGGTGGCCTCAGCCGCCGGCAGCGCGTCAACTACAGCTCCGGAAAGCACTTCGCCCACCGGAGCGGGCCGGACACGGCAGGAAAGCGAGTTGACCGTCCGGGCCTGCCAGCCTGCCTGTGAGTATCCCTCCAGCGCGGATCGCCGGAAGAGCATGGCGCCGAGCCCCATCCCCCGTATTGCCTCAGAGTTCGCCGCGTCATCCTCAGGGTAGAAGATGGAGACCGAGAGGAACACCCCCGAGACAATTCTGCGAAGTTCCCTGAGCAGGTCACCGGGTTCGGAGATGTTGGCCAGCCCCTGATAGGTTGTAAGTGTTGCCACAGAGCCGTTCCTGAACGGGGTGCGCCTGGCGTCGAACGCAAGGCAGGAAACTCCCTGGCCCAGACCCTGGTGCTGGAGGCGCCTTCTCATGCGGGAGAGCACAAGCGGGCTCAGGTCGGTGGCCACGATGGGGCGGCCGAGGCGCATGGCCATTCGACGGACCAGGAAGCCCATGCCCGAGGCCAGGTCAACGACCGGTCCGCTGGACCCGCCGAGGCTTTCAATGACATGCGAACTCTGGCTTTCCAGGCACTTCAGGTACTCCGGCGTGTAGAGGCCGGACATGGCCGATTCCGAAGCGGCACTTGCGCCGGCGTACTCACCACGTTCGTCCAGCACCAGCGAGCGGAAGAACCTGTCCGCCGGGGCCAGTTGCTCAAGGGGTGAGCGAAGAAGCCTTCGTTCCGTTTCCGGGTTGTCGCGGAGATGCCTGGAAAGGTGGCTGTCCGTCTGCTGCCACAGGTCCTCGCGTGGAAGGTCCGGCGTCAGAAAGACTGCCGTACCGTCACGTACGGGATAGGAGGCGGAGCATCCCCTGCATGCCGCCCGGCCGGCTTCGATGAACCCGGAGGCATTCCCGCTTACGCTCCACTCCAGTTCGCCGTGACAGGATGGACAGACCAGCATCTCAATGAGGTCAGAATGCATTCTCTCCCCCGTTCCTCCTGAAAAAGGACACCGCCCGGGGTACCGGGGCTTCGAAGCAGCAAGGCGGTGGAAGTCGAGGCTAGAAAAGCCCCGTCAGCCGCTCCACTGCACGTTCGATCAGCGCCTCCCTGCACGACCGGCCCCAGTTCACAACCCCGTAACCCAGGACCGAAGCGCCCCTGGATTCGCAGAGGCTGCCCATCAGCCGTGTCGAGCGGGTACCCCCCATCCAGGCGAAGGGAAAGGCCTGGGTGACCAGACAGGCCGCGGACTTGCCCTTCAGCGAAGGCAGCCTTCTCATGAACTCGGCCATGTCCGGTGCCGGTGAGAACCCGTGGACCGGCGCCGCGAACACCAGCCCCTGATAACCATCGAGTTCGGGGACGCCTTCGAAGGCAAGTGTGGAGGGGTCCTGCCCGGAACCCCCGGAGGCCTTCACCTCAATGACGGCGCCGGTGTGCCCGGCGTCCTGAAGGCGCTGAAGAAGCCTGTTCGCCACCTGAAGAGTGTTGCCCGTGCGGGAGTGGACCAGTATGGCAATGTTCATCGGAAGTTCCTCCACTTCACAGACGGAACGACAGCCCGGCCATCCCCACGATACCGGCGTCAAGCACTCCCGCCTCACCGATCAGCGCGCTGGCCTCGACGCTCAGGGCCGCCTTGCGGGAGAGCCAGAAGGAGAAGCCCAGCGTCATCTGCGGGTAAACGAAATCGCCGCCCTCCCAGCTTATGGATGAACTCGAGTCCGAGTCCTCGTAAGTTACGAAGTTCACCCGGGTGCTGAAATAGGGCTCGAAGCGGCATGTCTTGTAGCTGAACACGGGCCCCGCGTAGCCGTACCAGCCTCCTGCGGCGATCCCGAGCCCGGCGACTCCCGCCACCGAGGCGCCCGTTTCGCTGTTGTTGATGAACGACTTCCTTCCGAAGAAACCCAGGCTGAAAGTGTCGAACTGAACCCCCAGGTCGGCGCTTTCGGAAAGTCCGACAGCCACCTTCAGCGCAGGCAGCGCGCCCTCCCCGGGTCCCACCACCCCGCCTGCGTCAATGCCGAACGTGCCTCCCCCGAGAGATCTGCCGGTGAGATTGTGCGACAGCGGCGCAACGCACCCTGTGGCGAGGATAGCCGCCATCATGACCCAGATGCCCGGTCTTGCCATCATTCCTTCCCTTCGTCGAGTAATAAGATGTATATAGACCCCGCCGGAAAAAGCCGTCAAGGGTTGCACGGGGCAGGGCTGTTTGGATATGCTTGACCTGTGCGTTCACCGTGGTTCTTCAAATGAAGCTGGAGGCTTTCTATGTCAAAGCGCGTTCACAACTTCTACGCAGGGCCGGCAACCCTTCCTCTGGAAGTGGTGCAGAAGGCGCAGAAAGGTCTTGAGGACTTTGCGGGCCAGGGAATGTCGGTCATGGAGATATCCCACCGTTCCAAGCCGTTCGACGCCATGTTCAAGAATGCACAGTCCAAGATGCTTTCCATAATGGGGCTTTCGCCGGACGACTACTACGTTCTCTTCCTCGGGGGCGGCGCAAGCACCCAGTTCTGCATGGTGCCCTTCAACTTCCTCCGGAAGGAGCAGACGGCCGACTACGTCAACACCGGCGAGTGGGCCTCGAAGGCCATCAAGGAGGCGAAGCTGTTCGGTTCGGTGAACGTTGCCGCCTCCAGCGAGGCCACCAACTTCGACGTGGTGCCCGACTCCTTCAGTTTCACGCCCGGCGCCGCATACGTGCACACCACCAGCAACAACACGCTCTACGGCACCCAGATGTGGAACATCCCCGAGACGGGCAAGGTTCCCCTGGTGTGCGACATGTCAAGCGATTTCCTCAGCAGGCGCATGGACTACAGCCGTTTCAGCCTGATCTACGCCGGAGCCCAGAAGAACATCGGTCCCGCCGGGGTCACGGCGGTGGTGGTCAGGAAGAGCTGGCTCGACACCGCAAAGACCGACATACCCACCATGATGAAGTACAAGGTCCACGTGGAAAAGGAAAGCCTTTACAACACACCCCCGTGCTTCCCGGTGTTCGTGGTTGACCTGGTGATGGACTGGATACTGGAGAACGGCGGCCTGGAGGGCATCGAGAAGAGGAACCACCAGAAGGCCGCCCTTATCTACGGGGCCATGGACGCCAGCGGCGGCTTCTACAAGCCCCATGTGAAGCACGTTCCCAGCAGGAGCTTCATGAACATCACCTTCCGCCTCCCCTCCGAGGAGCTGGAAGGCAGGTTCGTTGACGAGGCCAAGAAGCTCGACCTCGTGGGCCTCAAAGGCCACAGGAACGTGGGCGGATGCAGGGCGTCGGTTTACAACGCCATGACCCTGGAGGGGGCACAGGCCCTGGCATCGTTCATGGAGAGTTTCGCGAAGCAGAACGGCTGACGCCGCTCTTCTCAGGAGGGGCGCCGGGTCTTCCGGCGCTCCTTTTCATTCAAGCAGTTCCAGGAACCCGCTTTCATCCACCACCCGGATACCCAGCTCCTCCGCCTTCTGAAGCTTGGAACCGGCTCCCGGCCCCGCCACCACAAGAGTGGTCCGGGAAGAGATCGACCCGGCGGTCTTGGCCCCTGCGCTCTCGGCCAGGGCCTGGGCCTTCTCCCTGGGCAGCGTCAGGGCGCCGGTGAACACTATCACTTGCCCCTGAAGCCTGACCCCGGGACCCTGTCCCCGGCTCTCGCCGGGGTTGAAACCCGCCTCCTTCAGGGCCTGCACCACCCGCCTGGTCACCGGGTCATCGAAGAATGCCCTTACGGAACCCGCTGTCACCGGGCCCACGCCTTCCACCGCCTGAAGTTCCTCCAGACCAGCCGTTTCAAGTGCCTCCAGTGAGGCGAACCTGCGGGAGAGGTCCCGTGCTGTGACCGCTCCCACCCCGGGGATCCCCAGCCCGTGGATGAAGCGTGAAAGGGGGGCTTCCCTGCTGCGCTCAAGCTGTTCCAGGAGGTTCCCGGAGCTCTTCTCCCCCATGCGTTCCATGGCCGCCATCCCTTTCGGCGTGAGCTTGTAGAGGTCCGCAAGGGTCCTTACCTTTCCTTCCGCCACCAGTCTCTCCGCCAGGGAATCGCCAAGGCCCTGAATGTCCATGGCCTTCCGGGAGGCCCAGTGCTTGATGCTTTCCCGGAGCCTGGCCGGGCAATCCGGGTTGATGCACCTGTGGGCGGCCTCGCCCTCCGGGCGCACCACCGGTCCGCCGCACACCGGGCAGGCCTCGGGCATCCGGAAGGGTGCCGGCCTGTTCTCCCTGTCCCGGGTGAGGCTGGCGGTGATCTCGGGGATCACGTCGCCCGCCCTTCTCACCGAGACGATGTCGCCTGTCCTGACATCCTTGCGGTTCACCTCGTCCAGGTTGTGCAGAGTGGCGCTGGTAACCGTGACACCGCCCACCTCCACTGGAGCAAGTTCGGCCACCGGGGTGAGCTTCCCTGTCCTGCCCACCTGAACCCTTATGGCAAGCACCTCGGAGGCCACTTCCCGTGCGTGGAACTTCCAGGCCACCGCCCACCTGGGCGCCCGGGAGAGTTCGCCGGCCCTCTCCCGAAGCCCAAACGAATCCAGCTTCACCACCGCCCCGTCTATCTCCATGGGGAAGGCTTCTCGGGAAGCCTCCATCCGCCCGCAGGCGGAAACGGCCTCTTCCGGCCCGGTGACGAAGACCGTTTCCGCCCTGATGCAGAACCCCCACTGCTGAAGGAGCCCCAGGAGCTGGCGCTGGCCGGTGACGCCCGGGGGTGGGGCGCCGGTCCCGTAGGCGCAGAAGAAGAGGGGCCTTCCCGCGGTGACACGGCTGTCGAGCTGTCTGAGTGAACCGCTGGCGGCGTTCCGGGGGTTCTTGAACGGAGCCTCACCCTCGGCCTCCCTTCGGGAGTTCCACTGCCTGAAGTCGTCCAGCATGAAGAAGACCTCCCCCCGCACCGTGAGTTCCCGCGGAGCCTCCGGGGCAAGTTTCAGGGGAATGCTTTTCACCGTGCGAACGTTGTCCGTCACATCCTCGCCGGTCATTCCGTCACCCCTGGTCCCGGCGAAGGCGAGAACACCTCCTTCGTAAACCAGGCTGAGGGATACGCCGTCGAGTTTGGGCTCGACGGAGTAGTCAAGCCTGTCCGTTCCCAGCTCCCTTTCCAGCCTGGCGTGGAACGCCATGAACTCCCGGGCGGAGAACACGTTGTCGAGGCTCAGCATGGGCGGCCGGTGCTCCATGGGAGGGAAGGACTGCCTGGGGGCGGCCCCCACTCTGGCAGTGGGCGAATCGCCGGTCCGCAGCCGGGGGTGAAGCTCCTCGAGCTGAAGAAGCCTCTGGAACAGCGCGTCGTACTGCTGGTCGGATATCTCGGTGCGGTCTTCGGTGTAGTAGAGGCGGCTGTGGTGGTTTATGAGTTCCCGGAGTTCCGCCGCTTCCGCCGCCGGGTCACTCACCGCCGGGGATTCGCCTTCTATAGACGATGTCGGCGGGTATAACCTGTTCCGGGTTCAGGTCAACCGCGGCAACTCCCACCGAAGCCTCGGGAGGCAGCACCGCGTAAAGGGTGTTGGAATCCCCGGGGTTCAGGATGACCTGCCTTGAAGAACCGTCTTCGAGGAAGAGCTTGCATGACCTGAAGAGAATCCCGAACTGCGCCGAGGGCTGCATCTGTGCCGGCTCCAGACGTATCAGGCCGTCTTCGGTCCACCACTCGACGCTGACCTGGGGTATCCCGGGCTGATAGAGGAACTGCCGGAGAAGCCGGAAACGCCTCTCTCCCTCGTAAAGCCCCAGGTTGGCCCAGAGCTTGTTCCAGTAGTTCCCGCTGTGCCTCAGGTTGTCAAGAAGGTTCGGCAGATGGTCAAGGCATCCCTGGGAATGAAGGTACTCGAGCACCATCGGCCCCTTGCCCCTCACCACCGGGTCGTACAGGGGGCTTCCAGCAAGGCCGGGGTCGGCCAGCGCGCGTTCCAGGCCGCCGGTGATGCCGGTCTGGTACAGGTAGTAGTTCCGGTAGGCCCGGCGCATCTTGAAGAGGTCTTCACTGACGCTCATGAAGTCAAGGAACCTGCAGGGCATCCAGGCCTGTATCATCCTGGCCAGAACGGGGTCAATGAAGATGGACTGAAGGGTGAAGCACTCCGCGCCCGCCGCCACCACCCCGGTGCCCGCCGCCTGGGCCCCGGCGGCGAGGCTGTCGCCCCAGGAGAAAACGCCGGAGAGGGTGCTTAAAACTCCCGGGGAGACCACGAGGCACCCGTGGTAGGGAACCGAGAAGGCTTCGATGCCGCCTTCGGCGACAAGGATGCTGAACGAGCTGCCGGGGAAGCCCAGCATGGACTGGAGAAGCGTGCCCATGTTGTCCGCCCAGAGCGAGTCTTCAGTGAAGTGTGCCTGGTCGATCCCCGCCTGTACAAGAAGCCTGCTTCGCCGGTCTGAAAGAATGTATTCGCTGTATTCGCCAATGAAGACCGGCACCGTTCCCCTCACCAGGCCGGTCCCGGTGGAGAAACCGTAGGCGCCGCCGTGAACCGGCTGGAAAACCGGGCTCAAGGGAGAGAACACGCTCATCCCCTGTGGAGCGTGCACCTGTATCTCGAAACGGTTGGGGTGCTCGCTGGAAGGGAGGTACCTGCCCCCGAGAAGGGCTGAGCTCATTCGGCAGCGGCCCAGGAGTTCGCCGCTGGCCTCGTCTGCGATGTGCCAGTTCCTGGGGAGCACACAGGTGAAGACACCGGTGAACGACCTGACCTGGGAGCTGTCGGACAGGCAGAGCCAGCTCCCCTGGCCGGTCTGTTCCACCGCTCCGTTCAGCGCGTCAAGGTTCCCGGGAACGCCCCGGTTCACAGTGAGGGTAACGCCGTCCCTGCCGCGGAATGAGACGGTGTCCACAAGAAAGAGCGACGACTCGGCCACCGCGGGTTGAAAGACCACGTGAAGCCTGTGGTTCACATAAAGCGGCTCTTCCCGGGGCGGCTCGTTCCTCAGCCTGTCAATGGAGTCGGGGGAAACGTCGGACAGCACCACTTCCCTCAGCCCGTGCCACCTTCGAAGGCTGCTCTGGGTGAGCATCCGCCTTACAAGCGGAACCCTGGAAGCGTCCCCGGCCACGCCCGTGAGGACCAGCACCGAACCGCCCCCGAGAGGGAACAGCCTCGAGAACGTAAGCGAGTCCTCCCCCTGCACGAGGCTGTCGGGGACCGGAAAGCCGATGTCCCTTCGAACATCGGCAGAGAAGTCGCCAGGAGCCGAGGGGTCGGTTCCCGCCGGCGCCGGGATGATGACGGTGTCTCCGTTTAGTTCAAGGGAGATGTACCTCTCACCGGGGAAGCCGCCTTCGGGGACCGGGCCCTCCCCGCAACCGGCCATGGTCAGTGCCGCGGCCAGGACTGCGCAAGAACGTTTCAACATGAACATAGTGTATCACCAAAACGGGCTGCGTGCAAGTCTGGACACGGGGTGAAGGGTTTTCGTAGGTTTCCATGCCCAGCAATTCCCGGAGGTTCTGTCAATGCACCCCTTGATCCAACTCGGCAGTATTCTGCCCGAAACTCCCAACTCGCTCCTGGCGCTCTTCTGGTCAGGGGCGGCGGCGGCCATCTTCCTGGTCATCCAGTTCGCCGGCGCAAGGTACTACGCTTACAGCCAGTCGCGCAACCCGAACACGCCCATAACCTTCCTGGTCATTCTGGGCATTCTGGGCGTGGCCGGCACCATAATCTTCAGCTTCATTCACGACGACGACCTGCAGATGTTCCTTGGAATGACCTGCGGAGCCCTTGTCTGGACCGCCCTGGGTGAGATACCCGAACAGAGCGGCTGGTACTCCCACTCCAGCAGGCGCTCGCTTCAGGCGTTCCTATGCTTCTTCGCCGTATGGCTCGTCATCGCGTTCATCTTCACCCAGGTGCCCATGGCCATCACGGGATGCGTGGCCTACATCGCCTGGGTGTGGGGCCTGCACCAGGCAAGGACCAGGGTCATCAGCAGGTGGGGTCCCATGTCCCTGGCCACGACACTGCTCATAATCATCCTCGGAATGCTGGCCGGCGGGGCGGTGGTGCTGGGGGCCGTGATAGGCACCGCATTCAGCGGGACCAGCGCCGGTCTGGCGTTCGCGGTCACCGTATGGTCGCTTCTGGAGGTGATCTGGGAGCAGGAAATGGCCCAGGGCCCCTGGAAGCCCAGGAATCAGAAGATCATATAGAAGAGGCCCAGCCTGCCCGATACCGGTCCAGGGTCAACCTGGGCGTAGTGCAGCTCACCCGGGGTTGCGTCGCGGTTGAAGCCCCGCCAGTCCTGTACGTTCCAGCGGTCTGCGCCGCTGACAATGCCGGCGGAGACCCCTCCCTGAAGCCCCAGGTGGGGGCTGAAGAGCCATTCAAGCCCAACACCCGCGGAAGCGCCGAAGATCACAGCGCTGGCCGAGGCCGAGACGGTGTCGGCCCTGGTGTCCTGGATCAGGAAGTCGGTCTCCACACCGGCCTTCACCCGGAAGGCCAGGGAAGGGGACGATAGGGGTATCCGGGCACCCAGCGAACCCCTGACCCCGATGGTGCTCATTCGCGGGAGCACCCCGCTCACCAGCGCACCGCCGAAGGCCAGACCCCAGCGGGATGTCCAGCCTCCTATCTCCACCTGGTTCATCACCCTGGAATCGGCGGCCTCATCCCCCGTCAGACCATCCCCCGGCACTATCCTCACCGGAACCGCGGCGTACTGGAGAAAAACGTTGGCCGGCGAAGAAGTCTCGATTGCCGTCACCCTGGACCCCGGTACGAGCGTGCCGGTTATGAGCCGCCCGTGACTGGTGGCTTCGGACGTCCGGATTATCTGCACGATGCCCCTGCTTCTCAGCCCCTCGTACTCGGCCCGTGACT
Source organism: uncultured bacterium (assembly GCA_964541235.1). GTDB lineage: Bacteria > Fermentibacterota > Fermentibacteria > Fermentibacterales > JCC-6 > UBA6080. The sequence continues at coordinate 26,036 of CAZIPI010000018.1, read as the reverse complement.
GGGGAATACCTTCCGATCTGGCCACCAGCGAGAAGATCATGCCCTTGCGGATCCCGTCGCCGGTCCCGGCGGGCAGTGTGTAAACCGGCCCTTCGCCCACCTCGAAGGTGAGTTCCATGGCGAAGACCTCCAGCATGCTCCTGGAAACCACGGCTTCCACTCCCCGAAGCGCCAGCGCCTGCTGGGATGCCACGAACCCCTCGCCCCTCACGGTCTCCCTGATGGTGCCAATAAGGACCGCATCGGAGGTGTAGAACCTGGCCGCCACATCAATGGTGGTGGTTCTGGTGGCTGTCAGGGAATCGGAGAGGCCTGCGAAACCCGTGTCGTACCCGGGAACCCCCACTTCAAGTACCATGAAGGCATCCACCCCTGCGAAGGCGGCCATCTCCCTCAGGCGGTAGGCAAGTGTCTCCGGCGGCCCGGAGTAGCCCGGGTTATCCGAGAGGTCGGCCACACGGAAACGGCCGGCGGCCTCGTACAGCTCCCCCGCCCTTTCCACAAGGGCCGGAACATCGTACTGGCCCGGGGCGAACACAGGTATCACCGCAAGCGACGGAATGTTGTCCGCCGACAGCGTGGAGAGCATTACAAGGCATAGAATCATGAGCCGTCCTTCCTGTTCCATGAACCAGCCGGGTGGAATGTAATCCCGGCACGGGCCGTTGGGAAGTGGCTCAGTGCAGGATGATCCGAACCGTCATGGGAACCCTGTCGGGATCGGTTACCCCGAGGAACTCCCTGGGGATGACCCCGTGCTCCACCGTGTAGCCCAGCGAGTCAACCAGGATCAGCCCCGGCAATGAGCCACGGGCGGAAAGGATGCTGTCAACGAAAAGGGTCAGCCTGTCCCAGGGCTCAACCGCCGCGCCGCCGGGGCCCTGGCAGACCATGGTGTAGGCGGGGGACAGAACGGGGACCGCGGCGTAGCGGTCATCGGCAGCCATGGTGCCGGACACCGAAAGGCCTCCGCCGCCGGAACCCGCGCAGATGCCTCCCGTGATCCCCTCTTCGGCTTCAGCGGCCTGTTCGGGGGCAGGCTGGGCCGCATCGGATACCGTTCCCGGCTCACTGGCGGTCCTGGCGGAAGCAAAGCCTGCCGGGGCATCGGGTCCGTTCTGCATCAACCCGGACTCCCCGGTCACCACCACGCATTCCACCTGCTCCTGCACATCCTGGCTCAGCGCACGTTCAAGGGGAACCTCTTCGGCCGTCCCCGACCCTGCGGCAACAGACAGGGTTTCGTCGATGACCATGCTCCCGGCCTCTGAGGACGGTACCGCCAGAAGCGCCACATCCTCTTCCTCGACGGTCTGCTCGTGCACGGCGGGAACGTCCTGCATCTCGGTGTCCCTGGCCCTCTGAACGGTCTCGGTCCGTATCGTGTCCTCAAGGACACCACTTCCCGGAACCACGAACACCTTCACCCCCAGGAAGACGGCCACGGCTCCCGCTGCCACCCCGATGAGCCAGCCCGGCACCCCCCTTCTCGCGGGTTCCCTGCTCAGAAGACCTTTTCTCATGGCTTCAAAACGGAGATCCGGAGGGTCGCGCCACGAGTCCCGCCAGCTCTTCTCCAGAAGTCGCTGGGAATCCAGAAACGCGGAGCACCTGCCGCAGCCCGGGACGTGGTCGGCTATCATCTCCCGCCGGGCCGGATCAAGCTCACCGTCCATGAAGGCCATGAGTTCCATGCGGTCGGGGCAGTTCATGCCTCCACCCCCTGCATCTCGCGGGAAACCACGGCCCTGACCTGGTTCCTGGCCCGGTTAAGCCTGGACATCACGGTGCCCACCGCAATGCCCAGGGTCTGGGCTATCTCGGTGTAGCTCAACTCCTGGTCAACCCTGAGAACGAACACGGTTCTCAGCGGGTCTGACAGGGACTCCACGGCCCTTCCCACAGCCAGGGCCAGCTCATCCGCCGCCGCGTTGAGGGGCGCCTGGTCAAGTGTGACGGTCTGGCCCTGGTAGCCGTACTCGTCCTGGTACTCAACCTCTGACCTGCGGTTCGACTTCCTGTGATAGTTTATGGCCACGTTGGTCACTATCCGGTAGATCCATGTGAAGAACCTGAACTCGGCGTCGAAGCTTCCCATGGCGTTCATGGCCCGGATGAAGGACTCCTGGGTGATGTCCCAGGCGTCATCGTCGGATCCGCAAAGTCTTCTTGCCACTCTGAACACCCTTTTCTGGTACCTCTCCACCAGCCGGCCGAAAGCCTCGCGGTCTCCACCGACCGCCTTTTCAAGTATGAGGGCTTCCTCCTCGTCAACTGCCGAAAGTAGTACAAGGAAAAGGATCATTTCATTCCCTCACAGGGCGATCCCGACCATGAGGGCGAGACCTGCGTTCCTGTCGAAGCTTTCGTTCTCCTGGTCGAAGCCGTAGAGCCAGGCGTCAACATAGGCGTCCAGCATGCTCAGCACCCATGCTCCGGCGGTGTACCACACAAGGCTCCGGCACCTGTCACGGTGCTCCTCCCGGGCCTGGTCCCACTCCGGGTCGCCGGTGAGCAGGAACATGTCGCGGGCTTCACCGGCAAGGTGGTTCTCGTGAAGGGTCCATCCCAGCAGGCCGGCCTGAAGGGCGCCGTAGGCCAGCCCCTTCAGCGGTTCGTCGTTGTAGAACTGCCCCCAGCCGGGGACCACCGCGCTCCTTACAAGGGCTCCGGTGGGGTTCCTTCGGGGTATGGCGACAACTGCGGTGCTGTCCGCCAACAGGATCGAGGCGTAAAGCAGGGGAAGAAGGGCCCGCCTCAGACGATCACCCCCCGTTCAGAAGCGCTTATGAACCGGGCCATCCTGTGGGCCGGGGAGTCTTCGGGGAACTCGCCGAGAATGCTCTCTATCTTCCCGCTCATGGTGCCGGGAGAGCGGAAGATGCGCCGGAAAGCCTCATGGGCTTCTTCGATCCGCCCGGCAGACCACCCGTGGCGCTTCAGGCCCAGGGCGTTTATCCCCACCGCCCTCAGCGGTTCGCCCCCGGCGAGAACGAAGGGGGGCACGTCCTTCGGCACCCTGTAACCGCCGCCTATCATGGCCAGCTCGCCTATGCGTGAGAACTGGTGAACAGGGACAACCCCTCCCAGGACCGCGCCGGTTCCCACCGAAACATGCCCCGCCAGGTTCACCGCGTTGGCCAGTATCACGCCGTCGGCGATCCTGCAGTCGTGCGCTATGTGAACGTAGGCCATGATGAAGCAGTCGGCGCCCACAACGGTGGAACCCGATGCCCTGGTGCCCAGGTTGATGTTGGCCATCTCGCGGATCACCGTCCTGGGACCGATGAAGAGGGTGGTGTCCTCGCCGCCGAACTTCAGGTCCTGCGGGGCTGTGCCGATCACCGCTCCCGGACCGACACGAACGCCGTCGGAAAGGGTGGTGGGGCCGTCAATCACCGCGTTGGCCCCTATCACCACGTTCTCGCCCAGGACCACTCTCGGGCCCACCACGGCTCCCGGCCCGATGCTCACCGTATGGGGAACGTCGCAGGAGACCACAGCTTTGGGGTGTATCATGCTCTCTCCACCAGCATGGCGGTGAGCTCGGCTTCCGCGGCAACCCGCTCCTCGACGAAGGCCACCCCCCGCATCCGGCAGAGCCTGCCCCTGCTGTTCAGCATTTCCAGCTCGAACCTCACCTGGTCACCGGGAAGGATGGGCTTCCTGAAGCGCACCTTGTCTATGCCGCCGAAATAGACCAGCCATTTCGACGGGTCGTCCACGTTGTCGAAAAGCATCAGGCCGCCAACCTGGGCCATGGCCTCAACCACCAGCACCCCGGGCATGATGGGACTGCCGGGGAAGTGCCCCTGGAAATAGGGCTCGTTGATGGTGACGTTCTTGAGCCCCACTATGCGCTTGCCGGGATCTATCTCCAGAACCTTGTCCACCAGGAGGAAGGGGTAACGGTGGGGCAGGAGCCTCATCACGTCCTGTATGTCCCACTTCCTGTCGTGAAGATGCTTCTCGGCCTTGGATATGCTTCCCTTGTAAACGCTGGTTATCTTCTTGACAAACTGGACGTTGGACGCATGGCCGCTCTTCGCGCTTATGACATGCCCCTCGAGGCGGAAACCCAGCAGCGAGAGGTCGCCGATGAGGTCCAGTATCTTGTGCCGCACGAACTCGTCGGGGAACCTCAGGGGATTGTCGTTCATGATCCCGTCGTCGCCGATGACCACCGCGTTGTTCAGAGTGCCGCCCTTGATGAGCCCCTTCTCCTGAAGGGCCTTCACGTCCCGGTAGAGGCAGAAGGTCCTGGCGGGGGCTATCTCGGTGCAGAAGGTCTCGGGGGTGATGTCGAGGCTGAGGTACTGGGTGCCGATGGCGGCGATGTCGTAATCTATGGTGAAGCTCACCCTGAGACCGCTGTAGGGCACCACTGTGAGGGTGGCCCCGTAGTACTCCAGGCTCACCGGTTCGGTTATCTTGAACACCTTCCTGGGGTGCTTGTTCAGCGTTGCCACACCGGCGTTCTTGAGGATGGAAACGAACGAGCTCACGGACCCGTCCGCCGGTTCCGGCGGTTCGTCGGAATCTATCTCTATTATGGCGTTGTCTATCTCAAGGCCGTACAGGGCGCTGAGCACGTGCTCCACGGTGTGCACCTCGAAGTAGTTCTCCCCCAGCGTGGTCCTTCTGGCCTGCTCCTCTATCATTCGAACGTTGTCAACGCAGACCTTTATTATGGGCCTGCTCTCAACGTCGGTCCTCACGAACACGTAACCCGTGTCAGGGGGGGCGGGCTTGAAGGTTATGGTGGTCTCCTTGCCCAGGTGCAGTCCGACCCCGGTGCAGGAAACGACTTTGTCGAGTGTTGTCTGAAAACGGTTCATCCCGTCAACTCCGCTCTTTCTTCCTTCCGGTCAGCCAGCGAAGGATTTCCGGCAGTCTCGCGGCTGCTGCCATGGTTCTCATGTTTTCCATGTGGTCCCGGGCAGGGATCCCGCTAAGGACCGCCCCGGGGGCCACGTCTTTGGAGACCCCGCATTTTCCTGTGAGGGTGGCTCCCCGGCCCACCCGGAGATGGCCGCCGATCCCCACCTGCCCTCCGCAGGTCACCAGGTCGTCAAGAACGGTGCTGCCGGCGATCCCGGTCTGGGCCGCCAGGAAGCATCCTCTGCCAATTCTGACATTATGCGCCACCTGAACCTGGTTGTCGAGCTTGGAGTGGGAGCCCACCACGGTGCTCCCCGCCACTGCCCTGTCTATGGTGGTGCCCGCCCCTATCTCCACGTCGTCGCCGATGACCACGTTGCCGTTCTGGGGGATCTTCAGGTGGGCTCCCGCCGGATCGGGAACGAAACCGAAGCCGTCGGCCCCGATAACCGCCCCGGAGTGTATCACCACCCTGTGGCCCACTGCGCACTCGGCGGAGATGGCCACCAGAGGGTGGATGACGCAGTCCTCGCCCACCTCGGAACCGGGCCCAAGGACGCATGAGGCGCCAATGGCGGTCCCGCTCCCTATCCTGACGTGGCGGTCAACCACAGTATTGGGGCCTATGCTCACACCGCCGGCGATTACCGCGGTTGGATGGACCACCGCGGTGGGGTGCACACCGGCGAACCCGCTTGACCTGTCGGGGACGAAAAGCATTAGAGCCTGTCGGAAGGCCAGGTACGGGTTCTTCACCACCAGTTGGTTCGCCGAAGACGTGACCACCTCGGTGCCCACGATGACCGCCAAAGCCCGGGTGGTTCCCAGGTACCGGGCGTACCTGGGGTTGCCGAAGTAGCACACCTGTGACGGGCCGGCTTCTTCAAGGGTGCTGACCCCGGAAACCCGCTCCCCGCCCCCGTCTCCCGCAAGACGGGCGCAAAGCAGGCCGGCCAGCCGGTTCAGCGTTATCTCAGCGTCGGCCACCGGAAGAGACCCTGTCCATCACCAGATCCGTTATTTCCAGGGCCGGATCGGCGAAGACGACCTGTCCCGAAGAAGAGTCGAACACGATGGAAAGCCCCTCTTCAGTGGCTATCTCTCTCACCGCCTCGTTAATCGCCGCCACGATGGGGGCCACAAGCTGTTCGTTGCGCCTTTCCAGAAGCCCGCCGGGGCTGAAGACCTCGGTCAGGAAGGCCTGCAGTCCCTGTTCCTTCTGAACCAGAAGGGCCTCCCTTTCCATGCGCCTCTCCGGGCTCATCACCAGGGTCCGGTCGAGGTCGGCCCTTATCTGGTCAACTTCCTGCTGGAGCGAGTCTGCGTAGGCCTGCCAGTTCTCCAGCTCCTCCTCGAGGAGTTCCCTGGCGTCCCTCACGGAACCCAGGGTCGCGAATATCCGTGCGGAGTCAACAACGGCAATGTCCTGAGAAAGGGCTGCGGCGCAGATAAGCGCCACCGGAACAAGGGCTGATCTCAAAGCGACCTCCTGATCAGAAGCTCGTGCCGATCTGAAAATGGGGTTCCCAGCCCCTGTTGGGACCGTCGAACCCGTAGGCGTAGTCTATGCCCAGGATCCCCAGCATGGGCACCTCCACCCTGACGCCCATTCCCGCACCCCGGTTCAGATCGTTCAGATCGATGGTGGACCAGCGGTTCCAGGTGTTGCCGGCGTCGGCGAAGAGAGAGAGCTGCAGCTGGTCAATAATGCGCAGCCTGTACTCGGCCGTGAAGATGAGCATGCTCCTTCCGCCCACGGTCTCGTACCCCTCCGAGGCCGCGATGGTCCGTTCGCCGTAGCCCCGGACCCCGTAGAAGCCGGTGCCGCCCAGCTGGAAGAACTCGTACGCGGGAGGCTCTTCACCGCCGAAGCCGGCCACGTACCCTGCCCTGGCCCTGAGGGTGAGGAAGAACTTCCACCAGACGGGAACGTACCACTGGCTGTCAAGCAGATACTTCTGATAGCCGATGTCTCCCCCCAGGGGCCCCCCGGCGTACTGAAGGGTCAGGCTGTTCAGCGAACCCTCGCCGGGAAAGTTCTGTCTGTCACGGCTGTCACGGGAGAGCGAGTATCTGACCGAACTCTCCCACCGGGGCCAGGTGGTGTTCCTCAGGTCGTAGTAGTAGCTGGTGGTGTCGCTGGTGATGTTGAAGACGTTCACCCTCTCAAGCGTGTAGCGCACCGAGGCCCGGACGAAGTCAAGCCCGGGTATGGGCCTGCCCACCAGGATGGAGCCGCCGGTCTTGAGCCTGTCGTACTCGGTGTAGTTGCTGGAAGTGCGGTAAAGCTGGGCTCCCAGCGTCAACGGCGTGTCGAGGAACCAGGGTTCGGTGAAACCGAGCTGAACGTTCTGGGTGCGCTTGGAGAACTGGTAGGCGGCGCTGATGCTCTGCCCTCTTCCCCGGAAGTTCTCCTCGCCGTACTCCACGTAACCGCTCATGCCGTCCGAACCGCTGTAACCCGCCCCGAGCCCGGCGCGGCCAGTTGTCTTCTCCTCCACCATCATCACCAGGTCAACGTCCTGTGAGCCCTCCACCGGGCGGAAATCCGGCACCACATTGCCGAAGTAGTTCAGGTAGAAAACATTGCGCATGCTTCTCAACAGGGCGGTACGCGAGAAGAGGTCGCCGGGGTAGACCGTGAGTTCCCTTCTGATGACGTTGTCGCAGGTCCGGGTGTTGCCGGTTATGTCTATCCTTCTCACGTGGGCCCTGTTGCCTTCTGTGATCTGAAAGGCCACGTCCATCTCTCCGTCGTGGTTGATGGTGACCTGGGGCTGAACCGCAGCGTAGAAGTAGCCCTTGTCCTGGTAGAGGGTGTAGAGGTTCTCGATGGTGCGCTCCATCTGTCTCAGGTCGTACTCTTCGCCGGCCCTTATCCTGGAGGCCCTTTGCAGGGTGGAGTCGGGTATGGAGGCCCCCCCGGAGAAGCTCACCTGCCCGAAACGCCTGTAGGGCCCCTCGAAAACGTTCATGGTTATCCTCAGGTGCCGGCCGTCCTCCATGATCTCCCTGGAGCTTCCCAGAACCCTGGCGTCGGGGTATCCGTTCCGGTTGTAATGCTCCTGAATGCGCCCGGCATCCTGGGCGAACTCGTCCTCCTTCAGCTTGCCGCTTCTCCAGAAGCTGTCCTGGCGGGTGTTCATCCTGCCCCTGAGCTCACGGTCGGTGAAGGCGGTGTTCCCGGTGAAGACTATCTCGCCCACCCTCACGTCAGGCCCTTCTTCGCAGACGAAGATCAGGTCCCTTCTGCCCTGTGAATCCGGTTGGCCCCAACGGGCCTCGACGGTGGCCAGGTGCCTGTTCTTCTGCGCGTACATGCGCCTGAGGAGAGCCTCGGCATCGCTCACGGCCCCCATCGAAAGCGTCTGGCCCGGGAAGATCATCAGGCTGTCACGGGCCTTGTTCACATCCAGCCTGCCCGGGTTCTCGAACAGCACCGAGCCCACTATGGGGTTCTCCTGGACCCTTATGAGAATGTTCGTCAGCTCCGGCGACACGCTGTCGGCATAGACGGTTATACCCTGGAAGTACCCAAGGTCGAACAGGGTCCTTATCCCGCTGCCGTAAACCGCGGGATTCACCGGCTCGCCTATCCTCACCCCCAGGGTCCTGGTGATGAGCGAGTCGCTCACGAAGGTGTTGCCCTCTATCTCGATGCTCTGGACCACCGCGGCCCTGGAAGCGAAGGCCGCGAAAAGGATTGCGGGGATAAGGTGTTTCAACTCTTCACGCCTTCCGGAATGCGGGCATCCTGAGTGTGCAGGGCCAGGCCCTCGCCACCGCAGGTGACCGTGACATTGGCACCAGATGCTATATCGCCCCTTACAAGGGCGTCCGTCAGGGGGTCTTCAAGGTGCTGCTGGATCGTCCTCTGGAGGTGCCTGACCCCGGCGTCGGGGCTGCAGCCCCTCCTGGCGAGGAAATCCATGGCGGACTCGTCAACGGAGATCGAGATCCTGAGAGCGGCGAGCCTCTCACGGACGCCGTTGAGCTGAAGGTCAACTATGGTCCTCACGTGGGAGAGCTCCAGATGGTTGAACACCACCACCTCGTCCAGCCTGTTGATGAACTCGGGCGGGAAGACCCGTCTGGCCTCGTCCGCGGATTGGCCGTCGGCGTCCCCCGATGGCGAGAACCCCACCTGCGGAAGCGAAGAACCCCTGATGTTGCCCGTCATGATGATGATGGTGTTGCGGAAATCGATCCGGCGCCCGATGTTGTCGGTCATGGTGCCGTAGTCCATCACCTGCAGAAGCATGTTGAAAAGGTCGGAGTGGGCCTTCTCCATCTCGTCCAGAAGCACCACCGAGTAGGGTCTTCTGCGCACCTTCTCGGTCAGCTGGCCGCCGTCGTCGTAGCCTACGTAGCCCGGAGGCGCCCCGACCAGCCTGGAACCGGAGAAGCTCTCCTGGTACTCGCTCATGTCCATACGGATAAGGGAGAGGCTGTCGCCGAAGATCAGCTCGGCCAGTGCGGCGGCTGTGGCGGTCTTGCCCACGCCGGAGGGGCCCAGGAAGAGGAAGCAGCCCGCAGGCCTGTCAGGGGGGCGCAGCCCCACCTGGCTCCTTCGAATGGCCCTGGCGATGACCCCGATGGCCCTCTCCTGGCCCACTATCCTTGAGGACAGGCGTCTCTCCAGATCGGCAAGGCGGCCCAGGTCGTTCTCGCCCATGCGGCTGATGGGGATGCCGGTCATGGATGACACCACCGCGGCCACGTCGTCGGATGTGATGGTGACCGGGGTGAGGCTCTCTATCCATTGCTGCCTGCCTGCCTCGATGGCCTGGGACAGACGCTGTATCTCGTTCCTGATGTTGTTCACCTGGATCAGGTTACGCTTCTCCATCTCCTGCTCCAGCTCGACCTCGAGGCCCGCAAGCGCCCTGTGCATCTCCAGAAGGCTTTCCGGCGAGCGGGAGCTTTCCGAATGGGCCCTGGCACCGCTCTCGTCCATTACGTCAATGGCCTTGTCGGGCAGGAAACGGCCGCTGATGTACCTGTCCGCCAACACGGCGCAGCTCCTCACGGCCTCCGGAGTGTAAATGGAATTGTGGTGCTTGGCGTACCTGGGTTCAAGGCCCTCGAGTATCCTAACGGTGAGTTCCACGCTGGGCGGGTCGACCGGTATGGGCTGGAAGCGCCTTTCAAGAGCGCCGTCCTTCTCGATGCGCCTTCTGTACTCGTCGAGGGTGGTGGCGCCGATGCACTGGAACTCGCCCCTTGCAAGGGAGGGTTTCAGAAGGTTGGCGGCGTCTATGGCGCCCTCGGCCCCGCCTGCGCCGACGATGGTGTGGATCTCGTCAATGAAGAGGATGACGTTGCCCGAGTCGAGTATCTCCTTCAGCAGCACCTTCAGCCGTTCCTCGAACTGGCCCCTGTACTTGGTGCCCGCCAGCACGCCGGCCATGTCCAGCGCCAGTATCCTTTTGCCGTGAAGCATCATGGGGACCGAGGCCTCGGTGATCCGCCTGGCGAGCCCCTCTACTATGGCGGTCTTCCCCACCCCCGGCTCGCCCAGGAGCACAGGGTTGGACTTCTTCCTCCGGCACAGCACCCTCACCAGCCTGCCGATCTCCTGGTCGCGGCCGATGACAGGGTCGAGAAGGCCCTTTCTGGCCATTGCCGTAAGGTCACGGCAGAAGTATTCCATGGCGGAAACGGGCTTCTCCTGCGTGCTCTCGTTCCTTGCGCCCGGAAGCGACCTTACCGCCCGTTCCGCCTTCTCGTAGGTGACTCCCGACTCCCAGAGTATCTCGCCGGCCACGGTGGTCTCAACGGTGGTCACCGCCAGGAGAAGGTGCTCGGTCCCCACTGTGGGAGAGTCCAGGCTCTGGGCAAGGCGCCCGGCTTCCTGAAGGATCCTTCTTGCCCTCTCCGTCCATTCCAGTTCGTGCCGGTCCACCGGGACGGGCAGCCTGCCCCCCCTGATCCGGTTCTGCACCCTGAGCCTCAGTTCCGCCGTGTTCACGCCGAGACGGGTCAGGACAGAGGACGCAGTGGAACCGTCAACGGTAAGAATTCCGTAAAGGATGTGCTCCGACGTTACGCTGGGACGGCCGGAACGGCCGGCCTCGAGCCTGGCCTCGTTCAACGCGGCCCTGGCCCGTTCGCTGAACCTCTCCCGCAATGTCTCCCCTTTCGCGGCACCCGTTCTCCGGGTTTACCAGAGGGTAAATATAAGGTTCCAGCCGGGTTTCACCAGCTTCAGCCCTCTATCAGCACTCCCCTGTCCAGCAGCAGCAGTCTTTCGCACTTCCGGGCAAGTTCGCTGCTGTGTGTGGCTATCAGGAAGGCCTGGTCCCTGTTCCTGGCCAGGCCAAGCATCAGGTTCTCGACCACGCCGGTGGCCTGGTGGTCAAGGTTTCCGGTGGGCTCGTCGGCGAGCACCACTGCGGGTTCCATGGCCAGGGCCCTGGCCAGGGCGGCCCGCTGCCTCTCCCCGCCGGACACCTCTGAAGGGAAGTGCTTTGCCCTGGGGTCTATCCCCACTTCCCTCAAAAGCCCCTCCGCCACCGCCAATGCCCGTCTTCTCGACATGCCGGAGATCATGCAGGGCATGGCGACGTTCTCGTGGATGGTGAACTCCTCCAGAAGGTGGTGGAACTGGAACACGAACCCCAGGCTCCGGTTCCTTACCCTGGACCGGCCGGCCTCGTTCATTCTCCATGGGTCGGTCCCCCCTATGAGCACTGTGCCCTCGCAGGGTCTTGCCAGAAGACCGAGTATGTGCAGCAGCGTGCTCTTTCCGGAGCCGCTGGGCCCCATCACCGCCGTGAGCTGGCCCGGAAAGAGGTCGAGGGAAGCCCCTCTGAGCACCGGGACCGAGTTGACGCCCCGGCCGTACGTGTAGTGGATGTCCCTGCAGGAGAGGACCGGTTCACTCATATCTCAGCGCCTCCGAAGGTGAATCGGTGAAGGCCGCCACCGCAGGCGCCAGGGACACCAGAAGGCAGACTGCGATGGTGGCCGCCGAAGCCGTGACCGCGGTCCCGACCGAGAAACGCCCCGAGAGGGTCTCCACCCAGTAAACACTTGAGTCGAGCCTTATGGGGAAGAACCTGTTGACGGCCCATACCGAGGCCCACGCTGCGGAAACCCCCGCAGCCACCCCCGCGGCGCCTATGGAAAGGCCCCTGGTGAGGCTGGCCACGAAGATTATCAGCGGGGAAGCCCCCATGGCCCGAAGCACCCCCGTGTCCCACTGGTGCTCCAGAGCTATCATGGTGAGCGCACTGGAAAGGTTGAGAAGGGCCACGACGGTTATCAGCGCCAGCACCACGGTCATCGCCATCGTCTCAAGGCCGAGGGCCTGGAACAGGTTGGAATGTAACGACATGAAGGGAACGGCGGTAAGGTAGGCCGGCCAGCCGCCGTTGACGTAGCTGTCCCGCAAAAGCGAATCCATCTCGAGGGAGGCGCGGACCGGGTCAGCGCTGCCGCTGAGGGTGACGCCGATGGAGGTGATCCCGGTCTCGTCCCTGAACAGGCTTCTGGCTTCCCCAATGGAGGTGGAGACCAGGGAACGGTTGTAGTCGTCTATGCCGTAGTCCCTCACCTGCACAACCACCAGTGGCATTATGGTGTCCACCAGCACCCTGCCCATACCGCTCACGGTGACCCCGGCAGTGGAGGCAAGGCGGATGGTGTCGCCCCGGGCCACCCCCAGCGCCTCGGCGAGCCGGAGCCCGAGTACGGCCCCCCCTGTCCCGTTGGAAAGCCCCCTTACCATCACCCCGGCCACGGTCCCGGCTGCTCCAGAGGCCACGGCCGGCCTTTCCAGGACCGCCACCGCCTCACCGGTCCCGGGCACGCCCCGGGCAAGGTCCTGCACCAGGCCGTAGTCGGCGGGTCCCAGGCGCCCCAACCCGGGCGAGTACACGTGCATCGCCGGGTTCACCGCCTCCAGACTGTGGCGGATGGCCCCCATGAAGCCGTCCATGAAAGACCTGAGGATCACGAGTGCGGCGACCCCGATGGCGATTCCCGACACGGAGAGCACCCCGACGAACCTCACGAAACCCGAGTGGGACCTGCTGAGGACCTGTCTCACCGAGAGGGCGCGGACCAGCCAGAGGTTCATCTTTCCCTTCGAAGGTGCGGAAAAAGTATGGTGTCCCTGATCGAGCCGGCGTCGGTGAGGACCATCACCAGCCTGTCAACCCCGATCCCGAGCCCTCCCGCAGGGGGCATGCCTATCTCCAGGGCGTACAGGAACTCCTGATCGACCTCACCCTGCCTCAGGCCGTCGGCGGCCGCCTGCTCCTCCAGTATCCTTCTCTGAAGGAGAGGGTCGTTCTGCTCGCTGAAGGCGTTGGCCAGCTCGATGCCGGCGATGAATGCCTCGAAACGCTCGGTGAGCCTTGGATCACCGGGACTTCCCTTGGCAAGCGGTGACAGCTCGACAGGGTAGTCCACCACGAAAGTGGGCTGGACCAGCGTCGGGGTCACGAAATGATCGAAAAGCTTGTCAAGCAGTTCCGGGCGCCCGGCCCCCTGCACCGGGATCCCCAGCCCGGCCGCGAACTTCGCCAGCCGGGGCTGGTTGAACTCGAAGAGGGGCTCACCGCTCAACTGGTGAAGGGCCGGCACGAAACCCACCCTTCGGAACGGGGTTCCCAGGTCAATCGAGTGGCCCTGGAATTCCACCCGGGAGCCCAGGCCGATGCTTTCCGCTGCTGCGGTCACCAGCTCCTCGAACCGGCGCATCATTCCCTCGTAGTCGGTCCAGGCCTGGTACAGCTCCAACTGTGTGAACTCGGGGCTGTGGGTCCTGTCCACCCCCTCGTTCCTGAAGTCCTTCCCTATCTCGTACACCCGGTGGAACCCGCCCACCAGAAGCCTTTTGAGGTAGAGCTCGGTGGCGATCCGCAGGTAGCACCGCTGGTCGAGGAAGTTGTACTGTGTGGTGAACGGTTCGGCGCTGGCGCCGCCGTAGAGCTGCTGAAGTATCGGGGTTTCCACCTCGATGAACCCCTGGCCGTCAAGGTGGGCCCTCATGGCGCCTATGATACGGCTTCGCCTGATGAACCTCTCCCTGCTGGCGCCGTTGAGAAGAAGGTCAACGCACCTGTGCCGGTACAGAAGGTCGGGGTCGCTCACGGCATCGTGGACCTCTCCCGCGGAATCGGTCTTCACCACCGGAAGGGGCCTTACCGCCTTGACAAGGAGCTGCATGCGCGCAACGTCTATTGTCAGCTCACCCATGCGGGTCACGAACAGCCGGCCGGAAACCCAGATGATGTCGCCCAGGTCGGTGTGACCCAGGACCTCCCGGAGCTGTTCGGGAAGCTCCTTCCTGTTCAGGTAGAGCTGGATCCTTCCGGAAGGGTCCTGAATGTCCATGAAGACGGTCTTGCCGTGTTCCCTTCGAGCCATTATGCGGCCGCTGGTGCACACTGCGGTATCGTCCTGGGGGTTCAGGGCACGGACTTCGGCTACGTCCAGCCTTTCCGGCGTCCGGGGGGGGTACGGGTCCACCCCCGAACCGCGGAGCGCGGAGAGCTTCTCAAGCCTGCCCGCTATCAAAGGGTTGTTTTCAAGAGACATTCACTGCCCGCCGTTCTCTCTCAGGTAAGCCTCGATGAAGTCCTGTATGTCGCCGGCAAGGAAGGCTTCCACCGCCGAGGTCTCCATGCCGGTCCGGTGGTCCTTCACCATCTGGTACGGGTGAAGCACGTAGCTCCTTATCTGGTTGCCCCAGGATACGTCCTGCTTCACGCCCTCAAGCTTCTCCCGCTCCTTCTGCCTCTTCTCCTCCTCCAGCTCGAATATCCTGGCCCTGAGTATCCGCCAGGCGAGTTCCCTGTTCCGGTGCTGGCTCCGCTCGTTCTGGCATGAAACGGCAATGCCTGTGGGTATGTGGGTGAGCCTTATGGCGCTGGAGGTCTTGTTCACGTGCTGGCCCCCGGCTCCGCTGGCCCTGAACACGTCGGTCCTCACGTCCTCCTCGTCTATCTCGACGATAACGGAGTCCTCCAGGTCGGGAAGGGGCAGAACGCTGGCGAAACTGGTGTGCCTGCGGTGGTTCTGGTCGAAGGGGCTTCTGCGCACCAGCCTGTGTATGCCCCGCTCGGCCTTCAGGTAGCCGAACGAGTAGGGGCCCCGAATGGATACCACGCCTTCCCGGATACCGGCCTCCTCGCCATCGGAAGTGCTTAGCACCTCCACCTCGAAACCCTGTTTCTCACCCCAGTAAACGTACATCCGCAGAAGCATCTCTGCCCAGTCCTGGCTGTCTATCCCCCCGGCGCCGCTCCGGATGGTGAGAATGGTGTCGGACTGGTCATGGGGCCCGCTGAGCATCTGTCTGAACTCCAGGCTGTCCAGGGTTCTGCCAAGCCATTCCAGGGTCTTCTCAGCATCGGCCTCCATGCCGCCGTCAGCTTCCAGCTCCAACAGCTCAAGCGCCGCCAGCCCGTCGGACAGCCTGCCCTCAACCTCATCGAGGGGGGCGGTCCAGTTCTGTATCCTTCTGAGTTTCGAGATGGTTTCCAGGGCGTTCTTCCTGTCCTCCCAGAAATCCGCGGCGGCCATCAGGTCCGTAAGGGCGGACTGTGACCTCAGAAGTTCCGGGTAGTCAAAGACGCTCCTTGAGAAGCCTGAGCCTGTCCCCGGCCTCGCGAAGACCCGCGGCCAGTTCCTCGGTTGTCATGTATGAGCACCTCCGTAAACGGTGAAAGAATCAGCCTAATATAGTCCGTATGGCCCGGGAGCGGCTCGGGGTATATTCCATTCCATGCCGGAATACGTCATCGAAACCCTTTCGGTCTTTCGGGCCACGGTTGGAATCCACCCTGTCTTCGGGCTTGGATTGCTGCTCGGCGGAAGCTGGCTCCTTGGAAGGCTGGCCGAGAAGTACCGCATTCCATCGGTGACGGGCTTCATTCTGGCCGGAATGCTCCTGGGCCCCAGGGTGTCGGGATTGGTCCACGGCGACCTCTATCTGAAGATGGGCTCCATCACCCAGATAGCCGTATCGGTGATCGCCGTGGTGATAGGCAGCGAGTTCAACCTTGCCAGGCTCAGGCACATCAGAAGGGCCATGGCCACCATCACCGTGATGCAGATAGGGGTGACGTTCGCCCTGGTCACCGCGGCCCTGGCTCTCACCGGAGCGGTACCGCTGCCGGTGGCGGCCCTTCTCGGAGCCATAGCAACCGCCACCTCACCCACCGCCACCGTGACCATAGTGCGGGACATGAGGGCCAGGGGTTCCTTCATAGACCACCTGTACGGGGCCATCCCGCTGGACGACGCCGGCTGCCTGTTCCTCTTCGCTGTGGTCACAGCGGTATCGGCGGACCTTCTCGCTCCCGGGGGCGCCACCTTCTCGGGAGCCATGCTTCTTTTCACAAGGGAGACCGCTGGTTCCCTGATACTCGGGCTCATGGCGGGGGCGCTGATAAAGAGGAGCACCGGGGGGAGGGAAGGCCCCAACTCGGTGTACATCGTGAGCCTGGGCCTCATATGCCTGATGACGGCCCTGGCGGCCTCCTTCCACCTCTCGCCGCTGCTGTCGGGAATGGCCGCCGGGGCTGTCATGGCCAACTCACCGGGACAGGGAAGGAAGGTGATAGACTCGCTCGACCGGCTCTCCCCCCCGCTCTACGCCGTTTTCTTCGCCATCGCCGGCAGCGAGCTTGACTTCTCTGTGTTCAGGGAGGAGAACGCGGTGGTCCTGGGGCTTCTCTACATCGTGGCCAGGGGCGCCGGCAAGTACGGGGGGGTCTGGCTTGGCGCCCTGCTGGCCCGAAGCGGGCGGAAGGTGAGGAACTATCTGGGGCTGGCCATGATGCCCCACTCTGGCGTTACGATAGGCCTGCTGCTCTACATACAGACCCAGTTCCCGGGCGGCGCCGACTACTCGGCGCTGATGATCAACGTTGTCCTGATGGGGGTTTTCGTGAACGAGATAGCGGGCCCGATGCTGTCCAGGTTCGCCGTGGTCCGGGGCTGCGAGGCCTGCGCCGCCCGCTGAGAGGGCCCGGTCCTTTCAAGGCAGGGTATATTACCGTAATGTACGAACAACTCGTTTCTGCTCTGGCAACGTTCCGGGAAACGGTGAGCCTTCACCCCGTGTTCGGGATCGGCATACTCCTGGTGGGAAGCTGGTTCCTGGGCAGGCTGGCCGCAAGTATCAGGCTGCCATCCATTACCGGGTTCATCCTGGCCGGGCTTCTTCTCGGCCCGTCCCTTCTGGGGCTGGTTCGTTCCGATCTTCATGACGAGCTGGGAATAATCACCGAGGTCGCCCTTGCGGTGATCGCCCTGGTGATAGGAAGCGAGTTCAGCGCAGCGAAGCTCAGAAGGACAGGCAGGCCGGTGATCATCATCACCGCCGCACAGCTTCTGCTGACCTTCGTCGCCGTGGCATCCGCCCTGCTCCTGACCCGGCTCGCCAGTCTCCCCATGGCGCTTGTTCTTGGCGCCGTAGCCACCGCCACGGCGCCGGCTGCCACCGTGGCCATAGTCAGGGAGCTGAAGGCCAGGGGGCCGTTCATTGACCACCTCTACGGCATTGTTGCCCTTGACGACGCCGGCTGCGTCCTGATCTTCTCCATGGCCATGGCGGCCACCGGAAGCGCTCTGGGCGGGGGCGGGGAAGGAGTCGCCGGCGCGCTGCTCCACGGGCTGAGGGAGATAGCGGGGTCGCTGGCCCTGGGCATAGCCGCAGGCTTCGCCCTGCGCCTTGCAACATCCCGGTCATCCCGGGCCAACGAGATCTACATCGTCAGCCTGGGTCTTCTCTGCCTCATGACGGCACTGGCCACAACCTACGGTTTCTCCCCCCTGCTCTCGGGAATGGCGGCGGGCACCGTTCTGGCCAACTCCAGGCACGGCAGCTGGAAGGTCATCGCCTCACTGGAGCAGATATCGCCGCCGATGTACGCCGCCTTCTTCGCCATCGCCGGAGCCGAGCTGAACCTGGCGTCATTCGCCGGGGGCGGCGTTCTCTGGATGGGAGTGCTTTTCGTTCTGGCAAGGGCCCTGGGCAAATACTTCGGGGTCAGGCTGGGGGCGGGGCTGGCCGGCAGCGACCCGCTGCTGCGGAAATACCTGGGATTCGCCATGCTCCCCCAGGCCGGGGTGGCCATAGGCCTTGCCCTGTACGTCCAGTCCTCGCCGGTCCTGCAGGGTCACCCCGAGTTCGCCTCGGCGATCGTGGGCGTGACCCTGTTCTCGGTTTTCGTGAACGAGCTCACCGGGCCGCCGGTGTCAAGATACGCCCTGGTGCGCGGGGCGACCCTTTAGGAGGAGTGATGCAACTCAAGGACATTCTCGACCCGTCAAGCTGCCGCACCGACCTCGAGGCCAGGAATCGCGACGAGGCCATAGAACGCACGGCTGAACTGCTGGCCAAAAACCCGGCGGCTGCCGGAGTTCCGCTCCGGAGCATCATCGAGGGTCTGATGGAGAGGGAGAAGCTGGGCTCCACCGGCGTGGGCGAGGGGGTGGCCATACCCCATTGCCGTATCGAATCCATGAAGGGCTTCGCCCTTTCACTCTCGGTGTGCAGGAAGGGCGTCCACTGGAAATCGCTCGACGGCCGGAGCGTACACATAGTCTGCGGGATCGCAGGCCCCGAGGACGCCACCGAAGAGCATCTGCGGATACTGGCAGGCGCCGCCAGGGTCCTCGGCGCAGGCAAGGCAAGGCACGAGATACTCAGGAGCGACACCCCCTTCGCCATGAGGGAGGCCTTTCTCTACCATCTTGTGCCTGTGACCTCAAGGCTGGAGGAGGGCCGCAGGGACAAGAGGAAGCTGGTGATCCTGGTGCTTCAGGAAGAGGAAACCTACAACAGGGTGATGGAGCTCTTCCTTGAAGGAGGGATAGAGGGATCGGTGACCATCTCCGCGAGCATGATGGGCACCGTGCTCTCCAGCGTGCCCATTTTCGCCGGTTTCATGGATGTACTGGGCCGTTCACGCCCCGAACCCAGGGTGGTGCTCACGCTTCTCCCTGAGGACAGGGTGGATGAGATGGTCTCCGAGATCGAGGACATAACAGGCAACCTGGACACCCACCGGGGAGCCTGCATAATGGTGTCGGACCCGATGATCATACGGGGAAGCCTGGAAACTCTTTGAAAGGATGCTGCCATGGCCGATCTCAATGCAGGAATGAAGGAACTCTTCTCCAGGATTGCGCAGAACAACAGATGGCGCCAGCAGGAGTGCGTGAACCTGATCCCCTCCGAGAACACCCCGTCGCCGCTGGTGAAGATATGCGAACTCTGCGACCCCGCAGGCAGGTACGCCGAGCACAGGACGATGAAGGGCAGGGAGGTCTATTTCTACCACGGGACCGACTTCATTCGCGACATCGAGCAGGAGGCCTCCGCAGCCCTCTGTGAATACTTCGGCTGCTCCGAGACCGAACTCAGGCCGGTCAGCGGCCAGATGGCCAACGAGGTGGTCTTCAAGGCGGCGGTGAAGAACGTGAACCGCGACGGCGGAAGCTGGCGCCGGCTGCGCACGGTGATGAACAACGACCTGGGCAAGGGCGGGCACCTGTCCAGCCAGCCCATGGGCGCTCTCTTCAACTTCGTTGACCACGACCCCGGGACCGGTCAGGAGAACTGCGTGAACTTCCCGGTCCAGGCCGGCAACCCGTACCGCATTGACGAAGCCCGCATGCTGGAGCTTCTTGACCTGCACCGGCCGGAACTGGTGGTCTTCGGCAAGAGCATGTTCCTCTACCCCGAGCCGGTGAAACTGCTGGCCGACCATGTCTCGCAGTGGCCGGACAGGCCGGTGATCATGTACGACATGGCCCACGTGCTGGGCCTCTACGGGGCCTTCCAGGCACCTCTCGCAGATGGGGCGGACATAGTGACCGGCTCCACCCACAAGACCTTCTTCGGTCCACAGAGGGGCGTCATCGCGTCGAACATGGGCAAAAAGCACCCTCTGAGGAAGCTCTGGCTGGACATCAACAGCAGGGCCTTCCCGGGAAGCACCTCAAACCACCACCTTGCCACCCTTCTGGGACTGCTGGTGGCCACCATGGAGATGAACCGGTTCAAGGACGAGTACCAGAACCAGGTGCTCAGGAACGCCAGGGCCTTCGCCCGGCATCTGGCCCAGAACGGGCTTCACGTCGAGGGCGATCCTGCCGACGGCTACACCATGACCCATCAGGTGGTGGTGCGAGTCAGCGAACACGGCGACGGAGCCCTGGTGGCGGACAGGCTTCAGGAGAACAACATAATAGTGAACTACCAGGCCCTGCCCGATGACGAAACGTTCCTCAGCCCCTCGGGCATCCGCACCGGCGTCAGCGAGATGACAAGGTTCGGCATGAACGAGGACGACTTCGGTCCCCTGGCGGAACTCATGGCGGCGGTCATCGTGAGGGACCAGGACGTGAAGGACAAGGTTCGCGACTTCAGAAGACGCTTCACCACCATGCGCTACACCCTTCCCCTCAGCGAAGGGATAGAACTGGCGGCAGCGGCCATGGCGGTCTCCTTCCCGACCATGGAGTACGCCGCCCTCTTCTCCGAGAACCTTTCCCGGTACTCGAAAGGACGGTGAGGTCATGCCCCTGATCATCCTGATGCTTTGCGGCTCCATCTACGGCGGCCAGGGAAGCGATTTCGGTCTGGGAATACTGATCGGCGAGCCCACGGGCATATGCGCCAAATACTTCACCTCGCCGTCCCGGGCCCTGGCCGGTGCCGCCGCCTGGAGCCTCTCCGGCGACGAGAAGGCGGCTCATCTCTACGCCGACTACCTGTTCCACCTCTCGGAACTGGCCACATGGGAAGGGGGGCGCTCGCCGTTCTACGCCGGAGTCGGCGCCCGTGTCATCTTCAGGGATGAAGCCGTGGCCGGTGTGCGCATCCCTGTGGGGATGGCATGGGTCTTCGACGAAGCGCCCTTCGACGCCTTCCTCGAGATAGTTCCCGTGATGGATGTGGCGCCTGACACCGAGTTCGACGTGGCAGGCGGGGTCGGGGCAAGGTTCTGGTTCTGAGGGACGGGGGTAGCCGCATGAAGCTCGTTATCGTGGGAGGGGTCGCAGGCGGAGCCAGCGCCGCCGCCAGGGCCAGAAGGCTGGACGAGAAGGCCGTGATAACCGTGTTCGAACGCGGAGACTACATAAGCTTCGCCAACTGCGGCCTTCCCTATCACATCGGAGGTGCCATACCCTCCCGCGAGAGCCTTCTTCTCATGACCCCCAGAAAGTTCCTGAAGAGGTTCAACGTGGATTTCAGGACGCGGCACGAGGTCGCCTCGGTTGACACCGGGAACCGCACGGTTACCGTCAGGGACATGGAAGGTGACCGGACCTTCACCGAGCCATACGACGCGCTGATCCTCTCGCCGGGCTCCACCCCCATCGTGCCGCCCATCCCCGGCGCCGGCAACGGGAAGGTGCTGGTGCTTTGGACGGTGCCGGACATGGACGCCATAATGGACCGGATAAGGGCGGGCGCCAGGCGGGCCGTGGTGGTGGGGGGCGGCTTCATAGGCGTGGAGACCGCCGAGAACCTTGTGCAGGCCGGCCTTGAGACCACTCTCATCGAACGTGAACCCTGGATACTGCCTTTCCTCGACCCCGAGATGACATCCCCCCTCACCAAAGCGCTGGGGGAAGGGGGCGTGAAGCTTCTCACGGGCTCCACGGTGGAAGCCTTCGAGGAGACCGACGGCGGCCTTAGCGTGATGGTCCAGGGGGCTGCCCCGGTAAGGGCCGATCTGGTGGTGCTGGCCGCGGGAGTCAGGCCCAACGGGGAACTGGCTTCCCGTGCAGGGCTGGCCACCGCCCCCAACGGAGCCATCATCGTTGACCAGTTCCTCCGTACCGGCGACCCCTCCGTGTACGCCGTGGGCGACGCGGTACAGACGGTCCACCCCATACTGGGGGAGAGGCTTACCTTACCCCTTGCGGGTCCCGCCAACAGACAGGGAAGGATAGCCGCCGAGAACGCTCTGGGCGGCAGTGTTCCGTGCCCCGGAACCCTGGGGGCGTCGGTGGTCAAGGTGTTCCACATGACGGCGGCCGCCGCCGGAGCTTCCGAGACCCAGCTTGCCCGCCGGGGCATCCCCCACCGGAAGATCTACCTTCACCCCCCCTCCCACGCCTCCTACTACCCCGGTTCCGCCCGGCTGAGCATGAAGGTGCTGTTCAGCCCCGAAGGGCTTCTTCTGGGGGCGCAGGCGGTGGGCGAGGACGGCGTTGACAAGCGGATGGACGTGCTTGCCACCGCCATCAGGGGGGGCATGACGGTGCGGGACCTGACCGGGCTTGAACTCTGCTACGCCCCTCCCTACGGCAGCGCCAAGGACCCCGTGAACTACGCGGGGTACGTGGGGTGCAACGTGCTGGACGGTCTCACCAGGCAGGTCCACGTTCACGACATACCTGAGAACGCCTTCCTGCTGGACGTGAGGGAGCCGGAGGAGTGGGAGCTGGGCTCGATCCCCGGAAGCACCCACATCCCCCTCGACTCACTTCGCGGAAAGCTCGGGAAGATCCCCGGTGACAGGCCCGTGGTGGTCTTCTGCTCACAGGGACAGAGGGCCTACTCCGCTGAAAGGATGCTGGTCCAGAGCGGATACGACGCCTTCAACCTGGCGGGGGGCTACATGACCTGGCGCATGTTCCATCCGGAAGCGGCAAGGACCGCCGCCCCGGCGGCAAAGGCCGGCGAACATGAAGAGGGCTTCGAGCCCCATGCGGTGGTGGAGGCATCGGGGATGCAGTGCCCCGGCCCCCTGGTGCAGGTGTCGAGGGCCATGAAGGAGCTTTCCCCCGGGCAGGTGCTTCTGGCCAGGGCCACGGACAGGGGCTTCAGAAGCGACCTGCCGGCGTGGTGTGCCTCCACGGGGAACACGATGGTCTCGTTCAGCGAGGACAAGGGCGTTTTCACAGCCCTGGTGAGGAAGGGTTCCGCGGCTCCCGAACCTCCCTCCGGAAGCGCGGTCAAAAGGACCACGCTCGTCCTCTTCTCCGGCGAGATGGACAGGAACCTGGCGGCTTTGATAATCGCCACCGGCTTCGCCAGCCTGGGGCATCAGGTGGCTGTGTTCTGCACCTTCTGGGGGCTTTCGATACTGAGGAAGGAGAACCCTCCGAGGGTGAGGAAGGGCTTCCTTGACCGGATGTTCGGCGCCATGATCCCCCGTGGGCCCAGGCGCCTTGCTCTCTCCAGGCTCCACATGATGGGCGCCGGAACCGCCATGATGAAGCACGTGATGAGAACGAAGAACGTTGACTCGCTGCCCGACATGCTGGCAAGGGCCATGGAGATGGGAGTCGTCTTCCAGGCCTGCGAGATGTCCATGGGGGTCATGGGGATAACCAGGGAGGAACTGCTGGACGGGGTGGAGACCGCCGGTGTTGGCACCTTCGCCGCACTGGCCGAGAAAAGCGCCGCCACGCTCTTCATCTGACCGGCCGGGGGGCCGGCCCGTCAGAGCATGGCCTGCTTCTCGCCCTTCTCCAGAAGCTGCACCACTCTGGCCGCCCTTGCCCTTCTCGTTCCCGGCTTCACCGCCGATGCGGCGTACATCATGTAGCGCTGCTGGTACGAGGGCGCCAACCCGGCGAAGAACAGGGCCGCTTTCCGGTTCGACTCGAGGGCTTCCTCCAGCTCGGCCGGCATCGGGAACTCCCGTCGGGGCTTTTCGTACCAGAGCCCGGCCTCCCTGGCCAGGCGCACCTGCTCCATTCCCGCCCCGGTCATGAGCCCCCTGGCGATAAGGTCCACCGCCCGTTCACGGTTGGCCTCGCTCCAGCCGCTTCCCCGGCGCCGGGGGGTGAAGAGGCGCATGTAGCGGTTCTCGTCCATCCCGGTGATGAGGCTGTCTATCCAGCCGAAGCAGATGGCCTCCTCCAGGGCGTCATCGTAACTCAGGGGCTTGTCCGGCCCCTTTCGCAGCACCAGCCAGACCCCCGGCGAGGTCTCGTGGTTCTGCTCGAGCCACGCCCTCCACTGCGACCTGCTGCCCAGACAAAGACTGGCCCTCTCCCTTTTCATGCGGGGAAACTCTTCCCGAAGGGGGCTGATGTCAAGCAGGGGTGACGGTCGCCGAAGAGCGCCTCGTGTTTCACTTGACATTGCCATGGTTCGCCGGCTACATTCCTTTGTTGGGGTAGCCCAAGGCAACTGCCAAAGGTTGGCATGGCGCTACAGGTTCCAGGGTTTTCTGACGTGTCTTTCATTAAGGAGGAACTTGAATGAGATTCTTGCTTGTATCGGTACTTGCCATTGTTGCCGCGGGGTTCGCGGCTCAGGTATCCGTGACCGCCCCTGCGGACTGGTCGGCCCCCGTGGCCGGGTCCGACAACTCCGGCTGGACCATCCCTCTCTACGAAGACAGGGTTGACTCAGCCATCGACCAGAACCAGCCCAGCGCTGCGGTTTACATGGCTGCCTTCAGCCAGGGCGGCCTGGCCCAGTCCTTCCAGCAGACCAACGCCAACATCAACGGCGCCGGTATCTTCCTTCAGCCCGGCCAGGGCGGCACCGACAACGTGACCATCCAGCTCTGGACCAACCTTCCCAACGCCGGCGGCACCATGCTGGCCGAGGCTTCCGCCACCGGCACGGCCGGAAACTGGGTTGACGTTTTCTGGAATTTCGTGGTCGTCACCCCGGCCACCACCTACTACCTGGTGTTCACCGGCAACACCACACTGGGCATCGCCGGCGACACCAACAACCCCTACCCCTACGGAATGGTTTACGCCAACGCCGGTTACACTCCTTTCGCAAACTTCGACTACACCTTCCGCACCTACTACCAGCTTGACGTGAGCCTCGAGCGCACCACCTGGGCCGGGGTCAAGGCGGTCTTCTAACCGCTGCCGATGGATCCCTGCGGGCCGGACAACAATCCGGCCCGCTTTCTTTATGCGAATCAGAGCGGAGCCGGTGAATGAGGGTGCTTGGGCAGATATCGCAGGGGCTGGAGGAACTGGGCGCCGATGAGCTGAGGCGGCTGGGCGCCGGTGCCGTTAGCCCGGTCTTCAGGGGAGTGATGCTCGAGACCGACCCGGCGGGGGTAATGAGGGTTAACTACGCCTCGCGGCTTTTCGACCGCTTCCTGCTTCCCCTGGCGTGCTTTTCATGCCGCACCTCGGACAGGCTCTACGAAAGAGCGCTGAAGTTCCCCTGGGAGGACCGCTTCGGCACAGGGTCAACATTCGCGGTCACATCCGCCGTGTCGGGGGGCGGCATCCGCCATTCGCAGTGGGCGGCGCTCCGGCTCAAGGACGCCATTGCGGACCGTTTCAGGGGCATCTTCGGAGAAAGGCCGTCTGTGGACAGGCACAACGCCGACGTGAACCTCGACCTGAGGGTTAGGGACGGCATCGCCGAGATAAGGCTGGACCTTTCCGGCGGGGCCCTTCACAGGCGCGGTTACAGAAGGGCGGGGGTCCCGGCTCCCATGAGGGAGACGGTTGCCGCGGCGGCGCTGGAGATGACGGGGTGGAACGGCGAAAAGCCCCTTGTTGACCCCATGTGCGGCTCGGGAACCCTCCTCTGCGAGGCGCTGATGAAGCACTGCTGCATACCGGCGGGTTTCCTGAGGAGGAAGTGGGGCTTCTTCCATATGGAGGGGTTTTCGCAGGAACTCTGGCACAGCGTCAGGGCAGAGGCCGACAGCGCCATCACCGAGCTTCCCGCCGGGCTTCTTTCAGGAAGCGACGTCTCGCCGGAGGCAGTCGAAGCGACCAGGATGAACCTGGGGGCTTTCCGGCAGGGAGGCGCAGTGAAGGTTGAACTCCTGGACTGGCGCAATAGCCCGGGCATCGCTTCCTCGGTGATACTCACCAACCCCCCGTACGGCATGAGGATTTTCGAGGACTCGGCGGGCGGGCTTCTGGGCGAGTTCGGCGACTTCCTGAAGCGCAGGTGCCCTGGAAGCACGGCATTCATCTACCTGGGGGACACGGCCCTTCTGAAGAAGGTGGGGCTCAGGACCGCATGGCGCAAGGAACTCCGCTCGGGAGGGCTCGACGGCCGTCTGGCCCGGTACGACCTCTACTGATGCCGGCCGGGAAAAAGGCGGCGGCCGCGGGAGGCCGTGTCCGGCTCTTCCCTGCGGCCGCCCGGACCCCCGGGACCCGGCTCACCAGGGCCAGGGTATCCTTTTCCTCAGGCTCACTTCCACGTCCTCCCGGTTCCAGTCCGT
>CAZIPI010000017.1:0-55463 GCA_964541235.1 uncultured bacterium | reverse complement strand
ACAGTCTCACCACCAGCCTGTTGTCGGCAGCGCTCATGACGGGAATATAAGTTGTATAATCCCCGAACACTCGCAGGAATTTCCAGAGGAGGCTGAAATGGCTCAGTTGAGCGGCAGGGTTGCCGCCATGCAGGCATCCCCGATACGAAAGCTGACCCCGTTGTCCGACGCCGCGGAGAAGAGGGGGACGAAAGTCTATCATCTCAACATCGGTCAGCCCGACATCCCAACGCCCCCCGAATACTGGCAGGCAATGCGGAACAGCGAACCGAAGGTGCTCGCCTACGGGCCGAGCCAGGGGCTGGCCGTACTCAGAAAGGCCATCTCTGGGTACTACGACAAGGCCGGGATCGACGTGCCTGAAGACAGGATCATGATAACCACCGGTGGAAGCGAAGCGGTCTATTTCGCCTTCATGGCCGCCTGCGGCCACGGCGGCGAGGTGGTCTGCTTCGAACCCTTCTACACCAACTACAACGGCTTCGCATCCATGGCCGGCGTTACCCTGGTCCCCGTGGCCAGCTCGGTGGAGAACGGTTTTCATCTCCCTCCCCGGGAAGCCATTGAAGCGGTGATGACCAGCCGTACCCAGGCCATTCTCATCTGCAGCCCCAACAACCCCACGGGCACCGTTCTGGGAAGGGATGAGATCCAGGTGCTCTCGGACCTGGCGGTGAAGCACGATCTTTTCCTCCTGTCCGACGAGGTTTACAGGGATTTCGTCTTCGACGGGGGCGTGCATGTGTCGGTGCTTGAGTTCCCGGAACTGAGGGACCGGGTGATGGTGATGGACTCCATCAGCAAAAGGTTCAGCAGCTGCGGAGCGCGCCTGGGAAACCTGATCTGCCCGAACAGCGAGGTGATGGGCGGTATCCTCAAGCTGGGGCAGGCGAGGCTCTGCCCCCCCACCATGGCCCAGTACGGGGCCGCCTGGATCTACGAGCATCTGGGCGCCGAGTACTACCGTGACGTGGCCCGGACGTACCAGCGCCGGCGCGATGTACTGATGGAGGAACTGGCAGGCGTTCCTGGCGTCTTCTTCCTGAAGCCGGAGGGGGCCTTCTACGCCACCATAAGGGTTCCTGTGGACGATGCCGACCTGTTCGCCGCGTGGCTCCTTTCCGACTTCAGCGTCAACGGGGCGACGGTGATGGTCTCGCCCGCCGCGGGGTTCTACGCAACGCCGGGAATGGGCGTTGACGAGATAAGGCTGGCGTACGTCATCAACGACGATGACATGCGCACCGCTCTGGGCATACTCAAGGAGGGGCTCAGGAGGTACCCCGGAGCCCGGTGACGTGGGGGGCGCATCGCGCCCCCCCATCCAAAACGACGTACCTTCTCTCCCCGACCTGCAGTCCGCCGCCCCTGAGGGCGCCAAGCAACCCCTGCACGGCCTCGGCTGCTCCCGCCATCACCGGGGCGCTCAACCCCTCCCCAAGGGTGTCGGGGAGCAGTATCGAGACCCCCCAAACGGTCCACTGGGGAAATGTGCCCTGATAGAGACGTTCCAGCTTTTTCATCACAGTTGCGGCGTCGGTCTGGTGGAAGGAGGGTGTGAATCCCCTGGGCATCGGCCGTCCCCGGAACACAGTGCCCGGTTCGCCCCCGGTCACTGCGTCCAGAACCACCATGGCCTCGGATCCGGGCAGCAGGTCCCATATTGCGTAGAGGTCGCCCGGAACAAGGTGGAAGCCTATCCCCTCCACTCCCTGCAGGGCATCACGAAGCATCGAGAGCATCACGGGGCCGACACCGTCGTCGCCGGCCAGGGTGTTGCCCACCCCCAGGAACAGAAGGCTGCCGTTCACGGTCAGCTCTTCTTTATCACCTGGACCTTGTACCGGCATGCCTTGTCACCCGGCGCCGAGTCAACGAGCCTGAGCCTGGAGTCGGACATCCTGCCGATGTATCCCGCCAGGTAGTTGTAGAACAGAACGCACAGGTCGCCGCCCAGCTCGATGCCCTTCTCCTTGCAGAGTTCGCGTATGTAGCAGTCCCCTACGTCAATGGTCAGGTTCTCCTCGCCATCCATCGAGGGTTTCAGCGCCCAGGTTGGACCGAACTGTGCAACCGCAAGGTCGAGTACGTCCCGGAAGGTCCCGGGGACCTGATAGCGGGGGAGCTGCGTGGCCAGCGTCCTGCCGGCCATGGTGCCCACCGCGGGCAGGCTTCCGCCCAGGGTCTGCCTGAACACCGCCGCCACCGCAAGCAGCCTCACCCCCAGGTCTTCCATGGCCCTTTTCGAGCTTTCGGCGTCACCCGCGGCCTTGGGCAGTTCGATCCCCGGAGCCAGAAGGGACGCCAGCCTGAGGTTGTACCCGTCGTGATAGTGGTCCTCCGACCGGGTATGGCCGGAGTGGACTATGGCGTCGGAAGGACATATCTCGGAGCAGCTCAGGCATCCGAAGCACTCCTTCGGCTTTTTGACCTCGGGAACCGCCTTTTCGGTGTTGAACTCGAACACGTCGGTCGGGCAGAGGTCAACACACAGAGTGCACCCGACACAGGCGTCCTGGTCCACCTTTATCTCTATCATTTCTCCATCCTCCTGCACAGGGTGCGAAGAACCTGCCCTTCACGCATCAAGTGGACGGTCATCGGCATGTTTCCCGAAGCATGGGTGGCGCAGGCCAGGCAGGGGTCGAAACACCTGAGGGCGAACTCCATTCCGTTAAGCAGAAGGTTGTCGTCGCCCTGGCCGATGTTCACGGCGGCCATGGCCGTGATGCAGTGGTCTATGGCCTCGTAGTTGTTCTGGGTGGCCACTATGAGGTTGGCTCCGAGGACCCTTCCGCCGTCGTCCCCCTGGAAGTCATGGATGAGGATCCCCCTGGGCGCCTCCACCATGCCGACGAACCTGCCGGCCTTGACCTTGACCGGGACCGACAGGTCGCCCTTGAGGGGCTGGGAGGAGTTGATGCCTATGACCTCGGCGCAGTGGACCATTTCCACAAGTCTTGCCTCGATGCTGTCAAGGGCGGATGTCCTGGGGAATCCCCTGTCGCGGTAGCCCGCAAGGAGCTGGGAGGCCTTGGGGGTGGAGAACCCGCTGTTGATGTTCAGCCTGGCAAGCGGACCGACGAAGAAGACATCGTCGCCCTTCGAGAGCCTGACCGACTTCATGTACGAGCCTTCCATGGTGTGTTCCACCAGGTGGTCGGCGTACTCCCCTGCAGTGAAGGAGCCCTCAACCTTGCCGCTTCCATCCATGACCACGCACGGAGAATCGGTGAAGGAGACCTTCCCGCCGTTGGAAAGGGCCACCGACTTGAACGGCATTGACATGGCTTCCCGCACTTCGCCCATGGCCGACAGCCTTCCGAAGAGGACACCGGAAAGCTCGTCCACCAGTTCAAGGGCTTCCGCGCCCCATGAGGCCATGGATGCCATCTCCTCCGGCGATGGAGCGGATGCGATTCCCCCTGGAATGAAGGTTACTGGGTGCACCCCCCTTCCCCCGACAATCTCGACTATCTTCTGCCCTATGCTTCTGAGCCGCAGGACCTTTCGCACGAGTTCAGGCTGAAGGCGCAGCAGGTTGAACACGTTCCTGTCCTTCGGGAGGGCATCCAGCCCCTCCATGATGTCGGGTCCGGAGAGAACGAACGTGCTCAGGGCGTGTGAGTGAAGGATGTGGCCTGCGTACATCAGTTCCCTGAGCCTGGCCGCCGTTTCGGGGATCTTCACTCCCAGGCCGTTCTCGATGGCCGCCACCGAGGCCAGATGGTGTGCGGCAGGGCAGACTCCGCATATCCTGCCGGTGATCAGGGGCATCTTCATGAGTTCCATGCCCTCCAGAAGCTTCTCGAACCCCCTGATCTCAAGCACCTTCAGATGCCCGCGGCTCACCTTCCCGCCATCGTCAATGTCGAGGGTTATCGTGGCGTGCCCCTCGATCCTGGTAACCGGGTTTATCACCATGCTCTTCATGTCAGATCCCTTTCCCGCCGCCTGAGGACCGGGCGTCCGTCCACTCCCTTATCTCCACCGTTGGCTTCCTGTACATCACTGGTGATGAAAGCGCGTAGGAATAGAATGTTTTCGCCTCCTCCTCGATGTACTGCCGAATCTCGTCTTCCGGTATCCCGGTCAGAAGACCCATCCGTCTTGCAACCATGGTCCTGATGTCAAGCTGGGGCTCGATGATTATGGCCGGGGAAGGGCCGGCACAGCCGGCGCAGGCAACACCCCTGTTGGGGCACTGGGCCTGGCAGCGGTTGAGCGTCACGGAACCCAGGCACACAACACCCTGGCTCAGAAGGCACACGTCCTTCTCCGGGGCGGAGACCGAGCCTTTCTGGAGGGTTACTCCCGTCCTCTTCTCCATCTTCCTCTCGCACTGCGAACAGACCGGCCTGGCTTCAAGGGCCGGTCCCGATGCTCCCAGAAGCGTTCTTATGGCCAGGGCGATGTGGTACGGATGGGGAGGGCAGCCGGGGAGCTGGAAGTCCACCTTCACAACCTCATCAATGGGCACCACGCTCTCCTCAAGCTCGGGAACCCCGGTGGGCGCCTTCTCGTTGGGACCCGTGGTGGGAAGCCCGCCATACACTTTGTCCAGTATCGTCTTCTTGCCGTGCAGCCATCCGATGCCCGAAGGCCCGCCGTAGGAAGCGCAGGTTCCGAAGGCAATCAGGGTCTTCACGCTCTTGCGCATCTTCAGAAGCGCCTCCCTGTCATGGATGCTTCGAACGGCGCCCTCGACGATGCCAACATCGGCTTCGGGGTATCCCTTCTCATCCATGAGCACCGGGATCCTCACGAACTCCACATCGTCAACCAGGTTCAGGAGCTTCTCGTGAAGGTCCACCATTGCCACATGGCACCCGGAGCAACCGGAAAGCCATTCAGTGGAGATCCTTGCCTTCATTTCTCATCCTCCAGAATCATCTCCTTGAGGCAGGCGTTCGGCCCTGCATGAAGGATCTCGAGGTGAACCGTCTTGCCGGGCATGACCTTCTCCATGGCGCCGGCGAAGACACCGTGGGCCATGTAGCAAAGGGACTGCTTCTGAGGGTGCGCGTACCGGAACAGCGCGTTCCTCACCATGCACGTCCTGAACACCAGCCGCATCACCTTCTTGCCGTCGCGCTCCTTCATCGGGGAGTCGTCATCTCCCTGGAAGGGTTCGAAGTCCCAGTGAATGCCCTGCTTCTCCAGGGCCTTTCGAAGGATCTCCACCGCCCTTGCCGGATCATCGGTCTGCTCGGTGCCTTCCACCGCCTCCTTACCGAACTTCTTTCCCGCCAGCATGCAGATGGAAAGGCTGCTCTGGCCCAGGTTCTTCTCGGAGGCGTGGGCCAGTGATCCAAGGAGAAACGCGACTCCGTGAAGTTTGTCCAGTTCCGCTTGCATATCTGCCTCCTTACTGGAACATCTTGGTAATGAACAGAAAAAGGCAGACCCCTGGGGGGCCTGCCTCGAATCCATGTTTCCCTGATCCCCGCGTGCAGCGGGGGAAGTACTGTTGTGCTGTGTGGTGCCACGAAGGGTAATCGGCTTTTACTGGAGTTCTTCCGGACATGCCTCTCCGTTCGCCGTCACACCCTGAAGCGCCTGATAACCTCCTTGCTAACCAGGTTCAGGGTGTTCATCACGCCCTGGCCCGTGGTGGCGATGGATTCGGTGACCGGTATCTCGCGGCCGATCTTCAGGTGTCTCTCCATGCATCCCACCTCGAGCCTGGGCTCGACGTCCCTCTTGTTGTACTGAAGCACCAGCGGGAACTGGCTTATGTCTCCGTTCTCCTCCGTCAGGTTCCGCTGCATCATCAGGAAGCTCTCAATGTTCTCTTCAAGCCTCTCCTCGGTGGAGTCCGCCACGAAGACGACCCCGTCGGCTCCCTGAAGGATGATCTTGCGGCTTGCCTCGTAATACACCTGGCCGGGTATCGTGTACAGGTGGAACCTGAGGGAGAAGCCGTCGATGTCCCCCAGGAAGACCGGAAAGAAATCGAAGAAGAGGGTTCTCTCCTCATCGGTGTCCAGCTCCAGCATCTCGCCCTTGTACTTCTCGGCCAGGGCCCTGTGTACGAACTTCAGGTTGGTGGTCTTTCCGCTGAAGCCGGGTCCGCTGTAAACGATCTTGAAAGTGACCAGCCTCTGGTCAAGATCAAGATGGGGCATCACGGTCTCCTCCCTCGGTGAAGTGCCGGCAAGGAGAAGCCGTTGCATTCCCCGTGTTCCCGGGTACCGCCGGAGCAGCGGTAGCACTGCCGGCCCTGCAACGGCGGGCGAAGCTCTTCTCCATCAGGATACGCTCCCCCAGGAAAAGCAATCCGCTAGCCCAGCGCCTTCTCCAGCTCGGGAACACGGCGGCGGACCTGAAGCCTCACGTTGCCCAGGTTGGCGTCCTTGCCTGCGACCACGGCAAGAAGGGCCTCGCGGCCCAGGGCCGTCATCATCACTATGCCGCCCTGGTACTCCATCATGGCCTGGTCCATCTCGGCCAGACCAAGCTCGCGGCCCACGCTCTCCGCGGAACCCATGCCGGTGGATACCATGGCGCCTATGGCGTCGGTGTCGGCGTTCTGGGTTGAGGCGGCGTCTATGACGAATCCGTCACGACCTACGCATACCGCCACGTTTACACCGGCAACTTCCACAAGCTGGCCAAGTATAGCCTTCAAACCAGTCATACTATTGTCTCCTTTCAAGTTAAGCGTTTCAGCAAAGCCTTCTATAACCATTCATCTTCAAAACAGCAAGAACACCCGGGGACGCTGCAGGTTCATGCATGGCAGCACACCCTCGTGCTATGAGGACTCACCTGACAGAGTACTTCGCCGATATCTCCTGAACCCTCTCCCTGAGCCTCGAGGGGGGGGCCATGACGAACCTGCACTGCGGATCACCCATGGCCAGGCAGGTTATCTCCTTGGCGTCAAGCTTGATCCCGAATGCTTCCGAGCACCACCCGGCTGAGTAGCCTGCGTTAAGGAAGTCAACGGGAGTGCGGGAGACAACGCCGGTGGCCATGTGGGCCTCGGCCTCATAGGAGTTCGGATGGTCGTAAACCAGAATGTAATCGTCGTTGGGCGCCGGTGCACTATCGGGCAGTATCTTCACCACGGCGTACCCCCCCAGGGCAAATCCCACCGGTCCCAGCGCAAGCCTCAAGGCGGGGTCCTGAACCCCGAGCTTCTTGAAGTAGAACAGCGCGTCAGCGCTCCCGCATTCCTTCCCGAACTGGTAGATGACCGTTCCCGCTCCGGAGCCCAGAACCTGATCCAGCTGGGACTTAAGGGCAACGGCCATGGAGGCTCCCCGGTACATCACATAGCGTTCACCCGTGACCAGTGTGGACCCCCGGTCAGGATCCCACTGCCTGTCTTCGAACACGGGGACGAGAATGTCCTCGGCCATCTGGAAAAGGGGCTCGAACTCATCCGGACACATGACGTACTTCGACATTTTTCCTCCGATCCTCAAAGGCGATCATTTCATTGTGGAGGAACCCGCTGAACGGGTCTCCGGGTACAAGACCGGTACCTGCTTCGGAGGTCCGGCAAGGTGGCACATTATCCGGGTCCGTTACCCAGAACAAACATGTACAGTTCCAGCGCCGTCTGCCTTGAACACGGGGCTACATGTTCCAGAACCGCCCGCCCGTCGCTGTAGAGGGAGATATGTGTGCCCCGGGTCTCAGCAAGAAGGACACCATCCGACAGAACCGCCTTGCCGCCGGACGCCGCAATACGTTCCTGGATGACGTTCAGCGCCATGTCCAGTGCCTTCCTGGGGAGCACCTGGAAATCGCCGGAGTCCCCGTACGAACAGAGTTCGAGCACCGCGAGCCCATCACAGGAGCCGGGGGTGGAGTTCACGGTGCTCAACGCCCTTTGCCAAGGTCATTCAGCGCGGTCAGAAGAGCTGTAACGTCCTCTTGAGTATTGTAGGCATGCAGGGATGCCCTG
The DNA here is from genome assembly GCA_964541235.1 of uncultured bacterium. Classification (GTDB taxonomy): domain Bacteria; phylum Fermentibacterota; class Fermentibacteria; order Fermentibacterales; family JCC-6; genus UBA6080. The sequence goes on along the minus strand of CAZIPI010000017.1, from coordinate 47,545 downwards.
ACGGCGCCTTCCGGTCTTCCAATAACATCCCTCCAGAGGGTCGGAGCGCAGTGATTACCGGTCCTGACCATGATCCCGTGGTTCTGGCAGAGCAGGCTTCCCAGTCGGTGCGGGGAGTACCCTTCCACCCTGAAAGAGACAAGAGGGATCCTGCCGGTTGTTCCAGATGGGCCGAACACCTTCACCGTCGGTATCGAGCCAAGTCCGTTCAGAAGGCGGGCAAGCAGGGTCCGGGTCTCCTCAATGAGACCGGGCGGCAAGAATGACTTTCTGAAGGCGGCGGCAGCCCCGAACCCGATCATTCCCGGAATGTTGGGGGTTCCGGGTTCGAACCGGGCAGAGAAAGGCTCGTCCTTCAGGATGAAACCTTCCGGTGAGGAGTCTCGTGCGGAACCGCCGCCAAGCATGCGGGGTTCGAGGATGCCGGCCAGTCTCTCAGACAGGTAGAGCGCTCCTATGCCTGCAGGGCCGAAGCACTTGTGCCCCGAGAACGCATAGGCATCCGGATCCAGTGCACCGATGTCAGCGATCTCATGTGATGCTCCCTGAGCGCCGTCAATAACGACAAGGGCTCCCTCGCGTCTTGCCGCCGAAGTAAGGGCCTGGATGTCCTGAAGGGTGCCGATCGCATTCGATGCGTGGGTGAACGCCACCACTCTGGCTCCCCTTGCGGACTCGGCTAACCGGTCCGGGTCGATGAAGCCCTCCGGATCAGGCTGGATCACTTCAACGGCCACTCCGAGTTTTCTCAGGCCTATCCAGGGCAGGAAGTTCGAGTGATGCTCCAGCGCAGTGGTTGCGACCCGGTCTCCACTCCGCCACGGGATGCCAATGGCCACCGTGTTGATGGCCCAGGTCGTGGAGGGAAGGAACAGAAGCCTCTCCGGTGTCACCCCTATCATGGATGCCACTTCGATCCTGGCCTCTTCCACGAGAACCGAGGCTTCAATGGATCTCCTATAGACGCCTCTATCAATGTTAACATCGAGAGACGAGTAATACAAGCTCATGAGATCCAGGGCCGGAGCACATGTAAGTGTCTTGGCTGCGCTGTCAAGATAAACTCCCCCACCGTTGAGGGAGGGAAACGAGGCTCGGAAAGCACGGGATTCACCTGTCATGGCATCCTCGGTGGTCCGCCCCGGCTCGGAAGAGCCGGGGCGGACAGGCCTGTCTCACATGAGATCGAACAGGGATCGCTTCTGCCTTACCTTGAACTCGCAGACATCGTCACCCATGGCTTCGCACTTCACTTCCTGGCCCTCGAAGCTGTGGACCTTCGTCCCGAAGACAAGGTCCATGTTGCCCGCAGCCACACCGAGCCACATGTAGCATCGTGCTCTTTCGGACTTGCCGTGCCTTTCCAGATAGGGTTCGATGTAGTAGGAGTGTTTCACCCTCATGGTGTAGGTAAGGTTCTTTTCGTCCAGCTCGTAACCGATTATCCTGCCCCAGCCAAGGGTGTTCTGCACCGCGTGGAGCGCTTCGATGGTGTCCTTCTTCGAGGACACCATGGGAGCGATGAGGCCGGCCCATTCCGGAGATTTCATCATGCCGCCGAAAGTTGCATTGGCGCACCATTGGGCTGCGTCCACAAGGGCGTTCTCAGCCATTCTCTCCGCTTCCGGGAAAGCCCTGATGAAGTCAAGTTCCCTTTCGACCAGGTAGTCCACGCTGTTTATGGCGAGAATGACGCCGAAACCTCTGAGAATGCCCGTATCCGGGTCACCTCGAAGACCCATGCCAAGAATGCCGTTCTGTATGGTCCTTTCATCAACAGCCATGGCTCTACGCTCCCTCTGCTTCGAAGACGCACTGATCGGCTCCAACGGTCCGGCAGCTTGTTTCCCTGACCTTGTAGGAACCCTCTGGTTTTCCGTACGCGAGGCTCATGGCTGCCGCAATATGACCGCACATGTCATGACAGGCCGGACCCTGGCGGAGTTCCCAGCCCCAGGCGCTCTTGTTCTCAAGCCAGCCCTCTGCCAGATATGATGTTCCTGAGCGGAAGGTGCCCCCTTCCTCGGAGAGGGATTCGATGCTTACGGCCCCATACGCCAGCACCTTGAACAGCTCGAACTGCGCTTCCATTCTTCCCCTGGGATCAAGAGCCGAGAAAAGAACGGCTCCGGGACCTTCCAGGAGGAACTTCTTCAACTCCCTGTAGGAAGTCTTCATCGCCCAGCCCTTGAGCAGTGCCGAACCTTCATCGTAACCCATGACATCCTCGATGTTCTTGAGGATCCTGGTATTGAACTTGTCGCAGTGGAAAGCCACATTCGATCCGCCGATGGTGAGCGTGGACCTGTCAGGATCGAAACCCATGGTTTCAAGATAGGCTTTCACCATGTTGTCATGAGACACATCAACCTCCCGGGTTAACTACAGCTTCTTGAGAACACCGGTGCATCTGGCGCCAGGTGCGTACTGGACCAGTTGGTAAGGCCAGCGGGATCTATTGAAGAGCGCAAGTGCAGCGGAATAGTTGCTGCACCTGAGGCATGGTATGGTCTTCTCGGTGAACTCCCCGGTTCCGGTCAGCGACGGGAGAAGGTCATTGCAGAGCCCTGCGTAAACACAGCCCTTGAACACCAGTCTGATCTCGCCCTCACCTGTCTCGTTCTCGATGGAGCCGTTCTCGGTCTGCGCCGAGAGCACCTCGAGGTCCTTGTATCCATTCACCACTTCGCCGGCCGCCATTCCATCAGTCAGCGGTTCTCCGTACTCCCTGTTCACGGTGTTCACGAAGACCATGCTCATTCCCCTGGTGAAAACCTTCATTGTCCTGTTGCCGACCAGCTTGATGGCTGCGTAAACCGACCCGGTGAGCCACCTGTACATCATTTTCTTCGTTGCGTCTTCCGGCATGCCCTGTTCCTTTCTGTCCGGTTGTTGCCTGTATCGACCTTACTCCGTTGTCTGCGGCCTATCTCACCACGAGGAGGCCGCACTTCACCAGTCCGCCTTCCATTCAGGTTTCGAAGCAGTCCCTGTCCAGCACCGGCAAGACTCCATGCCGGCCCTGCCCATCAGAAGTCATTGCATGAGCGCCCTGTCAGAACCTCGGGAAAGCCTCCGGGTGTGAGGAAAGATATGACATTTTGTCGTATAAATATATTGTTATTTCACTAACGGAAGCAGTATTTCCCAAACAAGACTCCTCTCTTCACGGGATCATCCCGGTGTTTTCCCCGCGCCACCAGACGCCAGGGCCTTCATGGCGCCTTCCAGGTCGCTTTTCAGAAGGTGTTCCAGGGCCTTCTCGAGCTTTCCTATCTCGGAAGCGCTGGCGTTCTGTCTTCTCAGATATTCCATTCTGTCGCTTATCGCCATTGTAAGGGTGCTGATCTGCCGGTCAACGGTCTCCGCGGAAGCCACCATCTCCCTGTACTTCCTGGAGTCGGCCGCCTTGGTGTCAGGCGCCTCGCGCTTCTGGGGAACAGGCGGCTCCTTCGCCGATGAGCCCTCTCCCTCTATGTCCACCACGATAAAGGGCGGAGGCGGTTCCCTGTGCTCGGTGATGATCCCGGCCATGGAAGCCCTGAACTCCTTCTTGCCCGGAGCGGCGCCCTTCTTCAGCGAGGCGAGCATGTCGGAGATGGAGTCAATGGTGACCAGTTTGGTGGGGCCCAGCATCTTTGCCAGGACCATCCTGCCCGCGGCCTTGAGCTGCCTGATGTTCGAGTCGAAGGTGGCGGCTATGTAGCTGGTGATGTCGTCGGGAGGCAAAGGTATGCCCGAGTGCGAGAAGAGGTTCTCGAGTATCTTCTTCCTTCCCTCGTGGTCAACCATCGGCAGCTCTATTACAAGGCCTGAAGTCAGCCGGGAGAAGAATGACTCATCCAGCCCCACGAGCTGCGAAAGGGTTTCATCCGATGCGGTAACGAGCCCGTGGGTTTCCCGCGGCATCCTGTTCAGGAGCGCCAGCAGGAACCTCTGGAAGGCGAGGTCGCCCTGGCAGAATTGAATGTCGTCCAGAAGGAGCAGCTCATGGCCCGACAGCCACTCCCTGAGCTGTCGCTCCCTCTGGGCGTTGCTGCAGTTCCGGAACTCGATGTGCAGGTCAACGGTGTTTATGAGCATGGTCTTCATGTTGGAGGCCTTGGCCATGGCCGTCAGCAGGTGTGTCTTCCCCAGCCCGTAGGAAGCGTGGATCATCACGGGAGTGATGCTCTTCCATATCCTGGGGACAAGTGAGACCGTTCGGGCGATCTCCACCGGATAGAAGTTGTCATCGGTGGTGACAAAGCTTGCGAACGTCATTTCATCGGGATATGCCGCCTGAAGCACCTCCTGGTAGTCGTTGTAGTCCTCCAGGTTCTTCGGCTGCACATAGGGAAGACTGCCCACCCCGCCCAGCACTCTGGCGAACTCGCAGATGCGCTTCGATGTCTCGGCGTCCAGAAGCCCGGCGTCGGAGCATATCCTCATGAACTCGGCGAAGTCCAGTCTTTGTATCTTGTTCTTCTCCATGGCCTGTCCGTGATTCAGGGCGCCCTTCTCAATACCTCGGCGAACTTGGCTACCGCGATGGGCAGGAGACCCATTCTCGTGCCCGGTTCAGCCACAGCCAGAAGCACCCTGTCTTCGGAGATCGCTTCCGTGATCATGGAAAACCTCTCATCATCCACGATGATCCTTCTGGGTATCCGGTCAGGATACCGGGCGAGAAGCGAGGATACCGCCGTCTGAAGCCCGGCAATGGTGTCACCGGCCTCTCCGGGAAGGCTCGAGCTGCAAAGAACGGTTCCGCCGGAATCGATAATGGATGCGTACACGAAGTTCTCCGAGCCGGAAACAAGCTTCTCAAGTTCCTGCGAGCGGGGAACCTCTGCATCGGGCCCCTTCTTCTCCTCCACGCTCTTCTTTCTTTCGTCACGTTCCTTGAGCGCCCACATGATGCACCTGTGGAGGTCCTTCTCTATGGTTGCCTCGGGAGGCTCCACTCCGGGGTCGAATGTGAAGTCGCCGTCGGTCCAGTCCACCACCTCCACCAGGACCTCCTCGCCGGTCACATGACCCAGAACGGCATGGACAAGTCTTCCAGCATCGTAGTAGAAACTGGCCTTCCTGCCGCGGGATTCCACCTGGATATGGCCGCTACGCTTCCCTGTGTTGGGGAACTGCAGCAGCGAGACGATAGCGACGTCCCTAAGGGTTCCGGTGAGTGCCATCTCTGTCCGATCCGCCTACGCTGAATATCTGGTCCACCAGGTTCATGGCGTACTCCCGGAAAGCCGGCATCGAGAGGCTCTCGCGGGCCACCGCCGCTGAACTGTCGGGCTTCCTGTTCATGATGGCGTAAAGCTCCGTTGAGGAACGCCTGGTGGCCATCCGGACCAGACCGATCCTGCTGTTGTCCTCGAACACCACCACCAGCATCGAGCGGTCTCCGATAAGGGAGATGTGTATGTTCCGCTTCTCGCCCTGCTGAAGGAGTATCGAGAAGTGCTCCTCTCCAACTATGTTGGCCACTTCCCGGGTTGCCGCGAACATCCCGGCCACGAGGGCGGCCAGGGCCGTTGAGTTGAGGCTCTCGGTGAGACCGGCCTTGCTGAGGCATATCCCCTCCCGGCTTATGAGAAGCGCGGTGACCGACTGGGTCTCAAGCACCAGGCCCTCGAGAACCTTGCCAACCTCTTCGCCGTGGGTGAAGCTCTGTACAGTCAAAGGCAACTCCCTTCAGAAACAGGCAGTTCCGGAACTAGCCCAGCGCCTTCTCCAGCTCGGGAACACGGCGGCGGACCTGAAGCCTCACGTTGCCCAGGTTGGCGTCCTTGCCTGCGACCACGGCAAGAAGGGCCTCGCGGCCCAGGGCCGTCATCATCACTATGCCGCCCTGGTACTCCATCATGGCCTGGTCCATCTCGGCCAGACCAAGCTCGCGGCCCACGCTCTCCGCGGAACCCATGCCGGTGGATACCATGGCGCCTATGGCGTCGGTGTCGGCGTTCTGGGTTGAGGCGGCGTCTATGACGAATCCGTCACGACCTACGCATACCGCCACGTTTACACCGGCAACTTCCACAAGCTGGCCAAGTATTGCCTTCAATCCCGTCATCAGAGTCGGCTCCCTTCATTTCATGAAATCTTTCCAACCCGGTTACGGAAGTGTACCCGAGAGCATTTCAATATTCGCCGTGCATGCATGAAAAGCAAGAGTGATTATCGTTAAGCCTGACGGACAACCCTTGACATGTTTTCCTCCCTTAGCTAAAGTATATGCGTATGTACTTACACGCTTCGAAGGGAGATGACCCGTGTGTGACAAGGACCAATGCTGCTGCCAGAACCCTGAAAAACTGAAGACGAAGCCGGGGGAGTGCTCGGAAGAACAGATCAGGGAGTGCCACGGCGAACGGCAAGAGGATCATCCCTGCCGCTGAAACAACCCGGAGGACCAATGAAGAAAAAGACAACGCTGCTGATCGCTCTGGCTGTTCTCGTTGCCGGAGCCGCATCCGCCGGAAGCCATCAGGACCACCCCGATCATGAGTGCACCTGCGGGACGGAAACCGGATGCCGGTGCGGGGATGAAGAGTGCTCGTGCGGATCCGGTTCGGAATGCCAGTGTGAAGACCATTCCTGCACCCATGACTGCGGGCACCCCGCTCCCGTTGATGAGGAGCCCTCCACCGGAGGCTGCCAGGGATGCCACGGGGGCTGCGGTAACTAGAACTTCCGCCGGATGCCGTCAGTATGTGACGGCGTCCGGTACTTCCCTTTCTCCCAGAACCTGGATGAACACTCCTTCAGGCATGCAGACGGCGGTCCGACCAGGTTTCCCGATCCACCCAGTCTCGACGCACGTCCCCCTGGGGCAGGGCGACGAAACTATCCTTGCCATCCCGCCTTCGATCTGTACCAGAAGCGTTCCGTCCCGCACCTGAACCTCCATCAGCGTGTCACAGGAAAGAGCCAGTATGGAACTTCCTTCCGGAGTCACGAGAAGAAGCTCCGCCGGAATGCCTGCGGCAAGGGGGCCTCGCACCGCAAGGGCAATCCCCAATGCCGCCAGTGCCGGGATGGCGTCACCGGGCTTGAGCACCGGCACGTCAGACGTTCCCCGTGAACACGTTGTCCAGATGTTTCCGGAAGACCGCCGCCGCCTTCAGGACGTCCTCTACGGGAGTCGCCGGGTGAGCCATCCTGTACCTCGGAAAGTAGCGGGAGACGTGAAGAGGGGTTTCAGAACCGCAGTTCCCTGCGATCCACTCGGCGGCCTGCACCCAGTCCGCCTCGCGGTCATTCTCGAAGGGTATGAGAAGGAAGGTGATCTCGAGGTGGACCCCGGAGGCTGCCACCGTCTTCAGCGTGTTCAGGACCGGTTCGATGGCGCCGTTGCAGTTCCTCCTGTAGAAGTCCCCCCGCCAGGCCTTCAGGTCAACATTCCAGGCGTCTGTGACCGCAAGCATGTCGCGGAGAGGGTCGGGGTTCACAAAGCCGTTGCTCACCATCACATTGAACCCCCCCCTGGCCCTCACCAGCGGAGCTGTGTCCATCACGTACTCGTACCAGACCACGGGCTCGGTGTATGTGAAGGCCAGCCCGTGGCTGCTCTCTGTGGCCAGGGCGGCCAGCTCGGCGGGCGGCACGTACCTGGTTGGAGGTGTGCCCTGGGAGCTCTGCCAGTTCTGACAATGGAGGCAGGACAGGTTGCAGCCCGGCGGCCCGGTCGAGAGGACCACAGATCCGGGCCTGTACATTGCAAGGGGCTTCTTTTCCACCGGGTCCACGGCCATGCCGATGCATTGCCCGTACCCGGACAGGTCAGCCCCCCTCACCCGGCAGAGCCCGGCGGGATTGCCGCCGTTCCAGATGCACTCATGAGGGCAGACAAGGCATCGGGGGCCGCTGTCCAGGTTCAGAACGTATTCGGGAGAACGCCCGTGCTCCATGCGGTAACCTCCCCGTCTTCCTGCTCCAGCAGGAGCAGTATGCCATGAACCCCGGCAAGGTCAAACCCCCGGACTGATTCCGGCCCTCCTATGGCGGCGGCCGTGGCGAAGGCGTCAGCCCGTGCGCATGTTGAGGCATGTACCGTTGCGGATGCTGCGCCTGTTCCCGGAAAGCCCGTGAAGGGGTCTATCAGATGGCTGTAACGTACGCCCTGGTGCATCACGAAGCACTCGTAGTCCCCGCTTGTTGCCAGGGCTCCGGAGTCCATGCTGAAAACCGCCGCATAACCCTGCCCCCTGGGATTCCTCACCGCTATCCTCCAGGACCTGTCACCGCCGCAACGAACCTCGCCGCCCACCTCCACCAGGCACGCCCTCACACCTCTTTCTGAAAGGTACTCGAACACCCTGTCCACGGCGTATCCCTTGGCTACCGCCCCGAAATCGAGCTTCATACCAGGGGGAAGGATGACCGAATCGTTCCTGAACGTAAGAAGATCCCATCCGGTTACGCTCAGGGCCCTCCCGATCTCCTCCTCCCCCGGGTAGCCAGGTTCGTGGGGGAAACCCCAGGCTTCCACCAGGGCCCCGGAGGTTGGATCGAACAGGCCGCCGGTGGCCGAACGCACGCTGTCGCTCACCGCCAGTACCCGCAGCAGGTGCGGGGGCAGGCCGGAAAGGGCTTCCGCGCCCTTCTGGTTCAGAAGTGCGGCACCCTGCCCCGGAAAACGGCCGGTCTCAAGCTCTATCTGCCTCAGAAGCGAATCGGCACCCCTGAAAAGGGCTTCCGGGTCGGCATCTCGGTCCGTCACCAGCACGATGCTGGCGAAAGTGCCCAGCGCGGGAAAGGTCCTTCTGGATTCCACCGGGGAGGGAGTGGAAAGTCTGGCCAGCAGTCCGGCCACCAGCAGGAGAAGAAGAACTACGGCGAGACGCAGGCCCTTCCCCGTGGTCCTACCGCATTTCGCTGTCGGGTCCGTACTTGGCATGATAGCTGCAGAACTGGCTGCCGCTGAGGGCCGGTTTTCCGCAGACAGTGCACTTCCTTGCGGTCTCGCTGCGGACCTTGTGCTTTCTCCTGGGTCTTCTGGAAGGGATAAGGTAGTCAACAAGATAGAACACCACAGCCAGGCAGAGCAGGAAAAGCCCTGGTTTGCCGAGCTTCCAGAAACCGCTGGCCGGACCGTGGAAGAAGGCAAGCCCCCAGAAGACCAGGCCGACCAGCACAGTGAAGCAGGAAAAATCCCTCATGAGTCCTCCAGCAGCCTTCAGAGCAGGTCAGTGAAGCTGATCAGGTGATTCAGCACCAGCACGCCTATGCCAACTTCGGAATAATCATCGCTCAGCACCAGCAGGGCAATGCCTCCGGCTTCAGCAAGAAGGTTCACCAAAGGAAGGCCCCTCCCGGCGGAGTACTGGCCCCAGCCGGGCAGCAGAAGCGATTTCCACGCGTGGGAACCTGCGGGCTCGGCCAGCTGCATGACCTCCAACCGCCTCGCCTCGGGTACCTGGGTCGGATCGAAACAGCCCATCCTGAGAGGGAATTCCGCCATGCCCACCTGGACCTGGATGATGGAAACGCCGTTCCAGAACTGGAAAGAGGGCATGGTCCCCGCAAGAAGGCTGTCCACTGCGGTCAGCGGGACCCTCACCGAAAGCCATCCCATGTCGTCGGGGGTCACGAAGTCTATCTCGAAATGGGTGATGCCCGATGATCCATGGGTTCTCATGTTGCTTCGTGCAACGTTGAAGAGCCGTCTCACCGGTTCGTCGGATATCATTCCGCGGTAGTCCGCCCTTCCCAGCAGGTTCACTTCCCCCGCCAGTGAGTCCACGAAGAGGAAGCTCCCTTCGTCGCTGAAAACAACGCCGGCCCTCACGGCCATCCGGAGGGTGGCGTTACCCGGGGCCGGTTGCCCCTGGACGATCTTTATGCTCAACGGGCTGATGTAGGGTTCCCCCCTTATCAGGTCGTCAACTATGCCGAACTCCAACGGTGTCTGGGCAGCAAGGGTCATGGGTATCAGCAGAAGGGCGGCGAATTTCAAGGGTGACCTCCGTTACGGAAAAAGAACCGTTCCCAGTTGCCCGAGGCAACCTTCCCTGTTTCCTCTCGGGACAGACCGGCCTTCTCCAGCTCATGGAGTATCACAGGCAGGTCCCTGACACCGCTGATACCCCCGGGAAGCATGGCGATGCCGTCGAAATCAGAGCCCAGACCAACCGAACCGATCCCTGCCACATCGGCCACATGAAGGATGTGCCTCACCACGTCGGAAACGGACACGGCGGTTCCTTCATCACCGAGAAAGGCGGGTACCAGCGTTATCCCTATCACTCCCCCGCTGCCTGCTATCTCCTTCAGATCGGCGTCGGGAAGGTTGCGCGGCGAGCCGCATATCTTCCTTGCGTTGCAGTGCGTGGCGCAGACAGGGAGCCCCAGTGACAGAAGGTCGCGCCGGGAAGTGTCGTTGAGATGCGATACGTCGAGGCGGGTTCCTGAGCGGTGAAGCCGGCGGGCAAGGGTAAACCCTTCGGTAGTGAGTCCCCCGGCGCCTCCGATCCCGGACCCGTACGGGTTGTCTCCGTTCCAGGTCAGGCTGGCCACCAGGGGCTTCACGGGCAGATGATACCCGAGATGCAGGGGAAGGCAGCCCTCAAGGGCGAAATGCAGCCTCGTGGAGCCCGAAAGCCCCACCGACTCCTGGTAGTTGCGGACTCCGTGCTCCCACAGGCTCTCAAGCCTGTCGGGGTACGGCTCCACGCAGACAGCCGTCACCAGGTTGGTTACCCCGGCGGCCTGAAGCCCCGGAAGATCGATCTGACAGGAGCCCCCGCCCTTCAGGAAGTCTTTCGGGCTGGATGCCTTCACCATGGTGTCGCAGTGGGCGTCGAATATCATTCCGGTTCACCAGCGGGCTGCTGAAGGAATATCCCGGTGAAACCGCTTGAGATATCCCCGGCCTTGAGCATGAGCAGCACCGTCACTGCAAGAAGGACGATGTAGAAGAACACTCTGCCTCCGGAGCGCCTTCGGGGGTGCCTTTCCCTCCAGTCCCCTGAAAGAGACATCTCAGCGGACTATCCTGGCGAGGCGGAATGAGTGGGTGATGTCGGGAAACACGGGAACCGGGAGGGTGTCGGACCATTTGACCACGAAAGAATCGCCGATGAACCCGGTGTACTCGAAGGGTATGCTCTGTTCCCGCTTCCAGCTGCCCCATATGGACAGGAACTCGGCCTGCTTTGCGGGGGTCTGGGTGAAGGCGTTCACCTCGCTCCAGGTATCGTTCATGACCTTCTTGACCGCCGCTGGACCGAGAATGTAGAAATCCATGAGCTTCCATCCCCATAGTATCACCATCAGGATCGCCGCGATCCAGAGCAGGCATCCCATTTTCACGGCGCCGTAACGATTCACAGAACCCCCCTTACCATCCGGACAGACATTTCCTTACTATCTCTGCGGCGGTTTCACGTACAAGCCTATCCCTGGCCTGGACCAGGGTTTCCGAACCCGGGTCGTAGAGTATCCAGTCGCCCACGGTCTCGTTCTGGATCAGGGGATCTCCGGTGCGAAGGTCCTCCATCTTTATCTCAACACGCAGTTCGAGCCGATACCTCTGGACTTGCTCGCCGCTGGTGTATTCCTCGGCGCTGCGGGTGAAGGCTGTCACCCTGCCGGAGATCCTTGAATCGGGATCGCCTGTTGCCACCGAAAGCCTTCCATCGGTTACAATGCCTTCGGTGACCGCAGAGGTCAACTCTGTCTCGAGCCCGTACTCGGCCACAGAACTCCTGAACTGAACTATCTCGACGGTCCTCAGACCTGGAGGCAGGCTTCCCCGGAAGCTGTAGGCGCACCCTGCGGTGAGAACCCCAAGGCACAGGATCCCGGCCCTAAATCCCGGTGTGACCGAAACCACCGTGCCCCCTCTCGGATGCCGGAAGTGAATCCGCCGGGCTGAAACGGGGAACATCCACCCTCGCCAGAACGGCTTGAGCGATCCTGTCGCCCCTGCGTATCACGAAGGGTTCATGTCCCAGGTTGACCAGAATGACGCCGATGGGCCCACGGTAGTCCGAGTCAACGGTTCCGGGCGCGTTGAGGACCGTCACTCCGTGGTTCAGGGCGATGCCGCTTCTGGGTCTGATCTGCCACTCGAAGCCTTCAGGGATGGAGACGGCGATCCCTGCCGGAACAAGGGCGCGTCCGCCGGGAAGAAGTGTCAGGGGAGAATCCAGCGCCGCGAAGAGGTCAACGCCGGATGAGCCCCGGGTCGCCTGTGCAGGCACAGGCAACCCCTGCCCTTCCGGAAGAACGGTATAGACCACTTCCGGCCCCATGGTCGTGTCAGGCCTCTTCTTCCGGGTTTTCCTCGAGGTTCTTCATTGTCAGGTCTATCTTGCCGTCATCCCTGACCTTGGTGACCTTCACCCTGACCTGCTGACCCCGTCGGAGGACATCCTTTACTTCCGTCACCCTCTTGTCGGAGATCTGGCTGATGTGGAGAAGACCGTCAACGCCCGGCATGATCTCCACGAAGGCGCCGAAAGCCTGAATGCTGCTGACGGTCCCCTCGTAGATCTTGCCCTCCTTGGGAACCCCTACGCAGGCCTCCACCATCTTGACGGCCTTCTTAGCCCTGTTCCCGTCATTGGTGAGTATGGTCACGATGCCGTCGTCGTTGATGTTTATCTCGGCTCCGGACTCCTCGGTTATGGCCCTGATGTTCTTCCCTCCGGGACCGATGAGCTTGCCGATCTTGTCCCTGTCTATCTGCATGGTGATGATCCTGGGAGCGTGGGGGCTCAGGTCCTCCCTGGGCTTGTCTATGCACTCAGCCATTCGGGAGAGGATGTGGAGCCTGTTCTCCCTGGCCTGAAGGAAGGCCTCGGTAAGGAGTTCCTGGCTGACCCCCTCCACCTTGAGGTCCATCTGGATGGCGGTTATGCCCTTCGATGTTCCGGCGATCTTCAGGTCCATGTCGCCCAGATGGTCTTCTGCACCGGCTATATCGCTGAGAATGATGCTCCTGCTTCCGTCGGTGACAAGACCCAGGGCCACTCCGGCAACATGACCGGTCAGGGGAACACCGGCGTCCATCAGGCACAGCGATGCGCCGCAGACAGTGGCCTGCGATGATGACCCGTTGGACTCGAGTATGTCGCTCACCACTCTGATGGTGTAGTTGAAGTCCTCGGGTATCACGGCCTTGATGGCTGTCTCCGCAAGGTGTCCGTGGCCGATCTCTCGGCGGCCGGGCCCCCGGATGGGCTTGACCTCGCCCACGCTGAAGGAGGGGAAGTTGTAGTGCAGCATGAAGCTCTTGAAGTACTCGCCCATAAGTGCGTCAACCCGCTGTTCATCCCGGGAGCCGCCAAGTGTGGCCGCAACCAGCGCCTGGGTCTCGCCCCTCGTGAAAAGCGCGGATCCGTGGGTCCGCGGAAGAACACCGATCTCACAGGTGATGTTCCTGACGTCGCTTCTGCTTCTGCCGTCGTACCTGACCCCGTCGCCGAGGAGCCGGCTCCTGTAGTAATCCTTCTCCGCCTTGTGGGCTGCCTTGAGCACGTGGTCCTGCCAGTTGTTTTCGGCGGCCTCGGAGGCGAACTCACCCTCGGGATCGGTCAGGACGGCCATCGCCTTCTGCATCGCCCCTGACATGTCTTCCTTGCCGCCATGGCCGTAGTGCTTCTGGATCTCGCCGGCCACGATGGGATACACCCTCTCGTAAAGCCCTTCAGGCATTGCCGTGGCCTGGAAGGTCCTTCTGGTCTTGCCGGCCAGTTCGCGCAGCCTGAGTTGAAGCGCGTTGATACGTGAGGCTTCGGCGGCTCCCATGCGGATGGCCGTTGCCATCACCTCCTCGGAGAGCTGGCTGGAGCTTCCTTCCAGCATCACCACCTCGTCTCCCCTGCACGCCACCACAAGGTCAAGGTCCGAGAGCTCAAGCTGGCTGGTGGTGGGATTCAGCACTATCTCGCCGTCCACACGGCCCACCCTGACGGAGGAGACCGGGCCGTCCCACGGGATGTCGCTTATGAGAAGAGCGGCACTCGAGCCGATCATTCCCAGAAGGCTCGGGTCGTTCTCGTCATCGGAGCTGAGCACCAGGCAGTAAACCTGGACCTCATCCTTGAAACCTTCCGGGAAAAGCGGCCTGAGAGGCCTGTCAATGAGCCTGGCGGTGAGGACTTCCTTCTCGCTGGGCCTGCCCTCCCTCTTGAAGAAACCTCCGGGGATCTTGCCGGCGGCGTAGCTCCTCTCCCTGTACTCTATGGTGAGGGGAAAGAAGCCGGGATCGTAACTCATCGGCTGAGCGCAAGCCGCCACAAGAACTGATGAATCTCCATACTGAACGTAAACAGCTCCACCCGCCTGCTTTGCCATCCTGCCGGTCTCAAGGCTCAGTTTTCTTCCGCAGATCTGCTCTTCAACAACTGTTTTCATTTCTCTTCTTCCGATCCTGAATCCCCGGAAAGGACCCGGGGGGAGCCTTCGCAGCTATCTGCGAAGGCCCAGCTCTCCGATGATGCTCCTGTATCTCTCTATCTCCCTGGCCTTGAGGTAGTCCAGAAGCCTTCTTCTCTGTCCGACAAGCATCAGCAGCCCCCTCTTTGAGTTGTGGTCCTTGGGGTGAAGCTTCGCATGCTCGGTGAGTTCACGGATCCGCTCGGTGAGCAGGGCTATCTGAACTTCCGCCTTCCCGGTATCACGGGAATCCTTTCCGAACCTTGCAACCAGTTCGCTCTTCTTCTCGGTGGTCACTGCCATTCCTTCATTACCTCCATCGCGGCATTGACATCCCCTGAGATCAGTTCCGCAAGGTGGGAGTCGCTGCGAGCCCTTTCCGGCCTGCGGATTCCCCTGGCGAAAACGATCTCGGCAACACAGCCGTAGGTTTCACCATGAAACCCCGGAATGTGCACCTCAACACACTTCCCTTCGGGCTGCCTGAAAGCAGCCCCCGAATACGTCTTTCCCCGTAAGGCCACACTTACAGCATAGCTCCCGGCAGGGGGAAGCAGCTTGCAGCCGGGAACGGCCACGTTCATGGTGGGAAACCCCAGGGCCCTTCCCCGGCCCCTGCCCCGGGCGACCACGCCCAAGCAACCGTAACACCGCCCCAGAAGCCCGGAGGCTTCACTGAGCATGCCGGCCTCCACCAGATCACGGATACCCTGGCTTTTGACCGGCGATCCGTTTATCATGAATGGCGGTACCACCAACACTTCCACACCCGGGAGAGACCCGGCAAGGTCCGAAACGCTTCCTGAACGGTCACGCCCGTACCTGAAGTCCCATCCCACCACAATGCGGTCGAAACGGCCAAGCCGGGCCAGGACCGGTGGAAAATCGCCCGGTGAACACGCCATCAGTCCCGAGTGGAACGGCAGGTGAATAATACCCATTATTCCCATATCGTGCAATGCTTTCCGGCGCTCTCCCGGAGTGGTGAGCCTTCTGCCCCACTTCGGGCCGGCGATTATCTGCCTGGGCAACGGCTCCATGCATACGACTGCAGGGGCATCCCCGGCAGCTTCTATCAATTGCCTGTGTCCGAGATGTATCCCGTCGAAACCCCCAAGCACAGCCGTTCTCACTGCTGCTCCAGAACACATACCGGACGTACGCAGCCCCCGCTTCCGCGCCCCATGGCCAGAAGCCTTCCGTCCCGGGAGACAAGGGCCACCATCCCCTCCTCCGTGCCGCTGACAGGGTTCCCATGGAGTACAGGGTTTTCCTCTGCCGGGGCAAGCACCCTCACCGGGTGATCCCTCACCGCCTGCGCCATGGTCAGCAAAGCCCCTGGATCCCGGGGTTCTCCGGAGCACTCGTCGATATGGAATGGACCCGATCGCTCCCTTACTATTCCTGTGGCGGCGCCTCCGACTCCCAGAAGGGTGCCCAGGTCCCGGGCGAGGGCTCTGATGTAGGTCCCGGAGGAAACCTCGACCCTGAGCCTGACCGAATGGTCCTGCATGCCCAGTACCTCCCAGTTCACCGCCGACACCTCCCTGAAGGGCATGTCCGGTCGAAAACCCGATCTGGCGGATTTGAATGCCCTTACCCCCCCGACCCTGACGGCGCTGTAGAGGGGGACCTTCTGCCTGAAGCTCCCTGTCACTTCCGGGAGAACGCCACGGACCATTCCGGCGGTTATCCCTGAAGCGTCCTGAGTCTGGACAGTGGTTCCCTCCATATCGTCGGTGTCGGTGGTCACACCGAGGACCACGGTGAAGGAGTACACTTTGGAGCCTCCGGTAAGGTATGGGGACAAGCGGGTCGCCCTTCCCAGCATGACCGGGAGAACACCAGACGCGGCAGGGTCGAGGGTTCCGCAGTGACCGTACTTGGCGCATCCCCACGACCGCGCCACTGCGGCCGAAGCATTCCTGGAGGTGGCACCCTGGGGCTTGTCGAGAAGGTAAACTCCGCCGTTCAATCCGAAGGCTTGTCCCTTTCCAGCTGTCTTATGGCGCTGAGCACCTGTTCACCCTCTTTCACGGAGGAGTCGAAGATGAACTGGAGCGAGGGGACCGTCCTTGTTTCGAGCATTGAGGCGAGCCGCCTTCTGATGAACGGAAGCGCTGTGACCATGGCTTCCCGGCACTGCTGTTCCTCTTCCGGTGTACCGATGAGGGAATAGAAGACCCGTGCGCTGGAGCCGTCGCTGGACAGCACCACCCGGTTCACTATGACCCCGCTTATCCTGGGGTCCGAGACCTCCCTCTCGATGATGGATGAAACGTGGCGCTGAACGGCACCGGAGAGGATCTCGAGTTTCCGGGAATTCAAGCCTCACAGCTCCCTGGCTATCTGAATGATCTCGTAGCTCTCGATCACGTCGCCCACCTTGATGTCGCTGTAGCCCGCGATGCCGATGCCGCACTCAAAGCCGGCGCTGATGTCCCTCTTGTCCTCCTTGAAGTGCTTGAGGGAGCAGATGGAGCCTTCATGAACTATCACCCCGTCACGCACGAGCCTTATCCTGGCGTTCCTCTTGATAAGACCCGCCATGACGTAACAGCCGGCTATCGTACCCGCCTTTGGAACCTTGAACGTCTCGCGGACCTCGGCCGAGCCCAGGAACTGCTCCTTCTCCTCGGGCCTGAGCAGACCTGAAAGAGCCTTTCTTACAGTATCCTCGATGTCGTAGATGACACTGAAGGTGCTTATCTCCACACCCTGCGAGGCCGCCCGGTCACGGGCCCTGGCATCGGGTCTGACCCTGAAGCCCAGGATGACCGCATTGGAGGCTACCGCAAGGTCAACATCGCTCTCGTTGATGCCTCCGGTACCGCTGTGTATCACTGCCACTGAGACCTCATCTGTGTGCAGTTTCTGCAGTGAGTCAACGATGGCCTCGGCGCTTCCCTGGAAATCGGCCTTGAGAATGATGTTGAGTATCCTTTCGTCGCCGGATGCGGCCCAGAAATCCTGAAGTGTGACCCTGCGTCTGGCCTGCAGGTCCTTCTCCCTCTCCACCAGCTGGCGCCTGAGGGCCACCTTTCTCGCCTCCTGCTCGCTCTCGGCCACGATGAAGCTGTCGCCCGCCTCGGGGACACCAGGGGTTCCAAGTAGCTGGACGGGATACCCGGGACCAACGGACTCCAGCTGGTTCTCGTTCTCGTCGTACAGTGCCCTGGCCCTGCCGCAGAACTGACCCGCCACGAAGAAGTCGCCGTCATGGAGGGTCCCGTCCTGGATCAGCAGGTTGACCACGCTCCCCCTGCGGGGGTCCATCCTTCCCTCCAGAACCGTGCCCCTGGCAGGCCGGTCGGGTACAGCGGCGAGTTCAAGGAGTTCCGCCTGAAGCAGGACCTTTTCCAGAAGGTCCACTATGCCCTCTCCTGTCAGCGCCGAGACCTGGGCGCACTGCACCGTTCCGCTCCACTCCTCCACAAGAACGCCCCTGTTGGCAAGGTCCTGCTTTATGAACTCGGGGTTCGCTGTGGCAAGGTCCATCTTCGTAATGGCGACAACTATGGGTATTCCCGCCGCCTTGGCGTGATCTATGGCTTCCTGTGTCTGGGGCATCACCCGGCTGTCGGAAGCGACAACAAGAACTACGATGTCGGTTATCATGGCGCCCCTGGCCCGCATGGCGGTGAACGCCTCATGACCGGGAGTATCAATGAACGTTATCACGCTCCCGTTCTCCAGCTTGGACACATACGCTCCGATGTGCTGGGTTATACCGCCGGATTCCGTGGAAAGAATGTTGCTGGAGCGGATCCTGTCGAGGAGAGCAGTCTTGCCGTGGTCAACATGGCCCATGATGGTCACAACGGGCGGTCTGGTGCTTCTTGAGCCGCCCCTGGCCAGGCGCTTCTCTTCCAGGGCTTCGGCGCCGAACTCCTTCACCGTCTCCACCTCGAACCCGAACTCGGCGGCAAGCAGGCTCACCGCATCCATGTCCAGCCTCTGGTTCGCGGTGACCATCATGCCAAGGCCGAGGCATGCGGCTATCACACGGCTTACAGGGACCCCCATCTGCTCGGAAAGTTCCGCGGGAGAAGTGTTCTCGGGAACCCTTATCCTCTTCTCGTCCTCCTGCTTCACCTGCCGGAGCTCATGACGCTCCTGCTTCTCCTCCTTGTAGCGCCTTCTCTTCTTCTTGCCTCCCCTGGAGGTGGCGCTCTCTATCTGGGCAAGGTTGGACTTCACGGTCTTCACCGTCTCGGCGGAGACCTGGGCCTTCTTCTTCCTCCGGCGTCTTTTTACCGTCTTTTTCTGGGCCGCCTTGGAGAGGGCGGCCTTCTTCTCCTCTTCGAACCTGTCGAGAACCGTCTTTTCCTGGGCGGAGTCGATGGCGCTCATGTGGCTCTTGGCTTCGATCCCGAGATCGGTCAGGATCTTCACCAGGGCTTCGCTGGAAAGGTTCAGCTCCCGGGCCAGTTCATAAACCCTCTTCTTCTTCTGGATCTGTCCGGTCTGATCAGTCAAGAACACCACCCTCTTTCCCGTCGCCGATCTCCTCTTCCGGGGGCGAACTCACCCTGGAAGCCTCCCTCATCCGCTTCTCTTCGTCAACCTGGCGGGCCCGGCTCTCCACCGCCTCTTTCGCGTCGGAGAGCAGCTGGGCGAGAGTAACGGGACCGATACCCTGAACACCGAGCAGGGTGTCATGGTTCGCCTCGAGGATCGCCCCGGCGGTATCCAGCCCCTGCAGCCTCAGGCGCTCAGCCAGTTTCTCGCCCACTGAAGGGAGCTCCCGGGCATCCACGGAGAGTTTGGTCTCCCAGTAGTTCTCCTCTTCCCACTGCGATTGGGTCTTGAGGTCTATCCTGCAGCCCGCCAGCTCCCCGGCGAGCCTTACATTGTGCCCCCGTTTTCCGATGGCCTGCAGGTGTTCGTCGTCCGGAACCACCGCGATCAGCCTTGGAATGTCCCTTCCCAGGGTTTCGTCGTAAATCGTGCCGCCGCTCTCGATGTGCACCACCCTTGCCGGGGTCAGGGCGTTGGATGCAAGCGTCTTCATGTCATGGGTGAACGGTATGATGTCTATCCTCTCGCCGTTCAGCTCCCTCATGACCGATTGGACCCTTGAGCCCTTCATCCCCACGAAGGCTCCAACGGCGTCTATCCTCATGTCATTGCTCCGCACCGCGATCTTTGTCCTCACACCTGCCTCGCGGGCGATGAGCTCTATCACAACCTGGCCCTCCTCGATCTCGGGGGCCTCCCTTTCGAAGAGCCTCCTGACAAGGTTGGGAGTGGCACGGGAAAGCACCAGCTGCGGTTCAGTGGACCTTGCCGGACGTATCTCCAGAAGGACAGGCGTGATGGAATCGCCCTGCTCGTAGCGCTCGCCCCTGGACCTCTCCCTCTCGGGGACCTCGGCTTCGATCCGTCCAGCGACCTGGACCAGTATCCTGTTCCTGTAAACCTGCTGGACCTTGCATCTTGGAATGATGGAGTTAACCCTGTCCTCGAACTCCTTGAGGACCTGCTCCCGTTCCGCCGCCTGAACAAGGGTCAGGAACTCCCGACGGAAGACCGCTACGGCAGCACGGCCGAAGTCGCCGATGTTCACCTTCACCGGAGCCTTGTCACCCAGGCCCAGCCCGGGATCCGTCTTGCGGGCGGCCTGAAGGGATATCTGAAGGTGACCCATCCCCCTTTCGACCTTCTCCACGACCGTTTTCAGGGCTTCCATCTTCACGTCGCCGGTTCCCGGCTCCCAGCTGACCCTGAACTCCAGGGGCTCGCCGTACTCCCTCTCGGAAGCTCTGATGAGGCCCTCATGGATGCTGCTCAGAATTATCTCCCGGTTGACACCCATCTCCCGGACCATGCGCGCCAGTGCATCGATGCGCTCAAACTCGGCCATCGCTGTCCCTTCCGTCAGATAACTTCTCGGGCCTCAAGTATGGTATCGAGGGGGATCCTCACATCTCCCTCAATGACAAGATCACCGTCGTCACGTCTATCAAGTACGCCTGTGGTCTCCCCATCCGCTGTTCGCACGCTCAGGGTACGCCCTTCGCAACGGATCCAGTCAACGCTGCTGGAGAGGGGTCTGCCGATCCCGGGAGAACTTACCTCGAGGGTGTAGTTATCATCCATGACCCCGTGTGCGTCGATCAGGTCCCCTATCTCCCTGGACAGCGAGGCGCACTCGCCGATGGTGATCCTTCCCCTGCGGTCCGCAAGCACCCTTAGCAGAGCCCTTCTTCCTGTCCTCACCAGCTGAAGGTCAACCAGGAGCAGGCCGGCCTTCTCGACGGCCGACTCCACAAGTTCCCTTAAACCTTCGGCTTCCATGTTCATCTCCCTGCTGCCGGTCCATGATGATACGAAAACAGGGGGAAACCCCCTGTACGGCTCATACCTGCATGAACAACAATATAGCCGTCTGGTTCAGAAAGGACAAGTGTCAGTCGGGAAACCGGGGGACCATTCCCGCAAGGTCCCTTCTGAGTTCCACGAGGACCGAGAAGCTTCCCTGGTCCAGATGGCTCTGCACCCTCTGCAGTTCGCTCTCCAGAGCGCGGGAAATGGCGGCGGTGGCCCCGGCCCCCATGATGCCGGCGGCTCTGTCGCGGGCCTCGAACAGCCTTTCCAGCAGGTAATCGTTCTGCCCTCTGTCGAAAGACGTTCCCTCAAGCCAGAGCGCGGCCACGGACAGGAAGTAGAACCTGAGCTCGATCAGTGAAAGCTCGGCGTCCAGGGGCTCGGACAGGGTGAGAAGCCTGAGCGATGTTTCCATCCTGTCCAGCATGGAGCCTTCCAGCCAGGGTTCCTCCCTTTGGAGCATGGCGGCGGCCCTGGGACCTCCGAGGTTCATGAAGACGGTCTGAAGCGAGTCCCTCACCCCCTGACGAACTGAAGCCGCGTTGGTGCCTGAAGAAAGGTTCAGTGCTGAGTTGACTATGATGTCGGCCCTGAACAGGAGGAGCATCTGTGAGAGGAATGCCTCGGAGGTCCCGGCGGACCAGCCCAGCTCCTCCACCGCATCCCCGGCGGATGCATACCCTGCTCCCAGCCCCGGCCACATGGTGGGCGTTACCGCTCCGACGTAATTCTGAAGCTCATGCAGTCTCTGCAGATGCGCCAACCCTTCCTGCACCCGCCCGTCCTCGATCGCCGACCGTCCCTGCTCCAGCATTTCATCCGGAGAAGGAGCGCTCCGGGAGATGCTGTCTATGGCCCCGGAATGCGACCCGGCTATCTCCATCAGCTCTTCATGAAGCTGGTCCGGCGAATCCGATGCCCGCAGCAGGAACCACATGAGATCGGCCATGTTCCGGCGATGGAGATCTGTCTTGTGCGTCCTGCCGTCACGCTCGATCAGCGACAGCTCCTGCGCAAGGTGGCTCCAGATGAGAAGCGCTCCGCTCCTGCTGCCGGGCACCACCCTCATGAGCCTGAGCGTCTGCTGCAGATAGTCGGGTCTGCGGTGGCCGTGGAGCCTCCAGGCCAGATACAGCTCGTCGAGACAGCCCGGAACGTTCCCGAGTACCATGTGACCGATCGCCATGTTGTTGTGGGTCTCGGCGTAGTTGGGCGCAAGGCCGGTGAGTGTGGCGTAGGTCTCCATGCCCATTTCGTTGAAACGCCTGGCGGCGGCCGGGTCGGTCGTCACTGTTCCTGAACGGGCAAGGGCAGCGGCTATCACCGGATCGGCGGGACTTGCCAGAATGGCCCGGGTAAGATATGCGCTTCCCAGAGCGTACAGAGCGCTCAGGTCCGACGGGTCAACAGAAGCCGCCCTTCCGCACAGGGCGATCGCGCTGTCTGCGTGGACAGTGGCGGTGATCCAGGCGTTGGCCGCCGCCGAGGCTGCGGCCGGGTCGCCGGTGGTCGAGTACGCCCTGGCGAAGCGGGCGGCTGCGGACATGGGCGCTTCGGTGCCTGTGAGGTGAACGTCCTTGCCGGCGAAGACCAGCCTTGCCGCCTCCATTGCGGCGGGATAGGCCCTGAAGGCGAAGATGCCCAGCAGCAGCCCGGCGCATGCCACCACTGCTCCCATGACGGTTCTGACCGCTTTGCCGGACGCACGCGGAAGCTGCTCCTCACGGACCAGATAGACCATGCACAGGAACCCGAAGAGCCATGCAGTGGGAGGCCAACGGAGCGATACCGACACAAGGTTCTCCGAGAGCATGGATACGGCGCCTGCTGCGGCCCCGGCGCCGAGAAGGCCGGCGCCCCTGATCCTGCGGGCCATGCCCGCGAGGAAGACCCCCCATAGAAGAAGCCCGGCGATGCCGATGTCGCACAGTATCTCGAGGTATTCGCAATGGGCGTGAAGGGTGTTGTGGCTCACGCCCAGAATGCTGTAGTCAGGGTTCCTGTAGAAGGGGAAGATTATCTGAAAGCTGCCGGGGCCCCAGCCTGCAAGCGGCCTGTCGAGGAACATTCGCAGTCCCCCGTCCCAGATGACCCTTCTCACCTGCGCCGTTCCCGAACTGGTCTGCACGCTGGAAAGCTCGCTCAACCTGCTTCTCATGGGCAGGATGGCCAGCAGGCACAGCAGAACGGCCGAGAGCACCGCTGTCTGTCTGCCCCTGCGGGTGAGGCGGGCTCTTTTTAAGAACCACAGAGTAAGGAAGAGGATCCCGGACAGAACGCCTATAAGACTTCCCCGGGTGCCGCTGGCTATCACCGCGGCCACCGCCCCGAAGCAGAAGACCAGCAACGTCCCCGCTTTCAGGGAACGGTTCCTGACGGAAGACAGTATCGTTGCCGCACCGAAGGGGAGCATGGCAGCCGAGAACGCTCCCAGCAGGTTGGGGTTCCCCAGCGAGCCCGATGACCTTCCGGTCCGGGTGAGCCCCGAATCCCAGGGAAACAGGTTCACTCCCCTGGACTGCAGGATGGTGTAGATGAAGAGAAACATGGTGACCAGGGTGACGAAAAGGGAAAGAAGCACGCAATGGCGGTGCTCCAGAACGGCGGCTCCGAAAGCGCCGAGAAAACAAAGGGATGCAAGGGTGGCCATTGTGAATGGACCGTTCACACTTCCAACGGGCCCGGCGAAGTGAACCGCCGCCATCAGGGCCAGCACCAGCGGCAGCGAAACCGCCGCCGGCAAGGGGATGCGGTTCAACCGCAGCCTGGCCCCGGCCATCATGGAAATACCAAGCACTGCTCCCGCCGCAGCCCCGGCGGCCACGAAAACGAACTCCTTCACAAGGATGCTGTTCCTGCTGTTGGTGGAAACGCTGAAAACCACCAGTACGCATACTATGGCCAGGAAAGCGGCCCCGAACATGGACAGTCTCACTGGAGGTCCCTCCTGGATTCACCTTTGTGAAGAAGGAAAGCGAGCAACGCCACGAGACCCAGCGCGTGGAAGAAGAGAA
Source organism: uncultured bacterium (assembly GCA_964541235.1). Classification (GTDB taxonomy): domain Bacteria; phylum Fermentibacterota; class Fermentibacteria; order Fermentibacterales; family JCC-6; genus UBA6080. The sequence continues at coordinate 23,828 of CAZIPI010000017.1, read as the reverse complement.
GAACCGCCTGGTAGGGCCTCAGTGTGGGGAGAAGCAGGGCAAGGATCCCCATGAGAACCCCAATGAGATAAAGCAGAAGCACCGACTCCCTGAGGGAAAGGCCGATACGGGTCAGCCGGTGGGTCAGGTGGTTCCGGTCGCCCCTCATCAGGGGAGCGCCCCGTCTTTTCCTGTATATCATTACCAGAAGGGTGTCCACGATGGGCACGGCAAGTATCAGCAGGGGCGTGAAAACGGCGAGTTCCCTTATGGAGCCCTCGGGGGTGTACACCCCCAGAACAGCTATCACGGCCAGCATGAACCCCAGAAGATTGCTGCCGCCGTCGCCCATGAATATTCCCGCCGGGGGGAAATTGAAGAGCAGAAAACCCAGTGAGGCTCCTGCGAGGCTTGCAGCAAGGTACGCCACCGCAACGTTGCCGTGAAGAACGTTCACCACCGTGAAGAACAGCGCGGCGATTGCCGATATCCCACCGCACACTCCATCGGAATGGTCAAGCAGGTTCACCGAGTTGGTGATGCCCACGAGCCAGAGAAGGGTCACCGGAGCAGCGAGAAGGGAAAGGCCCGAACTGCTGAGGAAAAGGCTCACACTGGCGCCTTCGACCACGAAATAGATACCCACCAGCAGAGCCGTCAGCGTGTGGAAAAGAAGCTTCAGACCGGGCTTCATACCGATGACGTCGTCCAGCAGGCCGGTGAGGACCATCAGCGTGGCGCCGATGACCATCATCACGGAAAGCGAGTTCCAGTTCAGAGGGGTGTCGCTGATGACGCCCTCGGTGAGGTTGGGCCAGGCGAAATGGCCCGCGATCACCGCTGCGGTGAAGGAGATGAACAGGGCCGCCCCTCCCAGAAGAGGGGTTGGCTTCAGGTGCCCCTTCTGAGCCTTGCCCGGCTTGTCAACGAAGTTCATCCTCAAAGCTGCTCTTCGAGCCAGGGGGGTCAGAAGCGCCGACACAAGAAAAGCCCCGGCAAGGGCTGTGAAAACAGGCATCATCGTCAAGGGTCGATCCTCACTCCATCGGTTTTGAAATACATACACCGGGAAGGGCTCAAAGAAAAGGACAGTTCATCCCCCGCCGAGGCTTCGGTATCGGGGCCGCATCTGCTCACAATGGACTCCCCCTCCACCGAAAGATGAACGATGATCTCGTTCCCCAGGGTCTCCACGAACACCACTTCCCCCCGGAATGCCCCTGAGGGGTCAGGTACAACATGCTCGGGTCTCACAGCCAGAACACATTCTCCGTCCGGTATTCCGGGAGACCGAACCTGCCCGCCCGGGATCCGGCACGAGCCGCCGGACACCTCTCCCTTCAGGCGGTTTATGCCGGGGCTCCCTATGAAGCCGGCAACGAACAGGTTTGCCGGCTCCCTGTACAGGCTCAGGGGAGCCGCCACCTGCTGGATCATTCCGCGGTCGAGCACGGCGATCCTGTCGCCAAGGGTCATGGCCTCCGACTGGTCGTGGGTCACATAGATCATCGTGGTGGAAAGCCTCTTATGAAGAGCTGCCAGCTCGTTCCGCATGGATACCCTGAGACCTGCGTCCAGGTTGGAGAGCGGCTCATCGAAGAGAAACACCTCGGGCTGCCTCACCATCGCCCTGCCCAGAGCCACCCGTTGCTTCTGTCCACCTGAAAGCTCCCGGGGCTTCCTTTCCAGAAGCTCGCTGATGCCCAGGATGTCCGAAGTCTCCTGCACCAGCCGTGCGGCCTTGTCACGGGGGGTCCTTCTCATCCTGAGGCCGAAGGAAAGGTTGTCGAAGACCGTCATGTGCGGGTAGAGAGCGTAGTTCTGGAACACCATGGCGATGTTCCTTTCCGCGGGGGGGAGACCGGTTATGTCCTTGCCTCCCAGCAGCACCTTTCCCTCGGTGGGTTCGGTGAGACCGGCCAGTATCCTGAGCAGAGTCGTTTTCCCGCATCCGCTGGGACCCACCAGTACAAGGAACTCGCCGTCGCCTGTCTCAAGGCTCACGTCACGAAGAGCGGGTGGACCGTTCCCGTAAGACTTGGACAGACCCTGAAAGCTCACTGAAGCCAAGCCTACCTCACCACCAGAAGCGAGACCTCATGACCGTTCCACACAGACCGTTCAGGACAGAGGGGATCGGGAAGTATCCTGTGGCCGTCCACCAGGAATGCGTAACGGTACCTTCCCCTCGGAAGGCCCTCGGGTATCGAAGCCGTCCATTCGCCGGGAGCAGTCTCCACCATCCAGTCGATCCATGGTTCGAACCTTCCGGTGACGCCCTCGGCGCCCCCCCAGCAGTTCCAGTCCGAAAGCACCTGAACCCTGGATGCCCCGGGGTGGACAAGGCGCAATCCTCTGGAGCCCGGGCTCACGGTTGCCGGAGTAAAGGCCGAGCACCCGCACAGAAGGACGATGATAAAAGCAGCCGTTACCCTCATGGTCCCAGCCAACCCCCAATCTCGATACTGAGCATGGAGTGGCCCCTGCTCCAGGAATAACCGATGAGGGCCGCCACAGGTCCGTTGGAACCTGCCACCCTCACGGTGCCCGATGGATCGGCACTGCCCGAGAAGATGTCTGCGGAAAGCTCCGCCTGTGCGGACACCGATGGAACAGGGGAATATGATGCCCGTCCCGTCACCCTGACACTGTCGGAGTTGGCCACCGCTCCCAGCCCGAAGCCTGCAGGCGTGCTCCGGTACTCACCGGAAAGCGCTGCGCTCCAGTCCCCTCCCGGGCCCGCATCCGCCCCGGCATCCCAGTGGATGCCGGCGACGCTCCGCATGCCGTATCTCAACCGTGCCGTGAAGGAACCTCTGCTCTGCAGGGGCATCCCGAGCCTGATGGACCCGGAGTGGGCCGTATTCCTTCCGGTGAACTGAAGCTTCAATCCTGCCTGGCTGCTGTCCGCATCCGTGTAGTGGACCCATGGAATGCCTGAAACCTGAGGGTAGCCCGGGAGGGACAGGCCCCGTACCTCGCCGTCCCCCCTGAGGGTTCCCGATGAGTCACTGATGCTGAACCACGGTGAAAGGCTGGACAGCTGCAGGAAACCGGTGACGGTGTTCATCCTCATCGAGCCGCTGAAACCGTCCCACCAGACCTGGCCGAACCCCATCCAGGGTGATCTGACTCCCGCCCAGACCAGGGTGTCGCCGGCGCCATGGCGGTAAACCCCGTAGCTCCCGTTGAAACCCAGCACTCCGCCGCCATCCAGGGCGGCGCATACAATGCTGTCCCCCGGGAAGCCTTCCCTTGAAAGCCAGGGGCGCTCAAGACCGAAAAGGAACGGACGGCAGGCACCGTACTCGGCCCTTGCCCCGATCCAGGGGGAACCGGGAAGCCTCAGGGCTCCCGAAGCGTGGATCAGGCCGGGCTTCTCCTCGGAAGGCAGAGGAGCCGCACGCATCACCGCCTTCATGGAGTATCCGGTTCCCGAGACAGAAACCCCGGGGAAAAGGAGCAGGCTGTCCACGCCCAGGGTCTGAAGACCATGCGAGAGGTCTGCGCCTCCATGGCCGAAGAAGCCCACGCCAGCCTGAAAGCCCTGTTCATCCGGGGTTTGCTGAACAAGTAGCAGAAGGAGCAGGGCTACCATGCCGGCCTCCAGGTCACTCCGGCTCCGCCGGAGACGGTGTCTTCCGTGAGAACCACGGCAAGGTCAAGAACGAAGGGGCCTCTCTCAACAGATACTCCCGAATGCCAGGCTTTGCCGTTGGTTCCGGCGCTCACTCCCAGCCCGGGAGAAACACGCAGTACCGCCCCGATCTCAGGATCGCCACGGGAGATGGAAGCGTTGAGGGTGAACGCCCTGTTGAACACATGGGTGAAGCCGAAGCTGACGGAAGCTCTTTTCGAGTCCCTCCAATGGGAGGCCGCACCCAGGGCGAAGGAAGGGAACATGGAAAACTGCGCGGAAGCAGTGGCAAATGGCCCCGCCCCTTCCCCGGTGTCCTGCAGGCCACCGGAGGCCCCGAGTACTATGCTGGGACCGAAAAGACCCTCCATGAAGCCTATGGGATCGCCGGTGATGACCCAGGAACCCCCGGCGGCCACGGCATAGGAGTCAAGGTCGGTTCTTCCGGCCACCGAGGCTCCCAGGGCGAAAACGCCTTCGGAAACAGGCAGCCCTCCTGAAACGCTTCCCCTGAAACCTTCGGTCCCCTCTGACCAGACCCACCCGTGAACCTGGCCGTACTCCAGCCTTGAAAGCCCTGCGGGTGCTTCGAAAAGCTCAAGGGCGCTCCGTGCCCAGGCCGAGGGATGTACCCCTTTCCCAAGAGTGGAGGGAGAAGGGAAGAGAAGCGAGGCCGCAAGCATGAGCGAAAGCATCAGTAGGCACCCCTTCCCGCCAGCACTGTATAGACGGTCCTGATCAGGATCGCAACGTCAAGCATCAGGGACTGGTTCCTTATGTAGTAGAAGTCGAACTCAAGGTTGTCGTGAAGCGGAAGGTCCTTTCTGCCCATGACCTGCCAGAGGCCTGTGATCCCGGGTTTCACGTCGAGCCTCCTTCTCTGCCAGGGGTTGTAGTCCCTTACTATGAAATCCATCTCCGGTCGGGGCCCCACCAGGCTCATGCTTCCACGGAGTACATTGAACAACTGGGGAAGCTCGTCCAGGCTTGTCCTTCTGAGGAACTTCCCGATGGTGGTTATGCGCCTGTCCCCGGGATCCACCGGGGCTATCTCGTACTCACCGGCCTGGGGTTTCATGGTCCTGAACTTGAGCAGAGTGAAGGGAACGCCGTTCCTGCCCACCCTCTGCTGCCTGAAAACGGGATCGCCCTTCCCCTGAACGAACAGCAGCAGCCAGATGACCGCCATCACAGGCGCAAGGACCACGATGAACAGCAGTGACAGGCCGATGTCCAGAAGGCGCTTCGCGGCTCTGTGATAGGTCCCGGTCCTGGCGGAACCGATCTCCACCACCGGCATCCGGGTAAGCTCCTCGAGGCTGCCCGCCCCGGACGCGATCTGGAACAGGTCGGTGACCACCATGAAGACAACTTCATCGGATTTCACCGAGTTTATGGCTTCCATCAGATCTGTCCTGCCCAGGCTGGAGCTTGCGAACACCACCTCATCAACCTTCATGCTCTCCACCAGCCTCGGGAGGTCCCTTATGGTCCCCCTGACCGGGACTCCGGAGATGGACTGTGTCTGGTGCCTCTCGTCCTCGACCAGCACTCCGGCCATGACGTGTCTGGGGCCGGGCATCTGCCTCAGCGAAGAGATGACCCTTTCCGCGTACTCGCCGGAACCCACCACTATCACCCCTGGTGCCTCCTTCACCGGCACCAGCCTGCCTGTAAGACGTCTGGCTGCACTTCGAAGACCGCTGTCAAGAAGCCATGCCACACCCACGAACATGAAGAGCATCACCCTGGAGTAGTCCATCTTCACCATGTAGCTGGCCGCCATCATGAAAACGGTGAGCATGAAATAAGCCCTGAGATGCCTGGTGAGGGATGTGAGCCCGTTGGCCCGTCTAGAAGGCCTGTACAACTCGGCCCCGTGAAAACACGAGATCCAGATCAGGGTGACCCAGGGAATGACGGGAAGATAGACGTGGATAGGATGATCGAAGCGGGGAAGCAATGGTGATAGCAGGAAGGCCCGGACGTACCAGGTCACCGTCACCGCCAGGGGCACACAGATCAGGTCGGCCGCTATCTGACCAATAATGAAGGCGCGGTCGGATCGTCTTACAGGCGCGAACAGGACCGTCCTCCCCTCGTCAAACCCTTTACAACACCTGCTGTCAGGGCCATCCCCCTCCACCAGGCGAACACCGGGACGAGGGGGAGCATCCCCGGGTCGGTCCCGGCGGCCACGATCATCATTGGAAGCGACAGCGCCAGGAACAGCCCGAGCCAGAGCAGAAGGATAGCAGGCCTGAACCAGGCCGCGGCCATGGCCGGGATCAGAAGAGGCGCCAGGACCATCTGCAGTTTCATGGCCTGCGGGGTGTACCCGTCGGCCAGCGCCATCCCCGGAAAATCCGCCAGCACCCGGAGCCGCCATCTGCCCCTGCTCATTTTCAGCATGAAGTATGCACTCCATCTGCTTCTGTGGGTATGGGCCACCCCGGCAGCGGGAACGAAGCAGATGGTGCCGCCGGCATCCAGAAGCCTCCAGGACAGATCAACGTCCTCGTGGTCGGGGACCGGGAAGGATTCATCGAAACCGCCAGTGCGCTCAAGAATCTCCCTGGTGAACCCCGCTGAATAGGTGTCGGCCATGGTGACCCGGCCGGCTTTGGCGATGATCCTGTACCTTTCCTCGAACTCGATCTGGGCCAGGCGCTGAACCGGAAGCGAACCGCCCCTTGTATAGACCCCCTTGGAGGCCGAGAAGCCGCTTCGGAGAGGTTCCGCCATCCTCTCGGCCCAATCCGGTTCGGGCTCGCAGTCCGAGTCCGTGAACAGGATGATGCTGCCGCTGGACCGCCTCCAGCCCAGGTTGCGGGCTGCCGCCGGCCCCTTTTTCTCACCGGTGGAGACCATCAGGTCGGCGAGGTTCCCGGCCCTTTCCGGCATTCCGGGGCCGTCAACGCTGACCACCACCTGCATTCGCGAGCGAACGGTCTGCCCCGACAGCGCCGAAAGGCACCTGAGCAGAGCCTCCTCGGGGCCATGGAATGGAACCACAACGGATATCTCGGGTGTCATCGAAGCATGTGCCTTTTGAACGTGCGGAGTGCGAGGAGCACGCTGCGAAGCTCGTCGGGGTCGCCGGCGGTCCTCAGGAACTTGCCCAGGATGTAGCGGGGCCTGAGGTAGAACCTTCTCCTGGCGCGGCGGCAGAACTCCACCAGATCGTCGGGGGTCAGTTCGCCGGTACGCACCACGCAGTTGTGGGTGCCGTCGGGCTTCAGCCAGTCCCTGTACGAAGACGGGACAAGGCATCCGTCCTCGCAGGCATGAGCGTAGGCCCGTGTTCCCGGGTACACCATCAGCGGGTAGAACTGAGCGGTGTCCGGGTTCAGCTCAAGGGCGAACTTGAGAGTGGCTTCCATGGTTTCCCTTGTCTCACCCCTGGTGCCCACCATGAAACAGCCGTGGACCCTCACACCGGCCCTGGCACAGTCAGACGCGAAGGCCCTCATCCGTTCGGTAGTGAGGTTCTTGCCCATGGCATCGAGGATCCTGTCGCTGCCGCTCTCGAAACCCACGCAAACGGTTCTCAGCCCCGCTTTCCGGCAGAGGGAAAGGGTCTTCAGGTCCATGTCGGCCCTCATGTTGCAGGACCAGCTCAGCTTCACGCCCCTTTGAAGGATCTCCAGCGCTATGGCTGACAGTCTGTCCCTGTCGGCGGTCATGGTGTCGTCCTCGAAGAAGACCGCCCTGACTCCGGGCATGTTCTCCGCCACCCACTCCACCTCGTCCACGATGTTAGCCGGAGACCGGGGACGGAACCTGTGCCCGGTGAGCGTCTGCGGGAAAACGCAGAAAGAGCAGCGGTTGGGGCATCCCCGTCCGCCCATTATCATCACCTGGGGGTGCAGAGCGTTTGGGTTCGAGTAGCGCTTCACCGGAAGATGACGGGCGTAAACGCCGCTCACGAATGGAAGGGAGTCCAGATCGTCCAGGGGTTCAGCGCCCGGCGTGGCGACGAAACCCTCGGGCGTTCTCAGCACAAGTCCCGGTACTATCTCCAGCGGCATGGCGCCCTGGATGGCTTCAGCGGCGCCCAGCAGCGGTCTCTCGTACTCCCCGCACACCACTCCCCGGAACCTCTCGCCCAGGGATAGGGTCTCCTCCGGCAGAGCCGAAGGGTGGGTCCCAACCAGAAGCACTGTGAGACCTGCATCAGCAAGCTCATCGGCAAGTGCCGCATCATCCAGTATTGACGGTGTGGAAGTCTCCACCACCACCAGCGAAGGCCCGTACGCTGAAACAAGCTCCTTCACCCGTTCCCGGGTAAGGTCCATCGCCGGAGCGTCCAGGAACTGAACGTCGTGGCCCGCCTGCTCCAGCGCGGCAACGGCGTAGGAGAGCCAGATCGGGTAATAGAGGCATCCGCTCCGGGTCACCGCGGGACTTCTCTGTCCCCGGCTGAAGCCTGGCAGAAACGGTGGATTGAGGGCTGTGATCCTCACTGCAGAACCTTTCTCAGAGCTTCGATCACCTGCTCGGCATCAATGGAAGCCATGCAGGAACCGCCTTCGCGGCACCCCTTGAAGATACCGTTGGAGTAGCATGGCGAACACCTGACCCCGGAGACCAAGGAAACCACCGTATCCGGGGGATAAAGGGCCGAAGGGTCGGTGGGGCCGAACACAAGCACCGCAGGGACACCATGGGCCACCGCAAGGTGCGCCGGGCCGCTGTCGTTCCCAGCGAAGAGCACCGATCCGGCGATCACCGAAGCGGTCACACCCCATGAGCACATTCCCGCCAGGTTCATGTCCACTGCTGCGCCATGAGCGATCCGCCTGTCCGAAGCACCGCCGACCCCGACCGTACGCAGCCCTCTCGACCTGAGGAACGCGGTGACCGAAGCCCAGCCTTCCACTGACCACCGCTTCTCCGGCACATCCTGTCTCGGATTCCTTCCTCCGCCGGGGGATATGACCGCGTATGCACCTTTGCCGGTGAGGTCAAGGGCTTCTGCCTTCTCTCTCTCCGTGATCCTGAAGACCGGCCTGAGGCTTTCGGGTTCCACTCCCGCGATGCGTGAATAGGCGAGGGCGGCGGGTGTTCCGGTGAAACCCATGGCTCTCTCCCAGCCGCCCAGGGGCTTCACAGCGCCACTGTGCACAGGGCAGCCGGCAGCCAGACGAAGCCAGAGCCTGAGCGCCGTCGAGAAACCGAAGAAGACCACCCGGTCGAAGCCGCCCAGCCTGTGCATCAGCGTCCAACTCAGAAGGGCCAATGGATTTCCGGGAACGGGAACCCTTATCACCGCTTCCAGGCCTTCAAGACGGCTCCATACGGGGTACGCCGACGGACCGGAGAGAACAGCGACCCTGTTCTCCCGTGCCAGGGCTGTCACCGCCGGCGTACACATCAGGGCATCGCCAAAGGCATGGGTCCTGACGGCCAGTATCCTCATGCATTCCTTCGAAGCCAGAGAACCCGCAGCCCATACATCGAGATCACGATCAGGGGAAAGTCGACCGCCACCCTGTGCGGTGTGCCGGCGGCCACCAGCAGATGCATCAGTATGAAACCCAGGGTCCCCAGGGCAAGAAGCGTTCCGGCGGGAGAGAGCCTTCTCATCAGCAGCAACCCTCCCGGAACCATGAACACGGTGACCCAGAAGAAGAACAGAAGGCCGGCAACCGTGTGGAAGAACGAGAATTCGTTGAGCGGAAAGGGTTTGAAGAACTCCATGAACCGCAGCGACACAAGCTCGGCGAACACCAGTGGATTGCTCCTTATGAAGAGCATCTGCCTGTGGTAGAGAACACTGTCCCGGTGAACCTCGGATTCTTGAGTGAAGTCGGGAAACTCCGCCAGTTCAGGGTTTGAGAGCCTTCCAAGCCACCTCTCGCGGATCGGCTCGTAAAGAAGGGACGCACCTCTCAACTCGTGGCGGAAGTTCTCGGAAAAGACCCTGCCGTTGAACTCCCAGAGCTGAAGCCCCCCCTGGGTGGGCATAATGAGGAATCTACCGGTCACTTCCCTGTTCCTCAGACCCCACGGTGTCACCAGAAGCAAAAAACACAGCGCCATGCCTGCCGCAGCGCATACGGCCCTTCGGCTGAACCGCTGTGAAAGCAGAAGCACCGCCAGTGCAAGCAGAAAAATGGGAAGGGCCGCCGGCCTCACGAGGAACGCCGCACCCCAGCCCAGGCCTGCTGCGATGCCCCTGGCAGCCGAAGGTTTCTCGAGAAGCCTCAGGGAGAGCAGAAGCCCGGTCATGAATGAGAGTGAAAACAGCGCCTGGGTGGCCGGTATGGCCTCGTAGTATAGCTCGAACGGATCCACGGCCATGAGCACGGCCGCGGCCATGAGCCATTTCCCCGGGAGGAACCTTGCGGCGATCCTCATGCCCAGGAAAACGGTCAGCACCCCCAGCAGGAGCTGGACCCCCAGAATGGCCGTAACGTTCGAAACCCCGAACAAAGCCATTATTCCCGCGAAGAACAGAGCGTTTCCCGGAACCAGGAACGTTGTGGGAGTACCGGGGCGAAGAACGCCGTAAAAACCGTCAACCCTGCGATAGAAGGCCATCTGGTAATCCCTTGCCTGGGAAGTGGCTCCTCCGTCCGGGTAAAGCATCGAGGGCGAGAGCTGAAAACCCCTTCCGGCAAGAAGGTTCCCGGCAAGGTCCATCTGTACCCTGCCCTCGCCTATCAGAAAGAATCCCCTCGAAGCAAGGATGAACACCGGGATCCGCACAAGCCCCGCCAGCAGCAGGACAAGAAGGGTCAGCTTTCTGCTCATGCCACACATCCGGCGAACCAGTCCGAAAGCATCATGTCCAGCTCACCGGGCTGCGACCGGGACCACACCGCTTTCGTGGCGGGATGAAGTACCATTTCCACTTCCTCTTCTCCGGTCTTCGGAAGGTAGGTTTCAAGGTACGCCCTTCCCACGCCTCCCGATGCCCCGAAACCCAGCATCCATGAAGCGCATCCGATGCCGTTCTTAAGGGCCATCCTCCTGAAACCGACCCCGAGCCGGTGGAGCATGAGGCCCTGCGGGAATCTAAGGTCCCTGTCGGGGAGAACGGCGGCCCTGGCCGTTCCGATGCGGTACTCCCCGGCAATGTCCAGGAAGACGTCCCTGAGGTGCGGGAGGTGATGAAGGTGTCTGTGGCTGTCGAGGCAGGTCACCATGGCGCCCAGGGAGAGAAGCCTCTCCACCTGCGCCGACCACTCCTCCCTTGCCCGGGCGGCCAGTCTGGAAGCAGACAGGGCCCAGGCGGCAGCGCTCCGGGGAAACGAGCTTCCGGATAGGATGAAAGGGCCCTCCACGCAGTCCAGATGGGCAGATATCTGAATACCGCCGCCCATGGCCAGCTCGCACGCCGAGTCGGCGCAGGCGCCGTTGGGCAGTATGCTGAACCTGTGAAGCACCCCGGCCCTCATGCAGAGCGACGCAGCATCGTTCACGGATTGATGGCTTCCGCCGTCGTCAATGGTCACGGTTATCCTTCTCATACCCTCCTGGCCTTCAGCAGAGTCCGGCTGATGTTCCTGGGTCCCAGAACCGTGCCCATTGTGGCCGCCAGCCTTCGGGGGTGCAGGTAGAACCTCAGAAAAGCCTGTTTCTTCATTCTCTCTATCATTCCCGCAGGAATGCCCTCCAGCTCATATACACTGCTGTGGAAGCAGTCGAAATGGGAGTAATCGCTGCGGATGAGATGTCTTGTCCTCTCCCACAGAGTGGTCTTGGGAAAGGGTGTCGTTATGTCGAAAAGAGCGTCGTCGAAGGGTTCCCTGGCGGCGAAGCGGATGGTCTCCCTCATCTCCTCGAGGGTTTCCCCGGGCGTTCCCAGCATGAAGTAGCCCTGCACGAACACGCCCCGCTCCTTGCACAGGCGCAGCGCCCTTCGCACGCCCTCGACTGTGATGCCCTTCTCATAGATCAGGTCAAGGACCCTCTGCGAAGCGGTCTCAACGCCCATGTTCACCTTGCGAAGCCCGGCCGCCACCATGTGGTCCAGAAGCTCTGCCGTAAGCAGGTCGGCGCGAACATTGCAGCACCATCTCAGTTTCAGCCCGGAACCCATCAGTTCCCGGCATATCCCGTGAACCCAGTCGTGATCCACGATGAATGTGGAGTCTTCGAACATGAAGGCGTCTATGCCGTAGTCCGCCGAAAGCTGCTCAAGCTCTTCCAGGATGGGCCCGGGCGACCTCTTTCTCAGCTTCCTGCCGAACAGCATGGACAGAGTGGGCTGGCAGTAGGCGCATTTGTAGGGGCATCCCCTGGTGGCCATCGTGGTGGTGCCCCTGAGCCCTGAGTCAACCCGGTCCATCGAGTACCAGTGCCTGATGTACGTGTCCATGTCGAAGATGGACCTGTCCGGAAGGGGGAGTGAATCAAGATCGGGCGCAGGTATCCCCACCCCGGACATGACCGTTTCGCCGTTCTCCTGGAAAACGGCTCCGGGGATATCACGCCAGGGGGTTCCGTCTAGAAGCATGCCGAATGCGGTTTCCGCCTCACCCCTGAGAAGCAGGTCGGCCCCGGTCCTGGCCATGGCGTCCTCGGGCATCACCGTGGGATGCGGTCCTCCAACGACAAGCAGGGCATCCGGTGCCTCCCGCCTGACAATGCCTGCGGCTTCCACTGCGGCGGATAGCTGGGGTGTCAGGATGCTGATGCCCACTAAGTCCGGCCTGATGTCCTTAAGCATTTTGCTCAGCAGAACGAACGGCTTCCGCTGGAACGACATGTCGCACAGGAAGGTCTCGACCCCCCTCGCCTTTGCTGTTGAGGAAAGCATTCCGATGCCGAGGGGGGGCTGTCCTGAGGGGTACCTTGTCTCGGGGAATACGAAAAGAACTCTTTTCAGGGTGTCTTCCTTCTTCCGAAAAGCAGCATGGAAACACCGGCAAGGAACACCATGTCGGCGGGAAGCCTGTAGCGTGTTCCACCGTGGGTCAGCGCATGCATCGCAAAATATACAAGGAACACACCGGCCAGATAACGGGTCTCGGGCCGGGCGAACTCCCGGGAGAGGCCGGCGACACCCAGGATCAGCAGGGGTGCCAGTATCAGAAGCCCTGCCCAGAAGGCTCTCCTTCCAAGCGTGCTTCCTCCCGGCGACATGAAGTGCCCCGCCCTCTGAATGGACAACCAGAGAATCAGCCTGGGATTCGCAGCCATGAACTCCATGGCGGAACGTCCCAGGGCCCTGCTTCTCTCCACCTCTCCCGGGTACTCGGCGTATGACGGGTACCTGAGCAGACCGGGCCTGTTGATGGGGATCGAAGCCGGGACCACTATCCCCTCCTCCGCCAGAACGGCCGGGTGGTTCCTCATCCAGAGGTTCAGCGAACCCTTCGTGGGCATAAGCACCGGGGATCCGAGAACCGCCTGGTTCCTTGCGACCCATGGCGCCACCGCCAGTGAGAAACCCAGAACCAGCATCAAAGAAGCGCGCCACTTCCTGATGCCGAGATAGATCACCGATAGGGGCAGAAGGATCATCCCGGTGGCCCTGAACAGGAAGAAGGCTCCCAGGCAGAGCCCGGCCAGGAATGCGCCCCTTGCCGATCCACGGTACCGGAAGAGAACCGCGCAGGATGCCGCCAGAAGAGCGGCGTGGCCGGTCTCCGTCATGGCGTGTGCGGTGAAGAACACGAACGGCGGGTAGAGCGCCCAGAGAAGTGCCCCGGCAAACGCAACGGCATTGCCGTAACCTGCAAGAAGGCTCCTCATGGAAAGCGCCCCGAGAAGACTGAAAGCCGTGTTCAAAAGCCAGACCGCGCCGGTCACGCTTCCGAAGACCATGAAAAGCAGACCGAGCAGAACGGGATACCCCGGCTCCATCACCGCAGACGGGGTGTCCACCGGGGCAAGACCGAAGGCGTAGTCGGGGTTGGCCACCCACCCCTCCGCCAGGGGCCCCTCCTCGGCCCTGCCCAGTTTTGCTGCGGCCATATCGCGTGAGAAACTGAGCCCCCTGCCCTGGGCCACCGCCGACGCCACCCTCACGTACAGCCCCTGGTCCTGGACCGGAAGGGGAAGATCACCTCCAAGACCGGCGAACCAGGCCGATCTGGGTACAAGCACCGCCAGCACGATCACCAGAAGGCTCGCCGACGGGTTCGAGGCCAGCTTTTCGAAACGACGAGCCAGTTCCTTCACCGCTGCCCCTCTGCGCGCCGTCCCGGGACCATGGGTACGAATCTCACCGGAATGTCCTCCGTCATGGAAGTCCCTTCACCGCTCTTCCGGATCACTACAAGCCTCTGGCTGTTCATGGGACCCAGGGGCAGGACCATCCGCCCCTTGTCCGAAAGCTGTTGCAGCAGGGCTTCAGGCACCCTTTCAGGGGCGCAGGAAACCATTATCCTGTCGAAGGGGCCTCCCTCGGGCCAGCCCCTGTAACCATCGCCGGCAGCGACACTGAAACCGCTGTACCCGAGTGACGAAAGTGTGCCTGCCGCGTGTTCCGCAAGCTCGGGGACCAGTTCCAGGCCGCGAACTGCGGCTCCGAGCTCCAGAAGCACTGCGGCCTGGTAACCGCAGCCGGTACCCACCTCGAGCACTCTCATGCCGGGACTGACCGAGAGCAGGACCGTCATGTGGGCAACGATGAAGGGCTGGGAGATCGTCTGGCCGTGACCGATGGGGCACGGATGGTCGCCGTAGGGGTCGAAGTCGTATCTGTGTCCGGCTGGTATGAAGAGGTGCCTCGGCACCCGGGCCATGGCGTCAAGAACGGGTCCGTCGGCTATACCGTACCATCGCAGTACCCTGACCATCTGCCTTATTGGCTGGGAGGGAACGTCATTCGTCGTCACAGGAAAAATCCACGGATTCCAGGCTGAGAGGCACCCGCATCCGCGGGCCCAGTATGGTGACCGGGTAACTGAAGTCCTGCCAGTGATAGTCGGTATCGTTCCCGGTAAGGGATACCCCGATCAGGTAATTGCCCGGTTCAAGAGCCTTGAGATGGATCTTCATTACGGCGTGCATCCTTCCGGAAACGGTGAGGAGCTTCTGGCCGTGCTCCAGGTTGTTGCCGGCGAGAACGGTCTCTCCGTCAGGACGGTGAATGCTGTAGCCCAGAATGACGTTCCCCACCTCCTCCGGCGCGGCCCTGGATATCACTGTCCGAACATGGATCGGTTCACCGGGACGGAAGACCCGTGCCGGGACACCATTCTCGCCGGTTACCGCTACCTCCTCGAAGAAGACCTCCCGGGTACCCCATTCCCTGGGCGTGACACTGAACGACGCCCTCGGCGCTTCACCGCCGGAGAAGGCCATGTACTCAGCCAGCACCGCTTCGGCAGGACCGTCCATGCGCACTTTTCCCGAGTCGAGCCAGACCGCCCTTTCGCAGATGCTCCTCACCGCCTCGGGATCGTGGCTGACGAAGACTATGGTCTTCCCCTTCCGTCTGAAGCCGCATATGCGGTCGTGACACCTCTCCTGGAACGCTGCGTCCCCCACAGCCAGAACCTCGTCTATGAGAAGGATGTCGGGATCCACACTGGTGGCCAGCGAGAACCCCAGGCGCATGAACATGCCTGCGCTGTAGTACTTCACCGGTGTGTCCATGAAGCGCTGGAGCATGGCGAACTCGGCAATCTCGGGCATGATGGACCTCATCTGCCCCTGGCTGAGCCCCAGAAGGGCGCCGTTCAGCATCACGTTCTCCGACCCGGTAAGGTCAGGGTGGAAACCCACGCCCAGGTCAAGCAGGCTGGCGATCCTTCCCGCGGTACGAACATGTCCCGCCGTGGGGCTGTAGATCCCCGCCAGCAGTTTGAGGCATGTGGATTTTCCCGCCCCGTTGGCTCCGATGAGCGCCACGGACTGACCCGGCTCGATCCGGAATGAAACCGAATCAAGGGCGGTGAACCACGAGCGAACGGTGCCCCTGCCGAACAGGTTCATCACGGCCTGCATGAGCGTAACGCTTCTGTCACGATAGAGCCTGTAGTCGAGGCTGACGCTGGAGAAGCTCACACTGCCGGGAGGAGGGCTCATATCAGAGTTCCTTCACGACCGAAGGCTCGTACCGGCGGAAGATCGCCATTCCAATGAGCAGAAGCCCCGCCCCCCAGCCGAAGCCGCTGAGCCAGCACCACGCCTCGGGCCACCTTCCCTCGTACATTGAACTGTGGAGCATCTCCAGAATGCCGGCCAGCGGATTGAATCGAACCACAGACTCGACTCCCGCCGGTATCATGCCCCTTCCAAGCGGGTAGATGACCGGGCTTGCGTAGAACCAGGCCAGCAGGATCACCTCAAGGAACTGGGCCACATCCCTGTAATAGACGTTCCATACGCTCAGCGCCAGAGCCAGGCCCGATGCGGCGCAGCACAGGAAGAGCAGGGCGGGCAGCACCGTCACAAGCGGCAGGGCCGGAGGGTGTCCCCAAGCCCACAGGAGCGCCTGCAGCACCCCCATTGCAAGGAGCATGTGAACCCCGTTGGCAAGCACAGCCGAGATGGGAAGGGCGGCACGGGGAAAGTACACGCTCCTGATAAGCCGGTGATTGTCGAGGAGAGTACGGGTGGAGCCCGACAGGGAAGCACTGAAGAAGTTCCAGGGAAGCAGACCGGTGAGAAGGAACAGGCTGAAGTGCTCTATAGCGCCGCCGAAACGGATGATGCGCGTGAACACCACTGTATAGACCGCCATGCTGAACAGGGGTTTCAGAAGGAACCAGAGGAACCCCAGCATGCTGCGCTTGTAGCGCACCCTGAGGTCCTTGTCGACAAGGCTCTTCATAAGAAGCGGCAGATTGGTCACCTGGAACCCAGTCGCCTCTCCGTGCCCCGGGCTATCCTTGCGATGTTCCCCCTGTGCCCCACGATCACGACAGCCGCCACAACGGCGAAGGCTGCGATCACCGGCGGCTCACTGCGGAAAAGAAGCCCGAAGGGCACCAGGGCGGCAACACCCAGAATGCTCCCCAGGCTGACCATCCTGAAGAGGGCAACGGACAGGATGAACACTCCAAGGGAGCAGAGAAGAGGCAGGGGAGCCAGCACCAGAAGGGCTCCGAGAGCGGTAGCCACGCCCTTTCCCCCCTTGAAGCCGAACCAGGGCATCAGCACATGGCCCAGTATGGCGGCCATGGCAGCTGCGGCAGGAAGCCATGACCCGGGTACCTGACCGGCTAGGAACACAGGCGCAGCGCCCTTTACCGCGTCCAGCAGAAGGCCGGCTGCCCCGGGGACCCTTCCGCAGCTCCTCATGAGGTTGGTGGCGCCGGGATTCCCTGAGCCAACCCGGCGCAGGTCAACGCCGCAGAGCTTCCCGAGGAACCAGGAGAACGGAATGGAGCCCGACAGGAAGGCCAGCACGGGAACAAGGGCCGGGATCAATGGTCCCTCTTCCTCAGCACGAGGTTCATGGGTACGCCCTTCAGGTTGAGCTCCCTTCTGAAAGCGTTCTCA
Organism: uncultured bacterium; assembly: GCA_964541235.1. GTDB lineage: Bacteria > Fermentibacterota > Fermentibacteria > Fermentibacterales > JCC-6 > UBA6080. The sequence continues at coordinate 6,802 of CAZIPI010000017.1, read as the reverse complement.
AGGTACTTCCTGTAGTTCTCGGGCACAAGGTCGGGTCTTGTGAGAAAGAGCAGGAAGGACGGGGGCGACTGCCTGACCTGTGTGGCGTAGAAGAACTTCAGCTGCTTGCCGCCCGGCGAGGGAGGGGGGACCTCCTTCACCACCTTCATGAGAAGCTGGTTCACCTTGCTTGTGGAAAGCTTCATGGACCTTTTTTCCGCTATCTGATGCACGGACGGAAGTATCCTCCCGATGCCGGTCCCCGCAAGCGCGCTGATGAAGGAAACGGGAATGTCCGCAGCCGGAGGGAAGCGCTGGACTATGGTCTCTATCCACAGCTTGCGGTCGAGCCCCAGATCAGCCTTGTTGACGCAGATCAGAAGCCCTCTCCCCATCTCCCATACCCTGCCCAGTATCCGGGCGTCCTGCCCTGTGGGGAATTCGGCGCCGTCGAGGACAACTATGCAGACATCGGCGCTCTCGGCGCTGCGCCAGGCCCTGAGGGTGCTGTAGAACTCCACGTCCTCCATCTTGCGGCACTTCCGCCTGAGGCCCGCGGTATCAATGATGCGGAAGGCGTGGTCCTTCCAGTTCACTATGGTGTCGGTGGAGTCCCTTGTGGTTCCGGGAACCGGGTTCACGATGGCCCTTTCGGAATCGCAGAGCCTGTTCACCAGTGAACTCTTGCCCACATTGGGCCTTCCGATCACGGCCACAGAAACGCCCTGGAAATCAGGCACCTCGATGTTGGGCAGGAACTGGAGCACATGGTCGAGAAGGTCGGCAACACCCAGGCCGTGTGCGGCACTCACGGGCCAGGGGCGGCCAAGCCCCAGCGAGTTGAACTCGTGAACAAGGTCGAGCCTCAGGGAGGTGTCTATCTTGTTCACTGCGAGTACCACCGGTAGCCCGCTCTTCCTGATGAGCCTGGCTGCCTCCTGGTCGTGGGGATGGAGCCCAGCAGCGCCGTCGGTCAGGAATACCACCGCGTCCGCCTCTTCAACCGCGAATGCCACCTGCCGGCGGATGGCTTCCTGGAAGGGATCTTCCCTGTCTGGTGAGAGCCCGCCGGTGTCAACCAGAAGGAACTTCCTTCCGTTCCAAAGGGCAAGAGCGAACTTCCTGTCCCTCGTCACACCCGGGGCATTGTCGACTATGGCGCCTCTTCCGCCGCATATCTTGTTGAACAGAGATGACTTGCCAACATTCACACGGCCCACGACAGCCAGGGTGGGCAGCCTCTCGGCCATAGCTTCCTCCCGTACGTTGGTTTCTATTATAACATGCGCTGAAGAAAGCGCCCCTGAGTGTGCCTTCCCGAGCACCGCATCTGCTTTTTACAAGCATGTGTTGGAGGTTCTATGTCATTTTCCAGCGGACCTTCCGAGAAACTGCTTAAGCTCAGGGCTCTCGGTGCAGCCGCGGTCATCGGGGCGCTTTTCGGCCTGCTGGGCCATGCGGGCGTGATGCGGAACCTCGAGGCCGTGACGTACGACGCCAGATGCCGCATTGACCCCAGGCCCGATCTGGCAGACCCCGAAGTGGTGATCATCGCACTGGACGAGTCCTCCCTCGAGTCCATGGACTGGCTTGGCTGGCCGTGGCCGAGGGAGATGTGGGCCGATCTTGCGGGTTTCCTGGCCGAACAGGGAGCCAGGGCCCTTTTCTTCGATGTGACCTTTGAAACATCATCCATCTACGGCGCCCTGGAGGACAGCATCTTCGGCGCGGCGGCCTCCGGGCTTCCCACCGTGTTCATTGCCAGCCTGTTCCTCGACTCGGCGGCAGCCCGGGTACCCGGGCTTGCACTGATCCCCTTCCAGAACCCTCCCCTCTCTGGTCCGCTCTACCCTTCGGCAAGGCTTCCCGTGCCCCCCATATCCGAAGGCGCTTCAGCCTTTGCATCGCCACTGGTCCAGGCTGACCCCGACGGCGTGGTACGCAGGGTGCCACTGTTCTTTCGAACACCGGAGGGGATCGTACCTTCCCCGGGACTCGCTCTGGCATGGCTGGCCCGCGGACGCCCGACGGTGCGTCTCGTTAACGGCAACCTTTTCCTTGGGGAGGAAAGCGTTCCCGTGTCGGATGACGGGACCTTCGTTCCCAGGTTCACAGGCCCCCGGGGCACATACACGACCGTGGGCGCCGACCGGGTGTTCTCGATGATGATGGAGGGCGGCGAAGACGGACGGCTCTTCCAGGACGCGGTGGTCCTCGTGGGTTACACCGCGGTTGACCTTTTCGACCTGAAGCCCACCCCATTCAGCGCCAACTTCCCCGGGGTCGAAGTCCACGCCACGGTTTACGACAACCTCATGACCGGAAGGGGCATCCGCCAGCCGGTTGCCCTTGTGTCCTTTGCCGCCGCTTTCCTTCTGGCCCTGTGCGTGGGGGCGGTGATGGTCATGGTCCCCTCAATCGGAGGTTCCATCGCCTCGGGCGCCGCGCTTCTAGCGGGTTACTCCGGTGCGGTGTACCTTCTCTTCACCCGCGGCATCTGGCTTGAAGCCGCAGCCCCCCTCTCCGCGGGAATTGCCGCGCTGCTCTCCGGAGCGGTGGAAGCCAACCTGAGGGCCAACCGCCAGAAGAAGTTCCTCAGAACCGCCTTCAGCCAGTACCTTTCACCCGAGGTGGTGGCCCAGGTGGTCAAGGACCCTTCGATCCTCACCCTGGGAGGCGAGCGTCGGGTGATGACCGCATTCTTCAGCGATGTGGGCGGCTTCACCAGTATAAGCGAAAAGCTCGAGCCCGAGCGTCTTGTGACCCTTCTGAACCACTACCTCACTGCGATGACCGACATCATCCTTCAGTGGGGCGGCACAGTTGACAAGTTCGAGGGCGACGCAATAGTGGCGTTCTGGGGCGCACCCCTTCCCATGGACGACCACGCCGAGAGGGCCTGCAGGGCGGCGATGGAATGCCAGGCCATGCACGACTCCCTGAACCGCAGCCTGATGGAGGAGGGATTCCCGGCCCTGACCACCAGGATAGGCCTCGCCACCGGTCCCATGGTGGTGGGAAACATGGGCAGCGAAAAGAGGTTCGATTACACCATCATGGGCGACACGGTGAACCTTGCCAGCAGGCTCGAGGGAGTGAACAAGGTATACGGCACAAGGATACTGGTCCCGGAAAGCACCCGCGACGCAGCACACGGGATGGAGTTCCAGAGGATAGACACGGTCATGGTTGTCGGCCAGACCAGACCGGTGGCGCTCTACACCCCCTTCAACGCCATACCGGACTGGAGCCAGACCTATCTGCAGGCCCTTGAGCTGTACGCTGCGGGCAGTATGGACAATGCCCGGGAACTCTTCGGTTCCGTTGGGCATCCGGCCGGGGAGGCCATGGCCGCCCGATGCGGGAACATTCTTCGGGACGGCCTTCCCCCTGAGTGGAACGGTGTATGGAAGCTCTCATCAAAGTAAAACGGGAGGCGGAATGAAAGCAACTGTTCTGATCATGCTGGCGCTGGCTCTCCTGGCCACCGCCGATGATATCCAGGTAGGGGGGCTGGCCACGGTGAAAACCCGCGACCAGAGCCTTTTCCCAAGGCCGGTACACTACGCGCAACCCATAACCACGGTACCCTTCGGCACCGAGGTGAGCGTTCTGGCCGCCCAGGGAGCCTGGTACCAGGTCCAGATCCCCGGGGGCTCCCAGGGCTGGCTTCACTCCACATCACTGACAGGGGCCGTTCTCAGCAGGGGCAGTGCCGGCGGCGAACAGGACCCCGACATGATAATGCTTGCCGGTCGGGGCTTCAACGCCGACGTGGAGGCCTCGTACGCCCAGGGGAAAGCCCTCAGGTTCGACCTTGTGGACAGGATGGAGCAGATAAGGACACTGCCGGAAGCAGTTGGTGCATTCCTTGCCGCCGGCGGGCTTATACCCGAAGAGACCACGACGGGAGGTGGTTCCCGATGATGATTCTGATATGCGCCCTTCTCGCCTGGGGGATAGAGATACCCTCGGGAATCACGGACATAATCGAAAGCGATGAGGTCACCAGCGCTGTCACCGTCGTGCAGGCATTCCAGGAAGCCAACCGCGAACTTACCGAAACCGAGGAGTACTACCTGGGCCGTTCGGTGGCCGCATACATGCTCACCAACTACACACCCGACTGGCATTCGGGAAGGACCGCCTATCTAAACCTCCTGGGAACGGCACTGGCCGGTTACTCACCGCGCCCGTTCACCTTCGGGGGATACCGTTTCCTTCTCCTCGACTCGCCTGAGGTGAACGCCATGGCCTGCCCTGGGGGCCTGGTCTTCATCACTCGAGGGCTTTCCGATCTCGCCGCTAACGAGGACCAGATGGCGGCCATCCTGGCCCATGAGATCTCCCATGTCGTCCTTTCCCACGGAGTAGGCGCCGTAAGCAGGGCGAAGATGACCGCCGCCTGGACCACCCTGGGAACCGAGAGCGCAAGGCATCTCGGTGGCAGCGACACCAGAGAACTTGTGGAGAACTACGGCGACATAGTTTCGGAGATCACCGAGACAATAGTGACCACCGGCTACGGAAGAGGCTCGGAGAGGGCCGCCGACAGCCTTGCCGTACACATACTTGCCCAGGCGGGCTACAGCCCGGCAGCACTGGTTCAGGTTCTGGACAGAATGGCTTCCGGTTCGGGTACACAGGGCTTCTGGAAGACCCACCCCTCCCCCTCCGACAGGGCCGCCTGGGTCAGGTCCGTCATCATCGCGGACAACCTTCCGGAGCCTTCGGCAGAGGCGGTGGCGGCACGTGCCCTGAGGTTCATCAGCGACTACAGGAACGCACCTGACGCTCCGACCCAGCCTGAGGCCACACCTCCTCCCGAAAGGGGGGGCTCAGGATCTTCATCCGGGGGCGGAAGAAGATCTTGATCCATCTCTGTCTCTTCGTTCTCGGTGCATCCTGGAGCATCGTGGAGATCACCGGGCACGATCCCGGCGCCTACACCCAGGGGCTTGAGCTGCATGCCAGAGTCCTCTATGAGAGCACAGGCCTCTACCGCCAGTCCAGTCTTCGCCGGGTAGACCCTGAAACGGGTGAGGTCCTTCAGATGAGAAGGCTTCCGGACAGCCTCTTCGCAGAGGGCCTCACCCTGGTATCACCCTCAAGGATGCTGGTGCTGACCTGGAAGGAGGAAGTGGTGCTGGTGGTCAACCCTGAAACCCTGGAGATCACAGGGACCCTTCCACTTAATGGCGAGGGCTGGGGTCTCTGCTACGACGGGACCAGGGTGATAAGAAGCGACGGAACGCCTGTCCTGAGGTTCCACGACCCGGGAACCATGGCAACCACCGACAGCCTCATCGTGACGCTGTCAGGGGTACCCCAGGGGAACATCAACGAGCTCGAGTACGCAAGAGGGCTCATCTGGGCCAATCAGTGGCAGTCGAACCGGATACTCGCCATCAACCCCTCGACAGGAAGAGTTCAGGGTGTATTGGACCTGGGTGAGATCGTTCCCCCGGGCTCGGCGGGAATGAACGGGATCGCCCATGATCCCGATAGAGACCTGTTCATCATAACCGGCAAGAACTGGCCCGTCATGTACTCCATTGACATCCAGCTCTGACTTCGCTAACTTTCATATGCGTAAATAGGTATGTCTTTTCAGGGGAGGTATCATGAAACAGGCCTTACTGGTATTGATGGCCCTGGCAGCCATCGTCTCCGCGAAATCGATAGTACTCACACTTGATGCGCCGGACACAAACATCAGTGGCCTGGCATGGGGCAACAACGCCCTCTGGGTACTGGACGCCACAACCAGGTTCGTACACCAGGTGAACCCCTCCACAGGGGCCATCATCAGCACGTTCTACTTCAACTACACCGAATCCATGACCCCCACAGGACTGGCCTACAGCGAAGCCCTCAACAGGGTTCTCCCCGGGGGCTGGCTGGGCACAGATGGCTATGTGTACCAGTACACACCGAATGGAACGTTCATCCAAAAAACAGCAATGTGCGGTGGTTGAGGCAACCCTGTCTCGTCGGTGACGGGACTGGAAGTCAAGGGCAACTACCTCTACCTCTCCTCTATCAATCAGAACTCCTGCTATCGGTACGACATGCCGAACCTCACCAACAGGATCGCTCACAGATACTACTCCACCTATTCCAACACCAAGGACATCGCCATCAACGGCGACAACCACATCTGGGTCGCGGCCAACCATGCTACTCACACCGTCAGGCTCTACAACGCCACCAACCAGGTCATCGACTTCATCGAACCCTCCATGGTCCCCTATGCCACAGGCCTCACCATGGACCCTGACGGCTATCTCTGGGTAGCCGACCCAGTGAACGACAAGCTCTACAAGATTGATCTTTCCACGAGTGTGGGCGAGGGCTCTTCAGCCGGTGTTTCCGAATTCACCATAAGGGCCGGGGCCAACCCCTTCGTAGGCGCCGTGACAGTGTTCATCGAAGGCACTCCTTCCGCGGAAGTTGAGCTGTTCGATGTTTACGGCAGGCTGGTAGCCTCTGGCACCGCCACGGGCACCTTCATCTGGGACGGCACCATCCAGGGCGTGCCTGCCCCCTCGGGTGCATACATGGCCATGGTAAGGGGAACATCAGGGAACGTTCAGACCCTGAACCTCATCAAGATCTGAGAAGCGACAGAGGGCCCCTGGTCTCCAGGGGCCCTTTCCATTGACACAAACGGTATCATTGCGATATTACCGACGCTTCGGCGCCTCGTTAGCTCAGTCGGTAGAGCGGGTGGCTGTTAACCACTAGGTCGGAGGTTCAAGTCCTTCACGAGGCGCCAATTCGGCTCATCACCATTATGGGGGGCACCCCCCGAGTCTTTTGT
>CAZIPI010000016.1:0-55548 GCA_964541235.1 uncultured bacterium | reverse complement strand
CTCTGATCTATATCTATGCCCAGTAGCCTGCCGGAATGGTGCCTCCTGTTCAGAAGCGCCAGAAGTACACCGTGACCGCACCCCACATCCACATGGGATCCGTTTGCGGGCAATGCTTCAACGATCCTGTGGAAGGGGCATGTAAATCTTCTGATGATCGTATGCAGTCTGTGGGGAAACGAAGCCCGCCGGTAGGCACCTGCCAGAAAGAGAACATCGGAAAGTACAGGATCAGCCATGCAAGGTGGCCCCCTTCCTGGAAACGACTGCAGGGAGTCCGATTCTTGCCGGGAACCAGGGTCCGGGTCAAGGGGTCCATTGACGAAGCTTGACGGCATGGGTCATCATAGCCCGCCGGAGTACTGATGACGAAGCTTTATCGGAAGGTTACTCATGAGCGATGTAAGGGTACTTGGGTGCGGAATGGTCGGAAGCGCCATCGCGAAGGACCTTGCCGCTTCGGGCCACCGCGTCAGGGTCTTCGACAACTCGAAGGATTCACTGGAGAGGATCGGGGGGGCGCCGGGCATCGAGACCTCACTACTCAACCTGTCCTCCCCGGGGGCCGCGGCAGGTGCCCTGGCCGGAGCGGATGTCTCGGTGAACGCCGTGCCCGGATGGATGGGCCTGTCGGTGCTTGAGCAGGCAATTCACGCCGGAGTGGACATTGTTGACATCTCTTTCATGCCGGAGGATCCGGCGCACCTGGACGAGTTCGCCAGAGAGCACGGGGTCAGGTGCATCGTTGACATGGGCGTGGCCCCGGGGTTGAGCAACATGCTGTTCGGAAGGGCACTGTCGGCACTGGGCTCCATGAGGAGCTTCCGATGCAGGGTGGGCGGCCTTCCCGTTGAGAGGAAGCTGCCCTGGCAGTACCTTGCGCCGTTCTCTCCCGTGGACGTTCTGGAGGAGTACACCAGACCTGCGAGGATAGTCAGGGATGGAAGGCTCCTCAGCCTTCCCGCCCTCTCCGAACCGGAGCTTTTCCACCATCCCGGCGTGGGAACACTGGAAGACTTCCTGACCGACGGCCTTCGGTCTCTGCTAAGATACAGGGAGAGGGTGCCTTTCATGGAGGAACGCACCATCAGGTACCCCGGCCACAGGGACGCGGTGCTCCTGCTGAAGGAGTCGGGCTTCCTGTCCACCGAGCGTGTCAGGATAAGGGGAGGCTTGGAGGTCCAGCCCATGGACCTGACGTCAAGGCTTCTTCTTAAATCGTGGCAGATGACCCCTGAGGACCGTGACATGACGGTGATGGTGGTGGAGGCCGAGGGCGAGGGCAACCGGATAGCGTGGAGCCTTGTTGACCGATTCTGCGAGAAAACGGGGGTAAGCTCCATGGCCCGCACCACGGGCTATACATGCACGGCGGCGGTGGAGCTGCTGCTCTCCGGCAGGCTGAACAGACCGGGCATAATCTTCCCTGAAGACATAGGCGCCGGATCGGAGTGCTTCGACGCCGTCACCAGCCATCTGCACAAGAGGAACGTGAGACTGGAACAGCTCTGAGACCGGGGGCATGCTGAAGGGGCGCCGGGAAAACCCGGCGCCCCAGTCTTTTCGTAACGCTGGCCTAGAAGTTGTAGGTGGCGGCCACGTGGCTCATGAAGCCGTTGCCGACCCCGCCGATCATGTAGGGGCCGTCGTGAAGGAAGTCCTCACCGATGGTTGCATCGAGGATGAAGTTGTCCCACTTGAGACCGATGCCGAAGTTGGTGTTGAAGCTGGTGCTGAACTCGTTGCTGTCGCCCATGGACCAGTACTGGGTGTTGCTGGTGGCGCCGGCACGAAGGATGAACCACTTGCCGATGCTCTGCTCAACACCGCCGGTGAGCCTGGGGATGGTGATGGTCATCTGCGAGTCCATGTCTTCGTAGTCGCCGCCGTAGCTAAGGCTGGAAACACCGATGAAAGCACCCGCGACAAGCTTGGTCTTGGGGGCGACCATGTGGTTGTGGCCGGCTCCAAGGTCGAAGCTGATGGTTGATGTGGAAAGCTCCATGTCGTCGGTGCCGGCGCCCGCCTGGTTGAAGCCGACGCTGATGATGGGGAACAGGTTGAAGAAGGCGTCCTGGTGGCCCCTGAGCGAACCGCCGAGCATCAGGTAGTCTTCGTAGGGGTTGAGGTTCTCGATGTCCTCGGAGTCCTTGCCGTAGCCAAGGCCAAGGGCGAGGTCGGTATAGTCACCGAAGAGTGCGATCTCGGTGCCCCAGGCAAAGCCAAGGTCCATATCCTTCTGGTAGTTCTGCTCTTCGTTGGTGTACTTGGCGTAGTTGATGGAGAGGATCGCACCCCAGCCGCCGGGGCTGAAGAGGAACTCGTGCATGTAGTCGTTGTGGTTCACCGTTACACCGAAGGTGGTCTCGCCGAAGTTCTTCGCAATACCGAACCAGCCGTCGGTTATGTCCCCGCCGGTCTCGCTGCTTCCGGTCACGAACTCGTAGTCCCCGATGACGCCAGGATAAGCCCACATCTCGAGATAGTCGTCAAGCATAAGCCTTGCGTCGCCCCCGAGAACCATCAGCCTTGGGTCGCTGGCGAAAGCAGCAACCGCAAGCACCACGAGAACGGTGAGCGCCTTTCTCATGTCTCCTCCTTGTTTTGATTGCACCCCTGCGTGGCTTTGTTCCACGCCCGGTCCCAACTCTTCCTACCCATCGAAACAGTACCTTTTCGGCATCGCTACCGATGCCCACCCCGATACTGCGGCATGCGCCGCTCTTGAGTGCGAATATACGAATTCGGGCCCATGCTGCAAAGTCAACCCCGGACAGAGTTGCCCTTCAGGAGGTTAACCCTGCCTTAACACCGGCATGGCATCTTCCCGGGGGATGAAGCAGAAGGAGGATCGGATGACAGAAGGCACCAGGTCGCGTGCGGACCTGCACGTTCACAGCTCACACTCCGAAAGGCCGTCCTACTGGGTGCTTCAGAAACTGGGCGCGCCTGAGAGCTACACAGACCCCCTGGAAGTGTACCGTGCATGCAGAAACAGGGGGATGGATTTCGTTACGATAACTGATCACAACAGGATACAGGGGTGCCTCGAGATAGGGCACCTGCCGGGAACGTTCACCGGTGTGGAAGCGACCACCTACTTCCCTGAGAACGGGTGCAAGATCCACTGCCTGGCCTACGGATTCTCGGAGGCCCAGTTCGGAGAGATACAAAGGCTCAGGGAGAACATCTTCGACCTGCGCCGTTACCTTGTCGAAGAGGGGATCGTGCACTCCATAGCCCACCCCCTCTACAGTGTCAACGGAAGGCTCGATCTGGAAACCTTCGAGAAGCTGCTGGTGCTGTTCAACCGGTTCGAGGGGCTTAACGGCTCCAGGCACCCCAGAGCAAGCCTTATCGCCACAGTCATTGCGGAGAATCTTGACAGGGAAACGCTGTACAGGCTTGCGGACAGGCACGGGCTGGAGCCGGGCGGTGCGGAGCCGTGGAAGAAGTCGTTCACCGGGGGAAGCGACGACCATGGGGGGCTGCACTGCGGTTGCGCCTTCACGGAAACCGCTGCATGCAGGACCGCAGGGGAGTACCTGAACCTTCTTGCAGAAGGGGCCCATGGAAGGGGGGGACGGGCGGGTACGAGCTTCAGGCTTGCCCACACCATATACAGAATAGCCTATCTCTATTACAGGGACAGGCTCAGCCCGCAATCAGCGGGGACCAGTTTCCTGGGCACCGTTGTAAGGAGGCTGGCCGGTGTTCCCATGGGGAAACGCCTTATACAGAGCTACCAGACCCGGCGGCTCTCCAGGAACGAGAGGCTGATTCTCAAGGCCTTCGAAAGCCTCTTCTCTGCCGGTGGATCAAGCCCGGGAGACTGCGGAAGCGACGAGCGTGACGCTCAGAGGTTCCAGCAGGCCTGTGAGATCACCCAGCAGGTGGCCCTGAGCTGTGCATCCACAATGGTGGGCAGGCTCAAGGGCGGCCGGTATCTGGAAAGCTTCCAGTCACTGGCATCCATGGCACCGGTTGCGCTGGCGGTGGCGCCATATGTCTCCGCCTTTGCCGCCCAGCACAAGGACGAAGCGCTTCTTCGAACGACCGCCGCCGCTTTCCCGGCCGCGTCCCACATGACGCTGCGTTCCGGCAAAACCGTGTGGATCACCGACTCTATGCAGGGAATGCCGGAGATCCAAAGGTCGGTGAAGGCCCTCAAGGGCATCATCAAGGGATACCCTCCCGAGATAATGAGCCTGGGAGAGTGCCACGGACTCCCCTCGAAAGTGTTCAAGCCCGTTGGAAGGCTCAGGATACCCGAACTGAACCACATGCTCATCGGTTTTCCCCCCTTCCTGCAGATGCTGGGGGCCATCGAGGCGGCTGAGTACGATCATATGATGATAGCTACACCGGGCCCCGCGGGGCTTGTGGGCCTTCTTGGGGCCGGACTGCTTGGAATAAAGGCAGAAGCCCTGTTCACTCAGGATCTGGTTCCCGCAGGGAAGCAGAGGGGCGAGGACGACGGCCTGCAGGAACTGGCCTGGTCGTACTACCGCTGGTTCTACTCCCGTGTGGAAAGAACGTGGTTCATATCAGAACGTACAGGGCTCCTGCTTCTGGAGCATGGGATCGAGAACGCCAGTCGCCTCAGTCCCGGTCAAGGCTTACGGTAACGCTGCCGTTCACCGTGGATATCTCCACCGAGGGATCTCCCCTGACCTCTGCGCTGGTCCGGGATGAGGAGGAGACCTGAAACCCCTCGACGCTCACCGAGCCGTTCACCGTGCTCGCGGTGAAAGCGGCCCCGTCCGGCAGAGCAATGTGAACGCTTCCGTTCACCGTCCCGACCGCCATGTCAGGGGTTACCCCGGCGAAGGAGGCTGTGATGTTCCCGTTGGTGGTGCTGACCCCAGGGCCCCCGGTGGCTCCCTCCACTGTCACGCTGCCGTTGCTGGTTTCAAGATCGACAGTATGGGGGCCGATGACCGTGATGCTCCCGTTGGTGAGTTCGATCTGGGCAACCAGTGAAAGGTCACGGGGAACCTTCACGAGGAAACCCGCCGATACGCTGCCTGCGGACCTGGGATACCTGACCCTGAACTCCAGCGATGAAGGGGTTGAAGAGACCTCTGTCTCGAAGCCCTCGGGTATCCCCTGAGCGGGGTTGCCGAAGACCGACCGAGTTACCTCAACGGACTCCCCGTCCCAGGGCTCGATCCGGACGCTTCCGTTCACGTTGTGGATCAGCAGCCTGCCTCCCGGTCCAACGGTGAAGCTTTCGGTGCGCTCCTCCAGCAGCTCCCCTCCCAGAGAGACCGAGCACGCTGCGGCGAAAAGCAGGGTAGCCGTCAGAGTGAAGCCGGACCTCATCTCTCATTCCTCCTGTTCGGTTGCGGAACCCCTGAGGAGTTCCAGCGCCTCTTCAAGCCCTATCGCTCCGCTGTGAAGATCATCAAGTACATCCATGGGGTGTCTTTCGGTACCGCAGAGGCTTCTGAACAACTGGTCCATCCTGGCCCGTACGGTGGGGTACGAAACTCCCAGGCTTCTCTGCACCGCCTTCAGGTTCCCCCTGGCTTCGAGGAACAGGTTGAAGAGCTTCCTGTTATCTCCGACCAGGGAGCACACCGGGCAGATCCTGTACCTTCCCTCCACGTTGGTCCCGCATTTCGGGCACTCCAGCTTAACCACCAGAAGACCTTCGCCACATGAAGGACAGCTTGTGGGGGTGGGGGTGTTACACATCCTCGGGGCCCCTGACGGTGACCCCTCCGCCCATGGTCTTGACCACCAGGAGGGAATCACTCTGCCCGTCCCCGGCCGCCACGACTTTCCTGGATGCTCCGGGGGTTGACCTGTCCTCAAGGAGCCTTACACCGGAAACTTCAACTGAACCGCCCATCGTGGAAGCGTCAACCTGGCCTGAAAAGCCCTTGAGAAGCTCCACAGAGACCCCTCCGCCCATGGTCTTCGCCTTCGAGCCCCCGCTCCACTCCGGGCCCAGTACCATCTCGAGGCCGCCGCCCATGGTCTTGGCGGAGAAGGCTGCCCCGGGACGGACCACCCTCACTCCCCCGCCCATGGTCCTGGCCCTGAACTGACAGGAGATCCCCTCAACCGAGAGGCTGCCCGCCTTGATCCCCAGGTCCAACGCTTCGGCCGAATCAGGGAGCTGAAGCTCCAGCCCCGCCTCGCCGATGTAGATGCGAAGCTGGTCGCCGTCCCGCAGGACCTTGAGCTTCTGGTCTTCCCTTGGTATGGCCACTATCCTGCCCGAATCGTTCCGGGTTACCCGGACCTCGCCGGCGCTTCCGCAGAACCTGTGCCCGACCGTCCTCACCTGTACCGATGTCCCGGAGGGAAGCTCCTCGTCCAGCCTGTCCATCTCCCGGGCTTCGGCCGGAATCTCCTCCCCAGAGAATCCCTGCCTCATCTCCTTCATCACCTCGCTCATTATTCCGCCCACGGTGTGGAAAACGCCGTGGAAGGCGCCGCCGTGCTTGGGGAACCTGGGGGGGTGCGGAGGATGGATGCCGTGACGTGAACTGCCGTCATTCAGTGCGTCAAGAAGCCTGGCGGCCTCTTCGGCGGAGATGGTCCCATCTGCCACCATCTCCAGTACTTTCATTCTCTCTTCGTTCATATTTGGCAATTCCTTTCATTTTGTAGCACCGTGGAATTGCCATAATGATAACCGCTCTTTACATATTGTCAATACCCGGTTTGCCCGAGTTCTTCTCAAGGCTTATCCGCAGGCTGTCAACCTGCCGGTAGATGTCGCCCATCTCGCTTATGAGCTTCTTCTTGACCTCAAGAAGGCTGCTCTCGAGGTCAGAAGCTGCCTCCCTGAACCTGTTCACGAAACGGGCGTTCTCGGTTTCCAGGAACAGGGACAGGAGCTTGTCCGGGGTCAGGGCCTCGTTCCGGGCGTCACCGCGCACCTTGTAGGTCCCGCCGCTGGTGCAGTAGGGCCTGTTCCTTCCCGGCGGGATCTCGACCCTGAGGAATGGCTTTTCACCGTCGCGGTTCTCCAGCACCACCCTGAGCTCCACCGGGGGAACGCAGCTCTCGGCCTTTCCCAGGATGTTGAGCTTGGCCTTGTCGCCCACCTCGCAGCCCACTATTTCCGTCTGCTGCATCCCCTTCGAGTCCCTCAGCTCCCTGACCCCCAGAAGTACGACACCTCCATGATCGGTGTTGGCGAAGGCCACCAGGTCTTCCGCCGAAAGGGCCCCCACCGACTCCTTGTAATCGAGCCCCGTCCCCTCCTGGCTGCCGAGAAGCTCCTCGACCCTTTCGGAAAGGCCCGGGAACTCCGTCTGTTCTTCGTGGTTCAAATCAGTGCAGCCTCTCCTGCCAGGGGTGCCCGCCCTTCCAGCCGGCCTGATACTCGTAGTCAACGTAGAAGACCTTGAGATCCGCCTGATACTCGTAGTCGCAGAAATGGATCGAGACGTCCGCCTGATACTGGTAGTCGCAGAAGTACCACATGGAGTCGCGGTCCCTGCCCTGGTACTCGTAGTCAACCACATAGACCTTCAGGTCGGCCTGGTACTCGTAGTCAACCACATACACGTTCAGGTCGGCCTGGTACTCGTAGTCTGTCACGAACACGTTACCGGCGGCTGCCGCCGCCGACAATCCCAGTATGAGCGATATGGCTTTCATTATCCCTCCAGACCAGCGGGTGACCTGCCCGGACACATGATGTCACCGCGGAAGGCACCGGGCTGCCGTCGTTACTTCAAGACGCAACCGTGGGAAGCGAGCCGGCCGCACTTCCCCGAAAACCGCATTCAACTTATAATGAAGTGGTACACTTCGGGCAAAGCAACCAAAACGAGGGAGTTGGGTTATGAAACTGCTGATAACGCTCTTCCTGTTCTTCTGCATGGCATACGCAGAATGGCACGACTTCGGGATCGATGCCGGACCGGGAGCCAGGGTTACCGTTCTCGAAGCCACACCTGGCGGAATGCTGCTGGAGGTCACCGTTCCCGGTGTTGACATCTCACCGGTGGTTCAGAACGGAACGGTCTTCCACCACATTGATTTCCCCGGCGGCATTCCGTCCGCCTTGGCCGAAGGCGCTCCACGGATACCCTCCATGGCGTTCATGGCGGCGATACCAGCTTCGGGCCAGGTGCAGATGGTGGTGGAGGATGCCCAGTGGGTGGAACTGGGCGTGGTGAACCCCTACCCCATGCAGCCCATTCCGGCCGACAACTCCTACGAGCCTGTGCCCTTCACCTGGAACGGCCAGCTCTACCGCGACGGCGTGCACCCTTCACATGAGGCCGCGGTGATTGTGGACGGGGTCATCAGGGGGGTCACCGTGGGAAGGTTCAACATCGCCCCATTCCGGTGGAACGCCTCCACCGGGGTGCTCAGCGCGGCAAGCCGGATGCGGGTCAGGGTCTCGTTCGACGGCGCCGTGAGCATTGACCCCAGGCTGTACTCGCGGTTCTGGGAACCGACCTTCCGCATGACCCTGATCAACTCCCAGGTCCTGGGAGAACCGGTGCGCTCCATTTCCGCCGGCCCCGTTCCGGCCAGGGCCCGCAACATGCGGGAAGCCATGGATATAGACGGGGCAGACCTTCTTATTATCGCCGGCAACGACTTCGTTGACACCATGATGGACGAGTTCGTGGCCATGAAGACGGCCCAGGGGTATCTGACGGCCCTGGTCGCCGCCGGGTCCTGGACCACCGCCGAGATCAAGGCCTACATCCAGAACGCCTACGACAACTGGACGATACCCCCCAGCTTCGTCCTGTTCGTGGGCGACAGCCCTGAGCTTCCGCCCTACTACGCCAACGGCATGTACGGCGACAACCGCTACTGCTGCGTTGACGGCGGGGACTACATGGCCGACATCTTCAACGCAAGGTTCGTGACGCCCACCAGCCACTACCCCATCGTCGAGGCGAAGGTCATGAAATGGCAGTTCGACCCGCTCATGGACCCCGATTTCTGGGGCAGCGCGCTGACGGCGGGAATGCTGCAGGCCAACGGGGGCACAGTGGCTACCCGGTGGTTCTGCTTCACCCTCGAGACCGTACGAGACACTTTCATGAACATCTACGGAAAGACTGTCCAGCGGGAATACGTGAAGGACACTTCACAGCCGCCCCCCTACTACTACAGGTCCGACCTTCCCAGCGCAGGCCAGATGATCCCTTCAGACATCGTGTGGAACGGCAGCGCCGCAGGAATCAACAGCGCCATAAACGGCGGCGTGTTCCTTGTGCAGCACAGGGACCACGGCGCGGTGAGCGGGTGGGCCGACCCGGCCTATTACACCTCGAACCTCTCCGCCCTCTCCAACGGTGAGATGACCCCCATGGTGATGAGCACCAACTGCCTCACCGGGAAGTTCATCGAGAACTGCTTCTCCGAGAACTTCTTCAGAATGCAGGGCGGCGCGGTGGGCGTTCTGGCGGCGGTCGAGGTGAGCTACAGCTACTTCAACGACTACCTGACCTACGGCCACTACAAGGCCTTCGTTGACGAGTACACCAGCCCGCCTTTCACATACACCGAGCCAGGCGGCAACTACCTTGCCGGCCAGGCCCTGATCTGCGCCAAGCTGGAGATGCAGGCCGCGGCACCCTTCAACCCCTACGGCAGCTGGGCGGCGTACGCCGAGGATGAGTGGGACCTCTTCCACTGGTTCGGCGACCCCACAATGGACATGCGCACCGAGCTTCCCTGGGAGAACGCCGTTGACGCACCCTTCTCCCTTTCCCCCGGGGCAACCCAGGCTGTGTTCACGGTGACAGGACCGGGTGGACCCGTGCAGGGAGCGCTTTTGTGCATCATGCACGGCGACGGCCTCTGGGCCAGCGGCCTCACCGGGTCCGACGGAAGCGTGACCCTTTCCTTCGAGCCAATAGGCTCCCTGAACGACATCACCTGGATGGCCACCAGCCACAACGCCCTGCCCGCCCAGGGGGTAATCAACGGTGTCGGCATCGAGGAGAGCACGGCCGGAGTCCTTCAGGTCTCCGTTGGCCAGCCCGCGCCCAACCCTTCAGCGGGGCTCGTGAACCTGCCCGTGACGCTCTCGGAGACAGGCGCGCTGGAAGCCGGTGTCTTCGACCTCGCCGGCAGGCTGGTGCATGTGATGCACAGCGGGGAACTCCAGGCGGGCGCCCATGCCCTCACCTGGGACACCTCGGGCTTCCCGCAGGGCGCCTACATGATAAGGGTCACCGGCCCCTCCGGCGCCGTCACCAGCTCCAAGGTGGTGGTGGTAAGGTAGGGGGACGGACTTAGATAGATTAGTTTATCGCTATTTCTTATTGGGGGCGTTCACTTTGTGGATGCCCCCAGTTCATTCCACAACCTGTTGAAGATCAGCATGGAGAGTTGTGGATCGCCGGGCACGGCGTTAAGGACCCTTATCCAGGCTTCATCCCTGGTAAGCACCGTATCTTCGGGAAAGAAGCCGGAATCGGAAAGGTAGCCTTCAAGCCGGCTGATCAGGGAGGCACGGAAGTTGGGCACCTCCTTCGCCTTCAGTGCGGCAATGAGCTTGTATGGATCGTTGCCGACCCTCTCACAAAGCCGCCAGGTTTCCTCGAGCATTCTCGAACTGGCCAAGGGGGAGTTCTCAAGAACGTGCCGGTCAAGGGAGCGAGCCCTTCCCCGGGCGAACGCGGAAAGAACCTCTTCCGCAACTTCCGACGCGCTGCGAAGATGCCGGACTTCCCCGGGGCTCAGAACCCTCTCGCCGGCGGCGAGCGCTTTCCCCACAGAGTCCAGCCCTGCGGAAAGAAGGCGGTACAAAGTACCGGTATCGTTCAGGATCCATGCCGGGTGCAGCTCGCCTGACACGGTGCCCGGAGCCACCCTGATCGGCCGAAGCATTCTGACATAGGCGTCATAACCCATGTCGCCCGGTTCCGGTACGGCTGCCTCAAGGGAGCGGAACTCAGGCCATTCCCCTGGTTCTCCACGGTCCAGCCGGACAAGGTTCACATCCCCTCCGGCATGGAAACGGAAGACTTCACGGATCAGAGATGCGTCAGGCTCCTGGCACGTAAGATAGAACAGCTGCCGTCCTTCCCGCACCAGGTCGGCCAATGAGCCCACCACTTCCCTGAACCTGCGCAGGTCCGTTGTGGCCAGAACTTCGTCGAGGACCAACGGCAGTTTCTCATCTGACTCCACCAGTTCGGCGAACGCTATCTTCAAGGCCAGCAGAAGCTGCATCCTGGTTCCCCTGGACAACTGATCCAGCGGGACCGGCATGTCGGTCTGCATGTCATGCGCTTCGAACTCGATGTCTTCCAGACCTATCGGGTTCAGGCCGTACCTGCCGGCGGTAAAACGGGTCAGCAGGGCCGAGGCGCTATTGACCACCGGAGGCTGAATCTCGACCTGGTACTTCTTCTTCACCGAGTCCAGAAGCCTGTTGCGGATCCTCACACGCCTGTTCCTGAGATCCTTTATCTCCTTCCTGCGCTCCATGCGCTGAATGTCGGAGAGCAGCTCCACAAGCTCCACGGAGTGCTCCATCTCCTCCTCGGCCGCCATCGCCAGCGTCACACTGCCCCGGATCTCCTCCAGCGATGAAGCCAGCTCTGCAGCGCCCCTGATCTCAGCCTCCAGCTCTTCCTCGGAAAAAGTGGCTTCGCCCTCCGGTACGGACAGGCGTCTCAGCTGAAGAACGATGTCCCTGTAATCCTGAAGACCGTCGTCCCTCTGCTTCAATGCTGCAAGATCGCCTTCCTGCAGGCCGTTCCTTTGGAAAATCCCGTTGAACTCGCTTTCGGCCCTGGCCAGCTCAGCGGAGTTGGCACTTTCGGAGCCCTGAAGCTCTTCCAGCTCCCCGGTCTCCTTGAGAAGGACGTTCACCTTCTCTTCCAGCGATCCCACCTGGCTTACTGCTGATTCCAGGGAATCAGGTGTTCTGAACCCGCAGTCCGCCAGGAGACTTCCCAGTTTGACAAGGCACTCGTCCGCCCTGAGCCGGGCGTTCTCGAGGAGTCCCCTGAGTTCGTCAAGCTCCGGTATCCTTTTCATCCGGTCCGTCACCAGTTCCAGCCCCAGGGCGGAACTGACTCCCAGCCTGTCACGCAGCTTCCGGAACTCCTCCTGCAAGGGGCCTTCCTCCTGCTCAAACTGAAGCAGCTGGTCGGTCAGGCCATCCCTTAGCTTCACCGCCTCCCTGACGTCCTCAAGGGATCCAATGACGCCCAGCACATCGTGCACGGTCCACGAACGGGGCTTGGGCAGCCGAAGCCCGGAATAGCTTTGCTGAAGGGATCGGGCCTTCATGAACGGAAGCAGCAGCGAGCCAGCCAGGATCATCACAGCAACCCCCGCGGTCAGGTGATCGCCACCAGGAAGAAGAAGAAGAAGGACAAGGAGAAGGATCATCCCTGCCGGAAGCACATAGTCACGGTGTTCCTTCAAGGCCAGCCATCGGGCGAGAATGCTTCTCCCGTCACTCAGGTGTTCCTCGGCAATTCCATCCAGCCTTTCCTGAACCTCGCCCAGCCTTGTACGGGCATCCCGCAACCGCCCGGCGAGCCTCTCGTTCTTCAGCCCCGCGGACAGCAGCGCGTCGAGGTTGAGAAGGCTCACGTCCTTTGGAAGGCCTTCCAGCAATCTGGCCAGACCCGCATGCCTTTCCTCCAGTTCGGCCCTTCTCCTGGTGAGTGCTTTCAGGGTTTCCAGGGTGTTGCGGATCTCCCCAAGCGATTCGGGTACCTGCGAAAGACCGATCCCCGAAAGCTTCCTGCGGCATTGCTGGATCATCCGGGCCAGTTCCGCCGACCTTTCCTTCCGGGATCCGATCTCTTCGCTGAGCCGCAACGCGTCGCCAAGATCGGTGGGCCTTGCGCTTTCCATGCCCTTCATTGACGCGAGAGCCCTTTCCAATTGCCTCTTCTCAAGGGCTCTCTTAAGATTCACAAGCCTTCTTTCGGCTTTCAAGGCTTCAGCGAGCTTCTCCTTCAATTCGGGGAGCTGAGCAATGCGCCCCCTCTTCTCATCCATTTCCCTGAGCCTTGATTCGTAGCGCCTCTGCAGGTTCTCCAGCTCAGCCTCGAGGGACCTTGACCCGTCCTCCCGCTGGTAAAGAGAGTTTACCGACACCTGGCCGGTTATGGCCTTTTTGACCCTCTCGGCAAATGTGGCGGTCCCCTGGTCGAAGAGGTCGTCCGCCGTGATGGTGAAGCAATCGGCATGGCTGTCCGGGGGAAGCTTCAGCGCAGACTGGCCGGAGGGTTGGCTCTGATTCACCTCGAGGGGGTGGTCGTCGAAAGTCTGGGCGGATATCACCCTGAGGGCGTTCTTCTCGGCGGTGGCCGGCCACAGCAGCCAGCGGATGGCCCGGGCGAAGGTTGTCTTTCCTGCCCCGTTCGAGCCCAGAATGACGTTCATCCCGCCGCAAAGATCCTCGAGGACCGGCCCCCCCCTGGGAAAACCGGGCATGGAAACGATGCGCACGCTTCTAATCTTCAATGCCATGCTCCTGCTCGAGAAGCTCCTCGAGAAGCTCGAGACCCGCCGAATGCTCAAGGCTGCCCGGATCCATCGACAGTATCTCCCTGGCCAGAAGCGAACTCATCTTCTTGCCGCGGGAAAGGTCGGCAAGGTCCAGCCAGGGCTTCGTGTCGTCAATGGCCTGGTGTATGAAGAAGCCGGAAAAATTCATGTTGTCCAGGGCGAGGGCCGCCTTGCCGAAGTCCCTGCTCCTGCGGGTGCGGCCCTTGAACAGCACCCTGAAGCCCGTCAGCACAGGGCCGGCTGTATTGCCCAGAACCCTTTCCACCAGCGAGGGTATCCTCTCGCCGGGCTCCATGAGGTCGGCCTCGGTTATTGTGACAAGCTTCCATTCAAGAACAGACAGAGGTATCCTCCTTGCGATCATGCCGTCCGTATTCAGCATCACGACGCTCCTCGGGCCTGTCTCTCCCGAGTTGAGCCCAACCGGGGAACCGGGGTAGAAGAACCTTTCCGAGTCCAGAGGAGTGTGCATATGGCCCAGTATCCACTTCTCTACGGGAAGGCCGTCCATCTCCCCGGCGGAAACAGGGGCGTAGAGGCTGTTCCCCCGGGACATGTCGCAGTGAAGAAGGCCCAGGGCGGGCTTGTCAAGGGAATCCGGAAAGCCCTCGAGCGGTGAACCGCTGTGATGCCTTCCGGGGAACGACCAGCCCACCAGGTCCAGATCGCCCAGCTCATGTACCTGCCATCTGCCCGCAAGCCCCAGCGGAACCACCCCCGGGAAACCCATGGCAGCCTCTTCCAGAAGGTTCCAGTCGTGATTGCCAGCGGTGAGGATGACCGGTATTCCCGCGGACTGAAGCCTGCGCAGGCCATGACGGAACACTGCCATTCCCTCGGCATAGCTCTTCTCGGAATCTATGGCGTCACCGGCTATGAGCAGAGCGTCAACCCGTTCGTCAACCGCTATGTCGCAGATCAGGCGCCATGCCCTCGTTGGACCGTGGGCTTCCTGGGACACGCCCTCGGGAAGGGGGATGCTTCTTCCAAGGTGAAGGTCGGCAGTGCACAGCAGTTTCACGCACAATCCCTTCGATACACCGGGCATGAATAAGCATGCATGATGCGCTGGTCAATGTCACAACGGCCGGGAACGCAGTATTCCCGGCCCGCCGGCGGCCAGCAGTGTTCCGGCCAGCATGAGCGCGCAACCCGAGTACTCGGTGAGGGAAAGCGACTCTCCAAGCAGAAGCCATCCTCCAAGGGCGGCGAAGACCGCCTCGAGAGCCATTATGGCCCCGGCTTCAGACGGCCTGACCCGTTTCTGCGCGAAGACCTGCAGTGTAAAAGCAAGCCCCACAGACAGGAAGCCGCTGTACGCCAGGGGAACCACGGCTCTGGAAGCTCCCCGGAAAGATTCGCCTGAAACAGCGGCTCCCAGGAGACTCAGCACGCCGCAGACCGTGAACTGGCAGAGAGCAAGCCCCCCGGGGTGAAAGACCACTGCCAGCCGCCCAATCAGCCTCACATGAAAGGCCCAGACCACGGCTCCCAGCAGCACAAGGAGGTCTCCGGGGTTCACCGCGCCGAGACCAGCCCTGAAGCTGAGAAGAAAAAGCCCGGCAACGGCCAGGAAAAAACCTGTCCATGCGGAAAACTTCTCCCTCTCGCCCGAAAAGGCTCCGATCACTGGAACGAACACGATGTAGAGCCCGGTGATGAAGCCGGCCCTGGATGCGGATGTGTGGACAAGTCCCCACTGCTGCAGGGAAGCGCCTGCAAAGAGCAGGGTGCCGGCCAGAAGCGAGGGAAGCGCCATACGGACCGATACTCTGGAACGGAAGAGGGGCAGAAGGACCGATGCCCCCAGCATGAACCTGAATCCGTTGAACGCAAGGGGACCCATGTGGTCCATTCCGGCCCGCTGGGCGGTAAAAGCCAGCCCCCAGACAGCGGCGGTCACCAGAAGCAGGAACCTGGCTCCGCACTCCCCGGGGTCATGCCCTGCGGCTTTCAACCGGATACCAACCTCCACGGTGACGCCGGTGTGAACATATTCCCAGCGGATGGTTTTTCGGGGCATGCCGCAGGGGATGCCGGGAGTACTGCGCAACCGGAGGCACTTGAGATGAACGTTCACGGGCTCGACAGCATTCTCAAACCCACGAGAATAGCCATAACAGGCGTTACAATCAACCCCAACAACGTCGGCGGCAGGGTCCTCCGCAACCTTGTGGGCGGAGCCTTCAGGGGTGTGGTCTATCCTGTGAACCCGGGCAGCGAGGCGGTGATGGGCGTGCCCTGCCACCAGTCCATCTCGTCCCTTCCCAGGACTCCCGACCTCGTTGCGGTATGCTCCCCCGCCGACGAGGTGGAGGGCATCCTTGAGGAGTGCGCCTTGGCAGGGGTCAAAGGGGTGATCGTGATGTCGGCCGGCTTCGGGGAAGCAGGCCCGGAGGGCGCAGCCATGCAGATGAAGCTCGCCGCCATCCGCAGGGGCAACCCTGGAATGAGGATCCTGGGCCCCAACTGTCTTGGCGTCATAGTCCCCTCCCTGAACCTGAACGCCAGTTTCGCCCCTGCCATGCCGGAGAAGGGGAGCGTGGCCTTCATAAGCCAGTCCGGCGCGCTCTGCACATCGGTCCTGGACTGGGCCAGGCAGGAGAGGATAGGGTTCTCGGCCTTCGTCTCTGTGGGCAACGCCCTGGATGTGGATTTCGCCGACCTCATTGACTATTTCGGGGAGGACGAGGCCACCGAGTCCATCATCCTGTACGTTGAGTCGGTGGCCAATGCCAGGCGTTTCATGACGGCTTCAAGAGCGTTTGCGCGAACAAAGCCCATCATCGTGTACAAGGCCGGGAGGTTTCCCAGGTCCGCCGCCGTCGCCGCTTCCCATACGGGAGCCATGGTCTCGGAAGACTCGGTCTATGACGCTGCTTTCTCCAGGGCGGGAATGATCAGGGTGATGAACGTCGGTGGGATATTCGGGTGCGCCGAACTGATAGGGAGGAAGAAGATACCGAGGGGACCCAGGCTCGGGATCGTCTCCAACGCCGGAGGTCCCGGCGTCATGGCCGTTGACGCCCTGATGGCGGGAAACGGTGTGTTGGCGGACCTTTCCGGGGAGAGCATCGCCGGACTGAACCAGTGCCTTCCCGGCTTCTGGTCCGGCGGGAACCCGGTTGACATTCTTGGAGATGCCGGAACGAAGCGTTACGAGAAGGCCACTTCCATCGTCCTGGCTGACAAGGGGGTTGACGCGGTCCTCGTCATCCTGACCCCTCAGGCGATGACAAAGCCTGACGGGGTCGCCCGATGCATCGGCAGGCTTGCGGAAACCACAAAAAAACCGGTTCTGACAGCCTGGATGGGCGGTGAATCGGTGCGTGAAGGGATAAGGATACTTGCGGAATGCGGCATTCCGGTTTACGACACCCCTGAACAGGCGGTGGAAGCCTTCATGACCCTTGTCAGCTACTCGAGGAACCTCGAGTCGCTCCATCAGACCCCCAGGGACATCAGATTGGAGCTGGGCGAGGCAAGAAGGCTGACCGGAGACATCCTGGCCCGATCGGGAAGCGACCATGAGGAAGTGCTTTCCGAGACCTCCTCGAAAAAGCTGCTGGAACTCTACGGAATACCCACGACGCTTCCGGTTCCCGCTGCGACCCCCGAGGAAGCGGTTGAGAACGCTGAACGCATGGGCTACCCTGTGGTCCTGAAACTGGATTCGCCGGACATCACCCACAAGACAGAGGCGGGGGGAGTGGAGCTGAACCTGATGGATGACAGGCAGGTTCGTCCCGCCTTCCAGCGGATTGTCTCGAAGGCCGGGGCCAGGCAGCCGGGAGCATTGATCAGGGGAGTAACGGTTCAGAAGATGGCTCGGGTCTCGACAGGTGTGGAGATGATCATCGGGTTCAAGAGGGATCCGGTCTTCGGTTCTGTCATCATGGCGGGAGCAGGGGGGGTGAACGCCGAGATACTGGGAGACAATGCGCTGGGCTTCCCTCCTCTGAACGAGACTCTTGTGCTGAGGATGCTGGAGCGGTTGCGGATAATGCCCCTGCTGAAAGGGTACAGGGGAAAGCCGGGCGTTGACATGAACGCCCTGGTGACAACCATAATGAGGCTTTCCTACATGGCCTGCGACAATCCTGCCATCACGGAACTCGATATCAACCCCCTCCTGGTGACCCCTGACGGAGTGCTTGCCCTGGACGCCAGAGCGCTCATCCGCCAGTCGGCGGCACCTGACAAGCCCTACGGTCACCTGGCCTTGAGACCCTACCCCGAGGAATTCGTAGAGAGGGCCCGCCTGAAGGACGGTACCGAAGTCCTTCTGCGGCCGATCCGCCCCGAGGACGAGCCGATGTGGATGGACCTGCTTGGAAGCTGCTCAAGGGAGTCCATCTACTCCAGGTTCAGGTTCTTCTACAACTGGGCCACTCACGAGGCGGCGGTGCGCCACTGCTACATAGACTACGACAGGGAACTGGCCATTGTAGCCGAGCTGGAGGATGCCGGCACCAGGAAGCTCATCGGGGTTGGAAGGTTGGTGGCCGACCCCGGATTGGAAACCGCCGAGTACGCTGTCCTCGTCGGCGATCCCTGGCAGAACCGGGGGCTCGGGGGCATACTCACCGACTTCTGCGAACGGATAGCCAGGGACTGGGGTGCCAGAAGGATCGAAGCCCAGACCACATCATCCAACAACAGGATGGTAAGCCTGTTCGTTAACAGGTCGTGGCTTCAGGAACCCGGGGAGGAGGGGCTGGTGGAGGTCTGGAAGGAGATTGACTGACCTATCCGACAGCTCTCAGTTCAGCAGTATGGTGGGTGCCACGAGAACGTCGCCGTCAATGAGAGCCGACACGCAGTACAGACCCGAGGGAAGAACCGCCGCCGGGCAGATCACGGAAACGCCGGACTGGAACACGGACTGCCCCCGGAAGACGACCCTGCCGCTGATATCGTACACCCGTACCGGTACCGGACCCGCCGGATCATCACCCGTGATCCTTATCGTTATGCTTCCGGAGTATGAAGGGCTGGCAGCCCAAAGCTCACGATGGACCAACGGATGAGGAACGCTCAGAGGCTGCATATCAACCTCCAGAAGGTGTGATCCCGCCCCGAAGGCACCCGAGACTGCAAACAGCCTTCCGCCGGACCTGACCTCCCAGGCGAGGGGAACACCGTCAAGGCTGACGCTGTTCACCAAGTCGGCGGGGTCCAGCCTGGCGCAGAATGTCATGCCGGAGGGTACGGCTCCTTCGAACTCCATGGCAAGGTGTCCGCCTTCGCACCTTAGCGCCCTCACCGTGATGTTGTAGCATGCTTCCAGATAGTTCCCGTATTCAACAGGAAGGAGCCAGCCGAAGTTCGCGTAGTCCTGCTCCATGGAGGTGATGACGCTGTCGATCCTGGCGTAGGCCACCGGGCATGAGCCGCCGTTGAGCATCGGACCGGGATGGCAGCCCAGAAGCGCGAATTTGCCCCGGTCAAGAACATCCGACAGATACACGTAAGGGTAGGCGGCATCGAAGTCGCCCCACCACACGGTATTGGAACCCCATATCCTCCCGAACGGGGTTTCGTACATGCTTATCCACTGGTTCCTGAACTGCTTGCCGGCGAACCAGTCCGTGAGCCTCCAGCCGTTGCAGTAGAAACCGAACCCATACTCGATGATGGCCCAGAGGCCGCTCAGCGAGGTCCTGTGACCAGGAAACCTAATGACGTTAACAAGGGTCGTATCCAGCCCGATGTCGTTCAGGTCCTGCATGGCCACTCGAAACCTCTCGCCGTGCTCCCAGGGTTCATATGTAATGAACTCATGGAACTCGCCGTACGAGGAATCGGCGTTAGGGGTATGGTGGTAGCCGTGGCTGCCCATGGTCACCCTCCCGGACCAGGGGTAAACGTGGTCCTGAATGTTGCGGAGCCACTGCCTGTACTCCTGCGTTGACTCGGTGCTGACCCGCCATGTGCCGTGCCAGTGCGACCAGCTCCACTCCCAGCCGGGCTCGAACCAGACCGAGTCGCGGTTGTCGGTGAGTATCCCGTCGGGAAGGATGAGCCAGTCCATCTTCAGGGTGGGGTGTTCTTCCAGCAGCCTTATCAGTGACGCGGCGACCGGCTCGGGACCGTCAGAGGTTTCCGAATAACCCCAGATGTAGCCGAACTGCGGGTGAATGAAGGGCAGTTCATCAAGCATCCAGGCGGCCGTTCTTTCATACCCGTGGGGATGATTGCTTATGAACAGCGGAGCGAAGTACTCGTCAACGCTCAACCTGACGAAATACTCCCTCACCTCTCCGGCTGGTATGACTGAGTGCAGATCGGGTCTTGCGCAGCCCTCCCTGGGGATTTCGGTGTCAAAAAAACGCATTGAGATCGTTGGCTGCCCGTAATCCTCGATCCATAGGATACCCTTGGATACGTTGGGGAACACGAAGAGCATCGGAGGCTGCGAACCTCCGGTGAGGCGGAGAAGCTGGCTTCCGCTGAACCTCTGGAACCATGTGCTGGCGTTCAGAGGGAACGTCTCGTCCAGCCCGGTCTGGTTCTCGATCGTGGCCGTTCCCCAGCCCTGGGTGTTGAAGACCGCCTCGAAGGGCTCATTTATCTCGGTATCACCCAGGAACTCGAGCCGGTAATGGATCTCCACACCCCTGTTCACGAGGGTGTAGGTTATGGTCACCGCCACCGGCAGCTCGCCGCCGGGCCCGGTCATGGCAGTGGAAGTGAAGACCGCCGATGTGTCCGTAAGCGCTACGGTACCCGATGCGGGGGCGTAATCGCCGCACATCACGCAGGAATACGGGAAGTACAGGTTCGCAAGGTACTTCCCGCTGTACTTGTCTTGAAGGGACCAGATGGAACCCGCATAGCCCTGTGAAGAATCGTCGATCAGGACCAGATCAAGCCATTGGTTCTGGATCTGGTGGGTGGCAAGGACCGACATGACATGCACGGCAAACAGGATCATGTTCATGGCCGCCGCCTCTCATATCTTACTGACCTATGCAGAATTGTCATATTGAATATACATGGGGGAGAAGCGGGCCGGTCAACCCCCGCACCTGTGCACCCGGCCGGCCAGCACTTCCATGGCGTGCGGCAGGAGGGGCATCAGGAACCCCAGGCACTCCCCCACGGCCCTGACGCTTCCCGGAAGGTTCACTATGAGCGTGTTCCCGCATATCCCGGCGCATCCCCTGCCAAGCCATGCCGACGGCACCTTCCCGGCCGAACGGGCTCTCAGCATCTCCGGGATTCCCGGGACCGGCCTCTCGCACACCGACAGGGTTGCCTCGGGAGTGAAGTCGCGGGGTGACAAGCCTGTGCCGCCGGTGGTGAGAACCAGCGGAGCCCCTTCCGCAAGGGCCCGCAGTGCCGAAGCAACGGGTCCGACACCGTCGGGAGCCAGCTGGTGGCGGACCAGAGAGAAGCCTGCTGCGGTCATGATGCGCACTATCTCCGGGCCGCTGCCGTCCACCCTTGTACCGGCTGCACAGGAGTCGCTCACGGTAAGTACGGAGAACGCCGTCATTCCTCTCGCCTCCATTCACCGCTTCTGCCACCGGTCTTCTCGATGAGGCGGACCTCGGTTATCACCATGCCCTTGTCCACGGCCTTCAGCATGTCGTAAACCGTGAGCAGGGCCACCGAGACCCCGGTCAAGGCCTCCATCTCGTACCCTGTCCTTCCCTCGCCCTTCACGCTGCAGGTGCATCGCAGAGTGTCGTTCTCAAGCTCGAAGCTCACTTCGGCCTTCTCAAGGGCCAGGGGGTGGCAGAGCGGGATGAATTCCCATGCCCTTTTCGCCGCCTGGATCCCGGCAATGGCGGCCGTGGTTTCCACGGGGCCCTTCCCCGGGGCGCCCAGGGCTTCAAGGCCCTTCCCGCCCAGATGGATGGACCCGGCGGCAACGGCTGTCCTCATTGTGGGGGCCTTCAGCGAAACATCCACCATCCTCGGCTTTCCAAGGCTGTCGAAATGCATGTTATCCTGCTGCATGCTCAACCTCCGATCCGCCACATGGGCAGGGAGTGGCAATACCCCCTCCCGGGTTTCAGGGCTGCCGCCTCGAGTACTGCCTTGCTGAGTTCCTCCAGCGAGGCACCGCCTCGAAGCCGGGGTTTCAGGTCAACCGATCCCACCCCGGACAGGCACGGCATGAAGACTCCCTGTGCCGTCAGCCGCACCCGGGTGCAGCCCGGGCACAGATGCCCTGATACGGGTGCGATTATCCCATAACTGATGCCGTCGGGCCTGACCCAGGTCTCCTCGGTGCCCTGCCTTCCCAGTGGCGCCCCTCCCCCAGCGAGTTCGGCGATCCTGTCCCTGAGCACTGATCCCTGGGCGGCACCCTCCTGAACACAAGGCATGTGCTCGATGAACCTCACATGCACGCCAAGCCTGTGCCCCCACAGAACCATGTGGCCAAGCTCAGAGTCGTTCACCCCCTGGAGAACCACGCAGTTCACCTTCACAGGCGCGAGACCGGCGTCCATGGCGCACCTGATGCCTGCCTCGATGGCCTCAAGCGTCACATCACGCCGGGTTATGCGTCGAAGGACGCCGCTGTCGAGGCTGTCCAGGCTCACGTTCACCCTGTCGAGGCCCGATGCCTTCAGCTCACCGGCCATGGAGCACAGGAGTACCCCGTTGGTTGTCAGCGCCATGTCCGGCACCCGGGGAAGAAGGGGTATCAGAGCCGGAAGCCCCCTTCTCACCAGCGGCTCACCGCCTGTTATCCTTATCTTGGTGAGGCCCAGTGCATTGTGGACCGCGTGGGCAAGACGGGCCAGCTCCTCCAGCGTCAACAGGCTTTCATGGGCCACTTCGGGCACTCCGGAGGGAGGCATGCAGTAGAAGCACCGCAGGTTGCACCTGTCGGTGACAGAGAGCCTCAAATGGCAGAGAGCCCCACCGACTGGCTGGTTCACGTGAAAATGGATCCCCGCCGCGAGGAGGCGAGGAAGGAAAAAGTGACCGGGTCGCCCTCAAGCGCTCCGGCGGATGCGGCGGGCAGGATCACAAGGCAGTTGGCCGTGGCTGCGCTGAGCAGATCCCCGGAACCTCTTGACTCAGGGACCGTCAACCCGAAACCGTCACCCTCCGAAACCGCAACCGCCCTTAGAAGATCTGTCCTTCCGGGTTTCTTCGCCACTGGGTGGGAGAGACGCCCGGTATATCTCTTCTTCCTGAACATGGAGTGCCCCGAGGACTTCATCAGGAAGGGGATAACGTACTCCTCAAGTGCCACGAGAACGCTGACCGGGTTCCCGGGAAGCCCGAAGAACGCCTTCTGGCCCCTTATGGCGAAGCAAAGCGGCTTGCCGGGCTTCTGGGCCACCTCCTCGAAAAGGAAACTGAAACCCATTCCCTTCAGAACGCCGGGAACGAAATCATGGGTGCCCATGGAAACACCGCCGGCCATAAGAAGCACGTCGGCGGACCGAAGAGCGAGTTCCGCAGCGGCTTCGATCTCGCCGGGGGAGTCTTTGGCATGGGCCCCGAACACAGGTCCGAACCCGGCGGACGCAAGCACCGAGGCCCCGAGGACACCATTGGCGTTCCGGACCTCACCGGGGCCCGGGAACCGGGACGGCTCGATGACCTCGTTCCCGGTGGTGACAAGAGCTATCTCCGGCAGACGGGCCACAGTCAGGGATCCCCTGCCGGCCATGGCGGCAACCCCGAGCGAAGCCGGGGTCATTACTTGTCCGGGGTGCAGAACCCCGGCCCCGCATGTCACGTCCTCACCCCTGAAGCATATGTTGGCGCCCGGACCCACAGGGCTGTTCACCCGCATCAGATCCCCGTCAGTCTGAGTGTTCTCGATCATCACCACTCTGTCGGCGCCTGCCGGGACCGGCGCTCCCGTCATTACCGGGGCTGCTTGGCCGGGCGCAAGCGGAGGAGGGGTTCCGGGAGAGGCGATGATGGGTGAAGCCATCCTGAACACTGAACCCTGTCCGGGTAGCGCAAAGCCGTCAACAGCGCTCCGGTCGAAGGGGGGCATGGCGATGTCCGTGGTGACCTCTTCCAGAAGAACCCTGTTCAGGGCACTGGAAAGCTCAAGCAGCTCCCCTCTCACAGGAAGAGAGCAGCCGAGAACCGTTTCAAGAGCTTCTTCGAACGACTTCACATCTCCTCCCCGTTCCTTACCGCGGCCGAGAGAACTCCCTCAAGGGCACTGTAGTCATCCAGCAGCCTTTCCGCAAGCTTCGTGAGGCTGCTCCCGCCGTTGAGGCTGCCCCCCCTCTTCCTGTTTATCAGCCTTGCGCCAAGGTTCTCCTCGGCTATGGAAAGAAGGGTCCAGGCCCTTCTGTAGGAGATGCCGGCGATCTGCGAGCCCGAGCTGATGCTTCCGGTCTGCCCTATGGAACGCAGCAGGCGCGCGATGCCTGCGCCCAGTACATTTCCCCTGGGGGTTTCCAGCCAGCACTTGAAACCCGGCATGAAAGGGGTGAACCCCGGAAAGCCCGAGGACTGGAGGATAAGGGGGCAAAGCTCGGCGGCCCGGGAAGGGCTCACCGGCGCCGGAACGACGATGTTGGCAGTCAGGGCGATCTCGGGGTTCTTGCCGGGCCCGCAGTCCATATCCAGGAAGACCACAGCGTCGGGGTTCACGAACCTGATGCCGCTGTTGGTCTCCCAGACGGCCAGGTCACTTGAGATGGGCGGGTCAGGTTCATACAAGGCCAGGTCATCAACACCCCCGTACTCCACCAGAAGCTGGCGTGACGCCCCTGCGCCTGCGCAACGGCTGGTGTCGGAGCCCTCCGGCCCCCGTCCGGGGATGGCCTCCAGCTCCCTTCCGGGTCTTCTTCTGAGCTTTACGAAACAGCAGTCCAGACCCGCGCCCGTTGCCTTTTCTATCAGAGCCTGGGCGAGAAGCGTCTTACCGGCCTTCCTGGCGGAGGCCGCGATAACGATATGCCTTGTTTTCATGTTGCTCATGCCGATGAAATCTAACGACTCCCCCCCGGCCAATCCACCCCGGACAGGCAACGCGTATATTCGAACAACACCACCCGCCGCGAAAGGCCACACCATGAGCAGAACACCGAACAACAGCGCTGCCGGCGGCTTCAGGCTTATGGAGCAGCGCCATCTGCCCGGAATACGAAGCCTTGCCACCCGGATGCGGCATGAACCCTCCGGGGCCGACCTTCTCCTTGTTCGAAGCCCCGGCGACAGGGAGAAGCTCTTCGCGGCGGTTTTCAGGACACCGCCCGCGGACAGCACCGGGGTTCCGCACATTCTGGAGCACTGCGTGCTGTGCGGTTCCCGAAGGTTCCCCCTGAAGGACCCCTTCATGGAGCTGGTAAAGACGAGCATGGCCACGTACATCAACGCGGTGACGTACGACGACAGGACCATCTATCCCTGCGCAAGCCTTATCGGCAGGGATTTCTTCAACCTCGTTGACGTTTACATGGACGCGGTGTTCCACCCCCTCCTTTCCAGGCATTCGTTCCTTCAGGAAGGCCACAGGCTGGACTTCCTGGAAAACGGCCGCACCGCCAGGACAGGAGTGGTGTACAGCGAGATGAGGGGCGCCTACTCCGACCCTGACGACTACCTTGAAAGAAAACTGCGCACGCTCATGTTCCCGGGCACCACATACGGCAACTGCTCCGGAGGCGAACCCGACCGGATCCCGGACCTTTCCTACGAGGCTTTCCTGGAGTTCCACCGGGACCACTACCATCCCTCCAACTCGTGCCTGATGGTGATGGCCGACATACCGCCGGACGAGATCACCGGGTTCCTTGGAGAGAGGCTGCAGGGGTTCGCGCCGCGGGAGAGCCGTTACCCCATTTCAACAGAACCGGAGTTCACGGGCCCGGTCTCGGGCGAGTATCCGGTGCCCGGCTCCAGAAGGGCAGGATGCACTGTGATAAGGGCCTGGCTCATGGACCGGGGGGAAGATCCCGTGGAATCCCTCGCCATCTCCCTGCTTGACGATGTTCTTCTGGAGGGGGACGGGGCGCCGGTGAAGGAGGCCCTGATAAGCAGCGGGCTGGGAATGGGCCTCGGTCCCTCGGGGTACGACTGCGACATAAAGAGACCCACCTTCACCGTCGGCCTCAGGGGCGTGGAAAGACCCGATGCGGGACGGGTGTTCGAGATCCTCGGCGACTCCCTGTCCGTGTGCGCGGCAGGCCTGAACCCGGAAGACACCCATGGCCTTCTGCACAGGAAGGAGCTCTACCTGAGAAGGATCGGCCAGAGATGGGCGCACGGGATCCTGGGGAGCGCGGCAAAGGCCTGGGCCCACGGCAGGAACCCCCTGGACGAGCTTGACGAGGAACTCCACCTCGAGGGGCTCAAGACGAGGCTCTCGAAGCATCCGGGATACCTCGAGGAGCTGGTTTCCCGGTACTTCCTCGATAACCGCCAGATGGTGGACGCTGTGTTCTACCCCGATCCATCCCACTTCGGCAGAATGGGAAGGAAAAGGGTCAGGTCGGCCGCCCTTGAGGGAGAGAGACTGAGCCCTGAGAAAAGGGAGGAGCTGGAACGCCAGTCGAAACTTCTCAAGCTTCACCAGGAAAGCACCGACCCCCCGGAGGTCCTTGCAAGCATGCCGGTGCTGGGCCTATGCGACATACCCGATGAGCCGGCGGCGTTCGACTGGGTCCATGAGCAGAGGTCCACTGGCGTTCACCTGATAACGGTCCCGGGGTTCACCAACGGAGTCTGCCACCTGAACCTCTGCCTGGGAACCGGGCATGTTCCCGACAGGTCTCTCCCCCTTGTTCAGCTTGCCGCCGAGATGGTAACCGGGACCGGAGCCGGCGGCCTCTCGTACCAGGATGCCTCGAGGGAGGAGATGGCATGCTCAGGCGGGGTATCACCCGGGGTCGCGGTATTCGAACCCATGAGCGCTCCCGGTTCGGCGCACCCGGTGGTCAGCTTCAACGTGTCCTGCCTTCAGACCGATCTGCCCCGGCTGCTTTCACTGCTACGGAAGAGGCTTCTCTCGCCGGAACTGGACGACCATACAAGGGTGATGGAGCTGGGCAGGGAGGTGAAGAGCGGGCTGCAGGCCAGATTCACCGAGAACGCCGGGAGTTTCGCCGGGATCCGGGCGATGGCCTGTTTCAGGGGAAGCGCCCGGGTAGCCCACAGGCTGAAGGGGCTCGCCATGGCCAGGGAGTCCTGCAGGGCCGTGTCCGGAAAACCAGCCGTTCTGTCCGGAAAGATCTCGGGCATTTGGAACGCCATCTCCGGCAGTGCTCCGGTGGCCCTGTCATGGACGGGCCCCGCAGCATCGAAGGCACTTCTGGAGGAGTTCCTCGACGGCCTGGGCGGGAACCGGATTGACTTCGCTCCCGTGAGCCTGCCCGTAAGGTCACCCTCGGCACTGACCGGGATCGTCACCGACTCCGATGTGGCCTGCACCGCCGGCGCCTTCCCGGGAAGGGAGCCCGGCGACCCGCTGTATGAGCCCCTGGCGATCCTCATGACACTGCTGGGCAACGGCCCGTTGTGGAACCATGTGAGGGGAAGGCTTGGCGCCTACGGTGTAACGGCCTGGTCGAGCCCCGGCATCCTGGCCTTCAGCACCTACCGCGACCCTGCACCTGCGAAGAGCCTCGAGGTGATCAGATCAACGCTTCTCGACCCATTGAACAGCTTTGTCTGCACGGAAAAGGCTCTGCGGGGTGCTGTCTTCTCCACGCTTCAGAGGATCGACCCCCTTGTGAGACCGGCCAGGGCTCCCCTCTCCGCCATGGCCATGTTCCTCACAGGAACGGACGACGGGTACCGTAGAAACGTATGGCACAGGCTTCTCGCAACAGACAGGACCTCGATCGGAAAAGCCGCTGATGCGGTGATGAGCGGTGCGGAACGGGCCTCGGTGTGCATAGCCTGCAATAGAAGAACGCTGTCGGAGCTTGGTGTGACGGATATCGAAGGGATCTGAGAGGGGGTATGTCATGGATGTTGCCTCGCTGATCATCGGGATAGTGGCCGCTATCCTGGGCTTCATCCCCTGCTGCAGCTGGCTTGCGCTGGGACCCGGGATAATCGGGCTGATCCTGGGCCTGGTGAGCTACAACAGGAGAAGGGAAGCCGATGCCGGAACCGGGGTCGCAATGGCTGGAATAGTGCTGAACGGGATAGCGATCCTTCTCATCGTAGGCTACACTCTGCTCTTCTCGGCGGGTGACCTTACCTCGGGGCTGCTGAAATTCTGAGGACCTACAGGGTGTTCAACATCACGGTTCTGGCCCTGATGGCGTACTGTCTGTCAATCCCGCTGATCGCCTCCGGAGTGACGGAACTGTGGCCGGCCCTCACTGTCTGCAGGCACTACGCACGAACCGGGGAACCATGCGTGTTCTGCGGCCTGACCAGGGACGCGGGGGCATTCATGGCCACAGGAAGGCTGCCCGTCCCCCCGCACAATCCCAGGGCCGCGCCGTTGCTGGCTGTGTTCGCCATCAGCGGCCTTTTCCGTATCTGGACGGTCCTGCCTTTCCGTTGGCGGGGCCTGCATTCCCGGCTGCTGGCCGATGCTTCGCTGCACTGCGCTCTGGGGGCCTTCCTGGCCCTGAACTGGGGTCCCGCCCCGTAACAGCCTCCTTCTGCGCAGTTCTCTCGCCCGGCCTCTTCCTTACCGGTAGCGCTTCTCCTGTCCAGTAGTCGCGGCATGTGTGATACATGGCGGCGGCGACGGTCATGGGAGTGGGAAGGAACACCTGGACCTGCCTGGGAAGCGCTCCCGTTCCAAGCAGCTTTTCCCTGCACTTCTTCATGTGGTCCATGGTGCATCCGGGAAAGGCGGCGATAATGTATGGGAGCAGGTACTGCTCCCTGCCCGTTTCGCCCGAGAGCCGCCTGAACTCCCCACAGAACTCCAGCCAGACCGATAGTGGCGGCTTCCTCATGAGCCGCAGCACCCTGTCCTCGGTGTGCTCCGGCGCCACCTTCAGGTGGCCCGGCACATGGGATCCGACAAGGACCTTCAGGAAGCGGGGATCCCTGAGCGCCAGGTCGTGGCGTATGCCGCTGGCCACAAGCACCCTGTCCACACCCGGGATGCAGGATGCCTCACTGAGGAGTTCGATGAAGCCCGAGTGGTCGGTGTCGAACCATCGGCATACATCGGGAAAGAGGCAGGAGGGCCTCCTGCACTTCCTCATGGCCTCGGGGTTCAGGCAGCCGAGGCCGTAGGCGTTGGCCGTGGGGCCGCCCAGGTCGCTTACGGTAACGCCGCCCGGAGCCGTCCGGACCAGCCCGCGCACCTCCTCAAGCACCGATCCGCGGCTTCTGGAAGTGATGAACTTCCCCTGGTGGACGCCGAGAGCGCAGAACGTGCAGCCTCCGGGGCATCCACGTACCACCGTCACCGAGTTGCGTATCATGTTCCAGGCCGGGATCTCTGACGTGTATGAAGGGTGGGGTGCCCCAGTGAAGGGAAGCCCGTAAACCCTGTCCATCTGGTCAGTGGTGAGAGGGTAGGCAGGAGGCTCGACCACCAGGGTGCGGGTGTCGGCCCTTTGAATGAGCCTGGAGGCGTTCCACGGGTTCTGGTTCTCCTCCACCGCCCTTGTCAAGGCAAGGAATGCATCGCCGGAGGATGCCGCCTCCTCGTGTGAGGGCAGTTCCACATCGCCCGGCATGGGGGCGACGGATGTTCCGAACCAGCAGGTTCCCCTGATCCCGCGAAGCGGTTCCCCAGAGACAAGCCTTGTCGCGACCTCCACCACAGTGTTCTCGGCCATGCCGTAAACGAGAAGGTCGGCCTTCGTGTCCAGAAGAAGGCTCTTCCTGACCCTGTCGGACCAGAAGTCGTAGTGGCTCACCCTGCGGGTGGACGGCCCCAGCCCGCCCAGGACCGTGGGAACACCCTTCATCACCCTCTGAATGGCGTTGACGTACCTCATGGCGGCCCTGTCGGGCCTTCTGCCGGCCACGCCGCCCGGGCTGTAGGCGTCATCGGAACGCAGGCGGTTGAGACTGGTGTAGTGGTTCACC
This sequence comes from uncultured bacterium, assembly GCA_964541235.1. Lineage (GTDB taxonomy): Bacteria > Fermentibacterota > Fermentibacteria > Fermentibacterales > JCC-6 > UBA6080. The sequence goes on along the minus strand of CAZIPI010000016.1, from coordinate 26,115 downwards.
ATGCTGTCCATGTTGCCGGGCGTCACGCCTGCGAAGAGGCGGGGGGTCCCCATCTCCAGAAAGGCCGAAGGATCGTCGGGGTCGGGCTGCGGAAGCACTCCCACCCGGTACCCCTCCGCCTGAAGCACCCGTGCGATGATGGCAACGCCGAATGACGGGTGGTCCACGAAGGCGTCACCGCTCACCAGCAATACGTCAAGGCTGTCCCAGCCGAGGGCCCTCATTTCCCGGGCGCTTACGGGTATCATGCAGGCCAAGCAGCACCTCCGTTCCCCGCCGGGGAATATACCCTTGAAAATCCGCGGATGCGGGCCGTACTTAACTTCATGGGCCATCATGGAAGGGAGAGTGGCGGGAATGACGGAAGAGCGAGTTATGGTTTACGAAGCAAAGCTGAATTCGGGCAACACCACCTACTTCATAGACGCCAGGCAGGCCGTGAACGGCAGGTACTACCTTTCGCTCACCGAGAGCAGGCGCTCGGACGGGAACACCTTCACCCAGCGCAGGATCATGGTCTTCGAGGAGAAGCTGGAGGGTTTCAGAAAGCACATGACCGAAGCGCTGGACATGATAGCCGGCCTGGTCACGTCCCGTAACGACACCGAGATACAGAAGACCCGCGAGCTTCACCCCCGGGCCTTCATGAAATGGTCAAAGGAAGATGAAGAGGAACTGGAGCGCGAATTCCGGAAAAACCCAGATGTGGACTTGCTGGCAAAGCTGACGGGCCGCACATGCAAGGCGGTGACGGCCAGGTTGGAAAGGCTCGGCCTGATACAGCCCGTCGAACCTGCCGGCGGAATCCAGCAGACACAGGAGTAGCAGCTACCCTCTTGTTCCCGTTCCGGGCGAACCCCTGAGCACCCTGCTCATGACGGTGATGTCGGTTCGGACATGCCAGCCGATCTTCCTGTAGAATTCGACAGCAGGGTTGTCGCTGTAGATGAACAAGTGGGCCTTCTCGATGCCGGCCATCGCAAGCGCTCCCTCGACCCTCTCCATCAGGGCCGCGCCGATGCCCTTCTCCTGGTGGCGGGATTCCACCGCCAGGTGATAGATGTAGCCCCTTCTTCCATCGCTGCCTCCCATGACGCTGCCGGCGACCTCACCTTTCACCAGGGCGGTGAAACAGAACTCGCCGTTCCTTTCAAGGAAAGCTGCGAACCCGCCGGGGGAATCGGCGTCCGTCACGGCATTCCCCGGGAACGAACTCCACAGCCGCACCAGGGCTGTGTGGTCCTGAAGGCTCATGGGAACAATCTCCATTGACCTCTATCCGCCGTCGGGAGTGGTTATGGACTGCCGAAGCCAAGCCAGAAGCTCCGTCCCGGCGATGGCGTCAACGGCGAAGAAGCAGATCCCCAGCACGATCAGGGTCATTATGAGCACCTTGCACGCGTCCAGGCTCTTGATGCCGCCCATCTGCCGCGGTTCGCGGCCGAGATACGCGCTGGCGGCGTACAGCTCCTCGCCGATAAGGGTGTAGTCGCAGGTGGTTATGAAGAACGGAAGCTGTACCACCGCATCGGTGCCGGCGATCTGGATCGCGCCGGAAAGGGAGCCCGTTTCCGCCAGGATCAGGCTTTCGGCCCAGAACATGCCGAGGTAGAAGTTGGTGGCGGGGCGGTCCCGCATCATTATGCCGTTCACGCCTGCCACGAAGGCGAACTGGCTCTGGGTAAGGAAGAAGACGCTGTTGGAGTCGAAAGAGTCCGGTCTTCCCGCCTCGAGATAGGCCTGCTTCACCGATTCCTCGGCAACGGTGTAAACTATCGGATCGGTGTTGGGCACTATGAGCGGGGTCTGGTACTCGGCGACCTTCCTTGCCACCCTGCCGAGTATGGTGAGGCTGGCGATGGTGGCCACGTCGTCTATCGTGGAGAGCCCGGGCACGTAGAGAATGGGTTTCCCCATCTCGGTGGCCCGGCCTATGGCCTCATCTATGGCCTCGATACCCGCAATGGGCCTGAGGTAGAACTGGGCCCCCCTCACCGCCCTGTGGAAGTAGTGGAATATGAGTATCAGGAACACCGCGCACGCCACCAGTGTGGGCACCTCCCCGGTGTTGAACCAGGAACCGGCGGGTATCTCGGCTTCCGTGAACACCGGACCCTTCAGGGTGTCGCCGGAGGCAGTGATGAACCCGGCCCTGTACAGGTAGCGGGTGCCCGGCTCCACCGGGAAGTCGGGGTCGTAGCCGTCTATCAGCTCATCACTTTCCAGGGGAAGCGTTTCCACCATGACCAGCTCCCAGGTTTCGTCGTCCGCCGGCGAGCGCCAGAGAAGAAGACCGGCCATGTCAGGCAGGGATTCCGGAAGGGCCACCCTGACGATGAGCATGTCACCGGCATCGTTGGGACGGTCCACTACTTCCGTGATCTCGGGAAACATCACCAGGAGAAGAAGCGGCATTATCAAGTGAGCCATTTGAATGCCCTTTCGCAAACCGTTTCATGAATTTGAGATTCCCCTGAGGCAGCTTATAATACTCCATTCCCAACGGAAAGGGGATGAATGAACCACAACTGCCCCTGCCCCCTGGAGTGCGAGCGGCACGGTGACTGCGTGGCCTGCCGCAAGTTCCACGAGCTTCTGGGGGAGCAGGTGTACTGCGAGAAGGACCTGGTGGGAAAGGTGCACACAGGGTCGGCTCCATCGGTGAACCTGATGGATTACGCCGCCTGCGCCGGTTGAGCCGGCAAGATGTCCCCCGGCAGGTTGTCGGGGATCATCGAGCGCCTTCCACGGATCAGCTCGCCGAACCTGATCGTGGGCATGGAGTCCATGGATGACGCCGGGGTCTATCTCATCACCCCTGGCGTGGCCCTGGTGCAGACCGTGGATTTCTTCACCCCTGTGGTGGCAAGCCCCCTGGAGTTCGGCAGGATCGCCGCGGCGAACAGCATGTCCGATGTGTGGGCCATGGGAGGCGACGCGGTGACCGCCATGAACCTGCTCTGCTTCCCGGGCAACACACTGGGTTCCGACATAATCGAGGAGATACTGTCCGGGGCCTGCGAGAAGCTGGTGGAAGCGGGAGTGGTGCTGGTGGGAGGCCATACAATGGAGCAGGACCAGGTGGTCTTCGGCCTGAGCGTCACCGGAGTGATTCACCCCGACAAGGCGTTGCGGAACTCCATGGCGCGCCCCGGCGACTCCCTGATACTTACGAAGCCCCTGGGCTCGGGCGTCCTGACGACCGCCAACAAGGCTTCGGCTCTTCCTCCCGAGCTTTTCAGGCCTGTGGTGGCATCCATGGAGAGGCTGAACCTGTACGCCTCCAGGATACTCAGGTCTCTGGACGTGAGCGCCATGACAGACGTAACCGGGTTCGGCCTTCTTGGTCATGCCCTCGCCATGGCGAAAAGTGCCGGCGTGACGTTCAGCATTCAAAGCGGAAGCGTTCCGCTCTTCCCGGGAGCCCGCAGGTTCGCCAGGGACTTCTTCCCCGGGGGCTCGGGCAACAACAGGAAGTACGTCGGGGAGAACGCTCTTCTCTCTCCGGAGCTCGACCAGGACCTGGCGAAGCTTCTCTTCGACGCCCAGACCTCCGGCGGGCTTCTTGCGGCGGTGCGAAGCGATCAGGTCCAGGAAGCGCTTGACCGGCTGCACCAGTCCGGCGACACCGCATCGGCGGTGATCGGCCATGTCACCCCGTCAGGGGACGGCCCGGCACTGGTGATAACGGACTAGGACCGGCTCAGAACCCGTCCGGCCTTCTTCTGAGCTTCGTCTGTGCCCTCTGGCGCTTCTCCTCCAGCCGCCGCTCCCGCGATGCCTCGGTGGGTCTGGATGGAACACGGACGACCGGCTTCCTGAAGGCCTGGTCAAGCAGTTTCTCGAGGCGCTTTCTTGCGGCCCTGAGGTTCTGTTCACTGCTTCGGTGTTCCCTGGCCTGTATGACTATCTCATCCCTGGAGTTCAGTCTGGCGCCGGCGGCAAGGCGAAGGCGCTCGGCCACGTCCTCGGGGAGACCGCTCCCGGGGATGTTGAAGACCAGCGTGATACCGGTGAGGCTGCGGTTCTGGTGCTGACCTCCGGGACCGCCGGCGGCCATGGGCTGAACTGATACGCAGTCGGGGTTGTATCTCATAATGAAAGTGTGGTGCCGAGGGGCGGAATTGAACCGTCGACACACGGATTTTCAGTCCGTTGCTCTACCAACTGAGCTACCTCGGCACACGAGGAGCAAATTTACTACACACCCCCCTGACGGTCAAGCTGGGCCAACAGGGATTCAAGGCTGAGCCCCGACCTTATGCCGAACCGGGTCAGTGAGAAATCGTACCTTACCGGGTCTTCGGGGCACACCCCCCGAAAGCCTTCAGTCACCTCCACAGCAGCTTTCAGATCGGGGCTTTTCCTTCCGGTGAAACCAAGCCTGCGCCCCACCTTCCACATGTGCGTGTCGAGGGGTACCAGCAGTTCCGAGACCGGAACGCCGTCCCAGCCCCCGGGGTCCACCTCGTCCCTTCGAACCATCCAGCGGAACCAGAGGTTCAGCCTTTTGCAGCAGCTCCCCCTGCTGGGACAGGGAAGAAGGCTGGAGCACCCGGAATGGCCGTTTATCTCCCTAACCAGGCGGCATTGTGCCTCTATCAGACCGTGGCCGGCAACCGCCCGTGCCACGAAGGCGCCCATGGAACCGTGTTCGCTCTGGACCCGCCTGGCGCCGCTCACAAGGTCTGCTACGTCGTCACCGGGAGTGAACCTGTGCCTGAAAGCGCCAAGTTCCTCCCGGAACCCGTCAAGAGGGAACAGCGAGGGCCGGGGTCCGAGCTTGTCCAGCACCGAGCCCACACTGGCCAGTATCCCTTTCACCCTGCCGTACGCCAGACCTGATGCTATGAGGCCCACTATCTCCCTGTCCGCCGGGTCATCGTAGGAGTAGAGGAACTCAAGGGGGTCGGGGTGAACGAACTCCCTTCTGTTCCACCGGTGATACAGGTTCTCAAGCAGGTCCGAAAGACCCTCAGTCAAGCTCCAGGTCCACCCGCTTCGCGGTAACGCCGGCCAGGGCGTTGAGCTTCCTCACCAGTTCGTCCTTCTTCTCCTCCTGGCCCACAAGGTCAAGGATGATGAGCCCCTTTTCCGAGCAGTCATCCAGGGTTCCCTCATGTATCCCCAGGCGGGTCTTTATCATGCAGCCCCATCCCGTGAGGACCTTCTGCACATTGGCGGCGGCCTGGTTCCTGTGGGAGACAAGGATCGCTACGACCGTCTTGCTCATCACTGCTACTCCTTCTCGAACATGTCTTTGCCAACTCCGCAGATCGGGCATACCCAGTCATCGGGTATGTCTTCGAAAGCCGTTCCCGGAGCAACTCCTCCGTCCGGATCCCCCTGGGCGGGGTCGTAAACCCATCCGCACGCCTGGCAAACCCACATTTCATGCCTCCTGTCGTTCTTCGGTTAGAGTTCCATGACAATATACGTTCAGCGCGCTTCCCTGACCCGGTCCGCCGCGCTGTTCAGGCATTCCATCAAAGCCGCCGCCTGTGCGTCGTCGGTCTGGTCGCCGAGGATGATCTCAAGCCATCCCTCCTCCCCCGGTATGATGAAGGGATACTCCTCACACAGAGGCCCGGCATCAAGGAGATGCGTCAGAAGCCTTATCACAAGCATCCCTCCGGCTTCCGAAACGCTTCCGACGGGAACGCCTTCGAAGCTTATGGCTCCGTCGCCGTCCAGCGAGACCCCTTCAAAGGCCCTGACGAAGTCGGGAACGCTCATGGCCGCTCGGAAAGCAGCCAGGGTCTCTCCACCCCGGCCCGTATCCTGGTGGTGGTGAACACGGCCCCGTGGCTTCCCTCCAACGCAGTGAGCCGCTGCCAGGCCTCAGGCTCGAACCGTGTCGAGCCGGCCCCCCTCACGGCCAGTATGGAAACCGGAAGGTCCTCGCCTCCGGTGAGTATGACCCCCGGCTCATGCCCGAGATACCCTGAGACCAGCCCTCCCTCAATGGCGGGACACACAATGGCTGCGGCGCCGGCAGCCACGGCCGTTTCAATGTCCGGTGCGGTTACGGGGCTCTCCCGTATCAGCAGGACCCCTTTCCCCGGGGTCGAGGAGATCGATCCGTGAACGTTCCGGCCCAGCCCCAGGACCCCCTGGACACGCACGCCCCGGAATCCGACGGTGACGCTGCTTTCCGGCACCACGGAGAGCACCGTACCGTTCACCGGAGACTCCATCAGTACCGGCTCGGTGACGTACTGCACCGTTACCGTTCCGTCATCACGGCATATGCCTGTTACCGTGCCTGCTGTGGGGGACTTTATGGTGACCATGTTCCCGCCCACGGCCAGGGCCTGGCCCCTGAGAACGAAATCACCCTTTCTCACCCTCAACACCCTGCCGATCTGCCTGGGTTTCAGGCCCAGGGGGGTGGTCACCTGTACCGAGTGGGGCTTGCCGTCGTAGTCCTGTATCTCCCGGATGCGTATCAGCCCGGGAGGCACCACGTCCGTCACCGATCCCCGCACGGGGCTTCTCACGTCATGCACTGCGGAAACCAGTCCCTGATGCACACGTCTGCGGCTGACGACCGTTCCGGGCATGACCTCATCCCCGGGCCCAACCGTAACGCTCATAAGAAGTTCGTCGGTGGACATCCCTTCGGAGTAGCCCGAGGAGCCCCGAAGGTCTATGAAATAGACCATGGGAGGGCTCAGCCTGTTCTGCCCGAGAAGCGTGCCCGGAGACACCCGGTCGCCCCGGGCCACCATGATCTCGCCGGGGTAGGGCAGGGCAAAGGTGTGCTCCATCTCCACAGGCCCATCCAGCACCGTGGCCCTTGCGTGCCGGGAAGCCCCGGCCGTGAGTTCCGGCGGCTCCTTTCTGAAGTCCATGGGGAGCCTTCCGGAAACGGCATGAGTGCAGTCAACAAGCAGGGGAATGCTTTCGCTCTCCTCCCAGTCACCCGCGCGGAAACCCCTGCCGTCCTTCATGAACAGGAAGTCGCCCCCCCTCACGGTCACCCGGCCATCCGGCCCCTGAACCTCCATGGCGGGACGGCCTTCCCTCACCGGCCGGAGCGGGGTGACCACCCTGCACAAGGTCTTCAGGCAGCTGGTCCTGTAGTACTCCAGCGCCATTCCGGGGTGCATGGTGCTCAGAACACCCATATGCGGGCTGTGGAAGAGGCTGTCGACCATGAGCGTGGTGACGCCCCTGGGGCGGAAGCCCTGGGCAAGTATCCATGCGGACCTTAGTGGGTTCGCATGGGAGAGCACGCCGCCGGCTCCGATCAGCGTGCCGAACTCGCTGAGCCTGAAGGAACGCCTCTCATCAATGGTATTGAACTTCTCGTCGAACTTGCAGGCCCCGGTGAGCCTGAGCCTGTCCAGGAATCCCACCCGCGCCCTGCGGTACGAGAAGTCCAGATGCTGCCTGAAGGCCAGCCTCATCCCTTCCGCTGCGCACGCGTGCTCCACAGCGGTTCCCAACCGGTCCGCCGGGGGAACGGTGGGGAAGAGCGTCTTCTCAAGAACCCTGTTCCTGACAACCGTCTCCTCCGCGCCGGGAAGGTGACGCATCACCATGCCGGGCTCGGCCTCCCTCAGGATGTTCGAGAGGCTGTAGCTCATGCCGATGTTGGCGCTCACGGTGCGCTGGATCTCGCCTCCCACCAGGCTGAAGACGTCGGTGGTGGCGCCGCCCATGTCTGCCAGGACCAGAGCGCCGGAGGATCCGGTGGAGTAGAGGGACAGGATCCTTTCCACCGCTGACGGTGTGGGCAGCACCGGAGCGGCGGTGGAACCCGCAACCATCCGGTAGCCGGGAGCCATCTGCATCACATGGTCCATGAAAAGCCCGTGCACGGCCCTTATGGCGGGACGGATGTTGAACGAGGTCCCGGAAGGCCTGATGTTGTCGGCCCAGTGAAGCTCGAACCGTTGGCCCAGGGCCTCCCTTACGTACTCCCGTGCCCTGGTGTTCCCGCAGAACACCACGGGAAGCCTTCCGGGGCCGTACTTGGGCCTTGGGCATGCGAGCGCAAGTAGCTGGGCCATGTTCACCACCGCCGCAACAGCCCCGTCCTCGTAGCCGCCGGCCATCACCACAAGGTCCGGCGACAACCCGCTCATGCGCTTTATCTTCTCCACCCTCGGGGTCTCGTCGTCTATGGTGAACGCATCCAGCACCACTCCGCCCGCTCCGCAGGTCACCGCCCTGGCCACCACGCCAGTATCCCATGAGGCCAGGGCTATCACCAGTATCTGCAGACCGCCTCCGGCGGAGCTGGTGGTGTAGTAGGGCACCAGGAAGCTTCCGCCCTCCCTGAGGGGTATCCCGGTGGTTTGCGAAACCCGGTCAACCGCACGGAAAAGCCCCACCCTAACATCCTCATGGGGCTTTTCAACGGTTGTGGGTTCGTCCGCCGAGCCAAGGGGCACGAACCGGCCCCCCTGGACCTCGAGGAGCAAAGCCTTGGTGGAGGTGCTGCCGATGTCCGTCACCAGGATCAGCTCGTTCATCAGCCGTCTCCTTCACCCGGTGTGACCGGGCGGGGGAAGGCCGTGCGCCCCCGGATGAACCGGGGGCGCATCAGCTCAGTTGATCAGGCCGAGCCAGTTGTTGAGAAGGAACTGTATCCTTCCTATGAGAAGGCTTATCCGGCCCATCACGGTGAAACCGAAGGTGGCGCCGAACCCCACCATGATGACCCAGATCCCTATCTTCGAGCCTGTTCCGAAGAAAAGACCCTTGTGGGGCTTGCTGAAGAAGAAGTAGATCAGGGCGGCAAGGGTCCCCAGGACCAGGATCACGTTCCCGAGAACGGTATGCCAGGACATCCCGGCCTGGTAGAGGGGGAGTATCGTCGCCTCGAGCTGCCTGAGGACGCTGGCCTTCATGGCCAGGGGGAAGCCGACGCCCATGCTGGTCCCCATGATGAACGCCATTGGGTACCGGGAGAGCCAGGCGATCCTGGGGAAGAAGCGGGTGGTGTAGAGAAGGCCAAGCAGGGCCGGAATGATGAGAATGTACTGCCCGTTCATGCTTATGGCATCAATGAGCCTGGGCTTCAGGACCTGGGTGTAGGTAACCACGATGAAATAGCCCATGGATATGCCCACCACCAGGTGCTCACCGAGCCTGTAAAGGGGGTTCTCCTTGTAGAGGAAGGAGTATATGGCCAGGGTGAACAGTGCCGCCACCCAGACGCCGATCGTGGTGTACATGGACTACCTCCTCCCTTTCAACAGGGCGCCCTTTTTGTGGAAGCCCCCTGCGAAGTACGCTATGTTGCCAAGCAGGATGAAGAACAGGATCAGCAGGTGCGCAGCGTTCTGAACGTCCATTCCGATGAAGGCCCTGTCGGGCTTCTGGAAGTAGCCCGCGTCGGAAAGCAGCACCTCGTACTCGGCGGCTCCACGGAGACCGCCCATCTGGCCGATGAGCTGGCCCGACTGGATGAAGATGGTGTAGTCCGTGGCGCTCACGGCAGTGACGCCGAAGGCAACGGGAAGGCCTATCTTCTCCCTGGCGTAGGTTATCCACCACGTACACGCCGCAGTGCCCGAGAACGTGGTTGCCAGGTCCACCTCCCGAAGGCTCTTGTGCTCACGCAGCATGGGCATCTCGGCCAGGGGGTTTCCGTTCATGTCTTCCGGGTACTGGGCCGCTATGGAGGAGGTCATTCCAAGGATGGCCAGCGCGAAGTAGGGGAGATAGCCAAGCTTGGCGAAGTCGCGCCCCTCGAACACCCAGCCTGCGGCGTGCTCGGGAAGCACGTTCCCGTCGGCCTCCCATGCGGCCTGAAGAAGGTCGCGGCGTACTATGCCCCTCTCGCGGTACGAGGCCCACTCCTGCCATGACACCACATGGAAGTATTCATGCGATCCGGGGTTGGTCACGTAGCTGAAACCGGCCTCAAGCATGCCCTGAGCCAGCGGGGCGTTGGCGGTGAAGAAGACGGGAATGTTCCTGGAGAAGGCATGCCTCATGACGGCCACCGCCATGGGCATGTTCTCGGGGTCCGTCCCCGGGTCGAAGTCGAAGCTTATGAAGATGGCGTTCTCAGGTCCCAGGTTCTCGATGTAGTCGAAGATTGAGATGACGTGGGGGGTGGGTATCACGGGAAGCCCGAAGGGGATGAAGAACGGTACGATGCAGACGATGCCGATAAGGAGGAAGATCCAGCGGCGGTCGAGGTTGAGCATTCTGCTCCAGATGCTTTCGTTCATACCATCACCCCCTATTCACCGGCTCCGCCGAGCCAGTTGCGCTCGACGCCGAAGATTATCTTGAGCTGTGTGGCAAGTATGCCGAACCCCACGCCCAGACCGATGGCCCGCTTGGCGGCGTTGTTGGGGAAGTCGATTATCCACAGGCCCAGCTTCGGGAACCATCCGCCCAGGAGCTGGCCGATGGGGACCTGGCCCATCATGACTATCACAGCGGTGATCAGGAGCACGGTGGCCAGAAGGCTCTTGGCCCTGAACGCCCTGAACGCGGCGCTTGCTATGTAGAAGGCAAGAAGGCTGAACATGGTTGACTGGATGGGCACCTGGATGTGCATGTAGGCGAAGTCGTACACTCCCGGAGCGCTCATCCCCCCGCCCACCGAGGCCGGAAGCAGAAGGGCGAACACAGGCAGAAGGTACATGGGCAGAAGGACCGCCAGGCTGTACGGCCAGTTGGGCGCCCTGTTCCGGACCCGGTGGCCGTGGAGCCTGGAAAGGCTTCCCACACCGAGGATGAGTGCAAAGGCGCCGATGATGGGCACCCAGATGGTGTAGTTGTCGAATATGTCCTGGGAGAACTGGTGGGGGATGAAGTACTGAATGATCATCAGCACTCCGCCCACCAGCACTATCATGAGGGGAACAGTTCTCTTCACTGCTCAATGCTCCTTCCGGTGGGCTAGTCCACTATCTGCGAGGTTACGAGGTCCTTGAGCCACGCCAGCGTCTGTGTTCCGGCGGCAATGTCAACGATGGCAAGGACCAGGCCCAGGGTTATGAAGACCATCAGGATAGCCTTGCAGGCGTCCAGCCCCTTGATGGAGCCCATCTGCATGGGCTCGCGGCTGAGATAGGCGCTGGCTGCGTACAGCTCCTCGCCGATGAGCGTGTAGTCGCATGTTGTTATGAAGAAAGGAAGCTGTACCACGGCGTCGGTCCCGGCGATCTGAATGGCGCCCGAGAGGGAACCCGTTTCGGCGAGGATGAGGCTTTCCGCCCAGAACATGCCCATGTAGAAGTTGGTGGCGGGCTTCTGCCTCATCATTATTCCGTTGACCCCGGCGACGAAGGCGAACTGGCTCTGGGTAAGGAAGAAAACGCTGTCGGGGTCGTACGAATCCGGTCTTCCGGCCTCGAGGTAGGCCTGCTTCACCGCCTCCTCGGCAACCGTGTAAACAATGGGGTCACGGTTGGGCACTATGAGGGCGGTCTGGTACTCGGCCACCTTCCTGGCAACCCTGCCGAGTATGGTGAGGCTGGCGATGGTTGCCACGTCGGATATGTCGGACAGGCCAGGGACGTAGAGGATCGGCTTGCCCATCTCGGTGGCCCTGCCTATGGCTTCGTCTATCGCCTCGATGCCCGCGATGGGGCGAAGGTACATGGTGGCGCCCATCCTGGCCTTGGAGAAGAAGTAGAAGATAAGCCCCAGGAAGATCAGGCAGGACACCAGCACCCTGACCTTGCCTCCGTGGAACCACTGGCCGCTGGCGACTTCCTGGGCCACCTGCGGTTCGCCGGTTACAACCGTTTCATCAAGGTAGAGGGCGGAAACCCGGTACTCGTAAACCAGGCCAAGCTCCACCGGGAAATCGGGGTCGTAGCCGTCCACATGAACGGTCCCCTCGCCCACCGGAATGAGAGCCACAAGGGCCCACTCGTCGTCGGAGGAGCCTGCCGGCCTTCTATGCACCTGGTAAGCCGCGAACAGATCGGGGTGATCCGCCTCGGTCCCGGGTGTGAAGCTTACGATCAGGCAGTCGCCGGCGTCGTTGGGATGATCCACCACCGTTATCCCGCCGGGAGGTACGAGATCGAGCCCGTGCAGAGGCGACAGTTCCTCGGGCAGCGGCTCGGGGAGTTCCCCGGCGGGCGGTTCCAGCGGCTCCGCCGGTATGGGCTGTTGAATGGGTTCTCCGGTCTGGGCAGCGAGAGCTGCGGCCAGAAACAGGAGGAGCATGGGCGCTATCCGTATCATCGGCCCGCCTTTCCGGTTCTCGTGCTATTTGAAGAAGTCAACGATGATGTCCGCCACCTCGACGCCGATCCGGTCGGTGGCGCCCACGGTGCCCGCGCCCATGTGGGGGCTGGCCACCACCTTGGGGCTCTTCACAAGGGGACTTTCGGCACCCGTGAGAGGCTCGGTCTCGAAGACGTCCAGCGCCGCGGCGTGAACGGTCCCGTCCTCAAGCGCCTGGAACAGAGCGCCTTCATCTATCGTTCCACCCCTGCCGCAGTTCACGATGATCACGCCCTTCTTCATCAGGGCGAACTTCGAGGCGTCCAGTATGTGGTTGGTCTCGCTGGTGAAGGGAACATGAAGGCTGATGTAGTCAGCCCGGCGGCAGAGGGTGTCGAGATCGACCTTCCTTCCCGGAACCTTGGGATTCTCATCGGCGTAGGGGTCGTGGAAGATCACGTCCATGCCGAAGGCCGCGGCTCTGAGCGCCACTTCCCTGGCTATCCTTCCGAACCCGATGAGACCCAGCGTAGAGTTGTAGAGCTCCCTGCCCTTGCTGAAGGTCTTCTTGTCCCAGACGCCCTCCTTCATGGTGCGGTCGGCTCCGGTGATACCGCGGCTGCAGGCCAGCATGTGGGCGAAGGCGAGTTCGGCCACCGCCACCGAACTGGCGGCAGGGGTGTTCTTGACGGCGATGTTCAGCTTCGCGGCGTGATCCACGTCGATGCTGTCAACCCCCACTCCGCCCCGTACCACAAGCTTGAGTGAGGCCTTTGCAGCATCCAGCACCGGGACCCTGACCTTGGTGGCGCTTCTCACCACCATTGCGTCGAAACCGGGAGCGGTCCCGATCAGGGTGTCCTGGTCCATACCCGTTTTCACCACCACCTCATGGCCTGCATTCCGAATGACGTTCAGGGCCTCGTCGGCCACGGGGTCGCAGATAAGGATCTTCGCCATGTGAACACTTCCTTTCAAGAGATAAAGTTCGAGCGTATCTCGCCGTATTCCAACAGCCTGCAACCTATTCCCGAGCCCGCGCCAAGTCAATGGCCGCAGAGACGATTCCCCCCATGGAAAGGCCGAATTCGTCAGCGAGTTCCTGCGGGGTCCCGCTTTCCCCGAAACGGTTCGGGACACCCAGTATCCTCATGGGCAGAGGCCTGGCAACCGCAAGGTACTCGGCGACCGCACCCCCGAGACCGCCGGCGGCCTGATGATCCTCCACCGTCACGACCCCCCTGGCGTTTTCGGTTGCCTTCAGCAGCAGGGAGCAGTCAAGAGGCTTGACGGAAACCATGTCTATGACCGCCGTGTGTACGCCCCGCCGCAAAAGGAGATCGGCGGCTGCCACCGCCGGGGCCACCATGGAGCCGCACGCCACGATGGCAATGTCCCCTCCCTGCCTGAGCATGTTGCCCCGTCCGGCCCTGACCGGGCGGACTTCTTCGTAAACCGTGGGGACCGGGTTCCTGCCGAACCTTATGTAAACCGGCCCCGGAATGGCCAGCGATGCAAGAACGGCTTCCCTTGTCTGCCCTGCGTCCGCGGGGACAAGGACGGTGAGCCCTGGCAGCGTCCTGGTCTGGGCAATGTCCTCAAGGGCCTGGTGCGTGCCGCCGTCGGGCCCCACGCTGGTCCCGCCGTGGGCCCCCCCTATCCGCACCGCAAGCCCCATGTTGCATATGGTGGTCCTTATCTGGTCCAGCGCCCTGCCCACGGCGAACACCGCGTAAGTGCCGTAGAAGGGCATGAAGCCTTCCAGCGCAAGCCCGGCCGCATGGCAGGCCATGTTCTGTTCCGCTATCCCCAGGTTCCGATAGCGTTCCGGAAACCTCTCGCGAAAAGCCTGCGTTCCGATGGACCTTCCCACGTCGCCGTCCAGCACCACTACCCTGGGGTCTCTCTCGCCGGCGGCAAGAAGACCTTCCAGATAGCCTTCCCTTGTAGGCCGAAGATCACCGCTCATGGTCGGTCCAGCCATTTCAGGGCTTCCGCAAGTTCTTCGGCGTCGGGTGCCTTCCCGTGCCACCCGCAGTCGCCTTCCATGAAGGGGACACCCTTCCCCTTCACGGTATCGGCGATGACAACCGCAGGAGCAGACCCGGTGTCCCGCAGCGCTGACCCCAGCAGGGAAAGACTGTGGCCGTCACACCTGCACACCCGCCAGCCGAATGCCTCCCACTTCTTCTCAAGGGGTTCAACGGGCATGATGGTGCAGGTCGGACCGTCCAGCTGGACACGGTTGTTGTCCACTATGGCGGTGAGGTTCCCCAGCCCCAGGACAGGGGCCGACATGGCGGCCTCCCACACGCTGCCTTCCTGCAGTTCACCGTCCCCAAGAAGGCAGTACACCCTGGAGGAGGAACCCTTCATCAGAAGCCCCAGCGCCATGCCTGATGCGATGGAAAGCCCATGACCCAGGCTGCCTGTGGAGCAGTCCAGCCCGGGAAGGCTCTGCATGTGAGGGTGGCCCTGAAGCCTGGTCCCGAACCTTCTCAGGGTGTCCAGTTCACTGGCGGGGAAGTAGCCGCAGTCGGCCAGAACAGCGTAGAGCGCCGGAGCCGCATGCCCCTTGGAGAGGACGAACCTGTCCCTGCCCTCCCACGACGGATCGCATGGATCGTGACGCATTACACTGCGGTACAGAGTAACGAGTATCTCGACGCAGGACAGGCTGCCCCCCGGGTGACCGCTCCCCGCCAGGTGGATCATCCTGAGTACGAGCCTGCGGATGGCGCGGCACTCCTCCCGCATCATCCTTTCGTGGCTGTTCAGGGCGGTTCGGTTCACCACTCTCCGCCCCGGCCTTGAAAGCCCTTCTCTTCCTTCACGATGGGGACATAACCGGTGAGTATCGTCTTAGGCTCGTCGAAGCCGAAGTCAATGGAAAGCTCCCATTCATCCCCCCGGCGCCTGGCCGAGAGCACCATGCCCCTGCCGTACCTGGGATGCCTTACCACTTCCCCCCTGCTGAAGCCGCCCGGTTCAGTGGGGCACGGCAGTGACGGTCTCTCCGCGGGCGGGCGGGGAAGAGCCGCCGCGATCTCGTCAAGGAACCTGGAGGGACCGCACCGGTAACGGCCCTGTTGGGCCCTGTGGAGACATGTGGTGAGGTAGAGCCTTCTCCTGGCCCTTGTCATGCCTACGTACAGCAGCCTTCTCTCCTCCTCGAGGTCCGCCGGAACGCTCTCGTTCTGCCTGATATGCGGGAGCAGCCCCTCCTCCAGCCCGGCTACGAACACCACGTCGAACTCCAGCCCCTTGGCGCAGTGCAGGGTCATCAGCGCCATCCCCGACTCGCTGTAGGTGTCCTGGGTGGTGAGAAGGCTCTGCTCCGCAAGAAAACCCGCCAGCCCACCCCTGGGGTTCTCGACATCGAACTGGGCGGCGAACCGGCGGAACTCCTCGAGGTTCTCCAGCCTGGACTGCTCGGCGACGTCGCCGGGATCGTACTGCAGCTGAAGACCGGTGGCTTCAAGCACATGGTCCACGATCCGGCCTGCCGGATCACCGCGGAACATCATTGCGGAAGCGCTTTGAAGTTCCCTGCCCAGTTCCACCAGTGCTGCGGCTCCCCTGCCTGTGATCCCCGGGCACGAGTCCGCCTTCTGAAGTGCCTCCAGCGGGTTCAGACCATGTATGCAGGCATGGCGGAAGAAGCTCTCGGCGCCCTTCTGCCCCACGCCCCTGGCAGGCTTGTTGATTACCCTGGCCAGGCTCTCCGAATCCCTTGGGTTCACCACCAGCCTCAGATAGCACACGAGGTCCTTTATCTCCTCACGCTCGAAGAAGCGCTGGGCTCCCACCACCTCGTAGGGAACACCGCACCGTCTGCACGCGGCCTCGAACTCCCGTGACTGGGCGTTGGTCCTGTAGAGGATGGCAATGCTGGCCAGGTCGGTGCCCGAAGCATTCTCCGAAAGGGCGGTTCGAACCGCCCATTCGGCCTCGTCGGAGGCGGAGGCCAGAGTCTGCACCCTCACGGGTTCGCCGTCATCGAGAACGGCGCGCAGGGTCTTGCCGTGCCTGCCCACGTTGTGGGCCACAAGGGAGTCCGCGGCCTTGAGGATGTTGCGGGTTGACCTGTAGTTGGTTTCCAGGCGTATCATCCTGGTACCCTGAAAATCGCGGGGGAAGTCAAGCATGTTCGAGACACGGGCCCCTCTCCATCCGTAGATCGCCTGGTCGTCGTCACCTACGACCGTCACCAGGGTGGAGTCTCCCGCAAGGGTACGGAGTATCTCGTGCTGCACCAGGTTGGTGTCCTGATACTCGTCCACCAGTATCCTCAGGAACTTCGATCTGTAGTACTTCAGGATGTCACTATTTTGACGTAATCCGTCCAGGGTGAATGTCAACAGATCGTCGAAGTCAAAGGCGCGATTATCGGCCAGGATTTTCTGGTACTCCGCATAGATGTTCGCCAGTGCCTCCTGACGCGGAGTGGATGCCTCTTCCAACGCCTCCCCCGGGGACACGAGTTCGCTCTTCCTGCCCGATATCCATGATATGGCGCTGGACGGGGTGACCCCAGGCACCCGTGGCATGTTCCTCAGGATTCTTCTCATCAGCGTCTTCTGGTCGGAACCGTCATAGACGGTGCAGTTCTCGCTGTGACCCAGGCGGCCCGCCTCCCTTCTGAGGAACCAGAGGCAGGTGGAGTGAAAGGTGCCCATCCGGGGCAGCCTGCTCCCGTCCAGGATGCCGGCGACCCTTCGGCCCATTTCCATTGCGGCCTTGTTGGTGAAGGTCATGGCGAGGATGCTGCCGGGTCCCACCCTTCCCTGTTCGAGCAGCCAGACGATCTTGGCGGTAAGTACCCTGGTCTTGCCGCTGCCCGCCCCGGCCAGCACAAGAAGGTGCCCGTCATCGTACTCCACCGCTTCCCTCTGCTCAGGATTGAGATGCAGCCCGATCATTTGGCATCTTTCTTGCTAGTAATGTAGTCGCGTTGGTTGTGCACTGTATCAGTTTCATTGTCAATGGTTTCCAAAGCAGAACCTTCGGTGAGAGGAACTGCGGACATGTACAGACCCGGAACGAAGAAATGGTTGCTGCTGGCCCTCACCGGTACGGCTCTTCCGATGCTCATCCTTCTAAAATGGCCGGTCTGATCCCCTCCCAGAGCGAGCCCGATGAAGTATGGGCCTACCATTTCCACTCGATCCGGAAAGACGGGCGGCTGGCCGACCCCTCCAGCCGCCCGTCGCCATTTATACAAAATTGTTGTTCCCGAGTAAAAGAGGGAATTGGCAAGCTTATTGCTTCAGCTATATGCGAACGAGTCAATGGTCCCGGTTCCACCATCCTGAAAAGGGTGAAAAAGCTGGTCTTGATAAAAAAGGGAATGGATCCCCTCCCCATTCCGGACCGCAAGACAGGCTGAACCGGGGCAGTCAGGCGGCCGGTTACCCCTCCGGCCGCCTCAACTTTTCCAGTATGCCCACCCCTGAACTTGTGCCGATAATGGAAGCCCCGGCAGCAAGCATCTCAAGAAGCGCGCCCGGCGTTCGTATGCCGCCGGAAGCCTTGACATGAACCCCGGAGCCCACGGTTTCCCTCAGAAGCGCCACATCGGTGGCAGTGGCGCCGCCCGGGCCGAAACCTGTTGATGTCTTGACACAGAAGGCTCCTGCCTCCACCGCCAGACCGCAGGCCAAGACCTTCTCCTCCCTGCTGAGAAGGCATGTTTCCAGTATGACCTTTACAGGCACTCCAGCGGCTGAGACCGTGCTGCGCAGCAGGCGCATCACCCCCGCGGTGTCGCCATCCTTCAGAAGACCGACGGGAATCACCATGTCTATCTCACGTGCACCATGGCGCACCGCCGTCTCGGCCTCGAAGCCTGTGGCAGGGCCGGCACCAAGGGGGAATCCCGCCACTGAGCAGACAAAGGGAGCCCGGCCGTCCAGAAGGGATGCCGCCAGGGCAACCCTTGAGGGTTGCACGCAGACCGACCGAAAACCGTGCATCACCGCCTGACGGCAGTAGCATTCGATGTCCTCCGCCGTGGCTTCCGGGCGGAGGATGGTGTGATCAATCATACCGGGAATGTGATCGGGACCGTTCACATTCCCCGCCTGAGGAAGACGAAGACCATGCCGTTCTCCCTGACGGTGACCGGCGGGTGGGTTGACGTAACCCCGTTCATGGTAAGGCTCACCGGCCATGTTCCCTGGGGCACCCTGACCCTGGTGACGAGTATCTGGGCCGGCATCGTGAGCCACGCCCTCAGGTCGGCCCTGTCGGAAACAGCGCCGGCGATGCTGAGAAGCAGGCCCACCACGTCGCCGACCCGGGAATCTCCGCTGGCCTCTTCGGCTATCTCCTCTCCAAGCTGCGCCACCCCGGCCTTGACCGCTGTGCGGGCCGCGGCACGGATCACATCCCTTGCGGCGTGATCCCTGAGGTTCTGCCTGGCAAGGGCGTTCATGTCCTGGGCAAGCCGGAAGTGGCCCGTTGCGCCGCCGGCCTCCACCGAGGCGGTCACCGGGCGTCTGGGAAACTCGGCGATGGCAGGCAGCGAGATGTTGAAAACCCTGTCATCGGTTGTAATGGGGTAGTTCACTTCGGTGCGGCGGGCTATGCTTCCCGCCTCAAGCACCACTATCAGCTCGCCGTACCCCGGACCCGGGCCGGTGTTCTCCCACGTGACACCGGGCCATCTCTGTTCATACTCCGAAAGCAGGCTCTCGAAACCGGTGGCCTCCGCGAGGCGCATGACATCGGTCTGAAGCAGGTCGGGCGCCGGCACTCCATAGTTCCTTGCGTAGTCGCCCTCGTATATCATGAGGGCCCTCCGGTAGCTTATCAGAGCGTCTGAAAGCTCGCCGCCTGCTTCGTACAGAGTTCCCATGAAGTACCTTATGAAGGCGTCATCGGTGTACCTGTTGGGGTTCTCGCCGTAATCGGTGTTGAAGACCCTGAGCTTCTGGTTCACCCTTCGTGCCTCCACCAGGGCACTCTCGAACTGGCCATCCGCGGCGAAACTGGCGGCCAGGGCGTAGTTGATGAAGACCTTCTCGTAGTCGGCCCCCCGGAACTCCCGGGCAAGGTCGCTGGTGAGAAGCGCAGCGGCCTCCTGGCCGATAAGGGTGCCCCTCTGGGTGTCGCTCATGCTTTCAGCCCGAAGAAGGGCGGCCCTGGCCACCTGGTGCATGCCGGCGTACCTGGCCAGGTTCCCCAGCTCCATCAGGTACAGAAGCCTGTCGTTCCCTGTGGAGTCCGGGAAAACCTGCCGAAGCCGGGCAATGGCTTCCTCGGGCCGGCCGGTGTCAAGTATCCCCACCACGGGCCGTAGCGTTCCGGTGTAACCCGCAGCGCAAGCCAGCGTCAGGAGAAGAAGGCTGAATGCAGGGAGGCGCTTTACCACTCGATGATCTTCTTGATCTCTGTGGAGCCCATCCAGACCTTCAGGGCCGTTTCCACGCTCACCAGTTCGAGGTTCACCTGGTAATAGACCGCACGCACGCTCCCCTCCTGGTCTTCCACCGAGTTAACAGTGCCCACCATCACGAAGTCGGCCCCGACCTCGCGGCCGAACTGGGCAGCCGTTTCCGGGGATGCGAAGATGGACTGGTCCCTCCGCTCCTGGCGCACTTCCTCCCTGGCTGCTCCACCCGCCGCTATGAGCACCTGGCCGCTGTTGAGAAGGGCCCTTTCGATGTCGCTCATGAAGACGCCGGTGTTGATGTGCTCAAGGCTCTGGTTGCGTATCCCTCCCACGACTAACACCGGCTTCGGCGATTCGCCCCTCTGGACCTCCCCGCGAAGGGAGGCATTGAGCCATGACCCGGAAAGACACTGTGAAACCATGGAATCAGCCACTATCCTGGAATCGGTGTCGTTCCAATGTCCGCTCAGATCGGTGACGGTGCCCGGGTCGGTTCGGGTGACCGTTCTGCCGCCGCAGCCGGCGAGAACCGCCAGGATGGACACGAGTACAAGCTTCTTCACGATGGAACCCCTTTCACTCATGGCCCGGAAGGTCAATGACCCCCCGGAAGATGACATTGAAGTAACCCATGTCCCTGCCTGTCCCGGCAGCAACCGGCACCGGCAGTGGCTTGAAGATCGTTATGTAGGGATCGGAAGTATCCGGAAGGGCCATCCCGGGGTCGGACCCGAAGGCGGTGTGCGTGAGTTCCCACATCACCCTCTCCTCGGCGGTGCTGTACCCGGCGAACATGGCCTGTCTGTTCAGCGCGCCGAGAATGTCGCCCAGGCTGCTCTCGAGAAGTCTTGCGTAAAGCTGCATTTCGCTGTAGGCGCTGAATGGTTCGATGAGCCCCATCCGGTGAGCCGCATGTATCTCGGCAAGGGTCGGCAGCCTTGCCCCCCGGGAGGCCAGATACCATGAGGCGCCGGCCCAGGTGAACCCTGCTGCTGGCCTGTCGAGGCAGGCCGCAGGGACGGAGTACTCTCCTTCCGCAGTGGCAACGAAGGGAGTGAACGCCAGGAAATGGCCGCTTTCGCTGTACTGGCCGGTGATGACCGAGGCGAGGACCCTCGGGTCCCTGCAGTTCTGCCCCAGCCATGGTGTCACGTTCCTGTAGGCAACAGGGAAAGAATCGATGAAGAAGGCCCCGACTTTCACGGTGTCGCCCTGGACCACCACCGTTGAACCGGGAACGTAAACCATGCCCGACGGGGGCACCGGAAGAAGGCATGCCCGGCACATGTCGCCGGACTGCTCTGAACCGCACTCCGGACAGGTCCAGGCGGCAGCGGCGAAGGCCATGATCAGCAAGGCCCTGAGGGCGTTCAAACCTTGTCACCTCCCTTTGCGGCGATCCTTCTCCCCAGGTAGATGAAGGGGGTGTCGAAGGCCGCAACGACGAACTTCATAACGTAAGTGGAAACAAGAACATCAATGAAAACACGCCTCTCCAGCACTCCCCAGAAGGCTACGCCGCAGAAGATCGCAGTGTCAATGAGCTGGCTGACCATTGTCGAGAGGTTGTTCCGAAGCCACAGATGGCGCCCCTTCGAGAGCCTTCTTATGAGGTTGAACGCCCAGACGTCGTGGAACTGGCTCACCAGATAGGCGGCGATACTGGCGGCGGCAAGCCTGGGCATGAACCCGAACAGGACTTTCATGGCGTGGTCCACCTCCACCGCCCACGGGTCCGGGGAGGTGGAGAACAGAAGAGCGGACTGCATCACAACGGTCATGGCCACCATCGAGACGAAACCGGTCATTACCGCCCTGCGGGCCTGGGCCGGCCCGTAAACCTCGTTGAGCAGGTCGGTGGCGAAGAAGATCACCCCGTACAGGATGTTGCCCAGGGTAACGGTGAACCCGAAGAGAGTAGTCAGCTTCATCACCTCGAGGTTGCACAGGATGACCACCGCACCCACAAGGGCAATGAGGCCTGTCTTCCCGCCGTACCTGAACACCAGCAGAGTGGCCGAAAGCGCCAGGACAAGGTAGATGAACCACAGAAGCTCGTTGCTCATCAGAACTCGGCCCCGAGGGTGACGAAGTGCTTCGGCTTGGCGCTGACCCAGTCGAGGTCGGTCCTCCAGGCGCAGTCCCAGAGGAAGACGAAGATACCCAGGTTGAACCTGAGGCCGAAGCCGAACCCCATCTTCAGGTCTTCCAGCCTGAAGCCGTCTTCAGTGCTTGCTCCCCGGAATGACCCGATGTCGTCCCTGGCGGTCCCGATGTCTGTGAAAATGACACCCCTGCCGCCGGTGAGCGTCATGGGGATGGGAGCCGCCAGACTGAGCTGGTTCACCATTGGAAACCGGAGTTCCAGCGAGCCCAGGGCGTACTTGGTGCCGTTGAAGGTCACGTAGTCGTAACCCCTGAGCAGATCGGAGTAGCTGGTGTAGAAACCGAAGAGGTCCTCGACTCCCTGAACGTCGCCGGTGCTCCTGCGGTGGGGGATGGCGCCCCCCAGGAAGAACCGCTGCGGATCCTCGCCGAAGCTCCCGCCAGCGGCAAGCCTGGTGGCCAGGGTCACCTGGCCCGACACCCAGGTGTAGTTCCTTATGTCGGCTTGAACGGTGGTGTAACTTGCGTTCTGGCTGAAACCCGGAGCCCATTCCGCAGAGAGGGCCATCCTGCTCCCGACCCGGGGACCGGTCGCCCCCCAGAGGGCGTTGTCCAGCACCAGGCGTCCGTTGAAGCTCAGAATGTTCTCGCGAAGGTTGATCTGGGTGGCCCACAGCCCCTCGCGGTCAAGCCTGCGGTAGCCTGCTCCCAGTGACGCCCTGAGCGAGCGGGTGAAGGGATACCTGAGTTCCAGCCCGGCGCCTATCTCGGTATCCCTCACGAAGTCCCTGTCGCCGGTCTGCTGGTCGGTGAAGCGGTACCGGGTTGCCTGTCTGTAAAGGGATACCCCGAACTGCACCCGGTTCTGCGTGTTGGTGTAGAAGCATCCCGCGTCAACATCGCTCACCTCTCCGTTCAGGTCGGCCAGTATGGCAAGCTGGTGCCTGGCCAGAATGTCGCTGAAGATGAACTGGGAGTAGCCGGCCAGCCCGGCGTAGCTGTCGAATCCCGCCGAGGCGTTCACATAGTCAAGGCTGAGGCCCGGATCGTAGGGGGCTATCCGCCATGTCAGCGCCGGGGAGGGAGGGGTCTCAGCGGATGCGGTGTCCGGCGGCGCGGCGGGTGACAGGGCGGAGTCGGCAGGAGAGCCTTCCCTGAGTGAAAGGTCCCTGGTCAGGAAGAGGCCGCCTCCGCTCCAGTCGTTGGCGTAGAAAAGTGACAGCGCTGTGTTGGACGCCCGGGAAAGGGCCGAAGGGGTCCGGTACAGGTCGGTGAGCCTTGTCACCTCACCGCTCTCACCCGATAGAAGATGGAAGTTGGCGCCGTTTCCGGTGTCCATGATGAAGACCACACCCTCGGGGTACTGCACCGGGTTGCGTATGGAGAAGGGGCTTTCAAGAAGGGTCTGAGGTTCTTCGCCGGGGTTCATGGCGTTCAGTGTGTAAACGCGCCCGTTCTCCCTTTCACCCACGAAGAGAATGCCCTCATCCCCCCACCAGAGTTCCCTGGGCGACAGGCCGCCATTGGTGACCCGTTCAACGGCGCCGCTTCCGGGGTTCCACAGGTAGATGTCCAGCATGGACCCGCTCAGGGCGCTGAAGGCTATCCTGCCGCCGTCTGGTGACCAGACCGGGTCCCTTATGAGTTCGAACTCCATCGGAAGGTGCCGTTCACCCCCGGAAAGGGCCAGCACGAGCATCCCGTCGGAGTACTGACCCTGGTAGGCCACCGCCACCGAGTCGGACCCGGGCGAGAAGGCGGCTACCCGGAACATGGGCGAGGGGCTCCTCTCCACAAGCCCTCCGCCGCTCACCGGGCGAACTATCACACGGCCGTCGGCGGTGCTCCTCACCACGGCGCTGAACCTTCCCCTGAAGTACTCCACCCCGGCGGCCATGGAGCCGTCGGGAGAGATGACCGGTTCGGCAAGGACAACCCTCTTCCTTCCGCCGCCCCCGTCCTTGATGACGGGTGAGCCGATGTCCGATGGGCTTTCGCCGGTGGCCACGGGGGCCCAGTAGGTCTCCCTGGCCCATTCAATGAACCTTTCGCTGAACTGCTCCACCGACATGTCGAATGCGGCCCTGACCGCCGCCGAGAGTCCCTCGTTGTCGCGGAGATGCCTGACGAACGAGATGTACCTTGCCCTTCCGTAACGCTCGACCATGAAGTGGTAAACCGCCTGACCCTGCCTGTAAACGAGGTAGTCGCCCCTGAGCGATAGCTGCTGTATTGGCACTATCTGATTCGCTATGACCATGTCGCGGAACTCGGACTCGCTGTCAATGTCCCACCCCTGCGAGGTGTACTCTGCAAGCCCCTCCAGGGTCCAGAGCGGGGCCTTCGAGCGCACTATCCCGTACAGGCTCCGGTCGTAGAGCATGTCGAACACGAAGGCGTGGTTTATCTCGTGCTCGAGCACGTGACGGTACTGGCTGTAAACGCCACCGTAGGGGACCACCACCCTGCCTTTGAAGAACTCGGTGAAGCCGCCCACCCCCTCGCCTATCTCGCCGCTCAGGATGGTGGTCTGCCGGAACCTGCCGGGTGAGCGGTACACGATGACGGGAACGGGGTCGGAAGGAAGGTACTCGAAATTTGATGAAAGGCTCTGCATGGCCCTTTCGGCAATGACTACGGTGCTTTCCGCAACGGCTTCGGACCCCTGTTCGTAGTAAACGGTGAACCTGCTTGAGTGAAGCTCCCACCAGGGTTCGTCGGCTGTGAACACCCGGTTCCTTCCGAAACCGGTGGCGAGGACCGTGGAAGCAATGAGCAGAGGAAACAGGTGCCTTGCAGCCATGAAGCCCCCCCTTTATTGTGTATTCATCAACGAACAACTATAGTGTTCCCGGAATGAAAGCCGCAACACTTGCCTCCTGGGCGCTTGGCGCCTTGATTCTACCCTTCCTCGGATGCGGGGGTTCCCCCAATCCCATGGCAACTCTCACACAGGGAGAGACCAGGCTGCTCCGGGAGGCAGGGGGAGCCCTGGCCAGGAACCTTGCATATCCGCCCGGCCATGCCCAATGGCGCCCGGCACCTTCGGACTCTCTGGGCAGACTGATCTACGAACTGGGAAGCCGCAACCCGTCCGCATGGGCTGTTCTCTACCGCGCCGCATCCGACACCGTGATGGTGCTGGAATCACCCTTTGCCGTCGCCGCGCCGCCGGCGCAGCCCTTCCCGGAACCCGAAGGAGGACGCAGATAGGGGGACGTTTCCCACCGGTCAGTTCCTTGTGAACAGGGGGTAGCACATGATCCGCAGGACAGTGGTCCTTCTCTCCGTCATTGTTGTTTCCATGATTCCCGCCGGTTGCGGCAGCAGCCCTTCCGAACCCGGGGTTCCCACGCCATCGTTCCTGTCCGTTGAGTTCACAGGGACCATTGAAGTGCCCGATGCCCTATGCCGGCTCACCGCTGACTGGACACAGTGCCCTGACGGCGATTTTCACAGCTACAGGCTTTTCAGGTCCCAAAACCCGGGTATTCCGCAGGACACGTCCGGAGCCGTGAGGCTTGGCACATTCACCGGGCCGGAGCAAACCACTTTCGATGACAGCGGAGTGTCCTGGGGCGAAACCTGTCACTACGCACTTCTCACACTGAACCGGCAGGGGGTTGGTTCCTGGAGCGGCGAGGTTCAGTTCTCCACTCCCCCCTGCCCCATGCCTGCAGGAATGATCTTCGTCACCATCCCGGCCGGCTCCTTTCAGATGGGGTCTCCCGAAGGCGACCCGGGCTCGTTCGCGTCCGAGCGTCCGGTTCACACCGTAACTTTCGATCACTCCTTCGAAATGATGACCACGGAGGTTACGCAGGCCATGTGGAACGACCTTCTGGAAGGCATTCCCGCGGATCCCTCGCATTTCACGGGGGCAGAACTGCCTGTGGAGCACATCACCTGGGAAGGGTGCCAGGTCTTCATCGAAGCAATGAATTCCCTGGACCCATGCCATAACTACCGTCTGCCCAGCGAGGCCGAATGGGAGTACGCCTGCAGGGCCGGGACAACCAGCCGGTTCTACTGGGGCGATGACCTGTCCTACAGCCTCATCGGGGAGTACGCCTGGTACAACGGGAACTCCGGGGACGAATCGCATCCTGTGGCCTCGAAGGAACCCAACGCCTGGGGTCTTTTCGACATGAGCGGGAACGTGGCCGAGTGGTGCCAGGACACATGGCACAGCAACTACGAGGGAGCGCCTTCCGATGGCGGGGTCTGGGAGGGCGGCGCTTCAAGCCATGTGATCAGGGGCGGCGGATGGATCTTTAGCGGAAGGTTCTGCCGCTCGGCGCACAGGGAACACATCAACCCCGAGAACCGGTACAACTGGCTGGGTTTCAGGCTGGTGAGAACCGTTCGCTGAAAGGGCTGCCTGCCGTTCGGCGGGAGGATGAAAGGGCCGGCCCGCGCGGGGTGTGGCACGGGCCGGCTTTCAGGAGGAGTTCCGGTGT
>CAZIPI010000015.1:0-60122 GCA_964541235.1 uncultured bacterium | reverse complement strand
ACACCGGAACTCCTCCTGAAAGCCGGCCCGTGCCACACCCCGCGCGGGCCGGCCCAACGGTGGTGAACGAGAGGAGCAGAACCATTCCGGCCCACAGGCGAGGTTCCCGAAGACCCGAGGGCTCAGGCGTGTTTGCACCGGAGGGGCTTATCATCCCGGCACTACTGGTGCTTCTGTGGTACATGGCCACCAGGGGCGGCAACACGGTGCTCCCCCCCCCGGAAACGGTGCTGGCGGTGCTTTCCACCCCGGGCAGGGACATCGCCTCCAGCGGTTCGATGCTCTGGAACACGTTCGTCAGCCTGGCCAGGGTGGTGGCCGGGCTCCTTGCCGGGATACTCATCGGTACACCCGTGGGCTTCCTTATGGGAGCGCACCGCCCCTCCAGAAGAATGCTCTTCCTGATCACAGAAATGGCCAGGCCTCTCTCCCCGCTGGCACTGCTTCCATTTGCCATAATCGTGTTCAGGGACACCACCCTCACAAAGCTCGCCGGACTGTCGCATCTAAGGTACACAAGGCATCTCTTCAACGAGATACAGCTTGGAATGGTTTTCGTTCTCTTCTGGGGTGCCGTGTTCCCCATAATCCTCGACACGATGCATGGTGTAAGGGGTATCAGAAAACGGCACCTCGAAGTTGCGAAGGTGTCCGGTGCCGGAAGATGGTTAACGTTTGCGCACGTCATGGTTCCGGCCAGCCTGCCGGACATTGCCTCGGGCTACAGGATGGCGGTGGGAAGGTGCTGGATGGTGATAATAGCGGCGGAGATGCTGCCCGGAACAAACTCGGGCATAGGTTATCTCCTCCGGTACTCCTATCAGATCTCCCGCTACGATGCCATGGCAGCCTGCGTGGTTGTTATCGCGGTGGTGGGTGCCCTCTTCGCCAAGGGGCTGGCGGACATGGGAGAGGCGAGGCTTGTGCTCAGGGCCGAGGAGCGCTGATGGGTGCGGGCATACTGATCGAAGGTGTCCGGAAGAGCTTCGAAGACGGCGGTTCGCCGTTGCATGCACTGGGGCCGGTTACCCTGGCGGTACAGCCCGGCGAGTTCCTGTGCCTCCTGGGTCCCACCGGCTGCGGCAAGACAACGCTTCTGAGGATACTGGCCGGTCTTGACACACCCAGCGCAGGCAGCGTCAGCTTCCCCGGAGGCGGCGGATCCCGGAGGACAGGCTTCGTCTTTCAGGAGGGAGCCCTGTTCCCCTGGCTGACCGCCCTGGACAATGTGGCCTTTCCTCTCAGGGCACTGGGCGAATCCCGGGCCGATGCCAGAAGAAGAGCAGGGTCGGTTCTTTCGGATGTGGATCTGTCTGGGTTCGAGGGAAGCTATCCACACCAGCTGTCTGGCGGGATGAGACAAAGGGTGGCACTGGCCAGGGGCATGGTCACCAACCCTGACATCCTTCTTCTCGATGAGCCCTTTTCCAGCCTCGACACGCGTACCAGCCACATGCTTCAGAACAGGATGAGGGAGTTGGCGGGAGGGCTGTCGGCCACGGTGGTGTTCGTCACCCACAACATCGAGGAAGCGGTGTACCTGGGGCACCGCATCTGCGTGCTGGGAGCGAGACCGGGAACGATCGTGAGGGATGAGCCGGTTGATCTGCCTTGCGTCAGGAACCGGCTATCACCGGAGTTCACCGGCCTTCTGCTGAGCTTCAGGCAGACCTTCGAAGAGCAGGTTAAGGCCGTCTAGCGCTTTTTCCTGAGATGCATGAAGAGAAGCAGGGCGATTGTGTCCAGCGACACAAGGATGGCCAGTGTCTGTCCGTCGCCGTAACTGTTTATTCCGAAACCAAATCTGAGAATTATGAAAAACAGTGTTCCCATTGCCTGCCCCCTCCGGTTTGACGGTTGCATGAACTTATCTACAGTATAGGGGATTCCATGCGGTTTGTCACCGGGCACACGGGGGTCAGCCAGGGGTGTCGAAAACGGTCAACGATTGCCGGATCACGGTAAAGAGCGGTTCAGAGGCATCATTCTGCGGTGTGATAACACCGGAGCACTTAAGGGAGGTGGGGGCGGCCTTCGCATCCCTTACCGGTCCCTCCGTTCTTCTTGATCTCTCCCGGTGCAGCGGTTTCGATTCCGTGGTGGCAGCCAGGCTCTGGAGCGGAATACGGGATCTTGAGAACAGGGGAACCAGGGTAAGGGTTGACGGGCTCGCGCCTGCCCTGGTGAAGCTTCTTGCGGATTACACCGCCCTTGACCGGCGGGACCTTCCTGAGCCCCGGCAGGGCTGGCTGGTGAGGCACTTCTCGGACATCGGCGAGAAGGTGGCCGCCGGGATCGAGAGCGCGAGAGGCTTGCTGAACTTCGCCGCAAACTCGGCCTTCTCCATCGTTGAGGCGGTGCTGAAGCCCCATCGCATAAGGTGGGGGCTGGTGGCGTACTACATGGAGCAGGCCGGTGTCATGGCCATCCCCATAATTGTAACCCTTCAGATACTTCTTGGTTTCATACTCGGATACCAGGCGGGGATACAGATGGGAACGCTGGGGGCTGCCAAGTACATGCCCAGGATACTGGCCTATTCCATCTTCTGGGAGATAGGGCCCATGCTCACGGCGGTGCTTGTGGCAGGAAGGTCGGGGTCGGCATTCGCCGCTGAGATCGGCACCATGAAGGTTCGCCAGGAGGTTGACGCCCTGGAGGTGATGGGCTTCAACCTCTGCGGCTACATAGTGGCCCCGAAGGTGCTGGCGCTTTACGCGGTGATGCCCTTCCTGGTTCTTCTGTCGAATTTCAGCGGGCTTTTCGGCGCTTTGCTGGCCGGGGAGATCTTCCTCGACATTCCTGCCAGGGTGTTCGTTGAGGAGATCAAGTTGTCCCTGATCCCCCTGGACGTGTACTGGGGCATGATAAAGAGCCTTGCCTATTCCGGTATCATCGCCGTCACCGGGTGTTACATGGGAATAAGGGTCAGGGGCGGCGCGGCAGCCGTCGGACGGGCGACCACCAGCGCAGTGGTCAGCGGCATCTTTCAGGTCATCCTGGCTGACGCCCTGCTTTCACTGGTGCTTGCCGAGATAAGGCCTCCGGTGATCTGATGAGCGGAGGGGAAAACGTTCTGATGAGGGTCACGAACCTCACCGGAGGCTACGACGAAGACATGGTGCTGCAGGACGTGAGCATGGAGGTGTTCTGCGGCGAGGTGCTGGTGATCGTTGGCAGGTCCGGTTGCGGTAAGAGCACGCTGATGAACCATCTGCTGGGGCTTCTGAAACCCTGGAAGGGCGTGGTGGAGTACAGGGGGGCCGACATCTGGGGATCGCCGGAACGGCTTGACCGGGCCAGGAAGAAGTGGGGGGTGCTCTTCCAGTCGGGGGCGCTTCTCGGGAGCTATACAGCCATCGAGAACGTCATGCTCCCGCTGGACGAGTTCACCACCCTCGACGCCAGAGAGAAAAGGGTGGCTGCGCTTCACAAGCTGGATATGGTTGGACTTGCCGATTTCGCGCATTATTATCCCCTTGAGCTTTCCGGGGGCATGCAGAAGAGGGCCGGGCTGGCCAGGGCCATGGCGCTCGATCCGGAAGTGCTTTTCTTCGACGAACCTTCGGCCGGGCTGGATCCGGTGACTTCGCATGCCCTCGATGAGTTGATGCTGTCCATAAACAGATCACTGGGAACCACACTGGTGATCGTTACCCACGAGCTGGACAGCATCTATGCCGTCGGCGACAGGGTGGTGATGCTGGACAGCGAAGAGAAGGGGATCATCGCCGTGGGAAGCCCCGAAGAGCTTTCAATGCGCAGGGATGACCCGAGGGTTGAGGCCTTTTTCGACAGGAAGGCTGTGCCGAAAACGAAATGATGCGGGCAAACAGGCTTCGACTGGGGATCTTCTTCGTGGTCACCATGGCCTTCTTCCTGGCTGTGATGATCTGGCTCACCGGCGGGTTCAGCGGGAAGAAGGTCGTCCCCTACGTCTGCTACTTCGACTGGTCGGTGAGCGGCCTGAGCCCCGGCAGCGATGTGATGTACAACGGCATGCCGGTGGGGCAGGTGAGGACCATCTCGCTGGCGCCGGACGGCAGGCTGGTCCAGGTCCTGATGGACCTCGATCCGGCCTTCCGGGTCGATTCCGAGATAACCGCCTGCCTTCTGGCCTCGGGGATCACCGGGAGCCAGAACATTGATCTGGGCCGCTCCGGGGAGGGGGATCCGCAGCTGAACCTGGCCGCCGACCTGAGCTTCTCCCCTCCCGCCCCGGTCATTCCCGTAACCCAGGGAACCATGCAGAAGCTGTCCCATGGAGTGGACAGAATGGTGGAGATCATGGACCTGATAGACTTCCACAAGCTTAACGATGAGTTGATGAGCTTGATGGAAAACCTCAACAGGCTTCTTGACGCGGCTGAGGTTGAAGTCCTCATGGAATGCCTGGTCTCCAACTCCCGGAACCTGGATTCCCTTTTGATCACCTACACAAGACTGGGGAGGAACGCAGACCTTCTTGTCACAGATGTGCGCTTGCGGCTTCCCGGGCTTTCCGCGGACGCCGGGCTTCTCATCCGGCAACTCGAGGAGCTCACGGAGGCCATAAGGCTCTTCACCCTCAATGCCGAAGCATCGCTGGAGCCTGTGGCGGATTTCGCCGGGGAGGCCAGGGAACTGGTGCCCCTGCTCCGGGAGGGGCTGCGGGGAATGCTCTCGCCCCCCGCAAGAGAGGTAGTATGGTAGTTATGAAGCGTTTCGGCCTGCTGGCAGCCGTTATGGTCTCCCTGTCCTCCTCATGCATCACCGTGAACGTGCCTATCGGAGGGAACGACGGGGAGCCAGTGACCCGATGGTTCCTGGGCTGGGCAAGGCCCGATCCATCCGGCCCGTTCCTGGGCGGCTCAATAAGGATAAGGGAGTTCGGCGCATCGCCCGACTACGCCCTGTCCGCCATGACCCTCAGGTACAGCGACGGCACGCTCACCGAGGCCTCCACGGACAGGTGGGCGGCACGGCTTCCGCTGATGCTCTCCGAGATACTGGCACGCGACATCGGTGCTTCCGGCGTTTTCGCCTCGGTGTTCACCTACGCCACCGCTCTTCAGGACCAGCTGGTGGTGGAGGGTTTCGTGAGGGAGTTCGGCGCCGTCAGGGACCCCGAAGGCCGGTGGACAGCGGTGCTGGACATAGACGTCACCCTTCTCGACAACCGCGGCACGACAGTTCTTCTTCACCGGGGCTACCGGCTTGAAAGGACCATGGGAGAAGCGGGCATCGCGGGGATGGTGGCCCAACTGAACATCCTGGGCGAGATCTGGAGCGAGTCCGCCCGGGGCGACATCGTCGGCGCACTTCTTCCCAGGAGGTAACCGTGTCCCTGTTCCGAAGAAAGCCGGCGGTGAAAGCCGAACCGGTTCATCCAAGGCCAGACCCCCCCTTCGACGGACTTGGCAACTTCGTAATAGTAGTGCTTGACAGCTGCAGGTTCGACACTTTCATGGAGGCGTGCCCATTTCACATCGGACGGCTGGGCACCCCCGAACAAAGGTACAGCTACGCCTCCTGGACCGCGCCGTCCCACTACAACCTTCTCATGGGTCTCATGCCCCACACCAGCCCGACCGGCGTTTTTGCCAGCGAGTACTACAAGCATGACTTCCTGAAGTTCAACCAGCGCCTGGGAGCCAATGAGATCGAATTCAAGAGCCTTGTGCCCAGGCTGTACCTGCCGGACTACCTGAGGGACACCCTGGGCTACCGGACCCACGCGATGGTATCCCTCCCTGTTCTCAACTCGTTCACCCCCCTGAACAGGGGTTTCGACTCGTTCCGCCTGATGGACAGGCACAACGACATGAACGCCATGCTTGACCTCATGTCCTTCCCGGCGGACAGACCCAGTTTCTATCTTCTGAACACCGGTGAGACCCATTACCCCTATGCCACCCCGGATGAGCCCGAGAACAGCTGGCCCAGGATGTCAGGGGTCCACGGGGTGTTCAAGCACCTTGACGATCACACCCTGCCCGGGTCCGACCAGACCGGCCGTTTTTTCGATGAAGCCCAGATGAGGATGCTGAGGGAACGACAGGTGAACGCTGTGAGATGGCTCGACAGGGTTTTCGAGAGGCTTTTCGACATCGTCCCGAAGAATACCTGGATAACCGTCACCTCCGACCATGGAGAACTGTTCGGAGAGGATGGCTTCTTCGGCCACGGACCGGTGTTCCACCGGAAGGTTTTCCAGGTGCCGTTCCTGGAAGGAGGCATCAGGTAGAAATGCAGAAACCCAGCACTCTGAAGTTCAAGGCCGAGACCCGAAGGGTTCTGGACATTGTCATAAACAGCCTGTATTCCCACAGGGAGATCTTCCTCAGGGAGCTTGTCTCCAACGGTTCGGACGCGCTGGACCGTCTCAGGTTCGAAGCGCTCACCCGGGAGGACCTCCTTCCCCCCGACTACACCCCCGAGGTCCACGTGACTCCGGACGAGAACGCCGGCACACTGACTGTGACCGACAACGGCATCGGAATGAGCAGGTCGGACCTGACCGACAACCTGGGGACCATAGCCTCCTCAGGCACGCTGAAGTTCGCCATGGAGGCATCTTCGGCGGATGCCGCCCCCGAACTGATCGGGAAGTTCGGAGTGGGCTTCTACAGCTCGTTCATGGTGGCGGATAGGGTGGCGGTGAAGACCCGGAAGGCCGGGGAGCCCCACGGATGGATATGGGAGAGCTCGGGCGGGGACACCTACACAATCTCCCAGGAGGAGGACGTTCCAATGGGTACCTCCGTCATCCTGCATCTGAAGGATGAACACAGGGAATACCTGGATGCCTGGCGCCTGAGATCCCTTGTCACCGAGTACAGCGATTTCGTAAGCCATCCGGTCATACTTCACACCAGGGACGGCAAGGCGGAAAGGGTCAACACGGGAACCCCAATCTGGCTCCGCAGCGAGGAGTCGGTGGAGGAGGACGAGTACCAGAGGTTCTACACTCACCTGACCCACGATGACGGAAAGCCTCTGGCCCGGATAGTCTTCAGGGGCGAGGGCGTCACCGAGTTCAGGGCCCTGCTTTTCATTCCTGCGGACAGGTCGCAGGGCATCATGCTTCCCGACGGCAGACCGGGAGTCAGCCTGTTCGTCCGCCGGGTTCTGGTCCAGAAAGAGGCCGACGACCTGCTTCCCCCCTACCTGCGATTCGTCAGGGGAGTGGTGGAGGCCGAGGGTCTCAGCCTCAACATCTCCAGGGAGACCGTTCAGCACGACAGGGAGCTGGAAAGGATCAACCGGGCCCTGACCAAGAAGATCCTTGCAAGACTCGCCCGGGTGATGGAAGAGGACCAGGAAGCGTACGCGGCTTTCTTCGGGAACATGGGCGATTTCATCAGGGAGGGCGTCTGCACCCATGCCGAGCGCCGCACCGAGATCGCAGAGCTTCTGCTGGTGAACACCACCGGGAACCAGGCCCCCGAGCCGCTTGTGAAGGTCATGGAGAGATTCCCCGAAGGCAGCCCTGTTCCCTTCATCACCGGGCCTGACCTGAAAGAGCTCAGAAGGTCGCCCCTGCATGAATCCAGGGAGGGCGAGGTGCTTCTTCTCGACGCACCGCTGGACGGGCTGGTGGTGGAGTCGTTGAGGGAGTTCAAGGGACACTCGCTGGTGAACCTGGCCACAGAGAGCGCCGAGAAGGAGCTGTCGCCTGCCGACAGGGAGGCCAGGGCACAGGCCGAGGAGAGGTACCGGGACCTGATCGCCGGTTTCAGGGAGGTGCTGGGCGATCTTGTGGCCGGGGTCCGCTTCTCCCCCAGGCTGACCTCCACTCCCTGCATCCTCGTGGCCCTGGCCGACGATCCGGGTGACACTTTCAGGATGATGATGAGAGCCATGAACAGGGAGGTCGCCCAGGCGAAGCGCATCCTTGAACTGAACCCGACGCACCAGATGATCGTCTCGCTGGATGCCAGGCTTCGGGCGGGAGAGGACATCTCAGGAGAGGTCCGGATGGTCCTCGAGCTTGCAAGGGTGATATGCGGTTTCCGACCGGATGACCCCGCCGCCTTCGGCCGCTTCGTGGGCTCTCTGATCCGATGAAGTACTTCCTGGTCCCACTGGCGGCCTTCCTGCCCGGAACAGCCTGGCTGGTGTACTTCTACAGGTGCGACCGCTACGAACCCGAGCCGGTGAAGCTGGTGGTGCGCACCTTCATCGTTGGAATGCTGGTGGCCCTTGCCCTGGCGACGGTGTACTCCGGGCTGGATTACCCCTGGGGTCCCTACATGTGGGCCGCGGTGCTGTTTGCGCCCCTGGTCGAGGAACCCGCCAAGTTCCTAGCCGTGAGATGGACGGTCTACAACAGCAGGCAGTTCAACGAGCCCTTCGACGGCATCATCTACGCGGTTTCCGCCGCGCTAGGGTTCGCCGCGGTGGAAAACATCATGTACGTCGCCGGAGGATGGTTCGACGTGAACCCCATGGCCGGAATGCTGACCCTTCTTTCCAGAACGGTGCTCAGCGTGCCGGGTCACGCACTTTTCAGCGCCTGGTGGGGGGCCGCGCTGGGGTTCTCGAAGGGTAGGAATGTCATCACACAGATTCTCATGGTCGGTGGCGGCCTGATGGCCTCCATGGTCTTTCACGGAGCGTTCAACTGGTTCGCGGGTAATGAGTTACTGGGTGGCCTGGCGTTCCTGGCCTTCCTCGCGGTGCTTTGGAGGGCAACCTGGACCAGGCTGGTGAAACCGGCACTGGTGGCTTCGCCGTTCAAGCCGGCCCCAGACAGGGCGGATGAACCTTCCCCCTGACACGCTCTCCATGGCGCCCGCACTCCTTGGCTGCGTTCTCAGAAGGGAAACACCCGAAGGAGCCATGGAGGGGGTCATCATGGAGACCGAAGCCTATACCCACGACGATCCGGCAAGCCATTCCTTCAGGGGAAGGACCCTCCGGAACGCGTCCATGTTCCTGCCCCCCTTCCGGGCCTATGTGTACCTGTCGTACGGGGTGCATTTCTGTCTCAACGTGACCTCCGGACCGGAAGGGCTGGGCGAGGCAGTGCTGATACGGGCCCTGATGCCTGTGCATGGCCTGGGCATAATGAGGAGGAACAGGGGCGGGGTTCCCGACTGCCGGCTTGCGGACGGCCCGGGGAAGCTGTGTGCGGCCCTGGCCATCAACGGAAGCCTGGACGGACATGACCTTGCGAAACCGCCCCTTGAGCTTCTGGTCCCCGAAGGCCACGTGCCGCCGGAACCGCTGGTCACCGAAAGGATCGGGATCAGCAGGGCGAGGGAGAGGCTGTGGCGTTTCCGTGCAGACCATACTTGACGGTTGCGACCGGCGCGTTGATGATATCACCGGTGTCGGTCCCGGCGGTTACCGGGGCCGGCGGTTCTCACCGGAAAAGCCGCATGGTGTCGCAGCAGCGATGCAAGTTCAGCGGCGAAACGCTTGACGCAGGGGGAGCCGAGAAAATGGGCGACAAGGGTGGGAAGAAAGACAAGGACAAGGTCAAGAAGCAGCAGGCTGCCAAGAAGGAGCAGGAAGAGAAGAAGAAGCAGGACAAGCGGCCCAGGAAGACCCCGTAGCCCTCTTCCTGAAGCAGCCGCTCCGAGTTTGCCGGCCCCCTGGCAGGGGGCCGGTCTTTTTTTGCTGTCACGGGATGTGGGGCGGCAGGGGACAGCTCTCAGTCCGTGATGGTGAAGATGACGTCAAGGTCGCCGAAAGTGGAGCCGTAAAGGTTTAGCGGTCTCACCGTGACCGATGCAAGCCCCTGCTGCAGCGGGCCGGCGGTGAACGACAGGTGGGCGTCGCCCCAGCAGAAGTCGTTCCTGCCGCTGTCGTCGTCGGTGAGGATGGACCCGCCCTCGGTCCTGAGTTCGATGAAGGAATCCATGTTGCTCACCAGGGAAGCCGTTCTGATGGAGTAGGTCCTGCCCTGCAGTATGTCCAGCTCGAAGACCGCCTTCGGCACCTGGCTGGACAGACGGGCCCTGAGAGTGGTGTCGCTGGTCACCAACGGTATCTCGGGCATGGCCACCGACCACAGGAAGCGCACTTCGCCGTAGGCCCAGCCCCCGTAGCTGGTGACCAGGGCGACGTAGGTCCCGGCGTCCAGCGGCACCAGCAGAAGCGGGTCGCTGCTGCCGGGTCTGCCGTCCTCGTTCCATCCGGCGAAAGAGAGAACACCTTCCTCTTCCCTGAGAAGGGTGAGGACCAGGTCGATGGGCGCGGAAGCCTCGATCCTCGCCAGCGTCCTGCGGCCTTCCAGCGTGAACCTGAAGGCTGCGCAAGGGTCGTATGGACCAGGGTAGAAGCAGCTGTCCGGCATGTGGGTGAGAACCCTCGGCCAGATGCTCTCTACGGTATTGCGTCCCTCCTCGATGACCCCCCTGTGGATGGAATCGGGCGCCATGGCGTTCTGTATCAGAGGTGCAGACACTTCAGGGGCTCTTGTTTCCGGATCAGAGTCACGTGATGTCATAAACGACAGTGCGAGGAGCGCCCCTCCGATGACAAGCGTCGTCGAGACCACTATGGCCGGGAGAAGGCACGAATGCTGTCCGGATGGCGGTGCTCCGGGTGTGCCGGACCCGGTGTGGCCGGCCTGGTGCCGGGGCGCGGTGCCCGTATCCGTGCTGCCGGCGAGAGGCGCCCCGCAGCTCGGGCAGTTGTCCTGGGTGGTCGCGGTCCTTGAGCCGCAGAACTCGCACCGGGCCGGGTCCGGCCTTCTGAGTTCCCATCCGCAGCTTGGGCACTTCTGGGGGGCGCCTTCATACGAGAAGGAGCAATTCGGGCACTTCATCACCAATCCTCCTTCCGTAGTTCGCTGGATCCTTGCGGCCTGCCCGGCCTGAACCGGAACACACCAGCCAATCTTGCTACAGGCGAACCTGAAAGCAATGGCCATCGCATGCACCCGGCCAGGGACGGCTGATCGCCGGACATGGCCATGCATCGGGTGTTCATGTATCGTTGCGGCAAAGCCGGCCGTTCCCCTGGCCCTGGAGGTTTTCCATGAAGCTGATCGCCATGTCTCTTCTTGGCCTTCTGTTCGCCTGCTCCACCGGGGGGGGCGCAAACGATGCCGCCCCGGACTCAACCTGGCATGCCGACCTTTCCCTGAGGTGCATGCTGCCATCCAGCCAGGGGCATACCTTGGTTTACTGGGGCTTCGCCGAGTACGGCCATGAGATCAGGCTTGACCGGATGTTCATAGACGATGCCTCCGTCGTCTATGTGTTTGACGGGATGGTGAGCGACATGTCGGACGGCGAGGCTGAGGGGGATTTCGGGATAAGGCTCTGCTACACTGTATCCGACAGCGCCCTCTCCATGACCCAGTCCTCGGAAATGGCCATGGACAACGACTTCCCTGAAATGGTCCTGCTGAGGCTGCCGCTCACCGCCGGGAACCGGTGGAGCCAGACGGTCGCCCGAAGGGAAGGCGGCCAGGTTGAACTCGAGTGCGTGATCACCCGGGTCTCACAGGGACCGCCCATGACCGTCACGGTTCTCTACCGTGATGCTGACGGGCCGTTCTATCAGAAAAGGGTCTTCGAGGAGGGAACCGGAATAACCGGGTTCGAAAAGCTGTTCATGGCCCCTGAAGGCGATTTTCCGATCGGTTACACCCTGTTCCGTTGATCCCGGGTGGTTCATGGAGCAATGACGAAATCCGCCACATCGAGATCCACGATCTCGCCATCCCGAAGGATGGCGACGCTGCTGTAGCTGGTTCCGGGGGCCAGCTGGTCGGGTATTCCCGAGCGGTGATCGCTGTGGAACCTTCCGCAGATGAACACACAGCTCCGGCCGGCTATGGAACCTGCCATCACCGCGTCCTTGAGCAGCTGCGCCCGGTACAGGTTCAGGGGGTCCATGGCGGTTCCATGCATGGCGCCGCCCATTGCGGACATGGTTTCCAGGAACCGGGTACGGTAGCCGGCGTTGGAGGAGTCAACCGACAGGGTCCGGAAGAACTGTTCTCCCTCCAGTGCGCCGTAGCCGCCCCTGGCAACCGCAGCGGCCAGAGGCCTGGGCACATTGGCGGCTATGACCCGGTACCCCTTTTCCAGCGCGTACTCCACCAGGGGCTCGTAATCCTCCCGGTAGTTGCCCCAGGGGCGGGAGCCGGCCAGGAACGCATCGCGGCTCAGCTCGCCCTGAAGGTAGAGGTCGAGAAGGGGTTGAACGTCCGTTTCGAACATCTCAAGGGCAAGGGCCCTGTCGGGGGATCCCAGGCCCCGCCAGATGAAAAGCTCCCACTGGTGGGCCAGGGGGTGGTCGTGCTGCTCGCCCACGAACACCACATCGACCTGGTCCAGGGCGGCCAGCAATCCGATGCCCGACAGCGTCCCATCGCGTGTGTAAACGGTGCCGGGCGGCACCTGGTCCAGGTGACGGGGATGGCCCGCCTCCACAAGGGCCATGAACTCACGGTCCTGTCCCAGCATGAACTCGTACTCAAGAAGCAGCTCCGGAGAGCCGTCCAGCGGCGGGAACCACGAGCCGTCGCTTCCGTAGCTTATGTGAACGAACACTTCCCCGGCATTCTCCATCTCGCCCTCGTCCTTCACACCGATCCTGAAAGCGGTAAGCACACCTCTGACGTACCCCACCGCATCGATGAGATAGCCTGACACAGGAGCTGCTATGGACCTTGTGGCTACCACCTCCGGCAGAAGCACACCCCGGCTGGCCAGGTGCTCAAGCGCGATGCCCCGGGCCTCTCCCGGGTAGATGGAAGCCTGCGGGAAGCAGCTTGAAAAGGCGAAGAGAACCGGCAGACACATCCATGCGCGGACCATCGGCATTCCCCCTTCATTGTTGAAGTCGCGCTGATGATACGCCCCGGGGCTCGCCGGGGTCAACCTGATCCGGCGTGGCCGGGGCCTGCGGGACCCTGCGGTGTATATTTCCGCTCAACGCCTGTGACCATTCCGGGCGAAGGAAGCGAAACCGGCGTTCAAGGTGTTTACGAGCCGGTCTTGACAATGTATCTATTAACACTATTTTTCTTCCCGAAGACAGGTTCCGGGAGGTGCAATGAACAGGTTCGAGATCGTTTCGGTGAACGTATCCCTTGAGAAGGGTACCGAGAAGCATCCTGTTCCCCGGGCTGAAGTGAACCGGAACGGGCTGGAGGGCGATGCGCACGCCGGGGACTGGCACAGGCAGGTGAGCCTGCTGGACATGGAGAGCATAGAAGCCTTCGCGTCGAAGACCGGCCTGGAGATAGGGCCGGGGGATTTCGGCGAGAACATAACGACCAGGGGGGGAGATCTTTCCTCCCTCTCCCCGGGGGACAGGCTGTCCGGTGAGGACGGGCTGACAATGGTCGTGACCCAGCTGGGCAAGGAGTGTCATGGCGACGGCTGTTCGATCTACCGCAGGGTCGGGAAGTGCGTAATGCCGGTCAGGGGAGTGTTCTGTCGCGTGGTATCCCCGGGGCTTCTGCGAAGGGGATCCTTTCTCACGGTACTTTGACCGTACCTGGAAGAGGTGAGTGAATGGAAGTCGAGAAGCTTGAGAAACCGGTGGCCGAAGGCATCGCCGGGGTGATGGATGCCGGAGCGGGATACTGCGATGCCCGCTTCTTTACCGAAGACGGTTCCGAAACCCTGGTTCTGTACGACGGCAACCTCGAGGCCAACACGGGTTCCTTCGAGAGCGGTCTCGGGGTTCGTGTCCTGTTCGGCGGCGCCTGGGGTTTCGCCGCCACCAGCAGGGCTGCCGACGTGGCCCAAACCTTCGAGAAGGCGCTGGCCAACGCCAGAACGGCTTCCCTTCTGGTGAGCATTCCCCTGAACATGGGATCCCTGCCGGCTGTCACCGGGTCCTTCTCCTCCCCCGTGGTGCTGGACCCCTTCGACGTGCCTTTGAAGGAGAAGCTCTCGTTCCTCGAGGGACTGGACCGGAGGCTGAAGGCCGATTTCGTTCAGAGGCGTGTGGTCTTCCTCTACCTTCAGAGGATGAGGAACTGGTTCTGGAACAGCGACGGCTCCTTCATCGAGCGGAACCTGACCAACTGCTTCGCCGACTCCATGGTGATGGCCCAGGATGCCGACGGTCAGATGCAGAGGCGCTCCAAGAGCCTTCACACCCGGGGCACCGGGACCAGGGGATGGGAGATGGTCACCGATCCGGAACTCTGGAGCGGAAGGGCCGAAGGGATGAAGGAGGAGCTTTCGCAGCTCCTGTCCGCTCCCGAGCTGGAGTACGGCCGGCGTTCCGTCGTACTGCTCCCGGGACAGGGTCACCTTCAGGTCCACGAAACCATCGGCCATCCGCTGGAGCTTGACAGGATACTGGGCTACGAGCTTTCCTACGCAGGCGGAAGCTTCGTCACGCTGGACAGCTTCAACAAGCTTCGCTACGGTTCCGAAAAGCTGAACGTGAGCGCATTCGGCTCCGTAGGGAACAGCCCCGGCAGCTTCGGCTACGACGACGAGGGCACCCCTGAAAGGGACTACCTGCTCATAGACAAGGGGATACTGGTGAACTGCCTCACCAGCCGCGCCATGATAAGCGAAGCCAACCATGTGGCGGGCAGGGAGGTCTTCGACCGCAGCGGCGGCGCCAGCCGTTCCACCGCCTTCTACAAGGCGCCCATAGACCGAATGACCAACGTGAACGTGCTCCCCGGGAATGACGGAACGCTTGAGGACATAATAGCAGGGGTGGACGACGGCATTCTCCTTGACAATCCCACAAGCTGGTCCATAGGCAGCAACAGGGAGCACTTCCACTTCGGCTGCGAGATCGCCTGGGAGATCAGGAACGGCAGGATAACCAGGGTTCTGAAGAACCCCACGTACCAGGGGCACACCCTGGAGTTCTACGGAAGGCTCAGCGCGGTTGGGGACAGTTCAACATGGGTTGTGGAGCAGGTGCCCAACTGCGGAAAGGGCGAACCCAATCAGGTGATGGAGATCGGCCACGGTGTCCCTGTCATGCGGTTCGATGATGTGATCACCGGAGAGGAGAAGTAGGCATGCTCGATGAGACGACCCGCGACGCCATCCTCCAGGTGAGGGATGAAGCGGCTGAGAGGGGTATAGACGCGTTCTTCACCATGCACCGCGAGAAGAGCCACCTGATGAGGATCGGGAACAATTCCGTAAGCCTCAACACCAGCGAGGACCTCACAAGGCTTGATGTGGAGGTCATCGAAGGCCGCCGTGAAGGATCGTTCACTGTAATGGGGGACATCACCGGCCCTGACTACGTCCGAAGGGCACTTGAAACCGCGGTGGAGAAGGCCTCGGTCAGCACGCCCAAGGATTATGACCCCATCTCGCGGGTGGTGCAGGAGAGCGCCGAAGAGATGCTTCAGTACGACCAGGAGCTTGAGGAGATGGATCCCGGTCTCAAGGCCGATGTTTACAGGGACATCATTCAGGGCGTCGGCAGCCATCTCAACTACTCCGGCTCCTGGAGCAGCGGCTCCACCGAGGTTCTCCTGGCATGCACCGGCAACGGGAACCTGGCGTGGAGGACCGGCACCGACCAGCAGTTCACCTGCGTTCTGAAACACCCCTCCGAGAAGTGGGAACTGGCAAGTTTCCAGACGGGATGGAAGGCCGGTGACGTCACCGCCGGGAACACAGTGGACAGTTTCAAATGGCTCCTCCCGGTTTACGGGAAGCCTGGTTTCCGGGTCGAGCCCGGGGAGTACACGGTGCTCTTCGGCTCCCAGGCGGTGGCCGAGATAATGGGAATGGCTGTGGGTACAGGCCTCAGCGGCCGGGGCTACGAGGAAGGCATGAACTGGACCTGCGGGAAGAAGCCCGGGGATCCCATCCTCTCCCACAGGATAACCCTGACGGACGACCCTGACGACAACAACACCTTCAGGTTCGGGTTCGACATGGCCGGTATGACGCGGGGCAGGTTCCCCCTGATCGAGCAGGGCAGGATGGTCAGCCTCTTCTACGACCTGGCCACCGCTGCCAGGTACGGGCGCAAACCAACCCCCCACCACGGCAGCGCAAGCCTGGCAATGCTCCCCGGCGACGGTCCGGACTGCCCGCTGGAAGCCGTGAAGGAAATGGGCAGGGTCCTCTACATCCCGGCCCTTCACTACACCCACATACCCAACCGCAGCAAGGGCGTGTTCACGGGAAGCAGCCGTTTCAGCGCAGTTCTGGTGGAGAAGGGAGAGATGGTGAGCCCCATCTTCTCAAGCAGGATCACCGACACCTTCCAGAACGTGCTTGGCAACGTTGCCGTGCTTGCGCCATGGCAGACATCGGTGAACGGCTCCAACACGTACGACAGGCGCATGCCCGAGGCGGCCTCGGTCCCGGGGTACATGGTGTGCACCGGAGTGAAGATCACCGACAGCGCAGATTCCTTCTAGCCGTGTAATGGGGGGCGTTCATGCGCCCCCCTGTACGCCGGGGGAGGGATCATGCCGGGTCGGCCGGGGGCTTTCCCAGGCCCCGCACGAACTCCGAGGCGTCGCGGGCCAGCTGACCGAATCCCCTCAGTGAAAGGTGTTTCCACAGCAGGGCTGGTATCCGGGTGAACGGTCGTCTGAGAAGGTAGTTCCTTCCCGCCTTTCCCATGGCCCAGGCCCTGAGGCGTTCCAGCTCGCCGTCCTCCATGTCCGTAAGGTTCACCAGAAGTTTGTCGGCGGCTTCAAGGGAGAGGACGTACGCCTCGAGGTCGGGGATGAGCCCCATCTTTTCTGCACGCTGGAAAAGGGGCGTTCCGGGATAGGGGGTAACGTAAAGCATCGGCGCGGTTATATCGGCTTTCCTGCAGAATTCCACGGTTTCCGCAACCGTCTCCCTGGTCTCACCGAACATGCCTATCATGAACGACCCCTCGGGGAAGATGCCCGCCTCCCTCGTGAGCCTTATGGCCGTGAGGCACTGCTCGGGGGTCACGGTACGCTCCATCTCCATCAGGATCCCGGGGCTTCCTGATTCGATGCCGTAGCTTATCCAGTCGCACCCGGCTTCCGCCATGGCACCCAGCATCTCGCCGTCCACCGACGAAGCCCTGCCCAGACATGACCATCGAATGCCGGGAAGCCTCTCCCGGAGGAGCCGGCACGTCTTCAGAACGAAGTCCTTGTCGCTGGTGAAGAGGTCGTCGGGGAACCCCGTGTACTGAATGCCGTACTTCTCCACTATGTGCTCAGCCTCGGCCACTATGGATCCCGGTGAACGGCGCCGGATGGTCCTTCCGTATATGTGGTAGCAATAGACGCAGCCATGGGGGCAGCCCCTGCTGGCCACTATCTCCAGATGTCTCTCGTGTTTCCCCCTGTGGTCCTGGCTTGTTATGTACTTCTCCAGCGGGAACAGGTCACGTGCCGGCCAGGGGAGCTGATCAAGGTTGGCCAGAAGAGGTCTTGTCGGTGAGAAGACGGTGTTCCCGCACTGGTCCAGGAAAGCCAGCCCCGGTACCTGCCGCCAGTCGGCTCCGGCCTGAAGGGCCGCCGCAAGTTCCACAATGGTGGCCTCGCCCTCGCCGGGGACCACGGCGTCGAGCCGGGCGCTCTTCAGGTACAGCCCGGGTATGGTGGTGGCGCCGCTGTTCCCGGCCACAAGGAACGTTTCCGGCGCTTCCTCCTTCAGACGCCTTCCAAGCTCGCGCACGATCTTGTACCTTGTGATCATGCCGCCGAAGCCCACCATCTGAGGCGAAGCCTGAACAGCGAGGGCAAGCGCCCGGTCCACCGACAGATCGTCGCCCTCCATGTCAACCACAGTGACTTCATGGCCGGAGTGCAGCAGCGCCGAGGCGACGTAGGCGAGGCCCTGCGGGAAGTAGAGGCTGCGGCGGCCTGACCCGAAACTGGGATAGACCAGGGTTATCCTCATCCGCAGCCGCCAATGGACCGCAGCAGGTCCAGGTCGGGAATGCCGGAAGGATCCTCGTCCCTGGGGACCGCCAGCTTCTCGAGGGTTTCCTCGTCGGGGGGGATCATGCCGATGCGCGCCATGGTGTTTGACTCCCTGTGCCTTATCACCAGGTTCTTCCAGTCGTACTGCCCGGGGTGTTCCAGCCCGCACCTTTCCACGCGGCGCATGACCGTTGTGGTGAACCCTGACGGGTTGTCCGGAAGGTCCATGGGCTCCAGAACGATCCGGAACCTCATGCCCGGAAGGACGTAACAGCATCCGAAAAGCACGGTGCAGCCCGTTCTTGCCGCAAGTTTCCAGGGCGTGACGGGGACAAGGTCGGGAACACCGAACATGTTCAGCCACATACCGGAGGGCCCCCCGTAGGCCGTGGGCGAGTAATGCAGAATGCGGTTCATGGAGAGCGCCCTGTACATCCAGCGGGGGTTCTCGTCGGGGAAGTGAAGGGTGTTCCAGCGGGAACCCACGGTGAGCCTTGCCTTCCGGGGTATGCTCCCCTCGGAGAGGTATCGGCTGGAGATGACCTCCACCGGGT
This sequence comes from uncultured bacterium, assembly GCA_964541235.1. GTDB lineage: Bacteria > Fermentibacterota > Fermentibacteria > Fermentibacterales > JCC-6 > UBA6080. The sequence goes on along the minus strand of CAZIPI010000015.1, from coordinate 41,753 downwards.
ATCCGGCCATCCCCATAAGGATGTGCATGCTCCTCTCGTCGCCGAAGTGGGGCACCAGAAGGAGAAGACCCCGTCCACCTTCAAGGGCCTTGTCAACCAGCTCCCTGCCCCGCCACTCCACCTTCCTGTCCAGGTGCGCCGGGGAGAACCGCTCAAGATGGAAAAGATCTATGGTGTGCCTGTTGTGCCTGTGCCAGTACTCTCTCACCAGTCTGCGGGACCCGTTCCGGCCGAGACAGGGGAAGATCCTTTCGAAATGGCCCAGGAGCACTGTACTCCGCCTGTCGGCGGCCCTTCGAAAACCGGTGAGCAGGCCGATGGTCCACTGCGGGTTGGCTGAAAGCCGCACAGCCAGCCTGAGCATGGCGTAGTAGGCGGATACCGCAAGGGTTCTGATGATCAGTCCCCCTGGCCGCGGAAACCCCTGAGAACCCTTGCGGCCTTGCCGAAGGCTTTTCCCGGCTCCCTGGCCAGTTCCGAGGCCCATCGTGTTATGTTGCCGATGCTGGTGACCTTGCGCCAGCTTCTGTACCTTTCGATCTTGTGCTTCCAGCCAACCACGTCCGAAAGCTCGAGGAAGGGAAGGCGCATGTTCATTATCTCGCAGGCCCTGTTCCTGGCCGGGTCCAGCAGTTCGGGGTTCTCATCACTGGTAAGGTATCCCTGCTCCTTCGCCCATGTGTGGATGTGTCTTCCTGGAATGGCCGTCGAAAGGTAAACGATTATATCGTCAGGTTTTATCTTCTTCAGAAGCCTGTAGGTCGCCCTTATGTCCTCCTGGGTTTCCAGGGGGTAGCCGATCATGATGTTGGCCGTGGCCTCTATTCCGAACTCGTGGCACCATCCGAACGCCCTTTCGGCCTGCTCGGGGGTGGTACCCTTCCTGTAGCAGTCCAGTATCCTCTGGCTTCCGCTCTCCACACCGAAGCTGATGCAGTGGCATCCGCTTTCCCCCATGACCCTGACCTTGTCCCTGGTGACTGTGTCCACCCTGCTGTTGCAGTGCCATTCAAGCTGAATGCCGGCCTGCATAAGAAGATCGCGGTACTCCTCGAACCACTTCGTCGGGTGCATGGTTATGGTGTCGTCCTTGAAGAAGATCCTGAGCCTGCTGGTGTTCCGCAGCCTTGAAAGCTCGATGATCTCCCCCACCACGTTCCCGGCGGAGCGCAGCCTTATGCCGCCCCCGAAGATCAGGTCGGTGCTCGGTTTGCAGTATGTGCAGTGAAAGGGGCACCCCCTGGTGGAAACCATTCCGAACTCGCTCATCCCGTTGGCGAGGTACCAGTCGTAGTCCACAACGTCCCTGGCCGGGTAGGGAATGGTGTCGAGATCTTTTATCACCGGTCTTCGGGGGTTTTCGGTAAAGCCTTCCCCGTCCGGGTAGGCCATGTTGCGCACGGTCCTCCAGTCGAGCCCCTTTTCCAGGGCTTCTGCAAGCTCGACTACTGTTTCTTCGGCTTCCCCCACCATGGCTGAATCGGCGCCGGTACCCCTGACGCTGTCTTCCGGAAAGATGCTGGGATATGCTCCGCCTACAGTGAAATGGGCTTCAGGGACCACCGTACGGAGATGTCTCAGGACCTCCGCAGCCCTTCCCATCTTGGCCGCCGCGCTGATCGCCACTCCCACCAGGCCGCAACCCTTCGCAAGGTGGTCGAGGTCCGTGATGCTCCGGCATGACGAGTAATCCACATAGACAGGTTCGTGCCCCGAGTTCCGCAGCACGCTCACCAGATGGAGTACGCCTATGGGCTCGGCAAGACCGTTGTACTCGTACCACTGCCATCGCGGGTAAACAAGCGCAACCTTCATTCCCATTTCCCCTTTCCGGCGGGAATATAGCATTGCCGGGCCCACTTGCCCCACCGGCAGGGAACAAGAATATCACCGGCATGGTCATTGACACAGCATTCCTCGTCATTGGGGCCGGACCGGCGGGATGCGCCTGTGCATGGAAGCTGGCCCGGGAAGGAAGGGACGTGGTCCTCGCGGACCGGTCGGTCTTCCCAAGGCCCAAGCTCTGCGGTGGTGCCCTCTCCGGGAACTCCGCCGGCATCCTGCTTCACAGCGGAATGATGCTTTCCTCCGAGATCGATGACCTTGTCCTGGCGGTGCACGACACCTTCTCGTGCTTCGACTCCCTGAAGCCTCTCGGCCTTTTGAGGGGGGCATCGCCTCCCATGCGCCTCGTTGACCGGCGGAGCTTCGACGGTTTTCTCTTCAACCGGGCCGTTGAGGCCGGGGCCCGGCCGCTTGTCGGAAGCAGGCTGGTGGCGTTCGAGGACGGGAACCAGGCCGTGTTCAGGAACGGCTGCCGTGTGAGGTTCGAAAGGGCGGTGGGCGCCGACGGCGCGCTCAGTACGGTGAGACGGCTGATTTTCGGGAGCGGTCTTAGGGGAAGGCCCGGTTTCTGCCTGGAGACGTTCGTCCCCCTGGCGCCTGCGGTCATGGAAGCCTTCGCCGGCACCGGGCTTCAGGCGCATTTCGGGCTGCTTCCATACGGCTACGGATGGGTGTTCCCGAGAAGGGACGATGTCTGCGTTGGAGTGGGATCCTTCGGGAACCGTTACCGCCCCGGGGACACTCTGAGGGCACTGGATAGACTGCTCGACCACCTTGAACTGGGCCGGAGAAGGTTCATGGGCGCATTCGTTCCCGCAGGCAGGGGAAGTGTCTTCCCTGGCAGTGGAAGGGTCCTTCTGGCCGGGGATGCGGCGGGGCTGTGCGACAGGGTCTCGGGCGAGGGCATCTCCCATGGGCTGGAAAGCGGTCTTCTTGCCGCTGATGCGCTGCTGGCGGGAGCGGAGACCTGGAACACAGGATCGAGATGCGTTCGAAGGGTGAACAGCTCAGGGTTGTTCCGCCATCTGCTGTACGGATGGCCCTTCAGGGCACTGGCCATGAACAGGCTCGCAGCGGGCGACCATTTTCACAGGATATACTGGGGGATAACCTCGGGCGAACTGGAGTACAGGACCCTGCTTCAGCGCAGCCGGGCCAGAAGAGCCCCGGCCACCTGATCCGGCAGAAGCCCCTGCAGCCCGTAAAGGTCCTCCGACTCACCACTCATCCCGTACTCCCTTACCCCGAACCGGAAAAGCGCCGCAGAACTCCCGGCATCGGAGAGACGCAGAGCAAGGCATGCCCCCAGACCGGTATCCAGGTCGTGGTCTTCGTAGGTCGCCAGATACCTGAAGCTCGAAAGCTGTCTGACGAACTGCTCGGAAAGTGCGTTGGGGGCGCTTACCGCATAGACCCTGGCTGAGATCCCCTCCCGCTGGAGGATCTCCCTCGCCGTGAGAGCCCTGCCGCACATGCAGCCCATGGCCAGTATCGCCAGGTCGGAGCCGTCCCTGAGCATGTCCGGCTTGCCGAATACGAACTTGTAGTTGCCGCCGAAAAAGGGTTTCCCCGACTCGTCGGTCAACACAGGCTGTACCGACCGCCCCATGGCGATGAAGAAGTTGCCGGGACTCATGGCGGCGAACCTCACCACGCGGTCAGTCTGGTTGGGGTCGGCCGGGACCACGGTGAGATAGTTGTGCAGGGCCCGGGTCAGGCCAAGGTACTTCACGCAGTGATGGGTCTTGCCGTCCGGACCCACATCAAGGCCGCAGTGGGTGGCCACAACCTTCAGGTTCGTGTGGTTGATGTCGTTGAGCCTGTGCTGGTTGAAGGTTTCGTCCATGGCGAACACGCCGAAATCCGCCCAGAAGACAACCTTTTCCGCAAGGGACGCGGCTCCGGCGGCGGTGGCGGTGTGGTGCTCCATGATGCCTGACTGGAAGTGGTGCGAGGGGAACTCCCTTTGGAAGCCCCCTGTCTTAACGCTCCCGGCCAGGTCGCAGTCGAACACAAGGGGAGGGTCGTCGCTGTTGGCCCGGGAAATGTCCAGAAGGGCGGCTCCCCAGGCGCTCCGGTTGTCACCCCTGTGGTCAGGGGGATAAGTGGCGGGTTTTCCCTGAAGAGCCATGACATGGTACTTTGGTTCCGAATGGATGGCCCGTCTGGGGGGGCCTGAAGCCCTTGCGGCCCTGAGTTCGGGAAGCCTGGGCTCGATCCCCAGCTCCCGCAGTGCCCGTTCCAGCTCTTCCGGTACGGGTGCCCTGCCGTGGAAGTCGGGGTCGTTCTCCATGAACGAGACCCCCTTGCCCATCACCGTGTCGGCCATCACCAGCCGGGGGCTCTTCTGCCCGTGAGGTCTCAGTGCCCCGTAAAGGGCCTTCAGGTCATGGCCGTCAACCCTTGTCACTTCCCATCCGCTGCTCTGGAACTCGGCCTGGTGGTTCACCGGCATGACGTCGTCTGTGGACCCCGATATCTGAAGCCTGTTGCAGTCCATCACGCATGTCAGGTTGCACAGTCCGTACTTCGAGGCGAACCTTCTGGCCTCGCTGATCTGGCCCTTCTGGTGCTCGCCGTCTCCGGTCACCACCCAGACATGGTTCCTGCGGCCCAGGCACCTGTCGGCCAGCGCAAGCCCCGTGGCCGCGCTCAGTCCCTGCCCGAGGTTCCCGGTGGTGAGCTCGATGCCGGGAAGATGACGCTCTACGTGGCCTTCGAAACTGCTTCCCGCCTGGCGGAAACCAACCACCGCATCCTCAAGGTTGAAAAAGCCAAGCCCGCCCAGAACGGAATAGACTCCCGGAGATATGTGGCCGTGGCTCACCACGATCCGGTCTCTGCCCCGCCTGTTGGGGTTCTTGGGGTCAACATCCGCCTGGCTCCATAAAAGGGCCAGTATCTCCAGGCTGCTCATTGACCCGCCAGGGTGGCCGCTTCCCGCCAGGCATGTCATGTGAAGGATGTCGCCCCTGGCCTTTCTGCAGAACTCCGCCAGCTCCGCCGAAAGGTCCCCCGGCAGTTCCGGTTCGCGGAAGAGGCTTCTTCTCATTGCGGGTCCCTGCGATCCGCCTTGGTCTCAAGAGCAGTGCGTATCTTCCCGAAGGTTGCGCCTGCGGCTTCCGTTGTCTCGTCAAGCAGGGCCAGGGCCTGGGCCTTGACCGACCGGCGGTACTCGGCGTCCTCGATCTCGCCGAGGTTGATGAGCACGTTCAGGCACGCACCTTCGGCCGCCGTGCGTGCGGCGGATGCAGCAACGCCCGAATCGCTCACCGAGGCCTGCATTCCCATACCGGCCACAAGACCGGCGAGTTCCGCCGCCTGGAGTGAGAGCCGGAGGACTCGAAGGGGAACCTCGACCGCCTCCCTGATGGCGGACTGCACGTCCCCTCCCGAACGGGCGGCCTCCATCCATCCGTTGAAGGCCCTCGTGTCATCATCAATGGCTGCCAGAAGGTTTTCCTTTATCTCCTGGGCCTGCGGGGCTATGCGGCGCATCTCCCCCCAGTGGGCCCTGTAGTCCCTGTTCTTCACGGTAAGGTTGGCCACCATGGCCACCAGGGCCGAAGAGAGCGCACCGGCAAGGGCGGAGGCGCTGCCGCCGCCCGGTGCGGGTGAATCAACGGAGAGCTGGTCGCAGAACTCCCTGCAGGACATCCCGGACAGGTTCACCGAGTCATCGGCGACCAGGTACTCAATGATCTTTTCCCTTGGATCGAAAGGAGCCACATCCCTGAGACCCATGCTGCGGATGGCGGTTTCCACAAGGTCCCTTTCGGGCTGACCGGTGGTCACCGCCTGCTTTCCCACCGCGGAGAGGCCGCTGTTCTGTTTCTCGAGGTAGAACCTGCCCGCGTCAACCATGGAGGATAGCGGGACCAGGCCCACTATCTCGCTGCCGGTCACCACCCCTCCCAGCCTCTCCACCTCTTCCCTGGTTACCTCGTAGGCTAAGTGCAGGGGAGTGACCGAGATATCGGTGAGGTTCATGGTGACCTGCGAGGTGCCGTACTCCTCGATGTACCAGCCGGTGGCCTTGCAGCAGTCAAGACGCCCCTTCTCGGTGATCTTCCGGCCCTGCTGGTCGCGGGCGAACTTCCAGTCGCCGGTCCTGGCGGGTCTGCCGCTGTCCCTGATGGCCAGCGCCACCTCCCTGGCAATGGAGGTGTCGCGGCTGTTCACATTGACATTGTAGGCGATGAGGAAGTTCCTGGCGCCTATGGTGCATACCCCGGTGCGGGCCACCGCGTCGGTCCACTTGTTCGGGCCGAAGTCCGGCTTCCATTCCTGAGTGCCCAGCTTGTCCTTCAGGGCCTCGTACTCGCCGGCGCGGATGTCGGGAAGCTTGGAGCGGGAAGGGTCGGGGGCGGCGAACTCGTACAGGTAAACCGGTATTCCAAGTTCGCTTCCCACCCGTTCTCCCAGTCTTCCGGCAAGGCCGACGCATTCGTCCATGGTGACGCCGCTCACGGGTACGAAGGGGCAGACATCGGTGGCTCCGTGCCTGGGATGGGCGCCGGTATGGGAGCGCATGTCAATGAGCTGCCCGGCCTTCTCAATGATCAGAAAGGCCGCCTCCAGAACCGCTTCAGGTTCACCTGCGACTGTGATCACGGTCCGGTTGGTGGCGGCGCCCGGGTCAACGTCCAGCACCCTTGCACCGCGGGCGCTTCCGGCGGCCTTGACCACGGCGTCAATGATGCTTCTGTTCCTGCCTTCCGAAATGTTTGGAACGCATTCGACTATCCTGCGGGGCATTACTCCTCCAAGGTGCGCAAAGGGTATGTTGAGTGTTGCTTGACCTTGAAACATAGAACATGTAAGACCCTTCATCAACGCGGGAGTCTGCCGGAGAGGGGGATGCTTTGCACGGGATCGTTGAGGGTTTCTACGGGAGGCCGTACACGCCGGAGATGAGGCGCTGCCTCATTCGGGTCCTGTCAACGCTTGCGGACCCCGTATATCTCCATGCCCCCAAGGACGATCCATTCCACCGCACGGGATGGAGGCAGTCACCGGCCGCCGGGGACTGGGATGAGATGGGATCCACCGCTTCCTCGGCCGCGGATGCCGGGGTGCGCTTCATTTACGGCCTGAGCCCGTGGCTGTTCCGTGACTGTGAACACGGTATTGCTGAGAACAGGCTCCTTCAGGCAGTGGAGAGGGGGGCCTCCGGGGTCTGCCTGCTGTTCGACGACATTCCGGACACGGCCTCGGCTGAACTTGCCGAGAGGCAGCTTGCGTTCGCGGAAAGGGCTGTGGCCCGGGTCAGCGTACCGGTGATGGTGTGTCCCACTGTCTATTGCGGCCGGTTCCTCAGGGAGTACCCGGGAGCACAGGGATACCTCGAGGCATGGCGCAGCAGGATCGACCCTGACTGGGAAGTTCTGTGGACGGGCACGGATGTGGTCAGCAGGGAACTGAGCGGTCTCGGGGAGGCGGCCGGACTCCTCGGCAGGCCTCCTGTTGTATGGGACAACCTGCTGGCCGACGACTACTGCCTGCGAAGGGTGTATCTGGGTTCCCTGACCGGCCGTGCCGTGCCGGGCGTCCCGCTCCTGCTGAACCCTTCATGCATCTTTCCCGTTGCGCTGCACGGGGCGATGGAGCTTGTGGCCGCCTTGACGGGCGAAAGGATCTGGCCCGATGAACTGGGCCCCCGTCTGGGCGGATGGGACACTCTCAGGGACTTTAACTTCACTCCATGGAACACAACCGGCGAGGGGGCCCGGGTTCTGGCCATGCTCAGGGCGGCACTGGAGGGCGGCGACACGAGGGAAAGCCTTGAATGGCTTGGGAACGCCCTGGCCTCGCTTGCGGAGCTGGCCTGCGGCATCACCGGGATACCGGGCGGATGGGAGCTTTGCCCCCATGTGCGCGACATGGCAAGGTCGCTCTCCATCTGGCGGAAGGCGCTGCTTGAGGACTCGCCCTCCTCGAGGGCGGCAAGGCTTCACTATCTTATGCACGTGAGGCTTCCCTACGAGAACCCCGTGGCCGCTTCCGCGGCCCATCCACTGGAGGGCCGGGCTTGAGAGTCATCATCGCAGGCTACAACACCGACCGTGAGAACCCCGCTTCCACACCCGAGACCATAAGCGCGGCATACGCCCGGATCAGCAGGGACCCTTCGCCTGTCAACCAGCTTCGAAGGGATTCAGCCCTGGAGGTCGAGAAGGCCAGGGAATCCAACCGCAGGATCGTCTTCGACTACGGCCACGGTTCCGTGGCGGAGCACGCGGTGTTCAACATTGACATACTGGGCATCTCCCGCCTGGCGGTGGAGGCCCTTCAGTCCTTCCGTCTGGCCAGCTTCACCGAAAAGTCCCAGCGCTATATCAGGATAGGCAGGGATTGGCACATACCTATGGATGTGGCTGACCGCGATGCGTACGGCAGCACGGTACAGAACCTGTTCTCATCGTACGAACGGCTTCTCGAGGGGCTTTCGGGGGCAGGCCTCGACAGGGGTTCCGCAAGGGAGGATGCAAGGTACCTGCTTCCCCTGGCCGCCACCAGTCAGATGGGCATGACCGTGAACGCCAGGGAGCTGGAACACATGATCCGCCGCCTGAGAGCGCACCCCCTTCATGAGGTCCGATGCCTGGCAGATGCCCTGTTCCAGGCAGCCGAACCTGTCGCCCCTTCCCTGCTGCTCTTCACTTCGCCCTCGGAAATGGACAGGATCGCCCATCTTCAGCCTGAGCCGGTCCCCGGCCCGGAAGTTGAACTTACGTCATGCGACGACGACACAAGGGTTGCCGCCTGGCTCAGGACCGTTTTCGGCCCCGGCGATGCCGGCTGGCTCTTTCAACAGGTTTACGGCGGGCTGGGGGTCCATGACAGCCTGCCAAGGGCCTGGGAGCTTTTCCGGGCGGATTTCTCCCTTGTCATTTCGGCCACCGCCTACGCCCAACTGAAGAGGCACAGGATGTGCACCCAGCTTGTATCCGGCTACAGCACTGCGCTGGGCTTCACCGTTCCCCCTTCCGTGGAGGAGGCAGGTTTCGGGGGCCTGTTCGCCGAAGCCGTTGCCGCAGCGGGCCAGGCATCGGAAAGACTTGGCACGGACTACCTTCTGACCAACAGCCACCGGAGACGGGTGGAAGTGAGCGTCAACGGCAGGGAGTTCTACCACTTCTGCAGGCTGCGTGACGACGCCCATGCCCAGTGGGACATCAGAAGGATCGCGGGAGAGATGCTGGGACTGGCTTCGGCCAGGGCTCCGCTGACACTGGCCAGGGCGTGCGGCAAATCCAGATGGGACCAGGTCAGCGGAACACCTGTTCGATGACCCTTGGCCGCCCCGCGTTGGTCCCGCCGAACCCCGGCGTCAGCCGAAGGGCCGCAGTGCCCCGGTACTGGCCAAGGTCGCTTCTCCAGTCCCACTGGAAGGTCCCGCTGTAGGAGCCTTCCCGAAGGCCGCCCAGGTTTCCGTTCACCGTTGCCTTCCTCCAGGTGAGACCCCCGTCGGTGCTGTAATGGACGTCCAGGTCCACCACCCTCCTGGCGCCGTCAATGACCTCGAAAGAGACCTGAGCCCTTCCCGAGGTCCGGTCCGGCTGGGTCATGGTGCCCCTCAGCACCTCGGGCAGTGAGCCGTTGTCAAGCGCTATGGGTCCGGCCTCGATGCTTCTTACACTGTCGTCAAGGGTCCATACCAGCCTTATGTAAACCCCCGCCACCTCTGACACCGGCAGGTCGGCGCTGCTGTTCCAGTACAGCACCGACCTGTACGACACCGGGTCGAAGGGGCCGGGATTATGGACGCCCGACGCCCTGAGCCAGCTCGTTTTGCCGTCAAGGCTGTACTCCAGGCCCAGCCCTATCCCGTCGCCCTCGGGGTCGCTTATCAGGAAGTCCACCGGCACCATCCCGCTGAACAGCCTGTACTCAGTGGGCGCCAGGATGGAGAGCGCGGGCGGCCGGTTGTTCAGAAGTGTGAAGGGAACCGACGGCACGGCCACCCCCTGTTCCGATGAGAAGGGCAGCGCCCTGAACCTGACCCGGTTCCCGCTGAAACCCGGAAGGTCCATCTCAGAGAGCCAGAGTACGTCGAATGCGTAATCAACCATCCCGGCTCCCTCCGCCTCCACGACCGTGGCCGGGTTCCATGTCCCTCCTCCGTCGGTGGAGTACTCGTACTTCACGTCCAGCGGGTTCATCTCCGGGTCGGCCAGACGCACCCCGAGCCTGACCTGACCCGCCACCGAAGCTTGCGGAACCACTATCTGGGCGCTTGGCGCGGTCACGGACCGGGCTGTCAGCTCATCCATGCCGAACCAGGGTCCGGGTTTCGAGTCCGCGGCGCGGACCCTCACTCTGACGCTGTCAAGGCCGGTGCCGCGGATGTCGGTCTGCGGGTCCCAGAGGAACGGATCGCCGAACGAAGCAGGCTCGATGTCGGCCACGGTGCCCTGGAGGCTCATTGGCTGCCAGTTGTTCCCGCCGTCGGTGGAGTATTGTGCGTGAATGTGGATCGGGTCGCCCTCCGGTTCGTCCACCGCGTATGAGAACTGAAGACGCCCGTCTTCCATGAACAGGGGCGTGCCGAGATAGATGGTCGGGGGTATGTTGTTGTCCACCCTGAATATTCCCGAAATGCCGCACTCACCGTTTCCTGAAGGTGTGTAGGGCGTGAGCTTGACCGCCACCTGTCTCTCGGTCATGTGCGGAAGGTCAAGGTTCGTGTCCCAGACCACGCTGCCTGCCTCAAGGGTGAAGTTTCGGGTTTCCGTCCAGGAGTATCCGGCGTCCGTGGAGAAGCTCACGGAGATCCCGCTGTAGGAGGCTCCGGTGACGGTGAAGGGGATCACCGCATCACCCGAGTTCCATGGTTCGACCTCGCCCACCGCGGCAACCGGCAGATGGTTGCCTCCGTAGCTGCCGGAGTTCGAATGATCACCGAGTGGAAGGGGCCAGATGCCCTGGCCGACGTGGGGTGTGGACAGGGGGTAGGCCGCCATCCGTCCATCCCGGCTCAGCACCACCAGCTGGCTGTAGCCGTCTCCGTTCAGGTCGCCGGATACCGGCGCGAACAGCGAGCCGCCGGGATGAAGGATGGGGAACCCCTGCACGGATGAGCCCTCGCCGTCCCACGCATGGATGTGTCCCGATTCCGTGACAACCACCACCGCAGGGCCGGAGGCGGTTCCTGTGATGATGGGCTGAGAGGGAAGGGACCCGGCCCTGTTGGGCCAGCGCCATGTTCCAGCCAGTCTGCCGTCGCCGTTGACAAGATAGACCAGGCTGTCGATGGTGGACAGGGCGATCTGCGGCGACTGCCAGCCGCGGCTCACGACCCCCGCCGCAGCCCCCCTCACCGGCCTTGCGTCCAGAAAACGGGGCCAGCCATCCTGCTGCCTTCCCTGCAGACTGAACACGTTGAGCCGCCTGTTCTGGGTGGCGAACACGATGTCCGCCAGTCCGTCACCGTTCACATCCGCGGATATGGGGCTGCCGCCCGCAGGATAGGGGAGGTTGACCGGCCACCCGGGAAGAGGGCTGCCCCTCAGGTCGAGGACCGTCAGTGACGCATTCGTAAGGGCGCAGATAAGCCCCCTGCCGGAGCCGCCGCCGAGACTCACCTGTGTGGGCTGCCAGAGAAGCTGTGATGACAGGTCCACCGGCCAGCCCGGGAGGGGAGAACCCCCCGTGTCAAGCAGCCATACCCTGCCGTCCCCTGTGCCGAAGGCTATCTCGGGGGTTCCGTCGCAGTTCATGTCAAAAGCCGAAACACCGGTCACCACTGACGATCCGGTGCTGACGGGCCACCCGGCCGCCTCGGCCCCCAGCAGGTTGACCAGGTGCATCCTGCCAAGGTTGTCGCCGTAGGCGATAAGGGTCCCGCCGGAGGGCCCCCTTACATAGCAGGGACGATGATTCACCCCTGCATCGGCGGAGAGGGGGAATCCGGGCAGAGGCTCCCCCCTGCCGTCCCAGCCCCCCAGCCCCTCGGCTCCCATTGGCACAAGAATGCACTGTCCCCCGGAGCCGTCAGGTACCAGATGGGGACCCTCCCTGGAAGGGAAATCAAGAAGTACCGTCCAGTCCGGCGGGACCGGAGCCGCCAGCAGTAAAAAAAAAGCAAGCGCTGCTGCAGTCAATGCCGGCCTCCCGATGAAACTACCTGCAGATGGACAATTGGGTCAGAGTAAAATACTCGGCTTCTCCGCAGAAGTCAAAAGCGTCGCCCCCTGCCGCGGTTGACCATGGAACAACCTTTACCGATATTCACTATCATGACAGCGACGGGGCAAGAGCATCCCTGTTCAAGCGTGTGGGTTATGCTGGTCTGATGGGGCCGGAAGGAGTCTCATGCGGATTTCGTTTCTGTTCCTGCCGGTTTTTGCTGCCCTGCTTCACGCGGCTTCGGTGCCCTTTGCCTACGGCGGCGTTCTCAACTCCCCAGATGCCAACATATTACAGCATACCGAGATAGGATTGGGCCTGGGCGCCACGGCCTACAGCGTCGAAGACTCCACAGGAGCCACCCAGAGCAAGGTCATAACCGCGGGCCACATTGATGTGGGCATACTCGGCTACGCCCAGGTCGGGCTGTCCTACCTGGGCGACGGCGGGCTGGTGGGGAACTTCAAGGTTATGGTGCTCCGAGAGGGGCTGGATGTTCCCGGGTTCGCCATCGGTTGTGAGAACATGTTCGGTCCAGAGCGGGTGGATGTTTACGGGGGTCCCCCTGGCGTGCCGGATGCCAGCGGGTTCATCAGGGGTCCGTGGGATGCTGACGGCAACTACAACTACAACCACGCCCAGAACTGGGCGGCCTTCGGCGTTGCCACCAAGAACCTCCGCTATCTGGCCGGGCTGCCGGTCACCGTCAGCCTGGGAATAGGGGTCGGGCGTTTCGTGGGAATCGTGGGCAACGATGGTGCCATGAGCGTCGGGAGCTCCATGGCCCACGGCCTGTTCGGTTCGCTGGTCTGGGAACCCAGCGAGAAGCTTTCCATAGCCCTCGAACAGGACGGGAAGGATTTCAATTTCGGCCTCTCCTACCAGGTGAACCGTTACGTGGCCCTGAACGTGGCGGCGGCCGAGTTCGAGATGGCCCTGTTCCCTCCTGAAGGACAGAATTTTACAGACCCCTGCCAGAACCCCAAGGTAACAGTGGCCGTGACTTCCAGCATCGGCCCGCTGTTCGGCGCCAGAAGCTTCGAACAGGAACGGGAGCAGCAGCGCATTGCCCGTGCCAGGGCAAGGCTGGCGGAACTCGAGGCCAGAAGAAGAGCCGCCGAGGCCGAGCTGCAGCGGCTCCGCGACCTCCTCGACGAGCGTAGGTAGGTGTCTCAATGAAACTATCACACCTGCGGACACCATTGTTGGCCCTGTGTATGCTGGCTCTGTTGTCAGGTGCGGCTCACGCTCAGACTGAACAGCGCGACTCACTCGAGACCGAAGCGCTTGACAGGGCCAGGCGGGAGATCGAGGCCCTCGAGTCCCTCATCGCAGGAGAGGAGCAAAGGCTGACCCGGGTCGAGGCCGAGCTTCTCGAACTCCGGCGGCAGAGGGCCATGCTGGGCAGCGCCCAGGCCGCGTTCGAACTTGGCGAGGAGCTTTACACCTCCGGTTCCATCGTGTGGGCCAAGGATGCCTTCGAGGCCGTGATCAACAATTTCGAGAGGTCCGAACACACCGATCCTTCATTGTTCAGACTGCAGCTCATCGCATTTGAACTCCAGGATTTCGAAGAGGCGCTCAGCTACCACCAGAGGCTTCTGTCATCGGCCCCCGACTTCGAGTTCATCGAGATGTCATACATCGTAGCGGGCCTGTCCGACTACAACCTGGGCCAATTCCCCCAGGCCAGGTCCAGGTTCTCGCGGGTGAGTCCCACAGGCTCCAACGGCCCGCTGGCAAGCTATCTCACAGCGGTCTCGCTGGTGGCCGAGGGGGACAACGCCGGGGCTACGGCTCAACTCCAGACGGTGATAGACAACGCAGGCCGCCAGAACGCGGCAATCGCCGAAAGGGCCCGGATAGCCATTGCCCAGATAATGGTCGAAGACGGTCAGTACGACGAAGCCATCAGGCAGTACAGCAGGGTTTCGCCGTTCAGTGCCTACTACGACGTTGCAATGCTGGGCAGGGTATGGACCCTCATGCGCCAGGAGAAGTACCAGGAAGCCTACTCCCTTGCGGAAAGGGTTCTCGACGAGGTTCCCGGAACGGAGTTGAGAAGCGAGTTCGAGCTGGCCATGGCCAACTGCGCCCTTGGCGCGCAGGACATTGAGATCGCAGTCGCCAGGTACAGACAGCTTATGAACGAGTACCGCGTCACCGAAGACGCCTACGATCGGCTTCTGGACTCGGGAGCGGATTACCCGCAAAGGTACGAAGCCGAACGTGAAAGCCTGGAGAGAATGCGTCTCGGTCTTGCCGAACTGAAACAGCAGGCCTACCTGCAGGGCGACATGGAGCTGGTGGCAGCCATCGAAAGCGAGGAGAGGACCCTTAGGAACCTCTTCATCGAGATAAGCACGATGGAGGCCGCGCTGACACTGCCCTCGGGAAGCACCGATTTCCAGAGACGCGAGCTGAACAGGCTGATAGCAGCCTCCCGGGCCAACACCGAGGTGCTTGCCCTTTCGGTGAACGAAGCCATGGGTGTGGCGGCTGCCAGGGGCACCGAGGCAGAGAGGCAGAACCTTGGGCGCCTTGAGAGCGAGGTCGGGCGTATCCGTCTGGCGCTGCAGGACCTGGCCAGCAAGATGGAGTCCGGGCTTTCCGGAAACCACGACTGGATCCAGGAAACCCAGTACGGCATCGCCATCGCAACGTTCATCGAGAGGGAGCTGAAGCGCGACTCGCTGAACTATCTGGGCGCCTTCTACCAGGCGCGCATATCCGACGCCCTTGCCCGGGGTGATTCCACCACCGCAACGGCCCTGGGCGACCAGCGCCGCAGGGAAACCTCGGCCATCCAGCAGAGGATAGACGTAAAGGCAGTGGAGTGCGCGCAGTACTTCGAGGAATACCTGGCGCTGTTCCCCGAGAGCAGGTTCACCCCCGACATTCTTGTGCGCCTTGCCCAGCTCTACTACGATATTGACAAGAACACCTACCTTGACAGGATAGCAGCCTCCTCGGGCGAGTTCGTACCCATGGACTACAGCCGTACCATCGAGCTTTACCAGAGGGTCTTGAGCGAGTACCCCGAGAGCGACGTCGAGGATGTGGCTCTGTACTCCCTTGGCTACGCCTTGAACGAGATCGGCGATCACAGGGGGGCCATCACCAGTTACAGGCGTCTTCTGGCCCGGTACCCCCGCAGCCCTCTTGCCCCCGAGACCTTCGTCAGGGCCGGCGACCACTACTTCGACAGTTTCGTGTTCGACAGCGCCCTGGTCTATTACGACAGACTGCTTGACAACCCCCAGGCAAACTCCACGGTCTATCAGTTCGGCCTTTACAAGCTGGGCTGGACACACTATCTGCTCAACAACTACACCACTTCCATCGCCGTTTTCGCGTACCTGATCCAGGACACGGAAACCATGGAGCTGCTTGGTCTGGGCCGGGGATCCGCCATGGCCGACGAAGCCATGGAGTACATTGCCCACAGCTTCATGGAGCAGCAGCGGGGATCCGCGGTACAGATGGCGTCCAACTTCCTTGACAGCTTCGGCCGCTCGCAGGTTACCGTTTCGGTTCTCCGCAGGATGGGCGACTTCTACATTGAACAGGGCTACTGGAACGAATCGATCCAGGCTTACACGGCTCTGCTGCAGAGGGACCCGTACAGCTCGGAAGCGCCCTTCATACAGGCCCGGGTAGCCGCGGCCCACGAGGGCGCCGGAGACATGCTTCTCGCGGTCCAGGCCCGGGAGACGCTGGTGGAAAGGTACGGCGCCGGGGGCGACTGGGCATCCCATATGGGCGATCCCGACCGGTTCGCACAGGTTGACTCCATAAGGGCCTCTGCTCTCGAGCAGGCCATCAACTACCACCTCTCCACCTCGGCTTCCCTTCCGGAAGACCAGGCCGGCAGGACGGGCCACTACCAGAACCTGATCTCGAGGCTTCAGACGTATCTGGCGGAGTACTCCGACAGACGGGTGGCCTACGACTACAAGTTCTACCTGGGGGATGCCTATTACGCCATCGGCAGCTATCTGCAGGCCGGAGACGCCTACCTGGCCGTGGCCTACGACGGCTCAAGCACCCAGAAACAGGAGACTGCCCTGGGGAACGCCTTCACTTCCTACTACAGCGCATATACGCAGCCGGCGGTTGCCGACAGCGCCGCCCTCCGCGGGAAGCTCAAGGAAACAGCGTTTTTCTACACCGCCAGGTACCCGGCCGGCGAGTACGCCGACCAGTTCCTCTTCGCCACAGCGGGAAGCTTCTACAACGCCAATGACTATGTGAACGCAAGGGAAGTCTATTCCAAGATCTACAACGAGTATCCCAGGTCCCAGTATGTGGCCCGGGCCGCGAGGTACGTCGCGGCCTCCTACGAGGCCCAGCAGCTCTACGCCGATGCGGAGCAGTGGTATGGAAGGGCTTCGGACGCTGCATCCCTTTCCGGCGAAGACCTGGGGGAGGACTTCGACCTTCTGGCAGCCAGCGCTGCATACCGCGACGCCGAGACCCTTGCCGCAAGCGAGGACGTGGGTACCCTTCTGGCCGCCGCCGCCAGGTTCGAGGAATCCGCAAGGTCCCACCCGGACACAGATGTTGCGCCGACAGCCCTCTTCGATGCCGGTGAAACCTACGGGAAGGCAGGCGACATCACCAGTGCCATCAGGGTGTTCACCGATCTGGCCAACCGTTACCCCGACAATCCCCTGGCACCCCAGGGGCTTCTCAGGGCCGCATTCCTCGCCCGTGAAGCGAAGGACTACGTAAGGGCCGGAGACACCTATATCGAGGCTTACAACAGGTATCCCACCGCTGAGGGGATGGCCAGCGCCATCTACTCCGCTGCCCTGAGCTTCGAGGAGGGCGGGAACACCGAGCTGGCCATGAACGTTTACCAGCGCATCATCAGTGAAAGAAGCAGTTCCCCCGAGATCATGGTGATTGCCATGGGCAAGTACGGCGACTACCTCTACGACCGGATGGACTTCCAGGGTGCCAGGCAGGTCTACCAGGACTGCATAGATACGTACGACAACTACAGGCAGGGCCCTGCGGCCCACCCTGCAAGGGGTGCCTTCCGGATAGGAGAGATAACCCGCAGGAACTACGATGCCGTAAGGGTCGTCAGCACTGAAACAGCCCAGGCCAAGACCCAGATGAAGGTGGAGGTGGAGAACTGGTACGCCAAGTCCCTCACCTATAACGTTGACACCTGGTTCATGGCCTCGTGCGCCAGGGCCGGCGAACTGTTCGAAGACTACGCCAACGCCATCGCCTTCATGGATCCTCCTCCGGGGCTGGATGAAGAGGCGGTTGACGAGTTCTACAGCCTGCTCTACATGCAGATCTACGAGCCGAACATGCAGAACGCGGTCAATGTCTATACAACCGCGATACAGAAAGCGGTCTCCGCCGGGGTCACCAACGAGTGGGTGGACAGGGCGGCGAGGAACCTCGAGATGCTCGCTCCCGGAAGCGTGGCCGCCCTGGGTCTGCCCGGCTATGGAAGCGCTCCTCAACCGGCGCCCGATCAGGAAGCCCCGGAAGGCGGTGATGTCCAGTGAGAACCGTTCTCCCAGTCCTGGCGTTCATTGCAGTCACGGCCTTCGGGCAGCCCGCCCAGGGCGGGGCCAGGCTCGAGGGCGGAAGGCTGATCCTCGAGGAGATCACCATCCTGGGCGAACTTCGAACTCCTCAGGCTCTGTTCCTGATGCTGAAGTCGACGCCCAACCTGAGCAATGTCCTTCTGGAGAGGAGTTTCCTCGAGGATGTGGTTCGCCCGATCTACCCCGGAGCCTTCGCCACCGAGACATCGTTCATGGTGGACGGCTCCCGCGGGCAGCCGCTTCCCAAGTGGGCCAGATACGGCACGGTGGCCGTGCTTGGCGGGTTGTGCGGTTACAACTATGCTAGAGGTGATTCGGAATCCGGCCTCATCTTCGGTGTAATGGCCGGTATGGACCTTATCGGTAACCTGCTCTACGACTATTTCGGTCGTTAGGGCACCTTGAGAGGAGTAATCCAGATGCGCCTTACCCTGTTCGCCCTGCTTGTTGCCATGGCCATGCCCGTGATGGTCAACGCCCAAAGCCCCACCCCAGCTCCAGGTGACACAGTGCAGGCGTCTGAGGGCGACTCGACCATCGTGCCGGAAGTCGTGGAGCCGGTGGAGGAGACAACTCCCGAACCCGCGGAGCAAGCGGTGGAAGAGCCTGAAGAGGTCACCGGAGGCTTCTTCAGCGACTTCGCCCTTTTCTTCAGGCAGGGAGGCCCGGCAATGTGGGCCATCCTTCTCTTCTTCTTCGTGGGCATAGTGATCTTCATCGAGCGGCTGGTGTTCCTTTTCGGTACCGCCTCGCTGAAGCCCGAGGCCTTCATGGCCCGGATCGCAGACCTGATCCGCAGGGGCAGCATCGAGGGGGCGATCGCCGAGACCACCCGCCAGAAGGCCCCCCTTTCCAGGATCATCGAAGCGGCCCTTCGGAACTACCGCGGCACCGAGAGGGACATTCAGAACGCCGTTGACGAGATGGCTCTCGCAGAGCTTCCAAGGATCAACTCCCGGATCAGCTACCTGGCCATGCTGGCCAACGTTTCCACCATGGTCGGTCTTCTCGGTACGATCTTCGGTCTTATCGGGGCATTCGCGGCGGTGGCCGCGGCGGACCCCGAGCAGAAAAGCGTGATGCTGGCCAACGGCATATCCCAGGCAATGAACACCACCGCGTTCGGTCTCATCAGCGCCATTCCCCTTCTCATCGTTCATTCGGTGCTTACGTCCAGGGCCGACAAGCTCGTTGACCAGATAGACAGGTACAGCGTGATGGTGATGAACATGCTGGCCGCCGCCAGGAAGGGCGACTGATGGCCAAGGCGGCATCCGGAAGAAGCAGAAGGACGAAACACGCCTCCGAGCTCGACATGCTCCCCGTCATGAACCTGTTCTGCTGCATCATTCCGTTCCTGCTTCTCAGCGCCAGTTTCCTTGAGATCACCGTTATCACCATGAGCGGCACCGAGGGGGTCAGCGCCGGTTCTGCAGGGGCCACCGCCAATCTCATGCGCTCCGAGGAGGACAGGCTTCAGCCTAAGATCATCATCACGGAAGAGGAGATGTTCATAGGGACCGCCGCCGGGACAGTCCACGTGAGCTACGCGTTCCAGGAGGAGCGGGACACCAACGGCGACGGCGTGTTCGACACCAGTGTCACGGCCTTCCACTGGGATTCACTTGCGACCAAGATGGAAGAGGCCTACAAGGTCCTTTCCGAGAGCTACCCCCAGATCACCTTCAGGAAGATAGTTATCCTCACGGTTGAGGAGACCCGGTACGAGAACATCATCAAGGCCATAGACATCGCCGGAGCGGCGGGCTTCGACCAGCCCGGGCTTCAGGTGGCGCCCAGCGCATCGGTGGCCAGCGCCATGGGAGGAGGCCCCAGATGAGCGCGCCGTCCAAAAGGCACGTTCCACTGATACTGGGGTCGGGGAAGTCGAAGGCGGTGGCCCGGGCAGGTGACCAGAAGGCCTCCCTCAACCTGACTTCCATGATCGACATGTTCACGATCCTTGTGGTCTTCCTTTTGAAGAGCTACTCCGCAGAAGGCGCGATTGTCACCATAAGCGACGCGCTTACGCTGCCCAAGGCCAGGGCTGCCCAGGGGATCGAGATGAAGCTGGAGATCCAGGTGAACAACCAGGTGATAGTGGTTGACGGAGACCCTGTCGTTGCCGTCAACCAGGGGCTGCTTTCCACCGGGGGAGCGATCCCGGCCCTTGTGACGCGCCTGAAGGATCACATGGAATACACCAGGGTGGTAAGGGGTACCATCACCGAGGAGGAGATGAAGATCAACATCCAGGGTGACCAGGGCATTCCGGCCATTCTGCTCCAGAGGGTCATGGCAAGCTGCTCCGAAGCCGGTTTCATGAGCCAGAACCTCGCGGTCATCAAGGTTGAACAATCCGGTGAGGAGGAGTGATGGCCCAGGCAGCTGAAGAAAGGAAAGTGCTGGCCGTAGCGGTGATGCGCGACGGCAAGGTCGTGAACAAGATGCTGCCGGGTTCCGCCCCGGTAAGGCTTGGCTCAGGTTACAACAACAACATCGTCGCCGAGGATCCCGGAATCCCCGACTCGTTCGACTTCATCCGCCCCGGAGCGGATCGCGACACATGGGAGCTAAGGCTGTCGGACACCATGGAGGCCGTCATAACGTCCGCCGACGGCTCCAAGCTCAGGTTCAGCGACCTGAAGGGCCTTGGCATCTTCTCCTCTGATCCCGACGGCAACTCGGTGCTGAACATTCACTACGGCGACCAGGGCGCAGTGAACGCCGGGCCTTTCGTGATACATTTCGGCTTCATCGCCCCCCCGGCGAAACCAGCCCAGGAGAAGAAACCGGTAAAAAGGAGGGAGCCCGAGAAGGCGGCTCCTCCAGAGGAGAAGCCCGACTCCAGGCGGCTGAAGATCACTGTTGAAGGTCCCGACGGCAGGAAGGACTTCTGGCCCAACGCCGGTATCATGACCATCGGCGAGGCTGACTACAACACCGTTTCGGTGAAGAATGCAGGTCTTCCGCAGATACACACGCTTCTGGAGCCTTCCGGGAACAGGTATGTGCTGAACCTGATCCCCGGGATCAAAGGCGGTGTGGAGGTGAAGGGCAGCGTCATCCCCTTCAGCACTCTGATAGACCGGAAGATGATACGTCAGGAGAAGGAGGGCGGCCCGTACGTCTGGGAGTTCGACAGGACCATCCAGGGAGTCTTCTCCGTGGGTGGCGTGGAAGTGTTCTTCGGTTTCGCCGATCCCCCCCCCGAGGTGCTGAAGCCGAAAGCCGCGCCCAGGGTCGAGATACCGGTGGAAAAGGTCAGGCCCGCCGTTTACGACTGGTCGAGCTTCGCCACCAGACCCCATGAGGAGACCGCTTTCGAGGAAACCGCCACCGAGAACCAGAAGTTCAAGGTGATGATCGGTATCGGGCTTGCAGTGGCCCTGCTGCTGGGAGCCGTTACCGACAGGCTTATCCTGGTGGTGAAGGAGTCCAAGGCGCAGATACTCAGAAGGGCGCCCAGCGCCAGGGTGGCATCCCTCGCCGAAACCCCGCCCCCCACCGATGAGATTGGTGTTGGGGAGGAGATAATAAGCGACATGCCCTCTACCGAAGTGGCCAGCACCGGCGGCGGAGGCCCCACTGAAGGCCCTTCGGGTCCCGTCGGGGCTGCAGCCGGAGCATCGGCCGCCGAAGACGTGCTTCAGAGCATCGGGTTCGCGGCGTACGGAACCGGAGCGGCGGGCGGCGGAGCCGGCTTCATCGGGGACCTTCAGAGCGCAGCTTCCAGCGGCCTCGGCCTTGCCTCGGGAACATCGGGTCAGGCCATCATTGCAGGTGCGGGCGGCGGAGGGTCAGGAGGTATCTCCGGTCTGGTGGGCTCCGGCGGGGGAGTGGCCTCCAGCGCGGAAACCGTGAGTTCAAGCCAGATGCAGGCTGTTCACCAGGCGGCCCAGGTGACATTCACCGCCAGCGCTTCCGGTGAAGCCATTGACCTGGGCTACAGGAACATGTCCGAGATCAGGCAGAGGCTCAACGTGATGAAGATGCGGATCCAGACCGCCTACGAGAGCCTGCTCAGGTCCGACCCCAGCGCCGGCGGAACCATCAACATCAGTTTCTCGATAACACCCAGCGGCGCAGTCACCAACGTTTCGGTGAGCTGTCCGGGTAATCTGGCCAGCCTTCAGGCCACGGTCACCAGTGCGGTGAACAGCATGAACTTCGGCCCGGCACCCGAGCAGACCTCCAACCTTCCCGTTACTGTCCCGGTCAGGCTGGTGCCGCCTCAGTAGTTCCAGGTAACCGGGTGGCGCCCGGCGCCACCCGGATTGCTTTTCCCAAACCCATCAGGTCTATGGAGGTGGGATGCATGAAGTACCTGTACGTTCTGTTCCTTGTGGCGTGCATCGCCCTTGCGGGACAGACGGCCGGCTGGTCCCGGACCGGGTCGGATCAGGAGAACCCGAGGGACATGGAACAGGTCCGGGAGAAGATGGCCTCCGTCCTTACTGTGGTGAAGGACGCCTATGCACGGCTGCTGGCCGAATCGCCGCAGGCTTCCGGCGATATCACGGTGGGGTTCGCCATCACGCCTGAAGGCTCGGTCACTGATGTGAACGTGACCTGCTCACCCGATGTGGAGAGCCTGCATGACCTGGTGGCGGAAGCAGTGGCCGGGCTTGATTTCGGCGCCTCGGCCACCCAGCGGGAGAACATTCCGGTAACCGCTCCCATCAGCCTCGCCCCGCCCAGGTAAGGAGCCCTCCGAAGATCAGCGAAGCAAGGCGAAGGGCCTACCTCTCCCACAGGAAGGAGGGATGGCCCCTGCTGGGTGCCAGCCTGGCGGCCACGACCATAGGCGGCACCTCCACGGTGGTTCTCGCCACATACGTGATGACCCACGGCCTCAGCGGTCTCTGGCTCGACCTGCCCCTGGGGCTGGCTCTCCTTGTCTCCGGGTTCGGCCTTGCGAAAAGGGTCAGGGCAACCGGTTCGTTCTCGATCGCAGGCATAGCCAGGGACAGGTTCGGAAGCGCTTTCGGAGCCGTTCTGGCGGTTCTCGTCCTGTCTGCTGAACTGGCATGGTTCGCACTCCTCACGCTTGCAGGCTCAGCCCTGCTTCAGGGGCTTACCGGCCTTGCCCATTTGCCTTCGCTGCTTTCCGTGGCAGGTGGCTTCTCCATCTACACAGCCCTTGGAGGGCAGAGGGCGGTGATAAGGACCGACCTTGTTCAATTGGTACTGGTGATGGTCTTCGGTCTCGGAATACCTGCAGTTTTCGCCGTTTTGCGCGGCATGGACCCGGCCCCTGGAATGCTGGCCTTTCCCTTCGGGCCGGGGATGGGGCCCGGGGAGGTCCCGGGGCTGGTGCTGATGATGGGGCTTCCCGGTCTGGTGGGGGGAGACGTCTATGGAAGGCTTCTTTCCGCCAGGACGCAGTCGGACGCACAGAAGGCTGCAATGCTGGCGGGCGCATTAAAGCTCCTTGCCGCAGGCTGCGTGGCTGTCATCGCCCTTGGGGGAGAGGGGGGTCTTGACGAGACCCTTCGTCAGCTGCTTCCCCTGCCCCTGTACCAGGCAGCAGTCATCGGGATACTCATGGCTGTGATGTCCAGCGCCGACAGCGTTCTCATAACCGGCGCCACCGTGCTTCACACGGATCTTGCTCCACGCCTCATGGCCCCGCCGCGGGCAGTGGTGGGGGCATTCGCTGCGGCGGGCACCTGCATCGCCCTGGCGGCGGGAGACATCGTGGAGATAATGAAGTGGTCATACACCATCTTCAGCGCCGGCGCGCCGCTGCCCCTTCTGGCGGCACTGCTTCTGAAGCGCCCTCCCGGGGCCGCCGCCGCCATGCTCTCGATGGTCCTCGGAGGGGGGGCGGCCCTGTTGCTGAAACTGGCCGGAGATCCCCGGGCTTTTCTCATGGGGCTGGGGATCTCCGCGCTCGTGCTGCTTGCGGGAATCTTGTTCAACCGTGACGGGAGAGATGAATGAAAGGGTTGGTTAAAGCACTTCTGATGGGCTTCGCCGTTCTTTCCTGCGGAAGCGGGCCTGCTCCGCTGGACCTGAACGGGGTGTGGGAAGGCGAGATAGTGGTCCAGGGCATGACCCTTCCTTTTGTCCTCCGCCTGGAGCACAATGGGGAGGACCTTTCCGGGAACATGGACATTCCCGCTCAGAACGCCAGGAACCTTCAGCTGTCCCATATGAGCGTCAGGGGCGACAGCGTTTTCTTCTCGCTGATATCCCCTGCGGGGCGGGCGGATTTCGCCGGTACCGGCCGGGACGGGTCCATCGCCGGTTCGTTCCTTCAGGCGGGATACTCAGGCACGTTCACCGTCCGTAGAACGTCACCGGAAGTGCCGCTCGATGAGTCCGCCGGCGAGGAGGTGACCATTGAGGGAGAGGACTGCGTGATCGCTGGAACCCTGGTCCTTCCCGAAGGCGAACCACCGTACCCGTGCGTATTCCTTCTGACAGGAAGCGGACCCCAGGACAGGGACGAGTACGTAATGGGATTCCCGGTTTTCGCCGTTCTGTCCCGCCACCTTTCGGGCTCGGGACTTGCGGTTCTCAGGTGCGATGACAGGGGGGTTGGAGGCTCAACCGGCGATACCGGAAGCCTTGGCGACTCGGTCTTCCTGTACGAGGCCGGGCTCATGCTGGACCATCTGCGAAGCGACGCGAGGATTGATCCCGACAGGATCGGCGTGCTGGGCCACAGCGAAGGCTCCAGCACGGCCTTTGCCCTGGCGGCCGCAAGACCTTCTGATCTGGCGTTCGTCGTGAGCATGGCGGGCCCTTCGCTGGACGGGTACAGCACCCTGCTGGCGCAGCAGGAAGCCATCCTCGCGGCCCACGGCTTCCCCGAAGAGGAGATAGCGAGGAAAAGGACGGCCCAGGTCCGGATCATGGACGCCGTGCTTTCAGGGCAGGATGCAGGGGCTTTGCAGATGATCCTTGAGGAGCACTTCAGGGAGGACTACTCGAGGCTCGCGGGAGAGGAACCGGCATCAATGGGCGACATCGATCGGCTGGTGGCCATGTCGGTGCAGCAGACCATGCCTCAGGTCACCTCACCGTGGTTCCGAGGGTTCCTTCTGCACGATCCGGCGCAGAACATCGCCCGTGTTGCCTGCCCTGTGCTGGTAGTGTACGGCGGGAAGGACATCCAGGTGATACCCGAGGTGAACCTGCCCTCAATGGAAGCCGCGCTTCAGGATAACCCCGACCATGAGATAATCGTGGTCCCGGAAGCAAACCACCTCTTCCAGCGGGCGGTCACCGGGGAGGTGGAGGAGTACGCCAGTCTTCCTCCTGAGTTCATCGAGGGGTTCCTGGAGACGGTATCCTCATGGATAGCGGCAAGGGTGTTCTAGAACGTCCTGCCCAGGTACGTGTACCAGTCCCCGGAACCGGTGAGCAGCACCCCTGCCTGATCCAGCAGGTGGTGATCGCCGGTTTCCAGGTATTGAGCGCACAGCTTTCCAACGACGCCTTCCCTGAGGGGTGCCGACAACCGGTCGTACTCGGTCCTGCTTCCGTTGGCCAGGGCGTAGAAGGCCAGGGCCAGTGTGGTCCAGTCCGCCCTTGTGATGTCCTGCCTGTTCCAGGTGCTGTCATCTGGACTCAAGTGCATACAGCGCCTTTCTGACACCGACGGCCCTGTCGGGGTAGTCCATGGAGTCAAGGATCAGGGCCAGCTCCTCAAGGGCCGCAGCGAACTCATCGCAGGGGACGGGAAGACCCTCGGGATATCCCCCGAGAGCGGCAAGATGCATGAAATCTCCGCTCAGGTAGAATCCTGCCTCATACAGCTCCCCAAGCCATTCCATGGCTTCTTTCCCTGAGGTTCCCGCATTCATGCGCTCTCTCATCCCGGACACGCCCGTGAGAAGAAGGACAACGCACATTTCCCTGCCAAGGTGGTTGGAACCCGGATAGAACACCGACCATGCCTCACCCAGTACCCCTTCGTGGTCATGGTCGCGGTAGCACATGTACATACGCTGGAGCATCTCGCCATAGTAGTCGTGGTGTTCTCCACTGATGAGACTTAGTTCGAAATCACCACCCACGCTGTACTCGGCTGTGTAGTAGTCGGCGGTGAACGGGTACTGGGAATAGACCGTGAGCACACCGGAGTCGGGGTTGTAGCTGACTGAAGCCTTGGCCGTGTTCATGATCCCCGGGAATTCGGTGTAGCCGGAGAGCAGCTCGTCCCCCCGGGCAAGGGCGATCTGCGTGGCAGCGGAAAATTCCACTACTACAAGCAGATAGGGCTCTTCACCGGGCGGAAAGCCGTGTACGGGAAGGACAGGAGCGCTGTCAGGCAGCATGAGAATGCAAAGGAAAAGGATCATCCGTTCCCTACCCCCTTGTTCCCCCGGGGATCCTCCCGGTTCGAAGTGCGAGAAGCCGTTTTCTAAGCTCCCGGGAGGCTTTCTCCGCCCTGGAGTAGATCTCCGGCGCTTTGTGGAATTCAAGCAGGTCAATGTTCACGATGTCCGGTTCGATGCAGATCGTCGGAGGGTTTCTCCTGATCTTCTCGGTGATGATGGTTCTCTGCATGATGTCGAACGTTTCCAGGACGGCTCGAAGCGCTGTGGGGGACTTCCGGCCATCCTGCCTCTCCAGCCGGCCCATGACGTTCACAGCTATCACCACGTCGCAGTCGCCCAGGATGTCGTGAGGAAGGGGATTGACGCAACCGCCGTCGATCAGGGTTCTTCCGTCAATGTGCACCGGCGAGAACACCCCGGGAAGCCCCATGCTGGCCTTGATGGCCTGAAGCAGGTCACCCTTCTCGAACACCACCTGTGCCGAGTTCCAGAAATCGGTGGCCACCACCTTCAGTGGTATGGCAAGCTCCTCGAAGGTGGCCTTCTCGATCCTGTCGTAGAGGAACTGGACGAAGGCGTCGCCCTTGAAGAGCGCGTTGCCCAGGAAGTCGATGTCAAGAAGCCTGATCCATGCCAGGGCATCCCTCTTCGAGAGTATGTCCCTCAGCGAATCCCCCTCGCTGATAAGCATCCGGCTGGTGTGCTCCCTGATGGAGGAGGCGTGCACTCCCGATGCGTAGATGGCGCCCACCACGGCTCCGATGCTTGTTCCGGCGATACAGCAGGGCCTGATCCCCAGCTCGTCCAGGACCTCCAGCATAGGGATGTGGGCAAGCCCCCTGGCGCCGCCGCCTCCCAGGGCAAGGCCTATCCTCAAGAGCCTTTTCCAGCCCTGATCATCACCAGCATCATCTTGAACCGCTCAGCAGCCCTCAGGGAGTGGGGCTCCCCTGCGGGCATGACTATGATGTCTCCGCTGCCCAGCAGATTGGGATTGCCGGAAACCGTCACTTCCGCCGTGCCTTCGAGGATCATCACCAGAGCGTCGTAGGGCGCCGTGTGTTCGCTCAGCCCCTGCCCTTCGTCGAATGAGAAGACCGTTACGGTCCCCTCGGCGGCATCGAGCACTGACCTGCTCACGACCCCCCCCGGCTGGTAATCCAACAGACCTGATGCGGAGATCACCGAGCCTTTCTCCATCATTCCTCCCCAGGGCTTCCCCGGAAGCGGGAAAGTTGTTCAATGAGGTATGTGTTCCCCGGATCCAGCTCCAGGGCCCTCGAGCCCCATTCCACGGCCTCGCCGGTACGGCCCAGACGGAAGAGGATCTCGGCCACGGTGTCCATGATGTTGGCGTCGGCGGGTTCCATTGCGCTGGCTGAAAGGGCTGTTTCAAGGGCGCGGTCAAGTTCGATGTCAGCCATGGCCATTGACCATGCCACGGCGTTCATCATCCAGGCTTCCTCATACTCCTGTGAAGCCATGCGGGACAGGATGGCCGCGGCCCTCTCGCCCTGGTAGAGCTCCAGCATGTTCAAAGGCTCCCACCACCTGAAGTAGAGCCTTCTCAACTCGGTGACCGCCTCGGGGTTGTCCGACACCTGAATATCCACCAGCAAATCCGAACTGCCCTGATGACCGGCGCCGTGGCGCACCACCAGTATCGCCGCGGACTGTCTGCCACGACTGTCCCCCCCGGCATCCTCGCCCGCCTTCAGGGCTTCCAGAAGCCTGA
The DNA here is from genome assembly GCA_964541235.1 of uncultured bacterium. GTDB lineage: Bacteria > Fermentibacterota > Fermentibacteria > Fermentibacterales > JCC-6 > UBA6080. The sequence continues at coordinate 14,175 of CAZIPI010000015.1, read as the reverse complement.
ATGCCAGTATCTCGCCCTCGGTGGAGAGGAATGACCGTTCCATTTCGTCAACGACTTCCGGCCCGGTGAGTATGTTGCCCTGGATGGCGTAGCCCTGCCCGGTCACACCGCCCGCCCAGAACATGGTCCCGGTGCCGGTGAAGGATGCGGAGCCGCCACGGGAGTCCACAACCCCGATCTGGCGCTGGTCTGCCAGGGAGTCGGCGGAAGTTAGGGCCTGGATAACCTCGGAAGCGGACATCCCTTCGGAAAGGAGCCTGAGCCCCTCTGGGCCGTAAGTGAGGTTTGCCCAGGCCTGGGTCGCTATGGCTCCCGCGCCGGCACTGGCCCATGGGACCATCTGGCCGACGAAGGGCACCTTTGAAGCCACCGCGATGCCCCATTCACCGGTGTCAGGGTCGTGGGCGACTATGGAGAAAGTGGAAAGAAGGAACAGGAGAAGCGTCGTCATTCCGCACCTCTCAATCCAGCAGCAGAAGGCTGCCCGCCATTACCGCCATTCCCGCCACAAGGCCGATGATGCAAAGATGGTGCTCGCCGTGTTCTTCGGCGGTGGGAAGAAGCTCGTCGAGGCTCACGTAGATCATGATCCCCGCCACTCCCGCCAGAAGCCAGCCCAGTACGCCTTCGGTGAAGAAGGTCCTGAAGAAGAAGAAGCCGATGATGGCTCCCAGGGGTTCCGAAAGACCTGAGAGGAATGACCAGCGGAAAGCCTTCCTTCTGCTTCCGGTGGCGCAGTAGATGGGGGCGCTGATGGCTATCCCCTCCGGGATGTTGTGTATCGCTATCGCAAGGGCGATGGCTACACCCAGCCTGGGTTCCTGCAGTGCCACCGCGAAGGTGGCGAGACCCTCGGGGAAGTTGTGTATGGCAATGGCTATTGCGCTGAACACTCCCAGCCTGTGAAGGTTCTTGCCGCACACGGAGCTGTGTATCTCGTGGGGGTTCTCGAACTCGGGAACCAGCATGTCTATCACTGCCATGAGCGCTATTCCTGCGAAGAACCCCAGCACGCCCCGGAGGTTTGCGGCTCCGTTGTGAAGCCCTGAGGCGGAGAAGGAATCAATGGCCCCTGGAAGGATCTCCATGAATGACACGTATATCATCACCCCGGCGCTGAAGCCCAGGGCGCCTGCAAGGAACCTGCCGCTTGTGTGCCTGGAGAGGAACGAGATAAGGCTTCCGATGCCGGTTGCGAGACCTGCAAAGGTCACCATGCCGAGGGCGGGCCAGAAGTTCGCAAGGTCCATGTTTCTCTCCCCTGGGTTCGTATGGCAGAGGGTAACATAAAAAAACCCGGGGCCTGGTGGCCCCGGGTCCTCCATCGGAGGTATCAGTACATGTCCCCCATGCCGCCGCCGCCGCCGCCGGGCATCGGCTTCTCGGGCTCGGGGATCTCCACCACTATGGCCTCGGTGGTGATCAGCAGGCCGGCGATGCTGGCCGCGTTCTGAAGGGCGGTGCGGGTGACCTTGGTGGGGTCGACGATACCGGCCTTGAACATGTCAACATACTCGCCTGTGGCCACGTCTATGCCCCACGAGGTCTCAAGGCCCCTGACCTTCTCCACCACGATGGCGCCCTCCATGCCGGCGTTGAACACAAGCTGCCGGACAGGCTCGGAGAGGGTCCTTCTGATGATCTCGGCGCCCACCTTCTCGTCGCCTTCCAGCTTCATCGCCGCCACGGCGTCCTCGCACCGGATGAGGGAAGTGCCGCCGCCCGGGATTATGCCTTCCTCCACAGCGGCCCTGGTGGCGTGCAGAGCGTCCTCGACCCTGGCCTTCTTCTCTTTCATCTCGGTCTCGGTGGCTGCCCCGACGTTGATCCGGGCGACGCCTCCCGCCAGCTTTGCCAGCCGCTCCTGAAGCTTCTCGCGGTCGTAGTCGCTGGTGGTGTCCTCTATCTGCTTCCGGATCTGCTTGATCCTGCCCTGGATCGCATCAGTGGTGCCGCTGCCCTCGATGATGGTGGTGTTGTCCTTGTCGATCTTCACCAGGCCGCAGCTCCCAAGGTCGCTCAGGGTGATGTTCTCAAGCTTGATGCCCAGATCCTCGGTTATGGAACGGCCGCCGGTGAGGACGGCTATGTCCTCCAGCATCGCCTTGCGCCTGTCGCCGTAACCCGGGGCCTTCACGGCCGCCACCTGAAGCATTCCCCTGACCTTGTTCACCACGAGCGTGGCCAGGGCTTCGCCCTCAACGTCCTCGGCGATGATGAGCAGGGGCCTGCCCATCTGGGCTATCTTCTCAAGGACGGGAAGAAGGTCCTTCACATTGGAGATCTTCTTCTCGTGAATGAGGATGTAGGGCTTGTCCAGCACTACCTCCATTGCTTCGGCGTCGGTGACGAAGTAGGGGCTGAGATAGCCGCGGTCGAACTGCATGCCCTCCACCACGTCAAGGGTGGTGTCCATGCTCTTCGCCTCTTCGACGCTGATGGTGCCGTCCTTGCCCACCTTCTCCATGGCATCGGCGATGATCCTGCCGATCTCCTCGTCGTTGTTGGCGCTTATTGCAGCCACCTGGCGGATCTCTTCCTTGCCCTTGACGTCCTCGCTGAGTTCCTTGAGCCTTTTCACCACAGCCTCAACGGCCTTGTCCACACCCCTCTTGAGGGCCATGGGATTGGCGCCGGCGGTGACGTTCTTAAGTCCCTCGCGGTAGATGCACTCGGCCAGAAGGGTGGCGGTGGTGGTGCCGTCGCCGGCTATGTCACTGGTCTTGGAGGCGACCTCGCGAATGAGCTGTGCGCCTATGTTCTCGAACTTGTTGGGAAGCTCGATCTCCTTGGCTACCGTAACCCCGTCCTTGGTGATGGTGGGGCTTCCCCACTTCTTCTCCAGGACCACGTTGCGGCCCTTGGGGCCGAGGGTGACCTTCACGGCCTTCGAAAGCTGCTCGACGCCGGCGAGGATTGACTGCCTGGCGTCCTGGTCGAACCTGAGTTCCTTTCCTGCCATTTTCTTTTCTCCCTGCGTTACTTGTCGAGAACGGCCAGGATGTCTTCTTCCCGGACGATAACGAATTCTTCACCGTCGATCTTGACTTCGGTCCCGGAGTACTTGCCGATGAGGATCCTGTCGTTCACCTTCACCACCGGGGCGATGAACTCGCCGGAATCGTTGCGCTTGCCGGCGCCGACTGCCTTCACGGTGCCCTCAAGAGGCTTCTCCTTTGCTGTGTCCGGAAGAACGATCCCACCCTTGACCGTTTCGACGGGCTCTTCCCTGAGGACGAGTATCCTGTCGAAGAGCGGACGCACCTTCAGTTCTGCCATCTTTCCGTTCTCCTTTCGCGGAATGTGAAGAGTTCACTTATGCTGGCGGAGCACACGCTCCGACGCTTTGCGCATCTCCTATAAGCAATGATGATGCCACTCGAAACAGGCATCCTCAGTAAATTCCTAAATCCATGGAACACAACGGTAAAATCCATCGGTCCGGGTTGACGCACTCCCCTGTAGCCCGCAGGCTATCCTATCCCGTGTCACTTTGGCACGGAATCGGTCCCGCGGCATTCCTGTATATTTCCGGCATGCGTGCAAAACCAGCCGGGAGGCTTTTCATGAACGATCCAGTAGTGGTGACCGATGCGGGAGCCTGTCTGGAGGGAGTGGAAAGGGTTGCCGAGGGGGCGCCCTTCGAGCTGTCACAGTCGGCCCTTGCCGCCCTTGACAGGGGCAGGAAGGCGGTGGAGACCCTTCTCGTCTCCGGAAGGCCCATCTATGGTGTGAACACCGGCTTCGGCAGGCTTGCCACCACGGTGGTTGAAGGCGAGGCCCTGGCGGACCTGCAGAAGAACCTGCTTCTCAGCCATTCCTGCGGCACGGGCCCCCTTCTTCCGCGTGAGCAGGCCAGGGTGATGATCTACCTGCGTGCGGCTTCCCTTGCCCGGGGAAGAAGCGGGATAAGGCCGGAAGTGGTACGGAACCTGGTGAGGCTCGGGAACGGGCCGGTGTATCCAGCTGTGCCCTCACAGGGCTCCCTGGGAGCCTCGGGAGATCTGGCGCCGCTTGCACACATGTGCCTTCCCCTTATCGGAGAAGGCGAGTGCATCACCGATTCCGGTGAGATCATCACGGGCCGGGAAGCCCTGGAGCTGCTGGGAATGCCCGCAGTGGCCCTGGCCGCCAAGGAGGGGCTCGCCCTCATAAACGGCACCCAGTTCATGACAGCCCTGCTCTCCACGGCGCTGCTCGAGGCCCGGGCCCTGATGGACTCGGCTGACTCCGCCGCGGCCCTGACCCTCGAGGCGCTTCTGGGAACCGATGCCGCCCTGGAACCGGAACTTATCGAGCTGCGCCCCCATCCCGGCGCCATCGAATCCGCCCGAAGGATACGGGAGAAGCTCAGGGGCTCACAGATCATCCCCAGCCACAGGGACTGCGGGAAGGTTCAGGACGCATACTCGCTGCGCTGCACACCCCAGGTCCACGGCGCCTGCCGCGATGCCCTGGATCATGTGGAGGGCACGGTGAGGATCGAGCTTGCCTCGGTCACCGACAACCCGCTGCTGATGGAGGACGGCAGGATGGTGAGCGGAGGCAATTTCCACGGCCAGCCCCTGGCCATGGCCGCCGACCACCTGAAAACAGTGGCGGCTGTTCTGGGGAACATCTCCGAGCGTAGAACGGAAAGGCTTCTCAACCCCGACCTTTCCGGACTGCCCGCATTTCTGGCAAGGAACCCTGGAATGCATTCGGGGCTCATGATAGCGCAGTACACCGCGGCTTCGCTGGTAGGCGAGAACAAGGTGCTCTCTCACCCGTCGTGCGTGGACAGCATTCCGGTGAGCGGCAGCCAGGAGGACCATGTTTCCATGGGCGCGTCGGCGGTCAGGCAGTGCGGGGCGATTATAAGGAATTCCACCCACGTGCTGGCCACCGAACTGGTGTGCGCGACGCAGGCCCACAGGCTTCTGTCGCGGGGCGCCATGGGCGCCGGCAACCGGGATACCATGAAGACCGTTGAGATGGTGTTCGAGCCCATGGACGCCGATCGCCGGTTCGCGGCCGACATAGAGGCCGTGGCCGGTCTGATAAGGCAGGGCTGCCTGGTCTAGGCCTCGTAGAGCCCCGAGTCCCTTCCCGGGGCCTGCCCGGGCGGGCCCCCCGAAACATCCTCATTGCCGAAACCCATGGCCTCGAGCTCCTGCTCCACGCTTTCAGGGTCTTCTCCCGCCTCGAGCCTTCCCAGTGCGTGTTCCAGCTCGGGACCCAGGTCTTCCCCCATCTGGTCGGCCATCTTTCTCACCGCCCTGGCCATCGCCCTGGGGTCGTTCTCGTCCAGTCCCGCCAGTTCACCCGCCAGTCCGTCCATGTCATCGGCTTCCGACCTTGTGTTGGCGGTGCTGAACCGGCTCATCACCCGCTGGAGGCCGTCCCTCTTGCACCGCGGGCAGACCGGGCTGACATGCGCGGAGACCCTCTTTACGAGGAACTGGAAAATGGTGTTGCAGGGCCTGCAGTAATACTCGTATATGGGCATTCCTTCTCCTCCAGTCTCAGGGAAGATATGAAAACTCCTGCTCCTTCAGGAAGCCCCGTGGCCATTGATACGACAGGGCACTTCACCACGAAGGAATGGAACACCCTGGGGTCCTTGAGCCCCCAGAGGCCCTCCAGATTGCCCTGGCCCTTGGCCAGTACAAGTTCGCTTCCGTGGAATGCCCGGGCAGCCTCCGGGGAGAGAAGTTCAGGGATCACAGAGGGAACGTCGCTTCCGCTGTGCATGATCTCGGCCACCCCCTCGAGCCCGGCCATACAGGCGTCCTCGCGGGTGGCGTCGTTCATCACGGGAAGCGGCCGCACCATGTAGAGCACCCTGCCCCTGAAACCGCTCAACTCCAGGAACAGCCTGTCGAGCACGGTCTCCCCGGCGTTGTCACCTATCAGAAGCAGAGTTCTCGCGCTGGCCAGAAGGGCCAGGAACTCCCTTCTGTCATCCCGTGCCAGCGGCATGTGGAACATCAGGGATAGCTCTTCGGGGTCAGGAATGCTCTTTCCCTGGGCCGGGTCTATGAGGTTGCACCATGTTGCCGCGGACAGGGCCTCCATCACAGGCTCGGGGCGCTGGAGAAGGCCTTTTCTGATCTCCGGCAGCAGGCTCAGCAGTCTCTCCGTGAAGAAGCGCTTTTCTTCGCTGTAGATGTCTGGGTCCCCGGAATCCCGCCGGATTTCCCTCCAGGCCTCTGCACCCGCAAGAGGCGGAGGAAGACCCTCTCTCAAACGACCGTTGATCCCGCCGAGGTAGCCTTCCAGCATGTGCCCGGGAAGCCCTGCCATTCGCAGAAAGCCGGAGAAGCCCCGACGGAAGCACTCTCCGCAGATGTCAGGGTCAGGCCTGAGGCCCGGCAATGCCCGATTCCTTCAGGAACATCCGGTGAACCCTTGCATCACCTGTGAGTTCGGGATGAAAGCTGCTGAGCCACACGTTGCCCTGCCGGATGAGGACCGCACCTTCCTTCACGGAGGAGAGGACAGCCGGGCCCGGACCCAGCGGATGGAGAAGGGGCGCCCTTATGAAGATGCCCGGGAACGGGCCGTCGAGACCGGAGATGAACAGCTCCTCCCTGAAGCTGGCCACCTGCCTGCCGAAGCTGTTCCTCTCGGCCCGCACATCGGCGACCGCCAGGCTGTCCTGGTTGACCCTGTGTTCCCGCTCGGTGACATCCCTGGCCAGGAGGACAGCCCCGGCACAGGTCCCGAGAACAGGAAGGCCCTTCAGTATCGCTTCCCTGAGAGGGGCGAAAAGTCCCCATCGTTTCATCAGCAGGACCAGGGCGGTGGATTCGCCCCCGGGCAGTATCACGGCGTCGAGCCCCGGAAGCACACCTGGCTCCCTGATGAAGACTGCACGATGACCCAGGGAGGCCAGCACGGCCCCATGCTCGGAAACCCCGCCCTGAAGGGCCGCAACTCCGATGACGGCCATTACCAGCCCCTGTGCGCCAATCGATCCTCTTCGGACAGAGTGCTTACATTGATGCCGACCATGGCCTCGCCCAGCCCCCGGGAGACCTCTGCGATGATGCCCGGCTGGTCGAAACGGCTCACTGCCTCTACGATGGCCTTCGCCCGTTTCTCGGGGTCGCCGCTCTTGAATATGCCGCTGCCCACGAACACCCCGTCCATTCCAAGCTGCATCATCATCGCCGCATCGGCAGGCGTGGCGATTCCGCCGGCGGCGAAGTTGACCACAGGAAGGGCGCTGTTGCGGTGGACGTAAAGCACCAGTTCGTAGGGGGCTCCCATGGCCTTCGCCTCAGCCATGAGTTCCTCCTCCGGCATGGAGGCGATGCGCCTGATGTCGCCCAGCACCTGTCGGGCATGACGCACGGCCTCCACCACGTTTCCCGTTCCGGCTTCGCCCTTTGTCCTTATCATCGCTGCGCCTTCGGCAATCCTTCTCAGAGCCTCGCCCAGGTTCACCGCGCCGCAGACGAAGGGAACCTTGAACGCGTGCTTGTTCACATGGTTCTTCTCGTCAGCGGGGGTGAGGACCTCGGATTCGTCAACGAAATCTATCTCCAGGGCCTCGAGGACCTGGGCTTCCACGAAGTGGCCGATCCGGCATTTCGCCATGACCGGGATGGTAACGGCCTTCTGAATGGCCTCTATCATGTCCGGGTCGGACATTCTGGCCACTCCGCCCTGAACCCTGATGTCTGCGGGAACACGCTCCAGCGCCATTACCGCTACGGCGCCTGCGTTCTGGGCTATCAAAGCCTGCCGGGCGTTGACCACGTCCATGATCACGCCCCCCTTGAGCATTCTGGCGTGGCCCGCCTTGACCTCCCAGACCCCTTCGTCTCTTATGAAGCTCATTTCCCTTTCCTTACCCCTGAAGTGATTCCAGGTATTCAAGTTCCCTGTCCTGAAGAAGGTGAAGCCTTTGAACCAGGCCTTCCTCAAGGATTATCCACTGCTCCTGAGACCCGTCGGGGAACAGGGCGAGTGACGATCTGAACCAATCCACACAGCCCGCCGCCGCCTTCAGGCAGTCCATGTACTCACTGGAGCCGGCGCCCGGGGCGCTGAAGGCAGCCTGCAGGGAGGCATCGGCCCTGATGAGGGCCAGGGCCATCCGGAACATGGACCCCTGTTCGGGAGCAAGAGCGCTGGACGGAGAGCCGCTCACCCAGCCGTCCATCAGGCCGCTCACGTTCCGGCTCATGGCCTCGAAGCTTCCGGGGCCGGACAGGATCAGCGAAACTGCAAGGATTGCTGTCATGCCAAAATATACGGACCCGGCCTGTCCATTTCAATCCCGCCCTTCCCATGAGGCGACTGTTTTGGCATAATCAAACTTCTTTGCACCGGAAGGAGTCTGCATTGAGGTTCCCCTTGTCTGTGATCCTGTCTGCAGCCGTCGTTCTCGCTGATCCTCTCTCCGACCTTGCTTCCCGGGGCGTTCCGGCCAGGTCGGCCTTTCTTGAGGACAACACCTTCAGGGTGGAGATAGCGGGCAGCCTTTCCAGGGGCGACAGTCTTCTAAAGCATTACGGGGGAACATTCTTCCTGCTTCTGGACAGCATAGCGGCGGGATGGCCGATAGTCGGGCTGGAGGTGCGCATCACGGGCTCATCCCTTGTCCTGTTCCAGGAGGATGTGTTCGAAGCGCTGAGCCTTCTGGGACGGGGCGCCGACGAGGAAGCCCTCGCTTCGTGGGTTCTGGAGCACACCTGGGTGGTGGGCTCCGGGCAGGAACCCTAGACCCCGCCCCTCCCCATCAGCATCACCGGTATTGTCTTCATTATCAGCCGGAAATCAAGGCTGTAGGACATGTCAATGGTGTACAGGAAATCAAGGAACTGGGCGTGGTCGAAGGGCAGACGGCTTCTTCCGTACACCTGCCATATGCCGGACAGGCCGGGTTTCACCGAGAACCGCCTCTTCTGCCAGTTCCTGTAGAACTCCAGCTCGTAGGGGATGCAGGGTCTGGGACCCACCAGGGTCATCTCCCCCCGCAGCACGTTGATAAGCTGCGGAAGCTCGTCGATGGATGTCTTCCTGAGAAGCCTTCCGATGGAGGTTATCCGTCCCTTCTGATCCAGCTTGTACCTGTCCGGGACCCCGGTGCTGTGACCTTTGGCGTATTCCGCGAAGTACTTTCTGTGATCTTTCAGGTTGCTTCCCGAACCGTCATGGGCCATGGACCGGAACTTCAGGAACTGGAACTCCCTGCAGGAAAGCCCTACCCTGTTCTGCCTGAACAGGACTGGACCCGGGCTGGAAAGCTTCACCAGCAGGGCCGTCAGCCCCAGAAGGGGGGAGAGGACCAGCAGGGCGGTGAGACTTGTAACGATGTCCAGCACCCTTGCCGGCAGGTCGTTCTTGGTGGCCCTTCCCCTTTTCAGAAAGCTCACCGCGCCGTAATCCTCGAGGCTGAGCCAGGGATCGAAGTAGCCAAGATTGAGGATGTGCCTGGAGAAGATCACGAAGGGTACCCCGGCGTCGTGGAGCATGATGGATGTCTCGGCCACGCAGTTCAGGTCGTGGTCTTCGAACAGCAGGTAGAGCTGGTCGCACCTGTGTTCCGAGCAGAGCTTCATGCAGTGGGCGAAGATTTGCCCGGGTTCCTCGGGTAGCTTTCCGGCGTTGATCACCACGGAATGGGTGTTCCTGTAAACCGGGGCCTTTCTGATGATGGCTGCGATCCTGTTGACGGTCTTGGGTTTACCGGTTACCATCGCCCTCGAGCCGGTGATCCCGAAACATCTGTGAAAGGCCTCGTAGAACCACGGAAGGACCACCATCCTTCCAAGGATCCCAAGGATGGCCCATGTGAACATGAGAAGGACGATGACTATCCTGCTCTCGATGAACATTCCCCTGTTGTTCCGGAACAGGAAGACGAAGAGCGCGTAGATCGCCGTGGTGACCAGCACCAGGCGGATCATTCTGTAGGAGTACATGATCCGGTTCATGGATGTGCGGAATGAGTGCAGGTTCTCGACTATGCCGAAAACGAAGAGCCAAAGCGCGTAGAAGGCCCATGTGGCCAGGTAGGTGCTGACCGGGTAGATGTCCGGTCTGCGGAACCTGATCATCACGGCAGGGATGAACGCCGCGGCAAGGCACAGGGTGTCCGTCAGGACCGCGAGAGCCTGATAGATACGGTTGAGCTTCAGGGTCTTGCCCCTTTTCACCGGTTACCCGTTCCCGAAGAAGGCCCTGATGGCGTCCGCCACCTCCCGCTGCTGCTCAGGGGTGATCCCCGGGAACATGGGCAGGGTCAGGTTCTCCAGCGAGTTGCGCTCCGATACCGGGAAATCGCCCCTCGAGTGCCCAAGATAGGAGTAGGCTTTCTGAAGGTGGAGGGGGTGGGGGTAGTGGAGACCTGTGGCTATCCCACGGGCCTGCAGGAACTCCCTGAGGGCGTCGCGTGAAGGGGTGTGGATGGCGTAGAGGTGATACACGTGCCGCGAGACCTCGATGGGGAGCTGGACCGGAAGACCTTCCAGAAGGGTGCAGTAAACTGCCGCCGCTTCCCTTCGCTGGTCGTTCCATCCATGAATGTGCCTGGCCTTCACGCCCAGCACGGCTCCCTGGATGGCGCACATCCTGTAGTTATGCCCCACGCAGTCGTAGTAGTACTTCTCCCGCGAGCCATGGTCGCGGAAGCTCCTGGCCCGGCTGCACAGCTCACCGTCGTCGGTTGTTATGGCGCCGCCCTCCCCGAAGGCTCCCATGTTCTTCCCGGGATAGAAGCTGAAAGAGGCAGCCTTCCCGAAGGAACCCGCGGGTCTGCCGTCACGCTCCGCATCATGGGATTGTGCCGCGTCTTCGAAAAGCATCAGATCGTGCTCCTGCGCTGTCTTCTCCAGCCGTGTGTGATCAGCCGGCTGCCCGTAGAGATCTACCGCCATGATGGCCCTCACCACGGCGCCGGTCCTGGGGTCAACCACGGAACCGCCTCTGCCGTGCTTCGAGATGAAGGATGAGACCAGGTCGGGGTCGAGGTTCCAGGTCGTGTCCTCGGCGTCCACGAAGACCGGCACCATCCCCGCAAGGATGATACCCTCCACAGTGGCCGTGAAGGTGTTGGGGGGCACGATGACGCCGCTGCCGGGCTGAAGTCCGGACGAGGCCAGCATGCAGTGCAGGGCCGCGGTGCCGTTGGATACCGCTATGCAGTGACGGGTTCCGCAGATCCTTGCGAAACTCTCCTCGAATCCCGCCACCTTGGGACCCAGAACGTACCCGCAGCTCTCGAGGACCTCGTTGATCTCCGGCGTGACCTCGCTTCGTATCTGGTTGTAGATAGACTTGAGATCAAGGAATGGTACGGCCACTTTTTGCCTCCGTTACCGCTGGAAGGAGCTTCCAGTTCTTGTATCCGCCTATCTTGAATCCCAGGAGACGCTCTAGCCCCGTGTGGAGCCTCATGGACAGGAGCAGGTGCTCATGCCGTGGCGGTTTTCCGGGGTTGGAGTAGTCCTCGGCCCTCCAGTTCTTGCCGCTGATCCTCTCATTCATTACGGAAGGGTGGGTTCCCTTGAAGAGCGGCACTCTGGACAGGGGTCCGTAATCCCAGGGAACCTCGGTGTCGCCGTGGTGCCTGGCCACCCAGGCCGGGTCATGGTGGAGCCGATCCAGTGCCTTCTGCTTCCGTTTCATCACCAGCGGGTGCCTGACCCATCCGTAATGGTAGATCCAGGCGCCGCAGTCAACCACCCTCAGCTTCTCCCTGCCGTCTTCCTTCCTGAAGCTCTGGGCGCTCTTCCAGCTCCTTGCACCCCTGCCGGCCCTTATCACCCGGATATCGTGGCTGTACCAGCAGTGGCTGCGGTGGACACGGCTGTAGTCACCCCAGAAGTGGTTGTAGGAAAAGAGAAGGCCGTCAACCTCGGGCCGGCTCCGGCATGCCTGAATGGTGTCGAGGATCCGCCGGTGATGGTCTTCGTGCACCACCTCGTCCGCCTGGAGGTAGAAACACCATTCACCGCTGCAGTGGTCCAGGGCGATGTTGGTCTGGTCCGCGTTCGTGGCCCCCCTGACGAAACGCTCGGGGTTCCATGGTGTATGGATGAGCCTTATCTTCGGGTCGCCTATGGCCTCGATGATCTCCCGGGTGTTGTCGGTGCAGTCCCCCAGGTTCACCACGAACTCATCCACTATGGGCAGTATGGATCGAATGGCCTCACATATGGGATAGTCAAGCCTCACCGCATCCCGGACGAAGGTGAACCCCGAGATGGACGGGGTGTTTTCGCAGGGCAAGCTTTGCTCCTTCCATGGTGCCGGAAAATACCCGTAAATGGCCCTTGGCGCAAGTCTTTCAGGGCTCCCCGGCCCATTCGGGGGCGGTGCTCAGAAGCTTCAGGAACCCGCCCGTGTTCACAGTGATGTCCGGGATGCCGTCGAGGTTGAAATCAACCGAAGAGGCATGCCAGCCATCGAACACCCTGGCCCCGGCCAGCCATGTGACGTCGGTGAAGCCGTCGCCGGTGTTGATGTAGAGAAAGCTCCTGCGGTCCGGATAGACACTCGTTACGAAAAGGTCGGGCAGACCGTCGAGGTTGAAGTCGCCCCAGACCGGGAAGGAGTGCGTCTCGTCGTACTTGATCCCCATCTCCGCCCTCGTGTCGGTGAAGACGCCCCCGTCGTTCCGGAGAAGCATGCTCCTGTCCGAGAAGGTGATGAAGCGCGGGTGGGCAAGGTTGGCGCAGAACACATCCATGTCGCCGTCCATGTCGAAGTCGCACCATGCGCTTCCAATGGTGTGGCCCCAGGCGCCCTCGGTCTCAACCCCGGCCAGCCCCCTTTCCTGCGCCGTGTTCACCGGCTGGCCGTCAACATTTTCCCAGAGGACGTTGGGGTCGAGGCGGTAGTTGGACACGAAGATGGAGGGCGAACCGTTCCCGTGAAGGTCAACCACCGAGACGCTCCGTCCGCACAGGGGAGGGTCCAGCTGGAAACCCGGAGCCCTGGTGAACCCCGAAGGGCCTCCAAGGTAGAAGGCGTCCGGCCGCCCGAGCCCCATGCTGTCAGGGTCTTCGTACACGGCAAGGTATATGTCGGGGTATCCGTCGCCGTTCCAGTCCAGCACCGCCGCCCCCTCCACCTGAGCCATCACCGAGTCCAGTCCCATTGACAGCGCGGCCTCCCGGAAACCCCCCTCCACGGTGGCCAGGAAGAGCAGCGGTTGTCTCCCCAGGCCGAGTATGTCCGTGAGTCCGTCGCCGTTCAGGTCCGCAATCACGCCTCCGTTCACCGGGAGTGAATCGTAACGGACGAACCCGCCGGGCGTGTTGAGCAGTACCGTTCCCCCGGAGAGAAGGTCGGGCCTGCCGTCATGATCGACATGGCCCCAGCAGTGCCTGGTGCCGGGTACGGGATCGGGGAGGGGCACCTCCTGGAAAACCGGCCCGGTGTACCCCGCCAGCGCCCTGCAGCGGGTCATGTACCCGTCCCCGAGGATCTCATGAAGAAGGCTGTCGGCCCCTGACGCCCACATGTTCCTCATGTCGCCCTCGACTGCCGAACGCAGAAGAAGGTCAACAGCGCCCAGAGTGTAGCCCATCTCAAGATGCCAGGTACCCGCAGTGAACAGGTACCTGGCCCCCGTGTGGTAGTCGTCCACATGGAAGAGCCCGGGTTCCAGAAGGGGAGCCAGCTCTTCCAGCGCCGCCATCCTGTCGCCCCTTCCGTAGAACCCCTGGCAGCGCAGGAGCTTCAGGTCGTTCAGAAGCGCGGGCGCCACCAGAAGCCACTCGGCCTCGGGAACCCCTTCAGGCCGCCAGAGAGCGAAGGCCTCCAGCCCCCTGTCCGCGGCAACCGTAACCCTGTCGAATTGCTCCCGGTCCAGGGATGTCTCCGCTGCAAGGAGCCATGCCCTCGGATCCCACGGCAGCTCCCGAATCCATTCCTGAAGGAGGGAATCGGTCCTTGTGGTATCCGCGCAGCAGTACATCCGGGCAAGCCCCCTCCAGTAGGCGGGAAGGTCCGGCTCCCTCTCCAGAAGGGCCAGAAGCGAATCCACCCTTCCGGGGAACGGGGCTGAGAAGTAGGACTCGTAAAAAAGGTCCCTGCTCTCCTCATGACCGGGTGATGCGGCGAGTGCGCATAGAACCGTGAACAGCATGAAGGGCTCCTTTCCGGTCACGGGGAGTCGGGGCAGTCGGGAAGGTCACTGGAACTATACCCCAATGGCGTGCAGCAACGAAGGGC
>CAZIPI010000014.1:0-65163 GCA_964541235.1 uncultured bacterium | reverse complement strand
CTGAATTTTGTTAAAGAAATCCGGAAAATTCTGTAAGATAATTTAGTATGGTGTCCCTCAATTCAGATGCTGCGCTTGGCGTCGGCCATCTCCTTGACCTTCATCAGCCTGGTTGTGTTGGACCTGTCCATCTCTGCGAGCTTCAGCCTGACCCTGGAGATGGCGGCCTCGTAGTCAGGGATGAGAACATACTCCAGGGCGTTCACCCGGCGCCGGGTGGAGTCTATCTCGTGGGCGATTAGGATTATGGCCTTCTCCTTTTCCGCGAGCCTGATTATGGCGGGAAGCAGCTGCCTGTAAACCTCCAGGGCTTCATCCAGTTCGGGCGGGGTGTCGTACAGGCCGTAGTTCCTCACGTTCCCCTCCACGGAAACCCTGAAGACGGGCAGTGTGAGGTTCATCACCCGTCTGGTGTCGGTAGCCACCACAGCCCTGGCTCCAGGCTGGGACAGGGCGTCCATCATTGCCTCACGGTTCATGGCTGCCCTGGCGAAGAGGAACCGCGAGTATGCGCCTTGAAGTTCCTTTTCCAGGTTTGCCCTGGCTCCCTCGTAGTCTGCTATCAGTATCTTGAACTGCCGCATAAGCTCGTCCAGCTTGTCCTTGAGAAGCTTGTGGCCCCTGCGGGCAAGCTTCACGCGGCGCTTCAGCTGAAGCAGCTCCATTCTTGTTGCTCGGACCTGCAGAGCCATGTCAGTCCTTGTCCACTGGCCAGTAGCGGTCGAGGTACTCGGGACGGATGCGCTTCATTTCCTCCCTTGGAAGGTGCTTCAGAAGCTCCCATCCCAGGTTGAGCGTATCCTCTATGCCCCTGTCCTCGTGGTCCTCCTGGCTGATGTACCTTTTCTCGAACTCCTCGGCGAACTCCAGGAAATGCCTGTCGAGCGCGCTCAGGGCGGCGACCCCCAGGATGACGGACAGCTCGCGCGCCTGCTTTCCCGCAGAATAGGCCGCCATCAGCTGGTTGAAGAGGTCCGAGTGGTCCTCCCTTGTCTTGTTCCTGCCGATGCCCTTGTCCTTGAGCCTGGAAAGGGATTCCATGACGTCCATCGGCGGGTAGATGCCCTTCTTGTGAAGTTCGCGGTTGAGGATGAGCTGCCCCTCGGTGATATAGCCGGTGAGGTCGGGGATGGGGTGGGTCTTGTCATCCTCGGGCATGGTCAGGATGGGTATCTGGGTGATGGACCCCTTCCTTCCCTTGATCCGGCCTGCCCTCTCGTAGATCGAGGCAAGGTCGGTGTAGAGATAGCCCGGATATCCCCTTCTTCCGGGAACCTCCTTGCGGGCAGCGCTGATCTCCCGCAGGGCATCGCAGTAGTTGGTCATGTCGGTGAGGATCACCAGGATGTGCATGTCCTTCTCGTACGCCAGGTATTCGGCGGCTGTCAGGGCCATCCTTGGGGTTGCTATCCTCTCGATGGCCGGGTCGTCGGCCAGGTTCAGGAAGACAACGGCCCGGTCCATGGCGCCGGTGGCCTTGAAATCGCGAATGAAGTAGTCCGCCTCCTCGAAGGTGATCCCCATGGCGGCGAAGACCACGGCGAAGTTCTCCCCCTTCCCGAGCACCCTTGCCTGGCGTGCGATCTGGGCCGCTACTTCGCCGTGCGGAAGGCCGTTGGCGCTGAAGACGGGGAGTTTCTGCCCCCTGACGAGGGTGTTAATCCCGTCGATACTGCTGAACCCGGTCTGTATGAACTCGGCAGGGTAGTCCCTGGCGAAGGGGTTGATCGGGGCGCCGTTGATGTTCACCATCTTCTCGGGAACGATGGGGGGAGCGGTATCGAAGGGGGGGCGGGGTCTTCCCTGTCCGTCGAACACCCTTCCGAGCATCTCGATGCTGACACCCAGCTCGACTCCCTTTCCCAGGAAGCGAACCCGGCACCGGTCAAGGTCGGTGCCGCTGGAGCCCTCGAAAAGCTGGACCAGAGCCTTGTGCGAGTCAACCTCGAGGACCTTGCCGTGCCGGATCTCGCCCGAGGGAAGTTCGATCTCCACCAGCTCCTCGAAGCTCACATCAGAGACTCCGTCCACAAGCATCAGCGGGCCGGAGATCTCAACGGTTGTGGTGTATTCCTTGATCAAGTCGTCACCTCCGGTTAGAGTCGGGCTTTCTCGACCATGGAGTCAAGTTCGCCGGTGATAATGTCCTTGAGTTCCGTGATGGCCGGGATATGCTCCTCGGGGATGTAGCGCATGCCCGAGATCTTCTCCCTGTTGTGAAAGGCGAAGAGGTCCCTGGGAGCCACTCCGGCCTTCAGGGCGCGGCCCATCGCGTCGTGGGTGTGCATGATGGTTTCCAGCATGGCCTTCTGTTTCCGTATGGAAGCGTAGGTGTCCACAGGGTGGAAAGCGTTCTGATGAAGGAAATCCTCTCTGAGCGAACGGCTGGTGAAGAGCACCAGCTGGTCCTCAGGCGAGAGCGACTCGGCTCCCACCAGCCTGGCTATCTCCTGCAGGTTCGCCTCCTCCTGCAGAAGGGCCATGGCCCTGGAGACCATTTTCACCCAGTCCTGCCCCAGGCTTTCGTCGTAGTAGTCCCTTAGGTTCCTGATGTAGAGCGAGTAGCTGTCCAGCCACCCTATGGCCGGGAAATGGCGCATGTAGGCCAGGTTGGCCTGCAGGCTCCAGAACACCTTCACCACCCTCAGGGTCGCCTGCACCACAGGGTCGGACAGGTCGCCCCCCGCGGGACTCACCGCGCCTACGACGGTGAGCGCTCCCGTCCGGTCGTCCCCGCCCAGGCACTCCACCTTGCCGGCCCTCTCGTAGAACTCGGCGATGCGGGTTCCAAGGTACGCCGGGTAGCCTTCCTCGCCGGGCATCTCCTCCAGCCTGCCGCTCATCTCCCTCATGGCTTCGGCCCAGCGGCTTGTGGAGTCAGCCATGAGGGCCACCGAATACCCCATGTCCCTGAAGTACTCGGCGATGGTTACACCTGTATAGACGCTGGCTTCCCTGGCGGCGACGGGCATGTTCGAGGTGTTGGCCACCAGAACCGTCTTCAGGATCAGGGGTTTTCCGCTCTTGGGATCCTCGAGCTCCGGAAACTCCTGGAGCACGTCTGTCATCTCGTTGCCGCGTTCCCCGCACCCTACGTAGACCACCACCTCGGAATCGGCCCATTTCGCCAGCTGGTGCTGGATGACAGTCTTGCCGCTGCCGAAGGGGCCGGGAACGCATGCCGTTCCGCCCTTCCCCACAGGGAAGAAGGCGTCCACAACCCTCTGGCCGGTTATGAGGGGTTCGTTGGGCGCCAGCTTGGTAGCGAAGGGCCTCGGCTTTCTCACCGGCCACTTCTGAAGCATGGGAAGTTCGAGAACGGAACCGTCGGAGGTCTTGAGCTTCGCCACCGGTTCGTCTATGGTGTATTCACCCGCATCGGCGACCCATGTCACCTCACCGCGGGTATCCGGCGGGACCATGACCCGGTGAGTGATGAGTTCCGTCTCCTCTACGCTGCCGATGAATTCCCCGCCATGGGTGGACGTTCCGGGGCTTATCAGGGGGGTGAAGGGCCACTTCCTCTGATGGTCGAGGCCGGGAATGTTTATTCCCCTGCCGATCCAGTCCCCCGCCTGCTCCCTCACCTTGTCGAGAGGACGCTGAATACCGTCGTAGATGGAGGTGAGAAGCCCCGGGCCAAGCTCTACGGAAAGCGGAAGGCCCGTTTCGTAAACAGGGTCTCCGGGTTTGAGCCCCGCCGTTTCCTCGTAAACCTGGATGCTGGCCCTGTCACCCTTCAGCTCGATGATCTCGCCGATCAGCCGATAGTCGGAGACATACACAACATCGTACATCCTGGCCTCGGTCATTCCAGTGGCCACCACCAGGGGCCCGGCTATCTTGTCAATCCTTCCCTGCAGCATTCGGCTTCCTCCGGCTATTCATCCTCGCTCATCAGATCTACTCCAACGGCTTTGATGATCAGTGTTCTTATGGCATCCTCGCCCCGGCCGCGGCTTCCGGAAACCCCGGGCAGAACCACCACTGCCGGTACCGGCAGGCCGAGCGTGTCGTTCACCATGTCTTCGAGCTTCTCCAGCATGTCCTCGGTGAGCATAATCACCGAGACCCTCTCTTTCACAAGACGCTGAAAGGTCTTCCGGGCGCCTTCCCGGTCGCCGGGCGTGTAGGTCTCCACCCCCAGGGCCCTGAATCCAAGCACCGAGTCGGCGTCACCTATGAATGCCGTGCGCCCTTCGGTCATCGAATCTCCTTCACCTGGGAAGCCGCATCTGCAGCTTCGCCGTATTCATTTCCGCCCTTTTCGCGGCGGCCACGAGGTTCAGGTGGACAGTCTCCATCTCCCGACCCAGCACGTACGATGCCAGAAGCCCGGGTCCAGCGGACCGCTTCCCCAGACTGGAGACCGTTTCAAGCAGAATTCTGTCGCTCTCCCTTTGGAAAGCCAGGAATGAGCCGCCTTCCAGCCCTTCCTTCAGGGCCGCTGCCGCAGTTTCGAATCCGGCGG
This sequence comes from uncultured bacterium, assembly GCA_964541235.1. Classification (GTDB taxonomy): domain Bacteria; phylum Fermentibacterota; class Fermentibacteria; order Fermentibacterales; family JCC-6; genus UBA6080. Next base: position 60,692 of record CAZIPI010000014.1, on the reverse strand, counting down.
TCTCCGCCAGAAGATCGGGGAGCCTTCCCTTTCTGCATGCTTCCATCACTTCCTCAATGGAGTGCAAACCCCCCGGGAACAGCCACCCCCCCAACTGACCGCCTGCGATACCTTCGATCCCCAGCCTGCCGGCGGTGAGGAAGTTCCGCAACTCGAGCCTGGCTGCCACGAACGATCCGAGCCCGGAATCAAGGCTCCCCAGGTGAACCCGTTCAATATCAGCGGCCAGCTGGTCCATCAGAAGGTCAACCCTGAGGGACCCTCCCTGGGATACCTCCTGTATGCCGCCCATGGCGGCGCGGAATTCCTTGGGAAGCTCATCGGCTGAAGCCGGATCGTTCCAGGCCCTGGCGAAGAGCTGCGCCGGGAGGGTACCGTCCCTTTCCAGGGGAACCGCTCCATCTCCTCCGGAGGCCATGTCCTTCCATGTGTACCTGGCGTTCCTCACGTCCCTGCGAAGAAGGATCGCCCTTGCCAGCCTTTGGTCCGGACCAAGCTCCAGGAGCTCGTCCTCCGCCGCGGAAAGCGCTCCGGGGAGCGCTTCTTCAAGGCTGTCTCCGTGGATGAGGCGCCCGTACCAGGTTTCGCCCAGTACCTTCAGAAGTTCTTCCACGCCGGCGGAGCCGATTATCTGGCCCCAGTGCCTGGGGGAGAGAAGAGTGACCTCAAGGGCGCTGATCCTGCCCGCCGCATACTCCCAGGACGAACTCACAGGTTCTCCATCCTCTTCAGGGGAAGCATACGGGATAGCTCCATCACCATCTCTTCGTGCACCAGAGAGGCCATCATGTCCAGCGTGGCGTTCCTGCTCACTCTGCCGGACCTGAGAATAAGCCCTCCCCTGGCATTGTGACGCTGATCGGAGAGACGGAACCTGACCATGTCTGAGGAGTGCCTGTCAAGGAACTGCTGGTTGATCCTCCCGGCATCGGCGGCCGAGATGATCACCTCAACTTCCCCGGTGAAATCGCAGCCGGCCAGGAGGGATTCGATTATGGAAGCGTAATCAGGAGAGGATGCCAGGCTTGCAACGGCCTTGTGAAGAGCTTCGTCTATCAGCCTTCTGCGCGTGTTCAGAAGACTTCTCTCCTCCGCCCTGAGGGCTTGCTCACGAAGCCGGGCCTTCCTCTGCTTCAGGCTTTCCAGAAGCCTGACCTTGTCCTTCTCGGCCCTGGCGGTGAGCCTGGCCCTGGCCTCCTCAAGGGCGGCCTTCTTCTCGTGCCTGGCCTGGGAGAGGATCCTCTCGCCTTCCGCTTCCGCATCCTGGATTATCTTCTGTCTTATGGTCTCGAGGGACATTCCGCTCAACCGATCTGCCCGAGCATGAGGAAGCTGACGAGGAAGCCCAGGATGGCGTAGAACTCCACGAACACCGCGAGGATCAGTGCCTTTCCGGATTCGCCGGGCTGTTTGGCGGTCATCATGGCGCCTGAAGCGCAGACCTTGCCCTGGAATATTCCGGAAAGAAGACCTGCAAGGGCCACCGGAACGCCGGCCGCGAACACCTTCCACGCGTCGGATGCCTCGAGGGCCGTGAAGCCAGCGATCTTCTGAAGGAGCAGGAAGGCAATCACGAACCCGTAGATGCCCTGGGTGCCCGGCAGGGCCGAGAGCAGAAGGAGCTTGCCGAACTTCTTCGGGTCAACGCTCATGACCCCGGTGCTGGCCTGGGCCGCGATACCCACGCCGATGGAGCTGCCGATCCCCGCGAGGGCGCAGGCAATGCCGGCGCCGAGATAGGCGATGAGATAGACTGTCACTTGTTGTCCTCCCTGTGGAATGGTAGCGATCATCTCGATTCACCGATACGGACGAAACGCGGCTCGAAGCGGAGAGGCGAGAATGGAACGCCCGTGCCGTCGTAGAACTTCCCGAAGAACTCAACGAACTGGAGCCTGGCGGTATGGATGAAGCCGGAAAGGACCGCCATGGCCAGGTTGAACGCATGCCCGGCAAGAAGCACCACAATGGCGAGCACGATCCCTATGCCGGCCATGCTTCCGGCCAGCATACCCGCTATCTCGTTTATGACCTGGGCAATGATGGCGCTTGAGAGGGCCAGCGCGAAAAGCCTGGAGTAGCTCAGGACATCACCGAGAAGGTTTACGATCCCGTATGTGGCGTAGGCTCCCAGCCCCACCTTGCCCCCGATGCTTCCAGCGGACCTGCCGCCCATGACGAAGATCAGCAGAGCGCCGGCTGCAAGCATGAGAAGGAAGAAGCGGTCAGCGGGGCCGCTGATGTCGTAAAGGGCTCCGTTGAGAAGGTAGTGGTTGAAAAGCCAGGGGAACAGGCCGGCTATGGCAAGGAGCCATCCGCCCTGCTCCAGCACCGCCGCGAACCCCTCACCCTGACGAAGCCTTTTCGGAAGATTGACGAGAACTCCCCAGGACAGCTGCAGAAGCCCCAGCCCCAGTGTCAGGTAAAGGAACTGGTTGGAGACGGAGAAACCCGGCTTGCCCGGAGAGTACCCGGGAACAAGGCCGTTGAGGAGCATGGCCGGCTCCTGGAGAAAACCCGGGAGGGAGTGGAACTCCATTCCGAACCATCCGCCCAGGAACACTCCGGTAATGATGCTGGCAAGCCCCCCCTGGAAGATGAGCCTGAAAAGCCTGGTGTTCCCTCCCCTTTTCCCGGTGAGCCACCATCCCAGAAGGCTGCCAAGCACCAGGGCCGCACCGTAGCCGGCGTCGCCAATGCAGATGCCGAAGAACAGCGCATAGAAGGGGGCGAAAAGGGGGGTCGGGTCGGGGTCGGAGCCTGCCGGTCTTCCGAACATGTCGGTAAGGAGCAGGTAGGGGTCAACGGTGGCGTGCTCGGTTAGGAACACCGGCGGGGTCTCGCCCTCCAGGGGTTCCACTATCTCTATTCCGGCTGCGGCCACTTTCTCGAGCTCGGCCTTCAGCACCGGAACATCGGCTTTCCGCATCCAGGCATGAAGGACCAGAACGCTCGCAGAGGAAACACCGGAGGACGCTGCTTCCCGTCTGGTTATGAGAAGGCCGGCGGCGTCGAACATCATCCGGAGTTCCGGGACCCTTCTGGAGAGTTCGCCAGCCCGTTCACGGCATTCGGCCATCCTTTTCTCTGCTGTTTCCAACATCGCGTCCAGCCTTGCCGTCTCCTCGGCGGGGGTGGCGGCCAGGCCGGCGAAATCACCGGGAATGTAACCCAGTGAGGCGATCCTCTCGCCGAACGCCTTCGCTTCCGATGAGTGGGATACAGCCGTCACCATGTCTGCGGGGTGAACGAACAGCCGGGTGAGCGGGAACTCATTTTGAAGAAGGGGCTCCAACACCGCTGAACCGGGAAGGGTGCCGGCGAAAACCGCAAAATCGCCCTTCCTTCCAACCATGTCGAAACGACAGGGCAGGAAGTCCCATTTCTCTGCCAGAGCCCTTCCGGCGTTGATCTCGCGGATCTGCTGCTCTGTTTCCTGGAACTGCGCCGAGAGAAGCGATGCCTCCCTGGAGACGCTTCTTGCTGATGTGTCGCCCAGGGCTTTCTCAAGGGCCTCGCGGGTGACCACCAGCTCGGGTCTGCCATTCCCGGGCTGGAAGCCGGTCAGGAACTGCATGGCCCTCTCCAGCTCTGCCCTCAGCTCACGCAACTCCTCGATGCTTCCGGTGTCCATCCTGGAGAGGCCCTGAAAAAGCGCCGGGTCCGCATCGGCCAGGTGCACCATGCCGGACTTCTCAAGGAGCCTCAGCACTTGGTCCAGATGGGCCCTGTGGCAGAGTATCTCGGTCTTGACCACGGTCTCCAGGGCCATCTCAACCGCCCCTGAGCATTCTCGCCCTGAGAAGCCGGAACGCCTCGGAATCCAGCTCCCTGGACTTATCCTTAAGCTCCTCCTCCAGCGCCATCCTCATCTGTCGCAGCTGTTCATGGTATGTGCCTACCTCCTGAACGATCCCGGAGGTCTCCCTCTCTTCTGCGGCCGCCAGGGCGCTCTCGTACCTGGTCTCGAGCTCACTCAGTGCCTCGGGGATCGAAGCCCTTTCCCCCTGGGCCTCTCTGGCGGCCCTCTCCAAAAGCTCCGCCGCCCGGGCTTCCGCCGCGAGAAGCGTCTCAAGGCTTTCGCTCAACTGGATCCACCCTTCCGCTGGTCACTGGCAACAGTGCAGTTGTGGATATCATATTCCAAACGGCTTTAGAAAAGTGATGCATTATCATGCACACAAATGAGTTACATAGTTATCAACGATGAGGCGGATTTTTCCACAAACAACGGTTCAGCTCTTCTGCGGACTGTCCTTGCCGCTCATGCTGCAGTGGCCCTGGAAGAAAACACCCTCCTCTATCACCAGGCTCCGCGTGTAGATATCGCCCTCGACACGGGAGCCGTTCTGAAGCTCAAGCTGGTTCTCGGCCCTAATGGTGCCGTTGATGGTCCCGCCGATAACCGCCTGGGCCACCGTTATCTCGCCCTTGATCCTTCCTTCGTGCCCCACGGTCAGCGTTGCTGAAACGCCAACTTCGCCATCCACCAGACCGTCCACCCTCAGGCCCCCCTGTACGTTCAGAACCCCGGTGAATGTACTGCCGGCCCCGATGATGGAGTTGATGGCATTTCCCGTATCTTCTCTGCCCACATTGTCTCCTTACGCCTAATCCACCGAAGGGGCTCCCTGAGTGGCAATGTTCTCTATCACCCTTCTGGCGGCTCTTATCTCCTCCAGCTGTTCTTCAATCGCACTCAATCGCGTGCCCAGGTCGGCGGCGGCGGTCAGAGAGTCCTGCAGGCCTGCGATACGCCGGTTCAGGGCCTCCACCCTGCCCTGGGTCAACACCCCGGAGGCGAACATGTAAACCGATGCGGCTATCACAAGGATCACCACCACCAACGCGGCATGAAAAAGGGGTACGCTGCCTCCGGTAACGCGAAGCTCCCGTCTCCTGCCATGGGCGGAATGGGGTATCACGGCTATGGTGAAACCCTCATTGCTCCTTGCCATCTTCCCTCCGTGAACGGTCCCGGCACCATGTAACCTAACCCGGAGCCGTCTTCAGGCCAATCCCTCAGAGGCGCTTCAGAACATTCCCTATCTCTTCTGCGCCCATTCCGCGTCCCAGGCACGCCATGAGAAGAAGACGTATCTTGTGCCCCTGCATATCCCCCGCTGTCAGGGCTCCGGCCTCCATGAGGTCCACACATCCTCCCTCATAGGCGTAAACGCCAAGCACCCTGCCCTCGTAGCAGCGGCTGGTGATGACGCAGACAACACCCTGCGCCATGGCGTTCTTCATGGCCGCGGCGGTCTCGGGAGCCACGTTGCCCCGTCCGAACGCCTCCACCACGATGCCTCTGTATCCCCTGCCCGCCAGAAGATCTATCGGTTCGCCTCCGAACCCCGCTGCGCACCTTACAAGGCCGACCCGGGTGTCAAGAACGGCTGGCCCCCCGGGCAGTGAAAGCCGCCAGAGCGGCTTCCTGTGAAGGATGACCCCGTCTTCGTCCACGAACCCCAGAGGGCCGTAGCCCGGGGAGTTGAAGCTGCTGGTGTTTGATGTGCAGGTCTTGGTCACGCGCCCTGCGGCATGTATCTCATCGCCAAGGACAACCGTAACTCCCAATTCATGAACTTCGGAATTTGCGGTGAGTATCGCCGCCCTGAGGTTGCGGGGTCCGTCCACCCCGAGTTCGCCGGGGCTCCTCATGGCGGCGGTGAAAACAACAGGGGTGGTTCCCACGAGATGAAGGTCGGCGAGGAAGGCGCTCTCTTCAAGGGTGTCTGTGCCGTGTGTGACCACTACACCGCTGTAGTCTCCCGAAGCCTCGATCTCGAGAAGCCGTCTTGTCAGCTCCAGCATCCGCCCGGGGGTCATGTGGGGGCTGGGAAGGCTGAACATCCTCTCATTGAACAGCTGGACTGTATCAGGTATTCCCGCGGAGCGCCTGTCGAACTCCATCCCGGGGCCGATGACCAGCCCCCTCTGACCCGGCGCCATCTCTATTGTGCCGCCCGTGGAAAGCACCAGGATCCTCTCAGTCATCTCTTCTCCTCGAGAAGTCGGAGAGGCTCTTCTTGAGCTTCGCAGGGTCGGCGGCGAGTCCGGCGGCCCTTCCCATGATCTCCTTGTTGCCGCCGAACATGTCCAGAAGGTGAAGAAGCTCGTGGTCGGTGCTCACGGCCTGGAGCAGGGTCTCGTTCTCTTCAAGAAGCCTTAGCAGGTCCTCTCTTGCGGGGTCAACCGTCCATCGCAGAAGGATCGCAACCGAATCGGCGTTGTCCCTGTACTTCCTGCGCATGTCGGCGCTGATCTCACGGGCCTCCTCCATGGATACCACCCCGAAGGCGTGTTTGCGCTTCCTGACCTCGTCCCTCACCAGGTCGTGGATCTCCTGGAGCGCCGCCGGGTACTGGGGCTGGTTCCCTCCATCGGTGAAAACCCAGGAACCGGACAGCACCTCGGTCATGATCTTCTCGGTGTCCGGGAACGGCTTCTCCAGAACGTACCCCCAGACGCAGATGAACATGGTTCCGTAACGCCTGATGAAAGAAACCCTTTCGGGGGTGCCGGATTCAAGACGGAGCCTTTCCAGAAGAAGCTCGAGAAGACGCCTGCGCTGTGAACGGCCGGCCAGGAAGAGCTCGATACGGTCAAGTGCCCTTGTTTTCCACATCGGTCCGAAGAGCTGCCTTTCAAGAAGGTCCGGCGCCTGACCGGGGAACGCCGCGGCGGAAAGACATCCGGCAACCATCAGAAGAAGCTCCGAAGCGCCTTCGGACCCCATGAAATCAACCACTTCCACTATGGAGGCAGCAATGGCCAGTGCCTTTTCAGGGTCGGCGGGCTCCGCCAGCATCATCATCAGGGCGCAGTTGAGTAGGGGCGGCAGGTTCCTGAGTGCCCAGGCGTGGACCGGATCGCCGCCGGTATCCTCCGCAGCCATGGAAAGCTCGGCGACCGCCTTTTCGTCTCCAGGCTGCACCCTGCCCCTTCTGATGGATATGAAGAGGTCCAGCAGGTCCCGTCTATCGCCCAGGGTTGCCTTCAGCTTCATCAGGGCCTGTCTGTCGCAATGGAAATCAAGCTGATCCCCCCCCGGAACCCCCGTCGAAGCGAGACCCGCGCTGAGCACGGAGCAGAGCTTCAGCAGTTCCTCCCGACGGGTCTGCGATGAGGTCACCAGTGCAGCGACTCCGCCCAGCCGTTTCCTCGGCACTTCCCGGGCTTCATGGATCCCGTACCACGAACCCAGTATCTCCTCGGGGTTGAAATTGTCGGTCTCGGCGGTGGGGGCCGGGTTGCCCCTGAGCCACGCATCAAGGCTTGTGGAGAACTCGAGTGCACGGCTCTCCTGGATCTCGCCGGCCAGGTGGGAGAGGAACTCCTCGCCCGCCGGGATGCCCCCGATGCTTCTCTGGGCCATGTCTATGGCCTTCTCGAGGAAGCCCGCCAGCTGATCCAGGCACCTGTGGTAGAAGAACACGCTTTCAGGAAGGACCTGGGTGAAGAAGGCCATCGCGGAACGCCCGGCGCCAGTGGAAACGCTGGCGCCTGCATGTCTCACCGGCATCAGCCTGTCCGCCAGCCGGGCTATGAACCCGCTGTCAACGGTATCCAGTGAATCGGGCACCTCCATGAACGCGTTCAGTATCCTTCTAATGCCCTCTTCCAGGAAGTTGGAGAAGATCCTGTCGAAGCCCTCCTGCCAGACGGCCTGTCTGCTGAACCTGTCGCAGATGGCCCTTATCCCGGCAAGCAGTTCTTCGGAGCGATGCCTCGACAATCCGGGCATTGCCAGGAAGTCCTGCATCAGAACATCCAGGGCGGCGACCCTGCCCCCTGCCCTGAAAACCCTCTGAAGGGTCAGGTTCTCGGCCTCACGAAGCCTGTCCTGCTCAGGCGCCGAATTGTAGCCCGTGACCGCGAAGGCAAGGCAGTCACTGAAGAGCGGGTCGGAGGCGCTGACCTCCTGCATCAGCGGCGCCACCACCATGTCAAGGAACCTGAGCCTCCTGGAGGGGTCCTCAACCCTGCCGAGGAACTGGATGACCGTCTTCTCGGCTTCCGGTTCAGCGTCCAGCAGCTTCTCCATCCATGCCGGAGCCAGCCCCGACGACAGCTTGCCCCTGTCAACGGGCGTGAGCAGTGAGAACACGTCCGCCATGCCCCGGGCCCTGTTCAGGTATGCTGCGGCATCATCGTCGGGGGCGGCCCTGACCAGCAGTGATGCAACTGCGGCGAGGTGCGGGAGGTGGCTCCCCCTGCGGGACAAGGCCCTTTCAAGCAGTGCCAGCCCCCTTCTTCCCGACGGCGCGCCGTCAAGGGCCCGGAACACTGTCCTGAGGCTGCGGCGGTCAGCGGTCCTTCCCACCGAGAAGACGACCTCGGTGATCCGGTACATCCTCATGGCGTCCACTGCGGTGTAGAAGCTCTTCTCACCCGCGTCGGTCAGGTAGCCGCTCACGAATGCCAGGGGTTCCCCCTCGACCCTTCCCTGCATCACGGAAAGGAACTTGACGAGCCCCTGGTATGTGATGCCTTTCTGGGCTGAGTCCACCATTTCTATGAAGTCCTCCCCCAGGGAGGAAGGGTTCTCGGTCCCCGAGGTGCGTATCGAGAAGAGGTCGATGGCCAGATCTATCTCCATCTGCGAGTCAAGGTAGCTGCAAGCTACCGGGCTGGATTTCAGCACGGATGCAACCACATCCACCTCGTCGGTCCTGAACAGGACCATGGCCCTGTGAACCCTCTCCTCGGAGAGAAGCTCGTCAATGCCCCGTTTCTTCTGAAGGGCTCTCATGGCGCCGCAGTAGAACCTGATGGAGCCCATGGGGGCCATGCCCTCGGCGATCCTTCTGTAAATGGGCATTCCCCTTCTGGCCACTATCTCCCACAGGGGGGCGAACTCGTCACCGCGGTAGAGCCAGCCCAGGTCGGCGGCGAAATCCAGAAGCACGGCCCGGTTGTTCTCGGAAACATTCTTGAAGGCCGCGGCTTTCTTCAGTGCCTCATGAACTTCTTCACCACCCGAGGAGAGCCTGTCGCAGAGGTATGCGAAGTGGCCCGGCCAGAAACCTGCAAGATCAAGGCAGAAGGACGCGGCGTCTTCGCCCAGGTTGCCGTCGCCGCAGCTTCTCAGAACCCTGTACCAGCTTGCGAGAGCGCTCCCGAGACCGGGTTCGTCGGAGGGACCGCCGTTCTCGGACAGTGTCCCGGCGAGCTGAAAGAACCCCTCCATCCCCAGGTCCCAAAGGTTGTGGGGAAGGAGGTGAATTGCGGAAAACCACTCAAGGGCCAGCTCGGCGGACGCCGGCGGGGATCTCAGGGTCTGGAGCTTCTTGAAGATGGCGCCGCCGGAGCCTGCTTCCATGCCCGTGAGCAGAGACGCGGCCACGGGCAGCGCCCTCCTCCAGGGCTTGAACAGCGGAAGGCCTCCCAGCGCGGCGGCGGCGGCAGGAGTGGCGTTCAGGACCTCCGGGCGCACCGCGGGAAGAGCCGGTACCGATACCGGGGGAGGCAGCGCCCTGTCTTCGCCATGCACCGACAACCATGTTGCAAGCCTGGCCTTCAGAGCGTCCTTGCTGGTCATCGATCTTCGGACTCCGGGCACCGTTTCGGGCTCTCCGGGGGGAGTATCGCTGCGTCGGACACCCTGTCACCCTCGGCGAGGCTCATGAGCTTCACGCCCATGGTGTTCCTTCCGATCTCCCTCACATCCTCAGCCCTCAGCCTGATGGCGATCCCGCCGGCGGAAACCAGCAGGATCTCGTCTTCCTGCCCGGCGACGCCCACCACAACCACATCCCCGTTCCTGTCCCCGGTGGAGATGTTGATGATGCCCTTTCCGCCCCGATGGGTCGTCCTGTAAGCCGAGGCATGGGTGAACTTCCCGTACCCGTTCATTGTGACAGTAAGGATCCGGTCGTCCTGGTCCACCGTTGTCATGGCCACGACCCTGTCGCCCTTTTCCAGGCTTATCCCCTTCACGCCCGAGGTGTTCCGTGACATGGGCCGTATCTCGCGTTCGCTGAAATGTATGGCCTTTCCGCCCGCCGTCCCTATCAGAAGGAAATCATTGCCGGTGGTCATCAGCGCGCTTACCAGTTCCGATCCTTCCGAGAGCTTCACCGCGATGATCCCTCCCCGGCGTGGCCTGCTGTATGATGCCAGGGGGCTTTTCTTGACCACGCCGTCGCTTGTCACCATGGCGATGTGCGCCTCTTCGGTAAAGTTGTTCACGCACACCCTTGCCACGGGCCTCTCGCCGGGTCTGAGTTCAACAAGGTTCACAAGCGCCTTGCCAAGGGAGCTGCGCCCGGCTTCCGGGATCCTGAAGACCTTGAGCCAGTAGCATCTGCCCTGGTTGGTGAAGAAAAGGATGTAGGTGTGGTTCGTTGCTGTGAAAACCTGTTCCAGGAAGTCTTCCTCCCTTGTGACCACACCGGTCTTGCCCCTTCCGCCCCTGTTCTGGCTCTGCCACGTGTCAACGGACAGCCGTTTGATGTACCCCCTGTGGGAGATCATGATGACCATCGGGTCGTCGGGTACCATGTCTTCGTCCTCCAGGTCGTCGGCTCCAGTCAGGGAGATGCTGGTCCTCCGGTCATCGCCCCACTTCTCCCCCACCTGCCTCAGCTCGTCCGCCACCACGTTCAGTCTGGCCTGCCGGCTGGATAGAAGGGCGCGAAGCTCTCCGATGAGCACGTGAAGGTCTTCGAGCTCCTGCCTGAGCGTGTCGCGGTCCAGAGCGGTGAGCCTTCCCAGACGCATTTCGAGGATCGCCTGGGCCTGAAGGTCGGAAAGGGAGAAGGATGCCATGAGCCTGCCCTTGGCCTCATCCTGGGTCGCGGAACTCCTGATCATCCTCACGACTTCGTCTATGTTGTCCTGGGCTATGAGCAGCCCCTCGAGTATGTGCGCCCTTGCCTCGGCCTTCTCCAGCTGGAACTGGCTTCTTCGAAGCACGACCTCATGCCTGTGCTCGATATAGAGGAGAAGCATCCTCCTCAGGGTGAGCCGCTTGGGAACCTGCCCAACAAGCGCCAGCATGTTGGCTCCGAATGAAAGCTCCATGGCGCTGTGACGGTAAAGCTGGTTCAGGACCACATCGGCAATGGCCTCGCGCTTGAGAACGATAACGATCCTGGTGCCCTCCCGGTCCGATTCGTCCCTCAGGTCTGCAATGCCGTTGACCTTTCGGTCCTTCACCAGATCGGCCATGGACTCGATAAGCCTTGCCTTGTTGACCTGGTAGGGCACCTCGGTGACCACTATGCACTCACGGCCCGACACCGTCTCCTGGTGGGACACGGCGCGGATGACTATCCTTCCGTGCCCTGTGAGATATGCCTTCCTGATGCCGGCCGTGCCCATGATCCTGGCGCCGGTGGGGAAGTCCGGCCCCTTCACCACGGAGAGCAGCTTCTCGTCATGAACGTGCGGGTCCTCTATCAGGAGCAGCAGGGCCTGGACTATCTCGCGAAGGTTGTGGGGCGGAATGTTGGTGGCCATCCCCACCGCGATCCCCGATGAGCCGTTGACCAGAAGGTTGGGAAAGCCGGAGGGGAGAACGGTGGGTTCCTCAAGGCGCTGGTCGAAGTTCGGCTGGAAGTCCACTGTTCTCTGGTCTATGTCGCGAAGCATCTCCTCGCCTATGCTGGCCATTCTGGCTTCGGTGTAACGGTATGCCGCCGCCGGGTCGCCGTCCATGGAGCCGAAGTTGCCCTGGCCGTCAACGAGGGGATGGCGCAGGGAGAAGTCCTGGGCCATGCGCACCATGGCGTCGTAAACCGACGAGTCGCCGTGGGGGTGGTACTTGCCAAGCACGTCTCCCACCACCGTGGCGGACTTCTTGAACGCCCGCTGGTGTGTGAGCTTCTGCTCGTACATGCTGTAGAGGATACGCCTGTGCACCGGCTTCAGTCCGTCGCGCACATCCGGGAGAGCCCTGCTGACGATGACGCTCATGGAGTAGTCAAGGTATGAGCGCTTCATCTCCTCCTCGAGTTCGACTGGCAGTATTCTTGTTTCGTCAGACATCGAGATTCCGCACCTCTCCCGCGTGTTCCAGTATGAACCTGCGCCTCGGGGCGACCTCGTCGCCCATCAGTGTGGAGAATACGTGGTTGGCCTCCACGGCGTCATCCATCCTCACCCTGAGCAGCTTCCTGGTTTCCGGGTTCATGGTCGTTGACCAGAGCTGCTCGGGGTTCATCTCGCCAAGACCCTTGTAGCGCTGCATGGTTGCCTTCTGCTCCTCAAGTGTTTCGAGAAGGGCCTTCAGCTCCCTGTCATCGAAGATGTAGCGGCGGCTCTTCCCCCACCTCACCTGGTAAAGGGGCGGCTGGGCGATGTGGATGTGCCCCTTTTCGATCAGCTGAGGCATGTAGCGGTAGAAGAAGGTCAGCAGCAGGGTGCGTATGTGCGAGCCGTCAATGTCGGCATCGGTCATGATGATGATCTTGTTGTAGCGGAGCCTGCCGAGGTCGAAATCCTCGGAGCCTATGCCGGTGCCGATGGCCGTTACCATTGTTCTTATCTCATTGTTGTTGAGGATCTTGTGAAGCGGCGCCTTCTCAACGTTGATCACCTTCCCGCGCAGGGGAAGGATCGCCTGGAAGAACCTCTTCCTTCCCTGCTTCGCGCTGCCCCCGGCCGAATCGCCCTCGACTATGAACAGCTCTGCTTCCTCGGGATTTCGAACGGTGCAGTCCGAAAGCTTGCCGGGAAGTGACGCAGTTTCAAGGGCTCCCTTCCTCCTGGTGAGCTCCCTTGCCTTTCTGGCGGCCTGGCGGGCTGCGCTGGTATCAAGGCACTTCAGAACGATCTTTCTGGCGGTCCCCGGGTTCTCTTCGAAGAACTGCTCGAGCCCGCTGTAAACGATGTTCTCGGTGGTGCCCTTCACTTCCCGGTTGCCGAGCCTGGTTTTTGTCTGCCCCTCGAACTGCGGGTTGGTGATCTTCACGCTGACCACAGCAGCAAGGCCTTCCCGCACGTCGTTGCCCGAGAAACTCTCATCCGCCTTCTTGAACATGCCGTTCTTGGCGGCATAATCGTTCAGGCAGCGGGTCAGGGCCGCCCTGAACCCGGTGAGGTGCGTTCCCCCGTCTATGGTGTTGATGTTGTTCACGAACGTGAACACGTCCTCCTGATATGCGGAGTTGTACTGGATGGCCACCTCCACCATGAAGTAGCCCCCGTCCTCCAGAGAGCTCTCCCTGGTGAGGTAGATCGGGGTATCGTGAAGGGGGGAGCGGTTCTCGTTGAGGAACGCCACGAAGGAGCTTATGCCCCCGTCGTACCTGAAGGTCTTCTCCCTGCTGTCCGGGGTGCGCTGGTCAACAAGCACAATGGTCAGCCCGCTGTTCAAAAAGGCGATTTCCCTGAGCCTCTTGGAAAGAACATCGAAGCTGAACTCGCATGTTTCGAAGATCTGCTGGTCGGGGATGAAGGTGACGGTGGTCCCCCTTGGCCTGTGCCCGGCCTGCAGGGGCATCTCCTTCAATGGCTCCAGTGGTTTCCCCCTTGAGTAAGCCTGCTCAAAGAGGCTCCCGTCCTTGGCTATCTGCACGATGAGGCTTTCGGAAAGGGCGTTGACCACGCTCACACCCACACCATGAAGCCCTCCGGAGACCTTGTAGCTCTGGTCGTCGAACTTGCCTCCGGCATGGAGCGTTGTGAGGACCACCTGAAGGGCGGAAACACCGGACTTCTGGTGAATGTCGGTGGGAATGCCCCGGCCGTTGTCCTCCACGGACACGCCGCCATCAGGTTGAAGGACGACCCTTATGGTGTCGCAATGACCGGCCTGGGCTTCATCAACACTGTTGTCCACGACCTCCCACACCAGGTGATGAAGCCCGGAGCTGGAGGTGGACCCGATGTACATGCTGGGGCGTTTGCGTACGGCGTCCAACCCCTCCAGGACCTGGATGGAATCGGCGTCGTAAACCCCCTTCTTCTTTTGTGTCAAACCTTAACAAGCCTTTCCGGTGGGGTTTGGGAAAGCCTGACCAGGATCCTTCTGAAAACCTCGCGGCCGGCAAGCGCGTTGATGCGGCCGAGAATGACGGCGGACCTGGACCTTATCTCCATGCAGACCGCAGGGTGGGACGCGCGAACATGCAGGGTGTCGTCGTCGAAACCTGTCACGACGCACATCTCGGAAAGGGGTGGATCCACCGCAGAGCGCCAGAGGCTCAGTGCCCTGCTTCGATGATATCCCTCGGAGAACTCCCTTTCCGACCCCATGGACTGCAGGATGTCGGCAACTTTCCTCACAAGCGGAGAACCTTTCGCTACGCCGGGGTGGCCAGCCGCACCGGCATCAGCAGAGCCAGGTACTCCATGCCGGAATCCTGTTCCAGCTCTTCTATGACAACTGCGGTGGCCCCATCCCTTATCTTCATGACAACCGATTCGCTGTCCATGTTCTTCAGTATCTCCATCAGGAAGTCTCCGTTGAACGCGATCTGCAGCGGGTCGGAGTCGAAACGGGCCTGGAGTTCCTCCCTGGCTTCGCCTGCATCGGTGTTCTCGGCCTGAAGTATCATCCTCCCCTGTTCGAGGGTGAAACGAACCTGATGGGTTGCAGGGTTCGCAATGATCCTCATCCTTCTCAGGCTGGCTATGATGTCAACGCGGTTCACGGTGAGCAGGAACGGGTTCTCCCCGGGTATCACCTTCTCGTAGGGGGGATAGGGCCCCTCGATGATCCTGCTGAACACCGCCGTCTCTCCTGATTTGAAGCAGATCTGCGTGCCCTGGGAGCCGAGAAGGATGTTCTCGTCCTCGCCCAGCCGGCCCAGAAGGTTCAATGCCTTGGGCGCCACGATGGCCTCCATGGGCTTCTGGGAGACAAGCTCTGAAAGGCGCATCCGGGCCAGGCGGTGCCCGTCGGTGGCCACCATCTCAAGCCCCTCGGGCCCCATTTTCCAGAGCGCGCCGTTGAGTGCGGGCCGGTAGTCGTCGGACGCCACGGCGAACGCGGTTTTCCTCACCGCTTCCGATACCGCCTTTATGGGCAGTTCGGTGAAGGAAACCTCGCTGGCGGAAGGAAGGGACGGGAAGCTGTCCCTGCTGCTCCCCGCAAGGATGAAGTTGCTGTTGCCGCAGGAAATGGTGATCCTGCTTCCGGAGCCGCCGATGTGAATGTCGCCGCCGGGAAGCTCCTTTACGATCTCGAGAAGCTTCTTGCCTGGAAGGGCCACCGATCCCTGGGTGCTGATGGTGGCCGGCACCGATGTGATCACAGAGGTGTCGAGATCGGTGGCGGCAAGGCTCAACCGGTCGCCCTGGGTCTCGAGAAGAATGTTGGTCAGGGACGGCAGACTAGTTTTTGGAGGCAGAGCATTGGCCACAATGCTAAGGCCCTTGAGAAGGTCTCCGTAGGATACCAGAAGCTTCACCATGCGCATCTCTCCTTCCACACAGTTACAGAGAGGTAGAGTTCAAACATCTAAAGAATAGTCATCACAATTATACATGTGGATTTGTGGAAAAGTAAGGCTCCGGGGGTGGCGGGCAGGTAGTTCGAGGTGTTGAAAACCCGTGGGCAACGGGATTGGAGAAACGGTTTTTCCCACAATCATTCGCGAAAGTGATTTCCGTAAGGAGCATCAACACTTTTTCCACAGGAAAGCAGGAGG
Organism: uncultured bacterium; assembly: GCA_964541235.1. GTDB lineage: Bacteria > Fermentibacterota > Fermentibacteria > Fermentibacterales > JCC-6 > UBA6080. Next base: position 45,090 of record CAZIPI010000014.1, on the reverse strand, counting down.
TTTTTGAACATCGTCAGCTGGTGAGGCTTTCCTTCACGTCCTGAACCTTCCTCTTCAGGGAAGGGTTCTCGGCCATCATCTCCTTGATCCGTGCAATGGCATTGAGAACCGTGGAATGGTCTCGGCCCGAGAAGAAGCGGCCGATCTCCGTAAGGGGTGTGTCGGTCAGGTCCCTTATGAGCAGCATGGAAACATGCCGGGGGATAAGTACCTCGCGCTTGCGCTGCTTTCCCCTTATCAGCGCAGGGTTGATGGAAAAGGCTTCCGCCACGGCGCTTGTTATGCTGCCCGGGTTAAGATGGCGCGTTCCCGCTCCCAAAGACTCGGCGATTATGTTGCGAACAAGGTCCTTGGTTATGGAGATGTTCAGAACCTGGGAGCGCACGGCAATGAGGTTGACCACACCCTCGAGCTGGCGTACGTTGGACTTAACCGAGTCCGCGATCAGGTACATGATCTCGTCTTCTATGGAGATCCTTTTTTCCCTGGCGATCTGGCTGAGAATGGCGACCCTTGTCTCAAGGCCCGGCGGCTTGATATCGGCAACGATGCCGGACTGGAACCTTGAGACAAGACGCTCCTCCAGCGGCTCTATCTCATGGGGAGGCCTGTCCGACGTAAGAACGATCTGCCTTCCCTGAAGGTAAAGGTCGTTGAAGATGTGGAAGAGCTTCTGCTCGAGGACCTGCTTTCCGCCGAAGAACTGAACGTCGTCCATGAGAAGGTAGTGAACGTCACGAAAACGCTTCTCGAACGCCTCCATGGTGCTCTTGTTGTTGAAGCCTGCAACGAGCTGGTTCAGGAATGCCTCGCTTGATATGTAGCGGACCAGAAGGTCGGGCCTGTGATTGCTTACGTAGTGGGCCACAGCCTGGATGAGGTGGGTCTTGCCCAGGCCGACCCCGCCGTAGATGAATAGGGGGTTGGCAAGATCGGAGCCCATGTTCTTCGCGGCTGAGACCGCTGTTGCGTAGGCGAGCCTGTTGTTGTCGTCAACGATGAACCGTTCGAAGGTGTAGGTTGACCTCAGCATGGTTGGGAGAAGGTTCTCGCGCCTTGCAGGGACGCTGCGGGACGCGGAGATGGCGCGGAAATGGAGGTCGGGGCATTCCAGAAGCTCAGCCAGGATGGGCCGGAGCTTCTCGGAGAAGTGGGCTGAGACGAAACCGGCGCTGAAATCGTCCTTGAACTCAACGGTGAATGTCTCGTACTCGAAGCTCACGAACCTGGAGCCGGCCAGCCACGAGTTGAACGTATCGAGCCCAAGCCGCTCCTTCGCCATCGAAAGACACTGGGACCAGGCGGACTCGGATGTGTTGCTCAGGAACATCTGAGAAGAGCCGTAAGACGAATGCACACAACAGGGTCAGCAATGATCAACATAGTTTTCAACACACCTCCGGCCGTAGTAAACACTTGCACAGCAATTGAATGAAAATCCGGGCCGCTCGATACAGACCAGAACATGTTGATTTCTTTTCCGTTGGCAAGGGCGGAAAAGAGCTTGACACGCCCCGCGTGAATTAGTAAAATTCCGCTTCCCATTGGAATAGGCATTTTTTGTTTCCCGGGGCAACCAGCCGCCGGTTTAGTCAAGAAGGAACGGGTCATGAAGAGAACCTATCAGCCCAGCAGGATCTCAAGGGTAAGGAAGCATGGGTTCAGGGCCAGAATGGCCACCCGGGGCGGCAGGAAGGTTCTGAATGCCAGAAGAAGGAAGGGCCGCAAAAGACTGGTGCCCTAGGGCTGACAGAACCGGAACCCCGTGTTTTTCCCTGAAGAGAACTCCGGAGTTCATCCGCCTTTTCAAGTCGGGGAACCGATTCACCGGCGGAACAGTAAAGGCGAGACACTGCAGAAACACCCTGGGCGTTATACGCCTGGGGTTTTCCGTATCGAGAAGAACAGGGAATGCCGTGGAGAGGAACCTGTTCAGAAGAAGGCTCAGGCAGCTGGCCCGCGAGGACCGTGAAGGCCGGGGATTCGACGCCGTAGTGACGCCGCTGGTGAAGCTCAGGGAGATCGGATGGCCAGCGCTCCGCGATGACTTCAACAAGCTGGTTACGGAAGCCAGGAGATGAAGGGCATGGTCCTTTTCCTGATAGACGGATACAGGAGATTCCTGTCCCCTCTTCTGCCAAGGTCATGCCGCTTCACGCCGTCATGCAGCAGCTACGCCAGAACAGCGGTGGAAAGGTTCGGCGTTGCCAGGGGATCGGGACTGGCACTGAAGAGGATACTCAGGTGCAACCCATGGAACCGGGGAGGATACGACCCCGTACCGGAGGAAGGGAACGATGGCGATCAGTGACCAGTCACGAATGCTTCTAGCAGCCGCGCTCATGATGGCGGTCCTGGCCTTGAGCTGGTTCCTGGCCGGCCCCAGGACGACCACCCCTCCAGCGCAGACGGGAGAGGTGCGGGAAACGGCCCCCGAACTCCTTGCCCCTGACCAGCCCGAGCCTGAGCCACCGGTGGACTTCCATGAAGAGCAGACATCCCCACGAGCAATAACCGTGTTGATAATGGACGGCGAATCGGTCCTCGTGGACGCCCGTCTGACAACCTTCGGCGGGGGCGTCACCCGCTGGTCGCTGAACAGCTACCCCGATCTTACAGGGGATGCCTCCGGGGAAGCGGTGAACCTTGCCAGGGAACCATGGCTCATGGCGATGAACTCCAGGGGCGAACCGGTGGCCTTCCACTGCAACAGCCCGGACACCGTGGTGGTCGCCGGAGATGCCGAAGTGGTGATGACCGCCGGGAGCGCCACCCGCACCTTCAGGTTCAGAAGCGGATCCTACGCCTTCGACGTATCCGAGGAAGGGCTTTCCGGCAGGATGACCGTGCAGTCCGGGGCGATACCGGTCACGGAAGCCGGGGCCGACCTCAGGCAGTATTATTCCGCCTGCTGGTACACCAACAAGATGACACGCAGGAAAGCAACCGCCATCGATGCGCTTGAGGGAACCGGCAACAGCAGGTGGGTCGCCGCCTCATCAAGGTACTTCTGCATCGTGCTTCTTCCGCAGTCGCGGGAGAGGGTCAGCGGATTTGTCGCACCTGGTGCCGGAAGCTCCCCCGAAGTTTCACTGGAAGCGGAGAACGTCACTGTTTACGCCGGACCCGTGAGCTACACGGTCCTGACCGGCCTGGGAAGCGACACCGGCAAAATGGTGGACTTCGGCTTTCCCGTGGTCAGACAGCTTGCTCAGCTGATCTTCCTGTATCTCGACCGCGTTCTCTCGTTCATTGGCAACTGGGGCCTCAGGATAATCGTTCTGGCCTTCACACTCAAGCTCCTTATGATGCCCCTCACCAAGAAGAGCTTCGTGGCCATGCAGAAGATGCAGAAGCTTTCCCCGGCCATAAAGGAGATACAGCAGAAATACGCGGCCGACCCGCAGAAACAGCAGCAGGCAATGCAGAAGCTCTACAGGGAGTCCGGCGCCAACCCTCTCGGAGGGTGTCTTCCCATGCTTCTGCAGATGCCGGTGTTCTTCGCCATGTACAGGGTTCTGGGGAACGCAGTGGAACTCAGGGGCGCTCCCTTCGTGCTGTGGATGACCGACCTGTCAAGGCCGGAGATACTCATCCCGTTCCAGGCCCCCATCCTCGGTCTTCACGGGATAGGGCTCATGGCGCTTGTGAGCGCCGCGTTCATGATCATCCAGCAGAAGATGAGTTCGGCCTCGATGCAGCAGCAGAAGGGCATGATGTACCTGATGCCGGTGTTCATGAGCTACATCTTCATGAAGTTCGCGGCCGGCATGAACCTTTACTGGATGGTGTTCAACCTTCTCACCATGGGCCATCAGGAGCTTATCAGGAAGAAGATGGAGGCCGAAGAGCCCAGGTGACCCCTGAAAACGATATCATAGCCGCCGTTGCCACTCCGCCGGGGCTGTCTGCCCTGGCGGTGGTGAGGCTCTCCGGCCCCGGGTGCTGCGCCCTGGTGGAGGGTCTTGCAGGGCTTGAGGGGGGCAGGCTCAGGGGCATGCGGAGGGCTGTTGCCGTGATCCCGCGCGCCGGGGATGTGGTGGCGCTGGCCTGGCCCGAGGGCGGCAGCTACACCGGGGAAGAGATGGTGGAACTCATCTGCCACGGCATACCCGAGTTCGTCTCGGCCCTTCTGGACGCAGTTATCGGGGCGGGAGCCAGAGGCGCGCTGCCCGGGGAGTTCACAGGAAGGGCCTGGCGCAACGGAAGGGTGTCCGGCCAGCAGATACTTGCCCTGGCCGCGGCGGTGGAGACGGGCCGCAAGGCGGACCCGCTTGACGTTGCCGTGCCCGCCCTTCAAAAGATGATCTCGAAAGCCCTGGAGGACATCGAGGGGTCCATCGAGTTCCCCGAGGAGAGCAGCCGGTGCCGGCATGACCCAGTGGATGCCCTTGAGGCGGCCGTCGGGTCCGCCAGGGAACTTCTCGAGAGCGCACAAGGGCTTTCCAGGGCAGCGAAGGTCTATCTGACCGGAAGGGTGAACGCCGGGAAGTCAACCCTGATGAACACGCTGTGCGGCTCATTCGTGGCCCTTGTCCATCCGGAACCCGGGACCACCCGTGACGGCGCCCGCAGGGAGGTCTCCCTTCAGGGGCGGAGGTTCCTTCTGATAGACACGCCGGGATTCGGGGGCGGAGCCCTGGACGGGGCGGCGCTTGCGGCTTCGCTGAGCGGGATCCGACCCGAGGACATGGTGGTTTGGCTCAGCCCCGGCGGAGAGGGGGCGCCTGAAGTGCTTCTCTCAAGGGGGGCAAGGGTTCTTACGGTCCTGTCCAAAAGCGACACCCACAGCCTCAACGGGCAACGGGTTTCATCAGTGACAGGCGAGGGGGTCGGGGAACTTGTGAAATGCCTCGTTGACATGTCTTCGTCTCCCGCTGAGCACATGGCATCCCGGGTCCTGTCATTGCTTCTGGAGGCCCGGGCAACGGCGGACCAGGAGCCCGGGATCGCAGCCGGGCTCATACGAGAGGCCGAGACCATTGCAGAGGAGATCACGGGTATCCGCCACGACCTCACTGCGGTGGAGCGGGCGCTGAGCGTTCTCTGTGTCGGCAAGTAGAACGGTGGTGGTGGTGGGCGGCGGCCACGCCGGCGCCGAGGCGGCAATGGCCGCGGCGAGGGTCGGGGCCCGCGCCGTGCTTGTTACGGCGGAACCGGGCGCCATAGCCCTGATGCCCTGCAACCCCGCCATCGGAGGCGTGGCCAAGGGATGTCTCGTAAGGGAGATCGACGCCCTCGGAGGCATAATGGGGCTGGCGGCCGACTGCACATCACTGCAGTTCCGCATGCTGAACATGAGCAGGGGGCCCGCCGTGTGGGGGCCGAGGGTTCAGTCCGACTCAAGGCTGTACCCGCGCTTCGTGAGGCGGGCGCTGGACGCCGCCGGGGTAACGGTGGTGAAGGGCATGGCGCTGGCTCTCGGCGGGGGCCCCGAAAGGTTCACCGAAGCGCTGCTGGACGGTGGCCGCTCGGTACCGGGCGACTCATTCGTACTCGCCACCGGCACGTACCTTGGCGGAACCCTTTACAGGGGGGATGAACGCTGGCCCGGCGGAAGGGACGGGGGCCTTCCCTCTGTTGAGCTGCACAGGTTCCTCTCGGGAATGTTCCACGTGGAACGTTTCAAGACAGGGACGTCTCCCAGGATCGTCACCTCTTCCATTGATCTGGACGCTCTGGAGGTTCAGGAGGCTCACCGTTTCCCTTTCAGGTTCAGCGTGGAGACCGGCGAACGCACCTGCGGGGAGAGGCTGTGCCACCTTGCAAGGACAAACGTCAGGACCGCCGAGGCCGTAAGGGAGAACGCCGGAAGATCGCCCCTGCTCTCCCGGCGCATAGGGGGAAGGGGCCCGAGGTACTGCCCAAGCTTCGAGGACAAGGTGTTCAAGTTCCCGGAGCGCTCCGATCACCCTGTACACGTTGAGCCGGTGGCGGAGCATTCAAGGCTTTCATACCTGAACGGTCTTTCCACCAGCATGCCCCAGGACGTCCAGTACCGGATGCTGAGAAGCATGGACGGCTTCCACAGGGCCGAGATCGCCCTGTTCGGGTATGCCGTGGAGTACGGAAGGCTGGCCTGGGGCACGTTCGATGAAACGCTCAGGCTTCGCGGGACCGTGAACCTGTTCGCGGCCGGCCAGCTCCTCGGGACGTCCGGGTATGAGGAAGCAGCGGCGCTGGGCCTTCTCGCCGGCGCGAACGCCGCAAGGACAGCACTGGACATGCCCCCTGCGGTTCCGGACAGGCAACAGAGCTACCTGGGCGTCATGGTCAACGACCTTGTCAGCAAGGGTATCGAGGAGCCCTACAGGCTCTTCTCCAGCAGGGCCGAGAACAGGCTTCACCTGAGACAGGACAACGCCCACGCAAGGCTTATTGAGTTCGGCACCGGACTTGGTGTCCTGGGAGGGGAGCGACTGGGCAGGATGAAGGCTCTGGAAGCCCACAGGGAGAGGGCCCGGCTTCTCATAGGCGGCAGCGGCCTGGAATCCCTCTGCAGAAGGCCCGAGACCACCACCAGAGTGATCACAGGGCTCTGCCCGGAGTTGAAGGAGGTGGACCCCGAGGGAGTCGGGTGCGTATTCAACGACATCAGGTACGGAGGATACATCAGCAGGCATCAGAGGCGGGTCCACGCCGCAGGAGAACACCTCGACCTGCCTGTCCCCCCGGCGCAACTGCTGTCCGGTATGTCCATCGAAGCCAGGCAGGCCATATGCAATGCCGAACCGCTAACCATAAGGGAGGCTTCACGCCTTCCCGGGGTGAGGGCGTCGGATGTGGAAGTGATGACACTGCAGGCCCTCAGGGGAAAGGTTCCACGTGAAACACATTCCGGATGACGCTTCCTCTTCGCTCCGAGCGCTGGGGGTGGAGCCCACGGGGAGCGCCCTGCAGATGCTTTCCGAGTTCGCGGTCCTTCTTGAGCACGGCATGGGGGGCAGGTTCGGCAACCTGCTGGGTCCGCGGGAGATGGAACGCCTCTGGGGAAGGCACGTCCTTGAGTCCGCCGCGTACATGCCCCTCCTGAAGGAAGCAGGGCCGGTGGTGGACATCGGGAGCGGAGCGGGGTTCCCGGGAATGGTCCTGGCGATCTTTGGAATGAACGTCACCATGGTGGAGAGAAGGAGGAAGAGGTATCTGTTCCTTCTCTGGGCGCTGGACTCCCTGGGGCTGGGGAACGCGGCGGCGATGCACTGCGGCATCGAGGAGGCCGGCCCCTTCCCGAAGGACACCGCTTTTACCGCGAGGGCAGTGGAGGACCCTGAACAGCTCCTGTCCCGCGTTGCGGGGACGGCGCCCGACGGCTGCACTCTCACGCTCAGGGTCGCGGAACCGTATTCCATTCCATGCGAAAAGCTTGTGGTTGCCCTGCCCTCACCGCCTCTTGACCGCCCGGGGTTCATGGTGCAGTTTCGCCATCCCGGATCGGGGTTCAAAGCTGTGAAAAGGAAGAGATGACAAGGATAATTGCGGTCGCCAACCAGAAGGGCGGCGTTGGCAAGACCACTACAGTGATAAACCTCGGCGCCTGCCTTGCCGTGAACAACAGGGACGTTCTGGTGGTTGACCTCGACCCCCAGGCCAATGCCACCAGCGGACTGGGAAGGCAGCAGGCGGGCATGGAGGGGATGCACGCCCTGATAGCAGGCAGAAGGCCCCTGGATGAACTGATAGTGGGAACCGACATCGAGGGACTGGACCTGGTCCCCGGTTCCACGGACATGGCCGGGCTGGAGACGGAACTGGCCTCACAGGACAGAAGGGAGTTCTTCCTCGACAGGGCCCTCAGGGGAAGGGTCGAGAGGTATTCCTACGTGCTGATAGACTGCCCCCCCTCCCTCGGCCTTCTCACGGTGAACGGGCTGGTGGCCGCGGACAGCGTCATACTGCCGGTGCAGAGCGAGTACTACGCACTGGAAGGGCTTTCCCACCTGCTGCAGACCATAGCCAGGGTGCGTTCCGCCTGGAACCGGAGGCTCCTTCTGTTCGGTGTAGTCGTCACGATGTACGACTCAAGGCTGAAATTGAGCAGGGAAGTGTTCGAGGAGGCCAGGGCACACCTTGGCAAGGCGCTGTTCAACACCACCATACCAAGGAACGTAAAACTGGGCGAAGCGCCGAGCTTCGGAAAGCCGGCTATTCTGTACGACCCTTTCTCAAAGGGCGCCGGCAGTTACCTGAGCCTTGCGAGGGAGGTGATGGAGAGGTGAAGGAAAAAGGCAGGAAGGTTCTGGGAAGGGGGCTCGAGGCGCTTTTGCCAAGTGTTCCCGAAAGCGGCAGGGAGGCCGATGCGCCGGCCATGGTCCCTATCCGTCTCATTGATTCGAACCCTTTTCAGCCCAGGGTGGACTGGAGCCAGGAGGACCTGCAGTCCCTCAGCGACTCCATACGGGCCCAGGGAGTGCTTCAGCCTGTTGTTCTAAGAAGGGCTGGAGACAGGTACCAGCTCATCGCGGGAGAGAGGAGGGTCAGAGCCTCTTCCATGGCCGGGCTTCAGGAGGTCCCGGCGGTGCTCCGCGAGGCCGATGACCGGCAGATGCTGGCGCTGGCTCTCGTGGAGAACATTCAGAGGGCCGATCTGAACCCGATGGAGAAGGCTGAGGCATTCCACAGGTTCTGCCAGGAGTTCCAACTGACGCAGGAGGAACTGGGAAGGCAGGTTGGCCTCAGCCGCTCGGCCGTCGCGAACTTCCAGCGGCTTCTTGAGCTTCCTGAGAGGGTCAGGGCCATGCTCAGGTCGGGAGCCCTCTCCATGGGTCATGGAAGGGCCCTCCTCGGTCTCTCCGACGAAGAGGGCATAGTGCGGGCGGCGGGGCTGGCGGTTCACAGGGGGATGAGCGTAAGGGCACTTGAGGAGTTCGTCAGGCTCCGCAGAAAGCCGGTCAAGCCCCGCGCAGGCACCCGTCGAAGCTCCCCCGAGATCGCCCAGCTGGAAGAGAGCCTTCAAAGGGTTCTGGGAACAAGGGTAAGGGTCAGGGACTCGGGGGGCAGGGGCAGCATCGAGATAGAGTACGCATCGCTGGATGAGCTGGACAGGCTGCTCTCCATGCTCAGAAGCTCTTCCCGTTGACATGGGTTCGGGTTGTCATATCGTATTCAGCGTTCTCAACCAGGAGGTTTCGTATGGCCTACAAGATCACCGACGCATGCATCGCCTGTGGCGCCTGCATGAGCGAATGCCCCGTTGACGCCATATCCGAGGGAGACAAGTACTCCATCGACCCGGCTACCTGCATCGACTGCGGAGCCTGCGCCGCCGTCTGTCCGGTGGAGGCCATAGAGGCCCCCTGACGGGTGTCAGTGGTTTTCCTGCGGGCCGCGCGCCGGCCCGCAGGCCATGGAAAGGTACAGTTCTTTCAGATCGGCGACCATCTTCTCCGCCGAGAAGGGTTCCAGGTCGGTGTCCACGTTCCGCAGAAGCCTTCCGGGCAGTTCCGGAGATGAAAGGATGCCGCATACAGCGTCCGCCAGCCCCTTCACATCCCCAACCGGGCGGATGAGACCGTTGCGTTCGCCGGTAAGCAGCTCGCAGACCCCACCGACGTCGGTTGAAACAACAGGCACTCCCGCCGCCAAAGCCTCGAGCATGCCCCTGGGCAGCCCCTCGCTCCTGGAAGTTATCAGAAACACGTCCAGCGCCGGAAGAAGCCGCTCGACGTCGTTCCTGTTCCCGGCCAGGATGATCCGTGAGGAAGCGCCGCTCCCGGCAATGCGGCGTTCCACCTCGTAACGCATGGGGCCGTCGCCCACGATCACGAACCTTGAACCCGGAAAGCGTTCCAGCACAAGCTCGGCGACCCCGATGAAAACCATGGGGTCCTTCACCGGCGCCAGCCGGGCCACGGTCCCCACCACCGGTCCCTCCCCGGGAACGCCCAGCAGCTCCCTGGCCCTGGTCTTCGTTCCCCGGAAGTCCCTGAAGCGGCCGAACTCCACTCCGCTTCTTATCACGGTGTAGTCGTCGGGTTTTCCGACCCCCCATGCGACGCCCTTGAAAATATCCTCAGGGGTCACCGCCACGGACTCGCACGCAAGACCGAAGCCGATGCGTTCCATGGCTGTGCAGGCGGCCTGCACAGGAAGGCTCATGTTGAAGTCGAAGGGCCAGCCGTGGAACGTCTGGACCACGCGGGGCCGGCATCCCGAAAGCCTGGCCGCAAGCCTTCCCACGAACCTGGCCTTGCTGCCGTGGGTGTGAACGATGGCATAGCGCCCCTTTCTGATGATCCCGGCCAGCTCACCGACGGCCAGAAGGTCGTTGAGCGGCGATATCCTGCGGAAGAGGTGCGGCGCTGTCATGGTGGTGATGCCGAACTTCCGGGCCAGGTCAAAGTAGTCCCCCTCAACGGCCTTTTCTGGCCCTGTGACCAGCTCGGACACGAAATCAGGGGCGCCGATGTCGCGGCAGCTTATGAGCGTGTTCATCCCGGAACCGCCCACGGCGAGCTTGGTGATCACGTGAAGGATCGAGACCCGTCCGGCCATGTCCTCAGTTCTTCTTGCGGCCGTGAAGAACGGCGAGGTAGAAGACACAGATGAGCATTGAAAGGGCGGTGTAGAAAATGGGGCTCAGCAGGAGCACCCCAGCCGCCCAGAAAGCCAGGATGAAGGGGAGCATGCGCTTCACATGGCTTCGCACGGGGAGCAGGCCGGACCTTCCCGGCGGAAAGGAGTTGAAGATCCTGATCAGGTCTTCCGCGAAGCTGAAAAGAATGATGGACACAGCCACCAGAGCCAGGTGAAGGGCCATGCCTCCCACCAGCCGCCTGTTGTCGAACAGGGCCAGCACGGAGGTGAAGAACGGAAGCAGAAGAAGGCCCGAGAGAAGGAACCCTATCCCCCATTGGATGGCCGTATCACGGTTGAGGGGGTGGCCCTTGGCCGACAGGAGGGCGGTGAACCTCTTGAGCAGCAGTTTGGTCAGCTCGAAGAGGCCCTTGAGTATCCCCAGAACCAGTACAACCCACAGGATATCGTGAAGCCGCTGATTCATAAGCGGTTACCTCCGTTTTCGTTTCGTCCCGGATCCTTCACGCTTTCTTCCCTTGAGCTGAAAGGCGAACCCGGCTATGAACAACACGGCGAGAATGATGAAGTACCCCGCTGCACCTATGGGGAATGAAAAGTTCGCGGCCAGGTTCACGATCCCGGAAGAGGCAAGAAGGCTCCCGAAAGCCGCGGTGAGAAGCGCGAACACAACGTTCCTGTAGGCGCACGCCAGTCCCCCGCCCAGGAGCGCTGCAATGGCCACCGCCAGGAGCGGAGGCGGAGTCATGGCGCTGGCCACCGCTGCTGCGGCGAGAAGAGCCCCTGACAGGAAGAGAACAAGCCTCAGCAGCAGGCCTGAAAGTGCGGCGAAGAGCACGGCGAAGATCCAGGGTGCCAGTCGGATGAACCCGGCGCTGCTGCTTATTGCGGCAGCGATCCCCGCGCCGTGCACAAGGCCCAAGGCGAACCCGGAAAGCGCCAGCACCGGCCCGATGAGCCTGCGGCCCAGGAAAGCCGCCGCAAGCCCCAGCACAGTCATGACAAGAGGCGCCCAGAAGGGATCTATCATCACCAGGACGCCGGTCACGGGTTCTCCCCTCCCCTCCATGCCTCAAGGATCCCGGAAAGCCCAGAGGCCTCGAAGGAGGCCTTTGCCTCCAGACCCCTGTTGTTCCTGTTCCTCACAAGGAGCGAGGGAAATCCCCCGCGTCCGGCCGCCTCGATGCCCTTCCAGGCATCCTCGACCACCAGGCATCGCCCGGGCGGGAACCCCAGAAGCCCGGCCGCCGCCAGGAATATATCCGGGTGGGGCTTGTGCCTCAGCCCCTCCCCCCCCACTACCGGCGCCTCCGCGACGCCGCCGTGGCGAAGGACTGCACTGACAAGTTCCGATTCCGTGTTCGAGGCTATGATGAAGGGCTTTCTGAAGGAAACCCACTCGAGCAGCGGGGCCGTTTCCGGGAAGAGCGGAACGGAGCCGCCGGCGCAGAGGGAGCCGTAGATGCGTTTCTGTGACTGGCGCAGGGCCGCCCTCTCGTCCGGGTCGAACCCCATCTCGGAAAGGTGCTGCTCACCCTCCCCGAGGAACGACCAGCGCCGGAAGTACTCCTCCTCGGGTATCGGCCCGGCGGGGTGGATGACCCGGTTCCATGTTTCCCTGTACAGAGGCTCGCTGTCCGCCAGAACCCCGTCGAAGTCAAACAGCACGGCGGAACAATCATCCCAGAGGCGGCGCAGAGACAAGAAACGGCTCCCTTCGCTTTGCACAAACGGAAGACGGGAATCATAATAGCTTTCCAAGTCTGTTGCCCTGTGCCAGCCAACACCGGGAGGTGAGCCTTTGTTCAGGAACTTTCAAGACATCCGCGAAGCCGCCAGGCAGAGGAGCGGGGCCGTTGTCGCGGTTCCGATGGGGCATGACCCGGCCTCCCTCGAGGCGCTTATCACCGCGGCCAGGGAGGGGCTGGCCGGAGCGGTGATCATCGCCCCCGAGGGCCAGGTCCAGCGTTCGCTGACCGAGCTGGGGGAGAAGCTCCCGCCGGAGATATCCCTGGAAGACCAGGCCGACGAAACCCGGGCGGCGCTCCGGGCGGTCCAGCTGGTGAGCAGCGGCGGCGCCACAGTACTGATGAAGGGGCTCCTCAAGACATCGGTATTCCTCAAGGCCGTACTGGACGAGAACGTCGGGCTCAGGTCCGGAGGGCTGCTGAGCCATGTGGCGGTCGTCCATGTTCCGCGCCAGGACAGGCTGGTGGCCATCACCGACGGCGGCATGATCATCAGGCCCGACGCAGCGGAGGCGGTGGAGATAGTGAGGAACGCCGGCTTCGTTATGGAAAGGCTCGGCGCCCGGGAGATCCGGGCGGCACTGCTGGCGGCCATAGAGACCCCTAACGAAAAGATGCCCGAGACACTTCTCTGGAAGGGCATAGCGGAAAGGGGCATACCCGGGGTGTTCGTTGACGGCCCCATGGCCGTTGACGGCGCCATGGACCCCGAAGCCGCCGCCGTAAAGGGGATGACCGGCCAGGTCGCCGGCAGGGCGAACGTGCTTGTAACACCGGACATTGCCAGCGGCAACATCTTCGCAAAGGCCTTCATGTACATGACCAGCGCCCAGGTCGGAGGGCTCATAGCGGGGGCCGCGGCCCCGGTGGTGATGCTGAGCCGCTCAGACTCGGCCTCCACCAAGATCAACTCCCTGGCCCTGGGTGTGGTGGTCTCGGAGGGCGGCAATGGCTGACAGGGTGATACTTGCCATCAATCCCGGAGGGACCTCGACGAAGATAGGCCTCTTCCGCGAGACCGCTCCAGTCTTCGAGGAGAACGTACATCACGATCCGGGCCAGCTTGCGGCGCTGGGGTCCACCTTCGGCCAGCTGGAGTACAGGCGTGACCTTATCCTCGAGGAACTGGAGCGCAAGGGCCACCGGCTGGAGGAACTCACTGCTGTGGTGGGCAGGGGGGGCACGTTCAAGCCGCTCTCCAGCGGAACGTACAGGGTCACGGAGAGGCTGCTGGACCACATAAGGGACGGCGCCACACTTCAGGCCGATCACCCCTCCAACCTCGGTGCCCCCATCGCCTGGTCCATAGCGGGGCAGACCGGCATACCCGCATACTTCGTGGATCCGGTCTGCGTTGACGAACTCATTGAGGAGGCCCGGTTCAGCGGTCATCCCCTTCTTCCCCGGGTCAGCCTCAGCCATGCCCTCAACATCCGAATGGTGGCCTACAAGGCCGCGGAAGAGATTGGCGCGCCCCTCTCCTCGCTCAACCTGGTGGTCATGCACCTGGGCAGCGGCGTCAGCGTGAACGCACTGCGCAAGGGAAGGATGATAGACACCAACAACGCCAACGACGGCGGACCCTTCAGCAGCACCAGGACCGGGGGCCTTCCCCTCACGGGACTGCTGAAGCTGTGCTTCAGCGGGAAGTACGGCGAGGGGGAGCTGAAGACCATGTTCCTGAAGCAGGGGGGGCTGTACGCCTACCTGGGAGAGGAGCATCTTCCTGCGGTGAGGGAGAGGGCCCTCGCGGGGGATTCGGAAGCCGACCTGGTACTCAGGGCCATGGCGTACCAGATGGCCAAGGAGGCCGGTTCAATGGCTGCGGCCCTGGCCGGGAAGGTTGACGCGGTGGTGGTCACCGGGGGCATGGCGCATAACGAATGGCTGACCGGGGTGTTGAGGGAGTACCTGTCCTTCATCGCCCCTGTGATGGTCTTTCCCGGGGAAGCCGAGCTTGAGGCCCTTGTCAGGGGCGTTCTCCGGGTTCTGAACGGTGTGGAGGACGAACGGGAGTACATCTGAATTGAAGGGATGAGAATGGGGAAGACGCTGAACCAGCAGAGATCGGGCACCTTGTTCCTGTCCGGCAACGAGGCTATCGCCCGGGGGGCGTGGGAGAGCGGGGCGCACTTTGCCTCGGCCTATCCCGGCACTCCCTCGACGGAGATACTGGAAACCATCGGGGAGCACTACCCCGAGATTACCGCACAGTGGGCGCCGAACGAAAAGGTTGCCCTCGAAGTGGTGGCCGGGGCCAGCTTTGCCGGGGCAAGGGTGCTGTCGGCCATGAAGCACGTGGGGCTCAATGTCGCCGCGGATCCCCTCTTCACCCTGAGCTACATAGGCGCCACCGGGGGCATAGTGGTGGTGAGCGCCGACGATCCGGGCATGCACTCGTCCCAGAACGAGCAGGACAACAGGCTCATGGGCCGTGCGGCGAAGCTTGCGGTGCTTGAGCCATCCGACAGCCAGGAGGCGCTTGACTTCACCAGGGAGGCCTTCCGTATCAGCGAGGAGTTCGACACCCCTGTTCTTCTCAGGGTTACCACCAGGGTCTGCCACTCGAAAAGCCTGGTGAAAGTCGCGGACCGGGAGGAAGTACCGGTCAAGGGCTACGTGAAGGACATCGCGAAAAGGGTCCCGATCCCCGCCAACGCCCGCAGGATGCACAGCCGTGTGGAGGACAGGCTCGAGAGGCTTGCCGAGTGGGGAGCGGAAAGCCCGCTCAACCGCATGGAGATCAACGATGCCTCGATCGGGGTCATAACCTCCGGGATATCCTACCAGTACGTGCGCGAAACGTACCCGGGCGCCAGCGTCCTCAAGCTGGGGATCACCAACCCGCTCCCCTGGAAGCTCATAGAGGAGTTCATCGGTCTCGTTTCCAGGGTCATCATCGTCGAGGAGGGGGAGCCCTACCTGGAGGAGAGCATAAGGAGCCGCTTTCTCATCGACGCACAGGGAAAGAGCTTCATACCCGTCGAGGGCGAGCTGAACCCTGAGCTGGTGAGGAAAGCCCTGAAGCCCGAGTCCGTCACGCCCTCCCCCTTCGAGGCGACGGAACTCCCCGGAAGACCGCCGTCCCTGTGTCCGGGATGCCCCCACAGGGGCGCCTTCCACACCCTTGCAGGGATGAAGTACAGCTCCACGGGAGACATCGGCTGCTACACACTGGGTCTGATGCCGCCGTACAACGCCCTGGAAACAACGGTCTGCATGGGAGCAGCGGTGGGTGTTCTGGCGGGGATCGAAAAGGTGCTTGACCGGGAAGGCATGCCCAGGCTGGTGGCGGCCATCGGCGAATCCACCTTCATACATTCCGGCATCACCGGGCTGATAGACATGGTGTACAACGGCAACAAGGGTACCGTGATGATCATGGACAACAGCCTCACCGCCATGACCGGGGGTCAGCAGAACCCCTCGACGGGGAAGAACCTCAGGGGTGAACCCGCCCCGGCGCTGGACCTTGTGCAGATGGTCAGGGCCTGCGGTGTGAACAGGGTCAGGGTGGTGGACCCCCACGACCTGAAAGAGATGAAAAGGGTTCTCAGGGAGGAGACCGAGGCGCAGGAACTCAGCGTGATAATCACCAGGCGGCCCTGTATCATGGCATACAGGCCGCTGCGCAAGACCGTTGCTGTCCACGACCCCGGGAAGTGCGTCCACTGCAAGGCCTGCCTTAGACTGGGCTGTCCCGCCATAAGCTGGGATGCGGAGAAGAACGTCCCGGTCATCAGCGAGATGCAGTGCTGGCCCAACTGCAATCTGTGCGTTCAGGTGTGCCCGGTGGGGGCCCTCAGCAAGGATCTGGAGGGGGTGGTCTGATGAGCGGAACGACAAACATCATCCTTTGCGGAACCGGCGGGCAGGGCATTCTGCTGGCCAGCGAGGTCATCTGCGCGGCGGCCTGGAACAGCGGGTTCGACGTTAAGAAGAGCGAGGTCCACGGGATGGCCCAGCGGGGGGGGAGCGTCTCGAGCCACGTCAGGTTCGGCGAGAAGGTGTTCAGCGTTCTGGTGGAGCAGGGAACAGCCGACATGGTGCTTGCCCTGGAGAAGATGGAAGGCCTTCGATGGGCCCATTACCTCTCCCCCTCGGGCAGGCTGGTCTCCGCCGACATCAGGATAAACCCCATGACGGTGAACACCGGTTCGGCGGAGTACCCCGACGTTGACCGGCTGGTGATTGAGAAGGGCATCCCCTGCACCGAGGTCCCGGTGCTGGCCATAGCCAGGGAGCTGTCCAACTTCAAGGTGGTGAACGTGGCCCTGCTGGGAGCGGCTTCGACGCTCATCCCCGGGATAGACCCCGCAAGCTGGGAAAAGGCAATAGAGGAGAGGGTGCCGCCAAAGGCACTGGCAGTCAACATGGAAGCGTTCAGGCGCGGAAGGGGTGTGCCCCATCTGACCAGGGACGGAGCGAAATGAACAGGCTCATCGCAGACGCACCGTACTCGACGGAAAACTTCGGAAGAAGGGCAGTCGTTGATGAGAGCCATCTTCTTCTGATGCAGATAGCGCTGCTTCCGGGGCAGGAGGTGCCGCTTCACAAGGCGAACTCCAACGTGCACCTGATAATCCTGGAAGGGAAGATAAGTCTGTTCCTCGACGGTGTTCCGATGCAGGCGGAAGCGGGCGACCTTGTTCCCGTGGCCTACGGAACCCCCATGAGGATACTCAACGAGCACGGTGAGGGAGCCACGTTCCTGGTGGTGAAGACACCACACCCCAGGGAGATGGAAGGGTCAGGCGCCGGCGGCTGATGCGATCTGTCAGGCTGCACCCGTTCACTCTGGCCTTCTGCGGCCAGTGGAAGGCGCTTGAGGAGCCGTTCCGGAAGGACAGCTTCCGCGACTCCCTGTACCGCGTAAGGGTTTCCATCGTGATACTGGCCGTGATGTACGCCTCGTTCGCCATCCTCGACCACCGGATCGACCCGGGCAGCGCGGGGACCTTCCTCTTCATCAGGTTCGCCCTGGTAATGCCGTTGGTGGTGCTGTTCCTGCTGGTCTCCGGGGCCGGCTGGTTCGAGAGGTATCACCAGCCCCTCACCACGCTCCTGATGGTTCTGGGAGCGGCGGGCATAACGGTCATGATAGTCACCGGGAACCAGCTGGTCAGGACCGGTTATCAGACCGGCCTCCTTCTTGTCATGGTGAGCCTTCTGGTCTTCATGGGGATCAGGTTCGTCTGGGCCGCCGCCGGATGGCTGCTGATCCTGCTGGGCTTCATCCTGGTGAACCACTTCCTCACCGATACCCCCGCGCCCGTCAGGCTGCTGAACAGCTTCTTCTTCGTGAGCATGAGCGTGGTCTGCATCGGGGCCTGCCGCAGGCTTGAGCGTTCCCACAGGTACCAGTATGCGCTCCAGTGGAGCCTCTCCGCCGAGAAGGCCCTTGTGGCAGCGTCGAACAGGAGCCTTGAGAACAGGATCGCCGAGCGGACCGCGGAGCTGGTACGCTCCAACCAGATACTCAGGGACGAGATGGCCAGGATAGAGGAGCTGAGCCTCGAAAAAGGCCATCTCGAAGCCAGGCTCAGGCACTCCGAGAAGATGGAGACCGTGGGACGGCTGGCGGGAGGGGTGGCCCACGATTTCAACAACCTGCTCACGGCCATAATCGGCAACGCATCGGTGGCCGCCGGCCTCCCCCCCGGGTCACCGGAGATATCCCCCGCTCTTGAGGACATCCTGAGGGCCGGCGAGAAGGCGGCCAGGCTCACAAGGCAGCTCCTTGCCTTCAGCAGGAAGCAGATCATAGAGCCGAAGCCGGTGGACCTTAACGGGACCCTGGCGGAACTGGACCGCATGATCGGAAAGGTAGTCGGACCGGACATCAACCTTGTATGGAAGCTTGATCCAGAGGCCAAGTGCGTTCTCGTGGACCCCGGACAGCTGGAGCAGGTGGTCATCAACCTTGTGGTGAACGCCAGGGACGCCATATCCACCGAAGGGAGCATCACCATTGGGACCAGGGCCTCATGCCCTCCTCCTGCGGACAGGGTGGAGGAAGACGATGGGGACCTGGTCAGGGAGTTCTCCGAGGTGTTCGTGGCCGATGACGGCTGCGGAATGGACCAGGCAACGCTTGAAAGGGTGTTCGAACCCTTCTTCACCACCAAGGGGCCAAACGAGGGAACAGGTCTGGGCCTGTCCACCGTGTTCGGCATCGTCAGACAGCACCGGGGACATCTGCTGGTGGAGAGCAGGCCGGGGGAAGGGGCGGTCTTCCGTGTTCTTCTTCCCAGGGCGGAGTGCGTGATGGAGGGCGCTGAAGCGTCACCGGCCCTGCCCGGCAGCGGGGGTTCGGAAACGGTGCTTCTGGTGGAAGACGACGACATGGTCAGAAGCATCTCCGAGAAGACGCTGGCCGGACTCGGCTACTCCGTGCTTTCGGCCGCCGGAGGCCCCCAGGCGCTGGAACTGTCCGACGGTTTCAGCGGGGAGATCCATCTGCTTCTTGTGGATGTGGTCATGCCCGTCATCGGGGGGCGCACCCTGGCCGAAACCCTGAAGAAGAGAAGGCCCGCCGTGAAGGTGCTTTTCACATCCGGCTACTCCGAGGAGATCATCGCCCGGCAGGGTGTTCTCGAGAAGGGCCTTCACTTCATCCCCAAACCCTACGGCACCATGGAGCTTGCCGCCAAGATCAGGCAGGTGCTGGAGGAGGGATGACCACCGTTTCCCGGGATGACAACAGGCTGCAGAGGGTGCTCCAGCTGGACGGTGTCTTCAAGGAGATAAACGACCTGGACATACTGCTGGAGAAGATCCTTCACGAGGCCAGGCTGGCCACCGGAGCCGACGCGGGTTCGGTCTATACCCGCGAAGGCGACACCCTCTCGTTCAGGCATGCCCAGAACGACACACTGGCCGCAAAGGGGGCCAGGATCCCCTACACCCGGTTCACCGTCCCGATCAACACCGACAGCATCGCCGGCTTCGTGGCCGCAACCGGCGAGATGCTCTCGATACCTGATGTTGGCGCCATAGCCGGGGACGCACCCTACTCCTTCGCGCAGCGCTACGACAGGGCCTCCGGCTACCGCACCGTTTCCAGCCTGACTCTTCCCCTGTGCAACAACAGGCGCAGGGTCGTCGGGGTCCTTCAGCTCATCAACGCCCTGGACCACCGGGGCGCTCCTGCACCCTTCACGGACGAGGTGATACCCTTCGCCGGCCATTTCGCCACTCTGGCGGCCATGGCCCTGGAACGGGCAATGATGACCCGCACCCTTCTTCTCCGGATGATAAACATGGCTGAACTCCGGGACCCGAGGGAGACCGGACCCCACGTGAACAGGGTGGCTGCCTGCGCCCTGGCGCTGTACGACGCTTGGGCGTCCATGAACTCGGTGCCGGAGAAGGAGAGGGCCGTGAACCGCGATGTTCTCAGAATGGCCGCCATGCTCCACGATGTTGGAAAGGTGGGGATACCCGACAGCATACTCAAGAAGCCGGGCCCCCTCACCAGTCAGGAGCGCCGGGTCATGGAGAGCCATTGCGGGATAGGCGCCGGCATCCTGGACAAGTGCGAGACCTCGTTCGATGAGATGGCCAGGGAGATAGCCATGGACCATCACGAGAACTGGGACGGTTCGGGATACCCGGCCGGCTCTTCGGGGAACGACATCTCGTTCTGGGCCAGGATAACGTCCGTTGCGGATGTTTTCGACGCGCTTGGGAGCAGGCGGTGCTACAAGGATCCATGGGACCTGTGCCGGACAGCCGGCACCATGGCGCCGCTGTTCGGCAGGAAGTTCGACCCGGCGCTCAGGGAGCCGTTCATGTCAACCATGAACCACCTCTGGGAGATACGAAGCGCCTAT
The DNA here is from genome assembly GCA_964541235.1 of uncultured bacterium. Lineage (GTDB taxonomy): Bacteria > Fermentibacterota > Fermentibacteria > Fermentibacterales > JCC-6 > UBA6080. Next base: position 24,974 of record CAZIPI010000014.1, on the reverse strand, counting down.
CCGGAGAGCTAGGGTCCCCGTCAGCCCTGCCTGTCGCTCCAGCACAGCACCGCGGCAGGCTCACGTCCCTGGCAACTGAACGTATGGAACTCGCCCGGCCCCAGCCCGATCAGAGCCGGAGCGGAGAACTCCTCCGTTCCGTCGGGGGTGGTCACGGCGATCTTTCCCGAAAGAAGGAGCACCTTCTCGTTACGGTCCGGGTGCGAGTGCCCGCCCCGGGAGCAGCCGGGGTTGATTGAGAAGGCGTGGCAGTTGGTCACGACACCGGTGTTGCCGATGCCTTCCAGAGGGTTGACCACGAAACCCCTTGGGTCGAGGTGATCGTCGAAGGGCAGCCTTTCCATCAGAGGTAGAGGGAACTCAGGCTTCGGCCCTGATGGATCCTCTTTATGGCCTCGGCGAAGATGTGCGCAACGGAAAGTGTCTCTATCTTGGTAAGGGGGCCTCCGTTGACCCTTTCAGCGGCTTCCCGGTCCAGTTCCACCGTGTCGGTGATGTACAGCCTTGTTATCGGGCTTTCCTCGATGCTTCGAACCGCTTCTCCGCTTAGTATGGCATGGGTGACGAATGCGTATATCTCACCGGCGCCCTTTGCCTTCGCTGTTTCTGCGCAGAGTATCAGGCTTCGGCCGCTCAGGATCTCGTCGTCGCTCATGATGACGGTCCTGTCGGCCAGGTCGTCCACTCCCTCGACGGTGCGCACCAGGGGCTTCTCGCTGTCGTCAACACGGACCTTCTTCACGTAGCCCGTTGTGATGTCAGGAGAGCCTCCGGCGTCCCTTATGCCCTTGGCAGCGTGGAGTGCGAGGAAGTCGTTGTCCAGTATCGAGCCCGAGTCGGGGGCTATGAAGGCCAGCTTCTCGCACCCCATTCCAAGTATCCTGTTGATGAAAACGGTGTAGGCGTGGAGCTGATCCACCGGAATGTTGCTGAAGCCCTGGCTCTGGGGGCAGTGAAGGGTCATTGCCAGCACCCTGTGGGCGCCCACCGCCGCTATGAGGTCGAAGATCATCTTGGAGGTTATGGCGATCCGGGGCTTGTCCTTCTTGTCGCTTCTGGCGTAGGGGAAATAGGGGGTCACAGCGGTGATGCGCCCGGCGCTGTCCTTCAGGGCGCTGATCATCTGAAGCAGTTCCAGGATGTCGCCGGCCACCGTGCGGTAGGACTCGGTCTTGTCGCCCAGAATGGACCGTTCCCCGGACTGGAGGATGAAGACGTCCTTCTCCCTCACAGTTCCTCCGGGGAAGTTCACCATCATGTTCCCGTTGGAGAACTGGTGGAACTCAACCGGTTCGGGCTCTATTCCCAGGATCCTGCAGACACTCCTGCAGAGCCCTGTACTGGCCCTGCCGGAGCATATCGCAATGCTTCCGTACATCTGTCCCCCCCTGATCCCCGGTGACCTACTGCCTCAGGGCGATGAAATCGTCCGCCGTCTCCTCTATGGTGCTGAAGATAACGCTTATCATGGCGGTGAAGGCCTCGAACCCGATCCCGTTCTCGGTGGTGAAGGTGTAAGTGCACATGACCTCGCCGGTGGAAGGGTCGGCTTCGAACTTCACGAAGGGATAGGTGCTGTTCAGGTTGGCAATAAGCTCAAGGGCCTGAAGCCTTCCCGCTCCCGATGCCGGAACAAGGCCGGGCGTGGGGCCGGCCATGAAGCAGGCGTCCATGACCTCGTTGATCTCGATGTAGAAGATGGCGTAGGCATCGCCTGTTTCCTCGTCGGTCTGAACGATGAAGAAAACGTCTTCGTCCTGCTGGTAGGTGGCGTTGATGTCATCCAGATAGCCTGCGATGGTGGCCGGGGAGACGACTGCGAAAGCCATGGCGGAAACCAGTAAGGACAGGGTCGCTGCGAGTTTCATTGATATACCTTTCCTTTTGCTGTGGCACGCTCAGTGAGTAACAGCACCTGTGTAATATTGTTCCATGGACCTGCCCGAGAAAGGGCGCTGTCTTTACAGAAACGGTGAAATTGAAGATGATACGCAATATAGGCGTACCCACCTTTTGGAGCGGAAGCTCCCGGAAAACCGGAAAGAGGCATCCATGGAGCGCAGGATAAGGGTTCTTATCGGCAAACCCGGGCTGGACGGTCATGACAGGGGGGCCAAGTACATCGCCAGGGCTCTCCGCGACGCTGGAATGGAAGTCATATACACCGGCATCAGGCAGACCCCCCAGGCGATCGCCGATGCCGCGGTTCAGGAGGATGTTGACTTCGTGGGGCTCTCGCTTCTCTCCGGAGCCCACAACCACCTCTTTCCTGAAGTGGCCAGGATACTCAGGGAGAAGGGCGCCCCGGACATAGTGCTCTTCGGCGGCGGCGTCATACCCGATGAGGACATCCCGGGCCTCATGGAAGCGGGGTTCAGGGCGATCTTCACCCCCGGCACGCCCGCCTCCGATGTGATCTCATTCATCGAGAACGAACAGAAGAACAGAAGCTGACGTATGATCCCCGGGGAATCCCTGGCAGAGGGCATTACAGGCCGCGATATCCGGGCGCTTGCCCGGGGATTGAGCATTGTGGAGAACGGTGCCCCCGAGGCCGCGGGTCTGCTGCATGCCCTCTTCCCGTCGGTTCCACACCACCGGACCATTGGCGTCACCGGCCCTCCCGGGGCAGGGAAGAGCACGCTTCTGGACAGGATGATAGGCCACTTCCGGAAACGGGGGGCCAGGGTGGGAGTTCTGGCGGTTGACCCCTCATCCCCCTTCACAGGAGGCGCCCTGCTGGGCGACAGGCTGAGGATGCAGTCCCACTCCACCGATCCGGCCGTCTTCATCAGAAGCATGGGCAGCCGCGGGCACCTGGGAGGGCTTTCCGGAGCCACCCGCGACGCAGCCATGCTCATGGCCGCCGCCGGCTACGATCCCGTGATCCTCGAGACGGTGGGTGTGGGACAGGCCGAGGTGGAGATCGCCGAGGTTGCGGACATTACCATGCTCGTGCTGGTTCCGGGGGCAGGGGATGACGTTCAGGCCATGAAGGCCGGGATCATGGAGATCGGCGACCTCATAGTCCTTAACAAGGCGGACAGGCCCGGGATAGACCAGCTCGAGGCAGCGGTGGCGGCGGCGCTTGAGCTTGTCCCCGCGGAAAGGCCCAAACCTCCCGTGGCACGGGTCTCCTCCGTTTCCGGCCTGGGGCTCGAAGCCCTGTGGCAGGCCGTTGATTCCATGCTTGAACAGGTGGACCCCGTTAAGCGGAGGCTCGAGAACACCCGCAGAACACTTCAGTCCATACTCGCAGAACGCGGGGCCATGTTCGCCGAGAGGCTCCTTCTCAGGGAGTACGGTCCAAAGGAAGTTCTTTTGCAGCAGATATCAGAAGGTTCCACAACACCTTACGAAGTCGGGCAAAGGCTTGCCCGGGTCGTCGAAAGGATGATCCCGGAATGAAGATCAAGAAGATCGACCACATAGGCATCGGGGTGGAGAACCTCGATGAGTCCATGGCCTTCTACCGTGACGTGCTGGGGCTCGAGCTTATCGGGATCGAGGAAGTTCCCTCCCAGAAGGTCAGAGTGGCCATGTTCGCCGTGGGCGAATCCAGGATAGAGCTTCTGGAGCCCACATCCCCCGACAGCCCCGTGGCCGCCTTCCTCGAGTCCCGGGGGCAGGGAGTGCACCATATCGCCTACTCGGTCTCCGACGCCGCTCAGGCGGTGGTCGAGCTGACCGGGGCCGGGGTGAATATGATAGACAAAACACCAAGACCCGGGGCCGGAGGCACGAAGATAGCTTTCATTCACCCCAGGGCCAGCGGCAGGGTTCTCACCGAACTCTGCCAGCACTGACGGAAAGGGTTCTTCAGGAATGGGCTCAACGGACAGGAACAGCAAGCTGCGGAAGCTCAGGGAACTGGCGCTGCAGGGGGGCGGGGAGAAGAGGGTCGCGAAACAGCACGCCCAGGGAAGCCTCACCGCCAGGGAAAGGCTCGAGATACTTCTGGACGACGGCAGCTTCGAGGAGTTCGACCAGCTGAAGACCCACCGGTCAACCAACTTCGGCCTGGAAAAGCAGAAGTACTACGGCGACGGCGTGGTGACCGGGTACGGCACCATAGACGGCAGGCTCGTCTATGTGTTCAGCCAGGATTTCACCGTGTTCGGGGGGTCCCTCTCCGAGACCTTCGCCGAGAAGATCAAGAAGGTGATGGACCTGGCCGCGCAGAACGGCGCTCCCCTAATCGGCCTCAACGACTCCGGAGGCGCAAGGATACAGGAGGGCATCGAGAGCCTGGCGGGTTACGGCGACATCTTCCTGAAGAACGTCCTCTACTCCGGTGTGATACCGCAGATCAGCGTCATCCTCGGCCCGTGCGCTGGAGGGGCCGTTTACAGCCCGGCAATAACCGACTTCACCATAATGGTGGAGAACACCAGCTACATGTTCGTCACCGGGCCTGACGTGGTGCGGGCCGTGACCGGCGAGGACGTCACGAAGGACGAGCTTGGAGGCCCCTTCGTGCACAGCCAGAGAAGCGGTGTCTCCCACATCGTGTGCAAGGACGAGAAGGAAGCCCTCCTTCTGGTTAGGAAGCTTTTCAGCTACATCCCGCAGAACAACATGGAGGACCCGGTAGCAACACCCTGCAGCGACGCTCCCGACCGTGCCGAGGAATGGCTGGAAGACTTCGTTCCGGAGAATCCCAACAAGCCCTACGACATGCGCAGGATCATTGCGGCCATCGTTGACCATGGCGAGTTCCTGGAGATACAGAGGGCGTACGCCCAGAACATCATCATCGGGTTCGGGCGCATGAACGGAAAGCCTGTCGGGGTGGTGGCCAACCAGCCCAGCTTCCTTGCGGGAGTGCTGGACATAGACGCCTCGGTGAAGGCCGCGCGTTTCGTAAGGTTCTGCGATGCCTTCAACATTCCACTGGTCACCTTCGTTGACGTTCCGGGCTTCATGCCGGGAACCAAGCAGGAGTACGGCGGCATCATAAGGAACGGCGCGAAACTTCTCTACGCGTTCGCCGAGGCCACAGTGCCCAAGATCACGGTCATCACTCGAAAGGCCTACGGCGGAGCCTACGACGTCATGTCCTCCAAGCATCTCCGCAGCGACGTGAACTACGCCTGGCCCTCGGCCGAGATCGCCGTGATGGGTCCCGAGGGTGCGGTGAACGTCATCTTCAGGAACGAGCTGGCTGCCTCCGAAGACCCCGAAGCCAGAAGGGCGGAGCTGGTGCAGGAGTACCGCGACAAGTTCGCCAACCCCTACGACGCAGCGTCCCGGGGCTACATTGATGCCGTCATCACGCCGGGGGAAACAAGGTTCAGGATAATCCGCAGCCTCGAGATGCTTCAGGGCAAGAGGCAGGAGATCCCCTCCAAGAAGCACGGGAACATACCGTTATGATGGCGGCGGCACTGCTTTCGGCGCTTGTCCAGTCCTCCGGGGCCTCACTGCTGCCCGACGGGGTTCAGGTGACCGTTCTTGGGGTCGCCGCCGTGTTCGCCGGTCTGGCGCTGCTGGCGCTGCTGCTCCCCCTTCTCAGGAGAGCGGCCGAGTCCGGAAGCCCCCTCCCTGTTCTGAAGAAGGCGGCGCCGGATGCGCAGAAGAGCCTCACCCCCGAGGAAGTGGCCGCGGTGGCGGTGGCGATCCACACCCACCTGTGCCGGCTCGATCAGGAATGCGAAAGAAAGATCACGTGGCAGGACCACGACAAACCTTACTCACCCTGGCGGCTTGCGGGGAGGGCCAAGACCCTTCTTGCCCGTACAAGCCTGAGGCTCAGGGACAGGAGGGTGTGATGCCCGAGTACAATGTTACCATCTGCGGAAACACCTACAGCGTCAGCATCGGCAGGCTTGAGGACGACCAGGTCGAGGTTCGGCTGGGCGACAGGACCTTCACCGCCACCGTGGAATCGCCCTCCCGGAAGCCCGCCAAGACACCCACCATCGTCCGGGAGAAGAGGGTGCACGACGCATCGGCGTCACCGGACCGGACCACGGCGCCCGGGGGCCACGGGAACAAGGGCGACATACTCTCCCCGCTGCCGGGGAACATGCTGAAGATACTCGTCAGGCAGGGGGATACCGTGGAGAAGGGCCAGATAGTGGCCATCATGGAAGCCATGAAGATGGAGAACGAGATCGAATCTCCGCTGGCCGGCCAGGTAACCCGGATCTCCGTCAGCGAGGGCGACACAGTGCTGGAAAACGCCCTTATCATGAGCATAGGATAGGAGGGGCCCATGTCGCAAGCCTCCTCCCTCGCCTCCGCGCTCCAGTGCCTTCTAGCCGGTGACCGGGAAGGGATAAGCTTCGCCGGTTTCCTGAGGGACACCGGGTTCGGCCAGGTGACCTGGGGCAACCTGGTGATGATCGCCCTGGGTCTCGTCTTCGTTTACCTGGCCATCAGGAGGGAGTACGAGCCCCTTCTCCTGATCCCCATAGGCTTCGGCATGATAGCCGGGAACATGCCCTACAACCCGGCCCTTATGCCCATTGGCTACCAGGAGCCTGGCTCCGTGTTCAGCCTGATCTACTTCGGAGTGAAGAGCGGGCTCTTCCCGCCGCTGATCTTCCTGGGGATAGGGGCGATGACCGACTTCAGCGCCATGCTCTCCAACCCGAAGCTGCTCCTGCTGGGTGCCGCGGCGCAGATAGGCATTTTCCTCACGCTGATAGGCTCCCTCTTCCTCGACTTCAGCCTCAGCGAGGCCTCGGCCATAGGCATAATCGGCGGCGCCGACGGCCCCACGGCCATCTTCGTGGCCAGCCAGATGGCGCCCCATCTCCTTGGGGCAATAGCCCTGGCCGCATACTCATACATGGGGCTGGTCCCTGTGATACAGCCCCCCATCATGAGGCTGCTCACCACTCCCGCCGAACGCGCAATTCGAATGAAGCCGGCAAGGCTCGTGAGCCAGAAGGAGAAGATCCTCTTCCCCATCGTGGCTTTCATCGTTACGGCCTTCATCGTTCCCGGCGCCATCCCGCTGCTGGGAATGCTGTTCTTCGGCAACCTTCTCAAGGAGAGCGGCGTGACCCGCAGGCTTGCCGAGGGGGCGCAGGGCCCGCTGAACAACATCGTGGTGGTGCTTCTGGGGTTCAGTGTTGGAACCACCACCCTGGCCGGCACCTTCCTCACCCTGTCCTCCCTGAAGATCTTCGCCATGGGTGTGGTGAGCTTCGCCATAGCCACCGCCGGCGGGGTGCTGTTCGCCAAGTTCATGAACCTCTTCCTTAAGGGCGGGAACCGCATCAACCCCCTGGTGGGCGCCGCCGGTGTGAGCGCAGTCCCGGTGGCCGCCAGGGTAGCTGAGATGGAGGGCCGCAGGGCCGACCCGAAGAACCACCTTCTGATGCACGCCATGGGTCCCAACGTGGCCGGGGTCATTGGAAGCGCCATTGCCGCAGGGGTCCTGCTGAGCGTGGTGAGCCGCTAGTGAACGCCCGGCACGACTTCCTGGTCACCGGGGGCGCCGGCTTCATCGGGTCGCACCTGTGCACAGCCATCGTGGAGGGGGGGCGCAGCGTCCTGGTGCTCGACGACCTCTCCACGGGAAGCCTGAAGAATGTGGCCCACCTCTCCGGCAACCCGCTGTTCCGGCTGGAAACGGGGTCCGTGATGGAGCCTGATACGGTCCGCGACCTTGCGGGGCGATCCGGGGCGGTGATCCACCTCGCCGCAGCGGTGGGGGTGGAGAACATCATTCGGCGTCCGGTGGAGACCATCGAGATAAACATAGGCGGCACCGAGAATGTGCTGTCAGCCGCCGCTGAACGGGGAACGAAGGTATTCGTGGCATCCACCAGCGAGGTTTACGGCAAGAGCTGGGAGACCCCCTTCAGGGAGGACGGCGACATAGTATTGGGCGCCACAAGCCGGAGCCGCTGGAGCTACGCGTGCAGCAAGGCGCTGGACGAGTTCCTGGCCCTGGCCTACCACAAGGCAAGGGGGCTTCCCGTGGTGGTGGGCAGGCTGTTCAACACAGTGGGACCAAGACAGTCCGGCAGGTACGGCATGGTGCTTCCCCGCTTCATCAACCAGGCGCTCACTGGACGGCCGCTCACCGTTTTCGGCAACGGAACCCAGACAAGGTGCTTCAGCTCGGTGCATGAGGTCACCCGGTGCGTCATCGCGCTCATGGATGCCCCCGAGGCGGTGGGCAAGGTGATAAACATCGGCTCGGTGCAGGAGATAACCATCCTGGAGCTGGCGAGAAGGGTGCTGGAGATCACCGGCTCACAGTCGGCGATTGAACTCACTCCCTACGACGAGGCTTACCCGGGAGACTTCGAGGACATGCAGCGCAGGGTTCCCGACGTTTCCCTTCTCAGGCATCTTCTGGGCTTCTCGCCCTGCGCCCCCATCGAGGACATCATCAGGTCCATCCTCGAGCACGGGCTGCCGGAAGGCGCGGATTGACGATACCGGTAACAAGCCCCGGCAACAGGAGGGTCAAGCTGGCGGCCTCCCTTCACAGGCCCTCGGGCTGTGAGGAGCACGGCGCCTTTCTGGTTGAGGGCCCCAGGTTCCTGGACTGTGCCGGGGAACTGAAGCCGCTGTTCGTGCTTGTATCCCTGAACGCCACCGGAGAGGCGCTTTCCGCCGCGGACGAGGCCAGGGCCCGGGGCTGTGAGGTCCTCGAAGTGGACCCCCGTGTGTTCGCGAAAGTCTCCTCCACGAAGACGCCCCAGGGGATCGCCGCCGTCTTCCCCCTTCCGAAGTGGGGCCATGACCAAGTATTCAACGGAGGCCACGTTCTGGCTCTCGACGGGGTCTCCGATCCTGGCAACGCCGGAACGGCGGTTCGCTCAGCGGCGGCTTTCCGGTTCTCCGGGGTGGTCTTCCTCCCCGGAAGCGCCTACCCGTTCGGCCCGAAGACCACCAGGGCCGCCGCCGGGACCAACATCAGTCTTCCGGTCGTCGTCGCCGACTCCCTTCAAGGGCTGGCTGTCAGGTATCCCGGGTACACCTTCGCCGGTGCCGAGACTGGCGGAATGCCCCTGAGCGGGTTCCGGCCCGGGGGCCCGGTCTGCGTCGTGGTGGGCTCGGAGGCACACGGTCTCTCTCCCGCGGTGAGGGAGTGCATCTCGGTATCGGTGTCCATTCCCATGGCCGATGGAGTGGATTCCCTCAACGCCGGGGTGTCGGCATCCATCATACTCCACCACCTGGCAGGGAACTGTACCGTCCCCGGGGAGTAGAGCATATTTGTAAAACACAGGCGTTTCCCATACATACGGAAGGTGTCCCATGAAGACTGCATGTATTCTCACGGCACTTCTCATTGCTGTAAATGCTCAGGCCGCAGGGCTTTTTATCATTCCCGACGGCTCAGCGACCGCCGATGCCGGGTATGTGGTGGTTTACAGGGCCAGCGATCACGTGGTGGCCCTCGGGTCCGCCACGGACGGTTCCAGGCTCCTTGACACGGGTGCAGCCGGTATCTCCGACTACGCCCTGGTCACCATCAGGAACGAAAGCGGGCTGGATGACATTTCCGCCATAGGCGAGCCGGTTTACCGCGACGGCCACTCCGTGATAGTCAGGCTTCACAGGCCGGTGCCCGACCCCTTCGTTCGCCCCGGGATCCATCATGTCCAGCCCCTGCGCGAGACCAGGGCCCCGGCCGACCCCATCCCCATCCCCATGAGAAGCGGTTACGACGGAATGGTGGCGGACATAGTGGAGGCGGTGAACCAGGATTCACTGATCTCCTACACCACCAACTACCAGAACTACCTTACAAGGCATTCGAACTCCGACGGTTTCGACACCGCCTGCGCCTGGAGCCAGGACAGGTTCAACGCCATGGGCCTTGAAACAGTGATACAGCCCTTCCCCATGAGCAGCTACACCTGCCAGAACGTCATAGCCACCCAGACCGGAACCCTTTACCCCAACCGGTACTGGGTGATATGCGGCCACCTCGACAGCACCTCGCCCAACCCCTACTACGACGCTCCGGGCGCGGACGACAACGGCAGCGGCTCCGCGGCCGTTATCGAAGCCGCGAGGATTATGAGCCAGTACCAGTTCGAGTACACCGTGAAGTACATGCTGTTCGGAGGCGAGGAACAGGGCCTCTACGGAAGCGCCTACTACGCTTCACAGGCATCGGCGGCAGGCGACAGCATCATGGGCGTGGTGAACCTTGACATGATATTCTACGGCCCGGCGGGGAACGACATCGCATGGCTTCACTACAACACCGCCTCCTCCGGTCTGGGCGTGGCCTTCCAGGCCATAAGCGACACATATGTGCCCGCCCTTGTGAAGCAGGTGGCATCCAGCCCCTCCAGCGCCAGCGATCACGCCAGCTTCTGGTACAACGGTTATGCGGCCATGCTCAACATCGAACGTCAGGTCTTCAGCAACCCCTACTACCACCAGACCTCCGACCTCATGGCCAACTACCTCCAGTACTTCCCCTTCGGCACCAACATGGCCAAGGCATCCATCGCAACCGTGGCCTATCTTGCGAACCCGGTGGGCACCGGCATAGCCGGTGGAGCCAGCACTCCGGTGTTCAGCGGTGCGGCCCTCAGCGTCTCCCCCAACCCGGTGTCCGCCTCGGCGGTAGTGAGGGTGCAGGCGCAGGCTCAGGCCCAGGCGGTCCTTCATGTCTTCGACATAGCCGGCAGGTCCGTCCGGAGGGAGACACTGCTCCTCACCCCCGGCGAGAACCAGGTTTCGGTGGACGCCTCTTCCCTTCCCATAGGCGTCTATACCGTCAGGGTAACCTCCGGGGGAAGCTCGCGCAACGCCCGCATGGTGGTTGCGCGGTAGAGAAGTGCTCCGGGGAGGGCATCGCCCTCCCCGGCCCTTTTCAGGATTCTTCCATATCCCTGCTCCCAACCCGGGATGACGGCATATACCATAACGGACGCTTGCCTGCACCCTCACGATACACACCCCTGGAGGTGCCGAAGAAGCATCACGATCTGAAGCCCTCTCACCGGCGGGAAGGGCATTGTTCCGCCGAATGCAGTTCGATGTGAAACATCTGCCCTCTTCGAGGAGCAGAAGAGTTCCCGGGTCTTCACGGATCGGTTGTTGTTAAACTGATGTGCATAGGACACGGGTGTGTCATCTTGAACTGATGAACCCAGAAGCCGCCGGGGAACCTCCCGGCGGCCTCTGTATCAACTGGCGGAGGGGGTGGGATTCGAACCCACGGACCCCGAAAGGAGTCAACGGTTTTCGAGACCGTCCCGTTCAACCGCTCCGGCACCCCTCCGCCGGAGGGGTTACTATAACCACGCATTGGCTGAAATCAATGTTAAGCCTGTGGAGTATGCGGGGGTACCCGGCATTATCAGCGGCAACATCAATAGTATATTATGCATCATATGCATAGATATATAGATTGTTACAGCCATGTTTATACAAGCAATAAATACGGTACTATTATTCACTATCAAATGTATATGTAAAGAAGTATTGCACTAACATTTCATATTCCCATGCCATTGACAACACTTACACCGGCATATATACACACGCGTGGGCTGCTGTCGGCAGTGTCGGCAACAGGCTTGGAGAGTTTCCTCCAACTCCCTTGTCTCCCGCTTCACCCTCCGGGCGTTCTGGTGCCGGTTCTGCCGGAACACCGGAAACACCGGTTGTAGCGGCAATGCGGGAGAGGGGTGTACAGAAATGTACAGGCTGATGATGGCGGCACTTCTTCTTCTGGCACTTCCATGGGAGGCGTTCGCGGGGGGGACCGTGCTGAACACTTCCTTCTACAGCCCGGCGCTGGGTCAGGAGAAGAACGTGCAGGTGTACCTTCCCGAGGGCTATCAGCCCCGGGGAGGGGGAAGGTACCCCGTTATCTACTACTTCCACGGCGCCGGCATTCTTCTGGGCCACAACGAGTTTCCCACGCTGGTGGCAGCACTGGACGAGATGATCGAGACACACCAGATCAAACCGGTCATCGTAGTGAGACCGGATGGGTTCTCATCCCCCTACCCGGCCTCCTTCTACACCAGCTCGGCCCTGTACGGCGATCTGGAAGGCTACATGTCCACCGACCTCATCGCATGGACGGACGCCAACTTCAGAACCATTCCCAGCAGGATGAAGCGTGCCCTCATGGGCCATTCCATGGGCGGGTACGGGGCGCTGATGTACTACGGCCAGCATCCTGACCTTTACTGCTGTGCGGCGGGGGTATGCGCCAGCGGCCTCGATCTTCCCAGCATGCTCGCGATAAACGTTTACGGAGTGCTGGCAGAGCTGCAGGCCATGGGCCAGCAGGGCCCCCCCTGGTTCTACACCCCCAGCGCCGGGTTCGCCAACGCGGTCCTCTTCAGCATGTCCGGGGCGTTCTCGCCGAATCTGGCCAACCCGCCCTTCTACGTGGACCTGCCGCTGGACCCTTATGCCCAGCTGGTTCCCGAGGTCTGGGCGCTCTGGATGCAGCACAACATGCCCAACCTTGTTCAGAACCTGGCGAGCCCTCCCTGGAGACATGACGGCAGGATCTACTTCGATGCCGGCACCCAGGACCAGTTCTACATCCTTCCCAGCTCCAACGCCTTCGCGTGTTCCCTGGACGTGATGGGAATAGACTACGAGTATCAGGTATTCGTGGGGGGGCACTTCGACAAGCTTACCGAGAGGTTCCCCATCGCCATTGACTTCCTGTGCTCAGCCATGCACCACAAATGGGGAGGATGCGACGGAGGTGAGCGCCTGCCTCTGGATCGGCCGGCGGTGCTGGGAAGTCACAGCGGTCGAGTCGAACCCACTGGCGGGATCGGGATAACCTTCGATCTCACAGTACCGGCGGATGTCACACTTGCCATCTACGACTGCACAGGCAGAAGGGTTTCCTCACTGCACGAGGGCACCCTGGGGTCCGGAAGCCACACCGTGAGAATGGACGCCGGAGGGCTGCCTTCCGGGGTGTACTTCTACGGTATCGTCTGTGACGGAGAGCTTGCCTCGGGCAAACTGCTCGTGCTCCAGTGACCTGAGATTGGGGGAGGCTCGCAGCCTCCCCCTCCAGGGCCTTCGAATGCGGGATACGCCTCTGGACTGCTCAGCCGTGCAACGGGATCACTGCCAGAAGAACGAGGTCCCCTTCTCCGCTGTTGGCCAGCCCGTGCCCCTCTCCGCTCCTTGTGAGTATGGCGCTGCCGGGGCCGACGGGATGTGTTCCAACTCCGTCCGAGACCTGCCCGGAGCCCGAGAGTATGTAGTAGATCTCATCCTCATCCCGGTGAACGTGGTAGCCGATTGAGGCTCCCGCGGGGAGCGTGATGCGGGCGCACAGCCTGACCCTGGCGGTGAAGTCGCCCGGGTCGAAGAGGCTCTCTATCAGGGCCTCCCCATCGCCGTCGAACAGCTTCTTCCTTGTAATGCAGGGGTCAAGAGCGATCATCACGGCAACTCCCTTCATCCCCGCGGAGACGCAGTTTCCAGAAACCTTGCCTCCGAATGGAAACGGTGCGATAGTACGGCAGTTCGAGTTCCCCCATGGAACACGAACCACTGAATGAGTATTAAAAGGATCGTACTATACAGGTTTGCGGAATGGAGGGCTTGCCATGCTCAAAGGAACGTTTGTCGCCCTGGCCGCGGCGCTGGCGGTACTGGCCGCCTGCCTCACCGAATCCCCCAGGCCTACCTCTCCCACCGTGCTCCAGTCCGGCGCGCTTCTTGTTGACTCGGGCTACACCGCAATGTCACCGGAGCTGGCGGCGCTGCTCCCCTGGGTTGACGGGGGGGAGCTGAAGGCGTTCACGGTGCGGTTCTCGCCGGTTCCGGGCGCCGTATGGTATCAGGCAAGGCTCTCCACCACTCCCATAACCCTCGAGAACTGGAACAGCGCCATCGTCGCCGGCCAGATACCCGCGCCCGCCGAGTCGGCCCTGGTGTTCCTTCAACCCCAGGTCATCCCCGAGGCCTGCATCGGCTGCGGCCTTTGTGAAAGGGCCTGCCCGGTGGGGGCCATAACCATACAGAACGGGGTGGCGGTGATCGACCAGGACCTCTGCGGAAGCTGCGGCCTGTGCATTGACGCCTGCCCCGTGAAGGCCATAGACGGGGGCCGGCTGGGCCGGGACTACTATGTGGGGGTGAGGGCGTTCTTCGGCGAGAACCAGGCGTCCGACGACATACAGGTCTCATCCAGGGCCATGTACATGGTACACTTCATCAAGCAGGTGCCCCAGTTCGGCGGCTGTCTCCGCTGTCCCCCCTCGGCGCCTGATTCCACCGGTACATGCGTATCGGGCTGCTCGCTCCTCAACGATTTTACCAGCGGGGGTGTCTACACCGGCCCTCTCTGCCCCTACGACGCCATCTGGCAGGACCTTGAGAATGTTTACGGGAAGTCTTTCCAGGTCTACATCAATCCCGACCTGTGCGTGAACTGCGGCCAGTGCTTCCTGGAGTGCTGGAACTACAACAGCGTTATCAATCCGGATGAGTATTATCCCCATAACAATGCCGTGAGAAGGCTGGTGCTGCCCTCGGGGGTTCTTCCTGACGTTCCTCCTCCCCCTCCCGGCAGCTAGTGCCATGAGCCGAAAGGATGGACAATGAAGAAACTCCTGCTGATCGTTCCCGCACTTGCCGCCGTGGCCGCCGCGGGGCTATTCACCATTTCATGGCAGCCGGTGGAGGGTGACTTCGAGGGTTTGAGGGTGATCGCATTCGGACGGGTGCTTGCAGAACTCTCCTTGGAGCACTGCTCGGTGGAGCTGAACGAGGACTACATCGTTGACCCCGGCGCGTGCATCGGCTGCAGGATCTGCATAAGCTCATGCCCCGTGGATGCCATAAGCATGACCGAGGACAACAAGGCATGGATAGATCCGGAAAAGTGCATTCTCTGCGGAGCGTGCGTTGCATCTTGCCCCATGGACGCAATAGTGACGGTGGGATCGGGCAATGTGGCCATCTACGGTGTGAACGGGGATGAGGAAACACACATAACCGGGGAATTCGAGGTGTACTGATGCGCATCCGGGGGGGGATGTTCCTTCTGATGTGCCTTGCGGCGGCCCTGGCCCTTGGCTCCGTGAGGTACTGGGTCGAGCCCGACAACTGCTCGGGGTGCGGAGACTGCTCAAGGGTGTGCCCGGTGAACGCCATCGAGATCGAGAACGGCAAGTCCAGGATCGACCCCGAGAAGTGCATCGGCTGCGGGCTCTGCCAGGGGGTATGCACATATGACGCGATTCACTGAGACGGTTCTGCTGGCGGCCGCAATGCTTCTCTTCGCCTGCGCGCCCCCCACCGAGAACACCGGTCTGGTGGTGGACAACGACCTCTGCATCGGCTGCGGCGAGTGCGAGAAGGTCTGCCCCTACAACGCCATCGAGGTGATTGACGGCGACGCCGTGATCAACCCAAGCCTCTGCCGCCTCTGCTACCGCTGCGTGGAGATATGCCCGAAGGGAGCGGTGTACTGATGAAGACAGCGATGCTTCTCCTGTTCTGGGCGTTCGCCTGCTGCATGGGCCTCGGCATCGAGGAGTACGCCAGGATAGCCGTGAACGACGACAGCGTGAACTACGGCGGCGGGGCCTATCTTGACGCCTCCGCCGGGGTAAGGCTCTTTCAGGGGCCGTGGCGGTTCCAGCTGGAACAGACCTACAGGAAGGCCTCCGGTGATGACGCCGCGCTTCCAAGGTTCTCCACCCACCGGTCCGAGACCACCGTATCCCTGAACTACAGTCAGGGCGGGTTCACTGTGCGGCCCGACTTCCGTTTCACAGCGGACATTGACAGCGCTGCCGTGGTGCTGCCCCGCTCGGAAGGCGTCGCCGTCCGAGACAACACCCTGAGACCCGGGCTCCATGTTCAGTGGGGAGTTCCGGGCACCGTGAGGCTCAATGCCTTCGGCCGCCTCTGGAACAGGAGCGTTTCAGACCAGGACCAACAGGACCTTTCCTGGGCCGAGACCAGGGCAGGGGGCGGAGCGGTCTGGTACACTCCTCTGGGAATAGACATCGGTGTCAGCGGAGTGAGCCACAACACCAGCATCGAAGGAACAGGCTTCGACGAGACCTACGGCCGGGTCGACCTTGCCGCTTCCCTGGCGCCGCGCAGGCTTCCCACACGTACCCAGGTGATGGCCGACCTTGCCTTTTCGGTCATGAGCGGAGACGACCACAACGGGTCTTCCCTTCCGGACAGGGCCACCGCCAGACTAAGGGCGGTGCAGACCCTTGCCCGCAACCTGACCTTCAACTTCACGGTTTGCCAGACGCTCGATTTCGACCAGGACCAGACCCGTCTGGCGGCATTCCAGGCCGGCGGCCGGCTCAGGCTCGCTTTCGCGGGATGGGGCGACCATCCCTCCAGCGTGAGCCTTTACGGGCAGGGCACCGAGAGTTTCATAAGCACCCGCTTCGGTGAGCTCGAGACCAGGGTCGGCGTTTACCGGGGGCTCTCGGTCCTTGTGAGCGGCAGGATCTGGGAGGGCCCCAGCAGCATCCCGGGAACCGGCGGAACAAGAAGGCGCGAAAGCTACGGGGGAGGCCTGGAGTACAGGATGAAGAACGGGTTCACCGGGTGGATCGTTCTTCGCCGTCAGGCATCCGAGCTGGAGTACACCGAGACCTGGAACTCCATCCAGGGAGGGCTTGCCTTCCATCCCGCGGCTCATCTTTAGCCGGCATCAGGGAAAGGGGAGACAGTGGGCCTTGTTGAGGGGCTGAGCCTTGGGCTTGCCACAGGGGTTTCCTGCCTGGCGTCATGCGGGCCTGTCTATGCGGCGTACCTGTTCAGCGAGAAGAGGACCGGGAAGCAGTCGCTTCTTGTCCTGCTCACCCTGAACCTGGGAAGGTTCGCCGCCTACGTCTGCTTCGGGGCGCTCATCGGCTTCCTCGGAGGCGGGATACCCAGCCGTGTAAGGATACCCCTTTCCTATGCGGGTTACATCCTCTTCAGCGTGTTCCTGCTGGTGAGCACCCTGAGGGTGAACAGGAAATGCGGCGGCTGTCAGGTATCCAAGTGGATGAAGTTCACGGGAAGCCCGTTCCTGCTGGGGATATTCACCGGCTTCTCGCTGTGTCCCGCTTTCCTCATCGCCCTGACAAGCGCGTTCGATGCGGGAGGGGCGCTGAACGGGGCGCTTCTCTTCGCTGGGTTCTTCTTCGGCACCACCGTTTACATGCTTCCCCTCTCCATTGCCGGGCTCTTCACCGCAAAGAGGTGGTTCACCGGCGTTGCACGGGTACTTGCTGTGTTTGTGGCGGTGTACTTCATGGTCATTGGCATCCGGGGACTGGCGGCATTCTACGCAGCCCCCTCCGACCCCAGGCTGGTGGAATCCCCCGGCCAGCCAGGCGTATGGAGCGCCATGGACCAGGACACCATCTACCTGCTCACTTTCCCCGGGATGCCGGGCGACAGGGGAACGGACATGGCTCGCGACCTTGCCGGGGCGGCAATGCCGCCGCTCTATGTGGTGAGCGCCGACACTTCGGACTGGCTTGAAGCGCTGGAAAGGATACCGGAACTGGCCGGAGTGATAGGTCCCTGGTGGTTCGATCACAGATCGGAGGCGGTGCTTTCCCCCTGGCAGGAACATGCCGTTGAACAAGCGGAAGCCCGCAGGTTCAGGCTGTTCGCCGTGGGGTATGAGCCCTACGATCAGGAAAGGGCGGGCATAGTTTACCAGTACATGAGCGGGTTCGGGTACAGGTGCGATCCCGATTCCGGCTTCAGTTTCTACATCCGTCCCGACCTGGAATGCTTCGCCTCGGATTGCTCCACATGCCCTGCGTTCGGGGGGTACTAGTCCTTCCAGCTCCCTTTGCCCGATGCCAGCAGGTCTCCCACCACCGGCAGGAGCATCACAACAAGCCACCCCAGAAGGAACTCCTGGCTCCGCAGTTCGAAGCTGCCGTATGCGCCCGCGGTTCTGGCCCTGATCTCCGACGCCAGCATCCACAGCATGCCCAAGGGTATGATCCAGCGGACGCTGGTGTTCCACCAGAGGCCTGTTCGGATCCCGGAGTTGGCGTTGATGTAGGTTCTCATCTTCTCCGCAGGCAGGAACCAGCCGACGATGAGGATCTGGCCCAGGACCACCAGCGCCAGGGAGATGTTGTTCATGAAGTGGTCAACTATGTCGAGGATGTGAAGCCCGGCCCCTGACAGCATGGGAAGGCCCAGAAGGAAGGCGGCGCCGCCCACCATCAGGTTCACCCGCCTGTGTGAGAGCCCCCATTTGTCCTTGATGGATGCGGTGACGCCCTCAACGAGGCTGAACGCCGAATCCACAGCCAGGGTAAGAAGCATCAGGAAGAAGAGCACGCCGAAAACAGGCGCCCCCGGCAGGCTGGATATGATGTGGGGGTACGCCACGAAGGCCAGGCCCGGCCCAGATTTCACCACTTCGCTCACGGGCACCCCCAGCCTGGACGCCTGGAAACCCAGGGCGCTGAAAACGGCCAGCCCTCCGCAGAAGGCGGTCAGGGCGTCGGCAATTCCGATGATGAAGGCGCTTCCGGCCAGGTTTGCCTTTTTTGGCAGGAAGCTGCCGTAGGCGATCATCACCCCGAAGCCCACGCTAAGACTGAAGAAGACCTGGGTCAGCGCAGCAAGCCAGATGTCGCCGCTGAGGAGCCGGCCCCACTCCGGAGTAAGGTAGTAGGCAAGCCCCGCGCCTGCCCCCGGCAGGGTGACCCCCCTGATGATGAATACAAGAAGCAGCACCCAGGGGATTATCACGGTGTAGTAAACAACCCTGCCCACCGTTTTCGTGCCCTTCCAGATGCTTGCGATTATCCAGACCCACGAGATGATGAAGCCGATCAGAAGGGGCCAGCGGAAGCTTCCCATGTCCCATGGAGAAGAGGTGATGCCCAGGAACCGGTTGAAGAAGAAGTCCCCGGGAGACCCCATGAAAGTGCTTGCCTCGTCAACGCTGTCGAAACCGTACAAACGCCCCCCGTACGCAACGAGGATGGTGGAGATGTTCATCACCACCCCGGACGAACCGTCAACAGGGGATACGTAGGGTCGGCCCAGAAGCGCGGCCGGCACCCGGGGGAGTACGGATGTTCCCGTGCCCTCTCCGGAGGTCAGGACGCAGTGGTCGTCAACGCAGGGCTGCCGGGCGAAGGCTTCTGCCTGCGCACGGGTTGGGAAGCCGTAGGCGCATCCCTGGTGCATCACGATTGATGTGGGCTCGGATCGCACGACACCGGGAGTGCCGCTCACCGGTGAGACGAAGGGAGACCCCGCAAGCTCGCCGGGCACCGGGGTAAGGACCTCCATGTCCGACAGGAGGGTGGGGGCGATGGCCACGGATGGGTCGGCATAAAGACCCGGTTCCTGCTTCCATCCCTGGGTTGCGGCCTCGTAGGTGTAGTTCACGCACCATGTCATGATTATGGCGTAGTACACCACGATCACGAAGGAAAGAAGGGCGGCCATCCATCCGAACCACTCCAGCGAGGGCCTGATGCTTCGGAAAGCCCCCGGAGCCGCCTGCCTGTACCTGTGCCCAAGGCCGAACTCAAGCATCATAACGGGAATGCCCGCGATGAAGAGGCATGCGAAGTAGGCCACCAGGAAGGCGCCTCCCCCGTTGGCGTACGCCACGTACGGAAATCTCCAGATGTTCCCGAGCCCTATGGCGCTTCCGATAGCGGCCAGAATGAAGGCCCGTCTGCTTCCCCAGGTCTCCCTCATGTTACCCCCCCGCTTGGAATGACAAACTCAGGCCAATGAATTAGCACATCACCGGGCGGGGTCAAGAGGGCATTATCTGAAGCAGTACACCACCTCGCTGGCGAAGAGCGCGGGCCATCGCCGCGGGAGCCCCAGAAGGGCGGGTCTTCCTCTCAGACCCCTGACCTCGGGAGCGGGAAAGCCCAGAGAGCGGGACCACCAGATGAAATCCCTGACACTCCAGTATCTGATGTGTTCTCTGGGGTCGCTTATGTAGGTGACCGGGAAACGCCCGAACAGAAGCCTCAGCCTGTGGGACAGGTAACCCAGGTTGGGGGTGGAGACGTACAGCCCCTTTCTATACCGTCCCTTCAGCTTCAGCATCAGGACCTCGGCCTCGTGGATGTGTTCGATTATCTCGAACAGGATTATGTGGTCCCATTGGCCTGCCAGGGATGTATTCTCCAGTGTGAGATCGCAGTTGATGGTCTTGAAACCCATCCGGCTCACACTGGACAGGGCCAGGTCCGATACATCCAGCCCCGTGCCTTCCACAGCCTTCTCATCCCGGAGGAGTTCAAGGGTTTCTCCAGTGCCGCAACCTATGTCGAGAACCGAGTCGCCTCTCCCGATCAGGTCGCTGATGCCCCTGGCACGCCTTTTTGCAGGTTCCGTGAGAACCCCTGAGTCAAGGCGTTCCGTCCAGTAGGCATCGTAATCCAGTGTTCTCTCCGAGAGAGAACCGGGCAGGGGCATTTCCCCGAAAACCTCTTTCAGGGGGCTTCTGCCCTTCTCGCCCTTGATCCTTGGATCAGCCAATTCTCCTCCTTTGAAACGACGATCCTGAATATACCCATGTTTTCGCGCCTGCGGATACATGCCGGGGAACTTGACGCCCCTGCTACAAGAGGCTATACCATGTTTTGAAAGCGCAAATGCACATTATTGTTCCATGTATGGATTTACAGAAGGGCAGGAAAGAGATGAGAAGCGCATACGGCACTTTGCTGGCAGTGTCTGTCGCCCTTTCCGCCACCCTCTTCGATGACTTCTCCGATGGGCTTGGCGGATGGACGGCCCGTTGCGGAACAGCGAACTGGTACCCCAGCAACGGAATGGCTTTCTGCCAGACCTCCAGGACATGCAGCGCTCTGGTGTTCCCCGGTAATCCCACCACACAGGACGGGGTGATAAGCGTTTTCGGGAGCGGGAACCACACTTTCGGAGTCGTTGCAAGGCTGGACAACCTGAACACGGGAGTTTACGCCTACATTTCAGTGGACCACAACGTCGCCAGGATAAGACGGGTCAGCAATGGTACCACGTCAACCATTTTCAGCTCGCTCTACACCGACTTCCCCGCGGGCGAATACCTGCTGGTGTTCACCTGCCAGGGCCCCGATATGCTGCTCAGCATCGAGCATGTTCAGTCCTCCCAGACCTGGCTTCTCGCGGCAAGCTCTTCCGCGGACGTCCGGGAGGGTGAGTGGGGTCTTGCCGCCGGGGAGACCACCGCCTGGTGGGACTGGGCCGAACTCCAGTACGATGAGACCGGAACGGAAGGCCAGTCCCACGACGCGATCCCCGCCCCGGCCATCATCCCCGACAGGAACCCCTTTTCGGGAAGCGTCATCATCTCGGTGCAAGGGATCCCTTCCGAGGGGGTTCTTGAGGTGTTCGACATCTCAGGCAGAAAGGTGCAGAGCCTGGATGTTTCCTCCGGCTCGGGGCTGTTCGCTCCTCCGGCTGCGGGGGTCTATCTGGCACGATTGGCCGGAGGCTCCGGGATGCCGCCGATCAGGCTCGTCTGCCTTCCCTGATCAGGTGTCGCAGCTTGAAGCCGGCTGTTTCCTGCCCGTGATGCGGCTGTAGATCCTGAGTGGCGCGAAGAGGCTCAGGGCTGCCCCCAGGAAGCACAGGTACCTGCAGAAGAACCTTCTCACGAAGACCGAGAGCAGAAGGGTGACACCCGCTGCGATCATGCTCCCCGTGAGGAACAGCGTGAATATGGTGTGGAAGGGGTCGAACCTGCAGAAGATAGCGGGCCACTGGCTCTGGATCATGCCGAACCTGTTCAGAAGCAGCACAGTGACCAGCCCTCCCAGCACCACGAAACGAAACCTGCCCACGATCCTGCTGATACGGCCCCGGGGGTTCAGCTTGCCCGGTGATGGGATCCGGTAGGCCAGTTCCTGCATGGCGCCCATTGGACAGACCCAGCAGCAGAATATCCTGCCGAAGAACGATGCGAACAGGAATGGGATCACCAGAAGGGCCACACCCGCCCACCCCAGGAACAGAAGGCCGTCTTTCAGGAAGGCATACTGGAACGCTCCAAGTGGGCAGAAACAGCCCTGAATGCCGAAGCCCAGCGTAACAAGGCTCAAGCCGTGGATCGTTTTGTGTGCGATGCTCCTTCTGAGCCTGTCATGCAGCTTTCTCCCCCGGAGCCTTCTGCTGAGCACGGTGGAGACCATCATAAGTATGGAGAGCGCGATAAGGGCTATGTAAACCCTTCTGCTCCCGCCGGAGGGGTTGGAGCATGGGACGCCTGTCGAATGGCCGAACCAGTGCGGGCACAGCGCCAGGTCGCCGGGGCATGCCGCCTCAGGAGGCAGCCCCAGGGGGCATCCCGTTACGGGAACCGCCTGAACGGTGTCGGGCCGTTCCTCCGCTTCACCCGGGTTGTCGCACCTTCCATCCTGGTTCGAATCGGTGAAGAGGGCGCACCTTGGGGACTCGGAGTAACAGGCCTCCTCGGGCGGCAGACCAAGGGGGCACCCTGTGAAGGCCGGCGGCTCCGCTGTCACTGGAAGCGTATCGGAGGGAGAAGGTTCCTCCTGCACAGCCTCTTCCTCCTGGATCGCCTCCTCCACAACGGGCTGCGGCCGGGTTTCCTCGGTGACTGCTGGAGTGGGTTCGGGCTCAGGGATAACGGGAGTATCCTCGACTACCGGGGCAGCCTCTTCCGGAACAGGTTCAGGTTCGGGCTCAGGCTCGGGTTCGGGGTCTATCACCGGTTGGGGACCGGGGTTGTCGCACCTCTGATCTCCGTTGGAATCCACATAGAGCGCGCACCTGGGGGAACCCTCGAAACACGCCTCGGCGGGGGTCAGGCGCAACGGGCACTGTGCGGCGGCTACCGCGGCGAGGACAAGAACTGCCAGAATCACCCTCATGTGGATCCGACCCCCTTTTCAGCCGTGATGAAACCCCTCCGGTCTCACAGAATGCACTCACCGAACAATGTGTTCACTCCAAGTGTTCCGGAGATGACAATA
This sequence comes from uncultured bacterium, assembly GCA_964541235.1. Lineage (GTDB taxonomy): Bacteria > Fermentibacterota > Fermentibacteria > Fermentibacterales > JCC-6 > UBA6080. Next base: position 2,073 of record CAZIPI010000014.1, on the reverse strand, counting down.
TGGGGTGCGAACCGGTACGTGTAGCCCCGGGGGCTTTGGTGGTCTCCGTTGCATACAGTCCGCACTTCATCGGTCTCCCCGAAACCGCAGTAGAGCATGCCGCCATCCGCTCCGCTGTAGATCACCTCTATGAGAAGGTTATCCGAGCAGTTGAACAGGTATTCCCTTTCCAGCGGGATGGACACCCAACCCCCGGAAGGGGTGAACGAACACCCCTCTGCCTCAAACACGCTAACTCTCTCTCCCGCAAAGTTACCCTGGAAACTCTCCTCAAGGAACCCGTTCGCCGCTGTGCCCAGCGATACCGAGAAGCGGTCGAAGGCAACCGTCTCAGGGGCGGCGGCCCTGAAGGAGATGGACTCGATGAACACGGAAAAAACTCCGCTGCCCCCCATTTCGCTTCCCGGCACCACCACCTGGCAGCGCATCTGACTGTGTCAACCTCCGCAGAATGGAATGTTCATCGGGAACTCTGAAACACCTGTCTCGATGCTGACCGCCGCGGCGGAGCTGCAGAAAAGAAAGGGCAGCGCCCACTTCAGGTTGGTGACACTCCTGGTGAGCGCTGCCCTGATCATGACCTCCCGCTAGTCGAAAGACGCTTTGATGGCGCCGAAGGTTCTCGCCTGGAATGACAGTGTTCCGTTCAGGTACATGTGGGCAAGGAATGGGAAAGCCTGCCCGCTCTGTGCGCCGGAAGCATTGGCCCTCAGCATCCTGTCATCCGGGACCGAGCAGTACATGACGTACACGCTCTGATTGCCCGGTATGGGCGTGCCTATCTGGTAATCTATCTCGATCAGCAGGTTGCCGGTCCCGGCGTGGAAGTAGGGAGTGTCCAGCGGGATGGTCACCATTCCGCCCTGATTCATGTGCGTCACGTTGGAATGGTCGAAGACATTGAGCCGGGGTCCGCTGTAGTTGTCGTCGAAGACGGTGCCCAGGCTGTTCAGGGTCGTGGGACCCATGTAAACCCTGTACTCGTCGAATGAAGAGAAATCCCCTGTTTCCGGAGCCGCAACAAAGGAGATGGCATCTATGGTCATGGCGCTGCCGATCTCACTTCCGAGCACTACCACCTGGTAGCGCAGGTTCTGCACTCAAGGCCCGCAGACGGGAACCGCATCCGGGAACTGGCTCGTACCGATCTCTATGTCGGCGCCAAGCACGGCACATCCCAGCAGACCCGCAAGCACAAGACTTCTCATTCTTCCCCCCCCGTTCAGGAAACTGCCGCAGCGCCCCCTACTGGAAACTCGCCTTTATGGCGCCGAAGGTCATGGGAGACAGGTTCATTGTTCCCGACAGCAGCAGATTCGGGCAGAACTCGAAGAGGTCGCCGGTGGGGCTGCCGAAGAAAGCCGTCAATGTCCTGTTGCCGGTGGTGGCCCAGTAGCCGGCGTATATCTCCTGACCGCCGTTTGGCCAGGCTATCTCGATGATCAGGTTGCCAGTGCCGTTGAAGAAGTAAGGTGTATCCAGCGGAATGGTAACCCACCCTCCGCTTGGCATGAATGAGGGGTTGGTCTGGTTGTACACGGTCGTCCTGGCTCCCGCGTAGTTGGCATCGAAGTTGTTGCCAAGAGCGCTTCCCGCGGCGGGGCCCATGTAAACGGTGAACTGGGCGAAGGTTACTGATGTTCCCGAAGTGGGCTTGAACGCAATGGAGTTGATGGTCATCGCTCCGCCGATCTCACTTCCGAGCACTACCACCTGGTAGCGCAGCGACTCGGTTCAAGTGGCGCAGAGCGGCGCGTTGTAGGGAAACTGGGTCGAACCTATCTCCACATCCGCGGCGATTGCGGGGAGCACCAAGAGAGCAAGCAGCAACAGCGATGTTTTCATTTCCGTATCTCCCGTCTCCTATGCACAGAAGTCCCTTTTCCTGAAACCAATAGTATTCTATACGGCACCATGTTCCATGGCAATACCGGCCGGATTGCCAACACTTGACAGAAGCACGTTTTTGAAGATATTCCCACTCCCATTTGAGTGGTCCGGTAGTTCAATCGGTTAGAGCACCGGCCTGTCACGCCGGAAGTTGCGAGTTCGAGTCTCGTCCGGACCGCCAGA
>CAZIPI010000013.1:0-68561 GCA_964541235.1 uncultured bacterium | reverse complement strand
GGGGTTCGAGCCCCCTTGGGAGCGCCACCCCCTACATCAGGCCCAGCAGCCCCTCCCACCTTTCCCGGGAGGTGCCGTGCCTGATCCCCCTTGCCCTCAGTGCCTCAGCGACGGAAGGTTCTTCCGTGTGAAGGAAGGGGTTGACCCTTTTCTCGAAATCCAGCGTGGACCTCACATGGAGGGGGTCGTAGAGTTCCCGGGCCCTGTCCAGGGCCGGGTTGCCGGGTTCGATGGTCCGGCACCATTGAATGTACTCCATCACGTAGTCGTGGCCCGGGTAGAGCACCGTGTCCCCGGGAAGCCCCATGAGGGTTTCGATGGACTTCCGGAGAAGATCCGGCCTGCCCGAGAAGCACCGCCCCACTTTTCCTGTGAAGAGCGTGTCGCCTGACAGAAGGCAGCCCGGGAAGCAGTAGCTTACCCCGTCCAGGGTGTGGCCAGGCGTGGGTATCACCGTGACCGTCCGGTCCTCGATGTGGAGTTCCCCCTCCCTGGCGGCCTGCAGGGAGGAGAGATGCTTCGCCCCTGGCGCCGCCCTTCTCAGGGCTTCGTCGCCGCAGGTGTGGTCACCGTGGGAGTGGGTGTTCGCAATGATGGCCAGGGTCAGCCCGTTTCCGGCCAGGTAGTCCAGTATGGGCCCCGGGGCGCCTCCGTCCACCACCAGCGCCTCCCGGTCTCCGTGGATGACGTAGCCCAGGTTGTCTTCATTGTAGCGGAACTGTCTTACCACTATGTCGGCCCCTCCGGAGAACGTGACGGATGAATATGCGTCGCGTCGGGTCAGAGAGGGAGCAGAAGCAAGGCGCGGTGCGCCTCTCAGCCACAAGGGGCCAGAAGCCTCCATCTGATGCACATCCCGGCAAGGGCCGCCACGGTCAGTATGATGAACATGGGCCATCCCACCCTGCGGTAGTCGCTGAAACGGTAGCCGCCCGCTCCCATCACCAGGGTGTTCACCGGGTGCCCCAGGGGGGTCAGGAACGCCATGGAAGAGCCCAGGGCCACCGCCATTCCCAGTGCGTGCGGCGGAGCACCTGAGCCTGCCGCCGCTGAGACCGCGATGGGTGCCATGATGGCGGCCACCGCCGCCCCGCTCACGGCCTGGGTGAGCATGGCGGAAACCAGGAAAAGGGCCGACACGATCACGATCGGGCTGAACCGCCCGAAGACCGAGATGAACACGGAGGATGCCATGTCCGCCGCACCGGATTTCGTGAGGGCCAGGGCCAGGGGCAGCATTCCCGCCACCAGGAAGATCCCCCTCCAGTCCACGGCCCTGTAGGCCTGTTCCATGGAGACGGCCCCCGCCAGAAGCATGAGCACCGCGCCCGTGAGAAGGAGCTGGGCCATGGGGATGGGAGTGAGGAGGATTGCGGCCAGGGTAGCTCCGAGTATGGCCAGTGCTATCCTTCCCATCCTTTTAACCGGCTGGGCCTCTCTCTCCATGGAGAGGAGTATCAGCCCCGGGTCCAGGTCTATGAGCTTCAGCCTGTCCCTGGGACCCTGAAGGAGAAGGGCGTCTCCGAAGGCGAGCTTCATGTCGCCCAGCCCCTCCTTTATCGGCTTCCCTTCCCGCCATATGGCCAGCACCGCCATGCCGTACTTCTGCCTGAACAGCACCTGCTTCAGGGTCTGGCCGATGAGGCTGGAGCGGGGTGAGAGCATGGCTTCCGCGAAGACCGTTGAGATGGATGCCAGGTCCTTCCCGCACAGCGAGGGGCACGTGAGTATCTCGAGGTAGGGTTCGCGGTCGCGTTTCCGGAAGTCGTCCGCGTCGCCCTCCAGTATCAGCACGTCGCCTTTTTCGAAAACCGTGTCGGGGTTCAGCATCGTGATGGTCCTGCCCTGTTTCTCCAGCGCGACAACGTTGAGGCCGAAAGCCTCGCGGAAGGTGCTTCCTGACAGGGTCTTCCCTATGAGGAACGATCCGGCGGGGATCCTGGCCCTGAAGAAGAACTCCCCCATCCTGTAGATGTCCAGAAGGTCGGCATCGCCCCTCACCTCCCGCAGCACCTCCTCCATCCCGGCGCCGGAGGGAAGACGGTGCCTTCCCCAGAGTATCATGTAGGCGATCCCGGCAAGGAGCATCGGGAAACCCACGGGCAGGAAGTCAAGCAGGCCGTACCCGCTGTGGCCGCTGTCGGTGAGAACGCTGCTCACCACGATGTTCATGGTGGTGAGAAGAGTAGCCATGCCCCCCAGTATGGTGGCGAAGGCCAGGGGCATCAGCACTTTCGCGGGAGAAATGCCGGCCTTTCTGGCCGCGCCCCCCGCCGCGGGCAGCAGGACAGCGGCGGCGGCGATGTTGTTCAGGAAGAGGGACAGCCCGGCGCCCGAGGCCATCACGAGCCCCACCAGCCTGCCCTCCCGGCGCCCTCCCCACCGCAGCAGGAGCCTGGCGGCCTGTTCCGACACCCCGGTGCGGGTAAGCCCTTCCGCAAGGATGAACACCGAGATGAGGGTGATCACCGCCTGGCTGCTGAAACCCGAGAAGGCTTCCGGCGCGGTGAGCACCCCAATGCCCGCCAGGGCCGCGACTGTCGCCAGGGCAACTACGTCGGGCCGAAGCCTTTCCGTGAGGAAGAGCACAACCGCAATGCCCAGCACCGCGAAGGTCCCCACCAGTTCGATGTTCATGGGATGCCCCTGATGCCCGAGCCGCCGAAGGCCATGGAGCGGAGTTCCGTGATCAAGGCCGCCTCGTCCGGGGAGGGGGAGGGCAGGATGCCTGTGAACCTTTGAATGAGGTTCCTGATATAGGCGTCCCTGTCGGGTTCCCGATCCCCTTTGAAGGCAGCGGTAAGGAGTTCGGGGAAGAGCGCTCCGGCGATGGCAGCGGTGAGCAGCTGCGCCAGGCAGAGCCTGAGGGTACCCTCCCGTACCTGGATACGTTCATCGAGGGTGTCGGTGAGCAGGTCAATGAACCCGTCGAACTCCCGGCTGAACGAAAGCCTGGCCTCCCGGCGCACCGCGGGGTCGAAGAGGTGCGTCTCCACAAGCCCGGGGAAGCGGGAGACCCCCTCCATGACAAGGCTGAGAAGGCAGTAGAGCATTGCCCCGGGGCCGAGGCCGTCGGTGCGCGCCACGTGGACCCAGTCGTCGAAGGCGTGGCCCATGGTGCTCTTAAGAACGAAGTCCATCAGGTTGGCCTTCGAACCGAAGTGGTAGTTCACCGCGGCGGTGTTGACCCCGGCCTTCCCGGCTATCCTTCGCACGGTGATGCCGGCGGCCCCGTCACTCTCCAGTATTCCGATAGCTGCCAGGACGATGCGCTTCTTGGTGTCGTTCGGGTGGTTCAAAATGCCTCCGTGCTCATCCGCATAGAGTACGAATTTCCCGGCTCCTCCGCAAGCCGCAACCGGGGGCTTGCCGTTTCCCTGATTCAAACATATGATTGAAACAAATGTTTGACAATTACCCTCACGAATGGAGCCGCCATGAACCTTGTATCTGTTCCCCTGCTCTGCTGGGTGATTGCCGGAAGCTCTCCCACGGGAAGCATCGCAGGCTCAGTGGTGTCGTCGGGCACCCTGGAGCCGGTGGTGGGCGCCTACGTTGTTCTGGAAGGCACCGTGCTGGGAGGGCTGACCGACGGGGCGGGAAGGTTCTCGATCCAGTCGGTCCCCGTGGGGAGCTACACGGTCAGGGCCTCGTCGGTGGGGCATCACCCGCTGATGAGGGCCGATGTGATCGTTCGCTCCGGAAGGATTACAACACTGGACCTGGTCATGGAGACCGCACCGGTGGGGGGTGCCACCATTACTGTACGCCCGTCGTACTTCTCCCCTGACGAGACGGGTCCGGCGGGTTCCCAGGGATTCTCCGGAGAGGAGGTCCGCAGAGCGCCGGGCTCGGCTGGGGATGTGGTCCGGGTGATAGCCGGCCTTCCCTCGGTCTCCAAGGTGGACAACCAGTACAACGGCCTTGCTGTCAGGGGAGGAAACCCCTTCGAGAACGGTTTCTACATAGACAACATGGAAGTTGGCAACATCAACCACTTCCCGAGGCAGGGAACATCCGGCGGAGGGCTTTCCATGGTGAACGTGGACGTTCTGTCGGACGTTCTCTTCTCGGCCGGCGGATTCCCGGCCTCGTACGGCAACAGGCTCTCCTCGGTTACGGAACTCAAGCTCAGGTCCGGCAACCGCAGGGAGTTCGACGGTCAGCTGGACTTTGGAATGGCGGGCGCCGGAACGGTGCTTGAGGGCCCCTTGAGCGGCGGGGCGGGTTCCTGGCTCCTTACCGCCCGCCACTCCTGGGTGAGCCTTCTGGCGGATATTGCGGATATCGACGCGGTGCCGACTTACTCGGACTTCCTGGCCAAGGTCGAGCTGGACCTCTCACCCGGGCATCGTGTGACGGTTCTGGGCATGGGAGCCATGGACTACGTTGACTACGCCCGCGAACAGGCCATGGAGGACGGGAACCCGAACTACGGGGTTACGGAGACCGGGAGCCTGGTGACCGGGGTGGACTGGCGCTGGCTCTGGCCCGGGGAAGGTTTTTCCCGGACATCCCTCTCGTTCACCGGACTGGACTACGGCGGCGACTACAGAAAAACCTGGAACAACGAAGTGGAAGCCGTTCAGGACTCAAGGGAGAGCGCCCTCAGGCTGCGGAACGTGAACACCTGGCAGGTCCGGTCCGGGCTGGGCCTGGGCTTCGGGATTGATGCGGAGTACGGCTTCAACAGGTTCGCCAACTTCTTCGGGGCCGACACCAACTGGAGCGGAGAGCCCCTGCCCCCCCTCTCGGTCCTTCGCTCCACGAGGAGCTTCAGGGGCGGCGCGTTCGTTCAGGCCACCATGACCCCCCTCCGGGGGCTGGAGACCACCCTGGGAGTCCGCGGCGATCTGAACCACGGCAGAGCGGCATTCTCCCCCAGGCTGGCCGTCCTTTGCCAGGTCGGCGAGGGAAGCGCTGTAACCGCTTCGGCTGGGCTGTACCGCCAGGGGCTTCCGGCCGAACTCCTGGCCAGGGACGCCGGGTTCCGTGAACTGGAGGAGCCTTCCGCGACCCACATGGTCCTGGGTTTCAGAAGGCTTCTCAGTGAAGACACGCGCCTGGTGGTGGAATTGTACCGGAAGGACTACAGGGATTTTCCGTACGATCCCCAGCAGCTTGGCTTCTTCATACTGGACGGTCTGGGGAGCGAGCAGGACCTCTACAGCTTCGTCTCGCTGGAGTCAGGTGCGGTTGCCCGTTCGACGGGTGTGGAGGCTACGCTTCAGAAAAGGCTCGCCATGGGGTTGTACGGCATGGTCTCAGGGTCGTACTCGTCGGCGCAGTACAGGTGCCCCGGCCAGCCCTGGAGAAGCAGGATCTTCGACAACAGGCTGGTGGTGGGGCTCGAGGGCGGCTACCGGTTCGACCGGCGCTGGGAAGTCTCGGCGAGGTGGGACTATGCCGGAGGAAGGCCGTACACTCCCCTGGACCCGGAGGCCAGCGCCCTGTACAACCGGACGATCCTGGACGGCACGCGGATAAACGCCGAGAGACTGCCTGCCTACCACTCCCTGAACATCAGGGTGGACAGGCGGTTCAACTTCTCCCGGACAGCCCTGGTGTGCTACGCCTCGGTATGGAACGTCATTGACAGGAGGAACATCGCGGCTGTTTACTGGAACAGCGTGGCGCGCGCCGAAGACACCATCCTTCAATGGGGGATGATGCCCGTGGCGGGGCTGGAGTACGAGTTCTGACCCTACCAGTCGAGGCTTTTTATACCCGCCCAGGTGGTGCCCTGAAGGGAGAGGTAGTTCTCGGGCGTCCAGATGGTGGCCCCAGTGGGAGCGGTCACTGTAAGGTCGTCTATGAACACCGTGTCGCCGGGTTCGGAGTAGGTCCTTATCTCCACCACAAGCCCGGTATGGCCGTCGGCCACGATCCAGGTGTGCTCTACCATGTCCCAGCCCGTGCCAGGGCCGTAGTCGTTGTTGCCCCCGGCGCTGCCGTTGTAGCCGTACAGGTCGTCCGGGTCGTCGTTCCAGTGGCCCCAGATGCGGCTGGACGGAGGGGTGGACCCCGGGGTTACGTCGTAGCGCCAGAAGCTGGCTGTGACCTCGTCGCCGTCCGAGAGGCCCACGATCCAGGCCACGTACGCCTGCGGGGTTCCTGTGGGGCTGTTGTCCTCCAGGCTCAGCGCCTGGGTCCCGCCGTGCACGGGGGTGGTCACCAGGGTGGCCACGATTGGGGGGGTGCCGGTCCCGTAAAGGCCGAGGACAGTCTCGCCGCCCTCCCATCCGAAGGTCACTGTGCCGGTGTACGCCACCGCGGCCAGGGCCGCGGCAAGGAAGATGCTCACTCTCATTTTCGCCTCCTGAAAGCCGTTATCGTTACCACGGTATCGCCACAATGTAGATCTTCTGGTAGTCCGCGGGGTTCTCGCTGTAAAGGAGCATCCTGTCCCCCCTGATCCTGAACCTCAGGTCGCCCGTGGGAAAGTCGGGCAGAACCGCGTCGTAGAGACGTTCTCCGGCAGTGCTCCAGACGTTGAAGAACACCTGGTCAGTGTCGCCCCTGAGAACCCAGAGGTTTCCGCCGTCATCAACCTCCATGCCCGCGATTGGGATCCTGTAGGGCCAGGGGTTGCAGTTCACGTCGTACATGGGATTGCCGCCTTCAGCGGCGGTGAGGTAAGATGCTATGAACGCCTTTTCGAGCCTTATCTCCTCCTCGGTCTTGGCCACGGGCACCGTTTCCATGGTGATGACATCAGGCTCTCCCCCGCTCACCGGGAACACCAGTATCCGGTAGGCTCCGTCCTGGAAAGGCGCCGCGTAAAGCCTTCCGTTGATCCGGTCCAGAGCCCATGAGCTGTAGAAGAAATCCCTCAGCAGGAAATCGGCCATGGACGAGGGGTCCAGCGGCACCCTGGTTGAAAGGTACTTGTGGGAGGGTTCCCATGTCATGGGAAAGCGCCCCAGGAAAGACTCCATGAAAACCTGGTCGCCCTCTGCCTCGATGGTGGTCCTCCGGGCGATGTAAGCCGTATCCCCGACCATTCGGGGGTCGAACGGTATGTTGTGCGTGGCCTGGAAGACGAGCCCGAGATACTCCCCGTCCGGGCCGAACCTGAGAAGCCCCCCCTGGAAGGGATCTATCACTCCCAGGTCGCCGTTGGACCACACCAGAAGACCGAAGGGCTGGATTATCTCACCGGGCCCGCTTCCCCTGCGGCCTATGGTGAGGGTGTGATCGCCGTCTTCCGTGTAAAGCCTAACATTGCACACCGCCCGGTCCAGCACCGCGAACCCTCCGCCGGGCATGAACTCGAGCCCGATGATGCCCCCGAACACGTAGGCCGAGTCGCCCAGTTCCACACCCACAGAGTCCACCAGGGAGAGGTTGCAGAGGGGGATCTCCGGTTCCGCGGGCGCTCCGGTACCCCCGCACCCCAGCAGGCAGAGAAACGGAAGGACAAGAAGACGAAGCGTGCGCATGGGACACCTCCTCGAGCAGCCCCGGCGAAGCATGAAGGCCGGGTAAAGAAAATACCCGAAACACAGCGTCTGTTATAGTATGCAAAGAAGGAGAAAGGACGGGCAAATGAGAAGGACACTTGCACCGGCTATGGCTCTGCTTGTTGCGGGCTGTACGCCGCACCCTCCCGCGGAACCGTTGGAGGGATCCAATGCACCCTGGCTCGAGGTGGCCGTTTCCATCGGCATTGATGCCGGAGACGACCGGTACGTGTTCGGAGACATCCAGGACGCGGTCCTCACCGCCGACGGTCGGATACTGGTGCTGGACATGCTGACCCACCACATCTCGGTTTACGGCCGGGATGGAGTTTTCCTGGACAGGATCGGCGGCCCGGGGGAGGGCCCCGGGGAGTTCCGGTTCCCGACCTCCATGGCTGTCCTGGAGGATGGAGGCATCCTGGTCACCGATCCGCTGCTCTCCAGGGTGACCGTGTTCTCACAGGACCTTCATCTGGAGAGGGAGATCTCGGGATTCGTGCCCTTTCCCCCGGTCAGCGTGACGCCGGGAAGGGGCGGGAACTTCATCGGCAGCCACCGCACCTTCGATCGGGAAAACTCCCTTTACGGGCACCGTGTGGCGCTCTGGGAGGAGAGCGCCGAACCCTCACTGATCTACTACGAGAAGCATGTACCCTTCATCGTGGAGAGGCTAAGGGAATGCACAACGGAGACCCTGGTGGCCTTTGCCTCCGGCTATGACGGCAGAGTGTACATCGCCCCGGTTTCCGAGACCGCCTACCGGGTGGAAGCCTTCTCCCCGGACGGGGACCTCCTGTGGAGTCTGGAGGAGAACCGGGAAGCCAGGGCACGGGCTGCGGAGGACATCGAACGGGAAAGGGAGCAGATGGAGAGGCAGCTACTCCGGGAGGGAGCCCCTCCGGAACTGCGGTGGGAACCCGCCGCCCGAAGCTCCCTGATCTCTTCCAGCGGACTGGGGCTGGACCACCGGAACCGCCTCTGGGTCCGCGACGGCCGGGAGACCTATCCGGTCTTCGACGTGTACGAAGAGGGCGCGTTCCTGTTCCGGGCCGCCCTTGCGGACAGCTCTACGACTGGAACGGGCCTGCAGGTGAAGGTCACCCCCCATGGGATCCTGGCCTGGGAACCGGACCCGGAAGAACATCCCCGGCTTTTTCTTCTTGAACTGAAGGGAGAGATCATATGAAAACCCTCCTGGTGCTGGGCCTGCTGCTCTGCGCGCCCGCTTCGGGCGAGTTCTCCGTTGAACTCGAGGGTGGCCTCGTCTGGCAGACAAGGAACGTTTTCCGTATTCCAAACGACACCGAGGCCACCGAGGTGGATCTTGTTGACCTGGCCGGAACGGGCCCCCTTCCCGCGGGAAGGCTGTTCCTGAACTGGGACCTTCGCCCCCGCCACCGGCTTCAGCTCACCCTGGCCCCCCTGCAGATCGTGGAGACAGTGGAGCTTCAGGAGGAAACCTTCTTCGAGGGGGCCGAGTTCTCCCCGGGAGCCGCGGAGGCGGTGTACAAGTTCAACTCCTGGCGCCTGGGCTACGGGTACCTCTTCCACGAGGGGGAGGACTGGACGTGGCGGGTGGGGTTCACCGCCAAGGTCCGCGACGCGAAGATCAGCCTGGAACAGGGAAGCCTCTACGCGGAGAAGACCGACCTTGGGTTCGTGCCCCTGCTGTACCTTCGGGGGGAATACCTGTTCTGCCCCGGCATGCGGGCGGTACTTGACTTCAACGGTCTGGCGGGAGGGCCGGGCAGGGCCTTCGACGTCTCGCTTAAGCTCAGCCGTGATGTGAGCGACAGGCTGAGCCTGAGCGCGGGTTACCGCACCATCGAGGGCGGCGCGGACGTCGAGTCGGTTTACAGCTTCGCGTGGCTGCACTACGCCGTGCTTGGAATGGAGTACTCCTTCTAGGCTACTCGGGAACCCCCACTGGGAAGATGTAGAGGGGTGTTACATCGACCAGGCCCAGCAGGGCTGCCACGCTCAGGTCCCTGAACGCGCCCACGGCACAGGTTCCCAGGCCAAGGGCGGTTGCCTGCAGATAGATGTTCTGCCCCGCGTGCCCCGCCTCCATGTCAACGTAGCGTATCCCCCTGTCGCCGTAGTGGTCCGTGGTCCTGGAGTAGTCGGCTACGATTATCAGTATCGCCGCCGCTCTTCCCATCCAGGACTGGCCCAGGCACGCCGCCGCCAGTCCCGGCAACAGGTCCGGCGGTGATGGCATGGGCATCAGGGTGTTCTCCACGGGCTGGTACTCGTAGAGGCCCGGTTCAGCTCCGGATACCCTCTGGACGACGCAGAGCAGACCAAGGGGGTAGGTTGCCCCGGCCGACGGCGCTGTCCTCCTGCCCCGGGTTCCTGTCTTTCCCTGGGCGGCCCAGAGCAATTGTGAAAGCTGGGCAAGGGTCAGGCTGTCGGTTTCGCTGAAGGAACGCATCGAGCGTCTCTCCGCAAGTGCAGACGCAAGGCTGGCCCCCCCCGAGGTGTCGGGAGCGGGAAGGCCCAGCACGCCCGAAAGGCCTGCCACGGCCGCCAGAAGGAGTACGGGTGCGTACATCGCTGCTCCTTTCACAAGTGCTTTCCGAATATACGTTTCGGCGGCAGGCGTCAACTCGGGCCGGGTTGCGGGAACCCGTTTTCGGGGGACGGGGTAGAACACTGGGCAAGCGATCAGACAGGAAAGGAGAGGAATTGTCAACGGTTCTTCAAGGCATAGCGGCCTTGGCTCTGCTGTTCCTGCCATCCATCGAGTTCCCGGATGCAGGCTCAACGGCCAGGACCGACACGGTCTTCGTCAGCGACCCTCTCGCCATAAGCGAGCATTTCGCCGACATCGCTGAAGCTGTGGGCCCCAGCGTGGTCACGATAAACTCGCGCACCACGGTCACCGCGGTGTCACCCGGCTTCGGCATGAACCCATGGGGCTTCTACGGATTCGGGCCGCCCCAGCAGCGCGAGTTCACCAGAAGGGGGCTGGGGAGCGGGGTCATAGTGACCGAGGACGGCTACATTGTCACCAACCACCATGTTGCCGGCGAGGCGGACGAACTTGAAGTGGTCCTCTCCACCGGAGGCACGTTCCCTGCCAAGCTCATCGCCTCGGACAGCAGGACCGACCTGGCCGTGGTCCGGATCGAAGCAACGGGACTCCCCGCGATCAGAATGGGCCAGAGCCGCTCAGCCAGGGTCGGGGAATGGGTTCTGGCCATCGGCTCCCCTTTCGCGCTGAGCCAGACCGTCACCCAGGGCATAATCAGCTTCCTGGGGCGGGAAGGCGTCGGGCTGGCGGACTACGAGTCGTACATACAGACCGATGCCGCCATAAACCCCGGCAACAGCGGCGGAGCTCTTGTGAACCTGAGGGGCGAGCTGATCGGGATCAACACGGCCATCGCCAGCCGCACCGGCGGGAACCAGGGAATAGGTTTCGCGATCCCCGTCGAGATGGTCCAGGACGTGATGAACGACCTGATAAGGTTCGGGGAGGTCAGGCGGGGCTGGCTCGGGGTGACCCTGCAGGAACTCACCGAAGACCTCCGGGTGCAGTTCGGGGTCCAGGCGGGGGTCACCGGGGTCGTTCTCGCCGACGTTCTTCCTGAGACGCCGGCCTCCAGGTCCGGCCTCGAGAGGGGAGACATCATCACATCCATGGACGGCGAACAGGTTGCGTCTGTTCCCTCGTTCAGGAACCGGGTTGCATCCACCGAGCCGGGAACCAGGGTGGCCTTCACAGTCATCCGCAGCGGGAGGGAGAGGACCGTAAGGGTTACGCTGGGTTCCCAGACCGCCATGGCACCGGCGGAGAGCAGTACGCCCGCAACCCCGTCGGGAAACCACGGCTGGAGGCTTCAGGAACTGGACGGGAACCGGGCGGCGCAACTGGGAGTACCAGATTCAGAAGGCGTTCTGGTGGCAGACGTGGCCCAGGACGGCAACGCACGAAGGTCAGGGATCAGGCAGGGTGATGTGATACTTGAAGTAAACCGTACCCGCGTAAGAACTCCCGGTGATGTCGAACACCTTCTGTCTCGCTCCACGGGAAACGCGCTTCTGCTTGTCTGGAGAGACGGCAATACATCCTTCTTCGTGATGCGCATCTGATCTCATCTTCCCCCCCCACCCCGGCGGGCGCCGGTTCACCCCCCTTTCCGGCGCCCGCTTCCACTTGGGGACGGACTTAGATAAATTAGTTTATGATGGTAGTGTGTTGACAGGCAACGCAATACACTTTGCGATAGCATCAGGGCTTGCTCTGGTGCTTTTAGCATTATTTTTTCGGATTCGCAATGTTACGGGGTTGCTCTCAGACTGGGTGACGACATCCGGGAGGTATGCAGATGCTTGATTCGTTGAGAAGGACACTGGAAAAGGTTGAAGCCGACTACGCCGACATCCGCTACGAGAGGATGCGTACATCCAGCGCTGATTTCGTGAAGGATCAGCTGAAGGGAGTGGACTCGGTATCCACGGACGGTTACGTGGTACGGGTTTACCGCGACATGGGGTTCGCCTCGGCTACCGTGACACGTGAGGAGGATGTTCCTGAAGCTCTAAGGCTTGCCTCCGAGGGCGCCACCGTGATGGGGCGAAGCGGCAAGACCGTTGTGCTCGCCAATGAGCCCCCGGCAAGCGACTACGTGGAACCCGACCTGAAAGGCGACCCGGCAAAGGTCTCCCTGAAGGAGAAGCTCGATCTCACACGGAACTACAGCAGTCTGCTCCTGCAGATGCCCAGGATCGCGGCGACCAATGTGAGTTACTCCGAAGTTGACCGGGAGAAGTTCTTTCTAAGCACCAGGGGAGCCGAGATCAGGGAGAGGGTTGTGACTGTTGCCATCGGAGGAGAAGCGGTGGCGGAGAAGGACGGTCTTCTTCAGAACATTAGGGTAGCGGTTGGAGGAGCCGACGGCTTTCACAGCCTGATCGACCGTGACGCGGAGTTCGTGAGAAGGGGAGAGCTGGCAGCGGAGCTTCTCGATGCGCAGCCGCTGAAGGCCGGCACCTACGATGTGGTCCTGAACCCATCCATGACCGGGGTCTTCGCACATGAGGCTTTCGGGCACTTCAGCGAGGCGGACATAATCGAGGACAACTCCTCGATGAGGGCCAAGATGGCCCTTGGATCAAGGCTGGGCAGCGATGCGGTGAACATCGTCGCGGATTCCACCCTGCCCGGTCAGGTGGGTTTCTACCGCTATGATGACGAAGGGGTGCCAGTGAGAAGGGTACAGCTCATGAAGCAGGGAGTTCTCACAGGGAGACTGCACTCATTGAGGACAGCAGGTGAGTTCGGGGAACCCGTAACCGGCCATGCTGTGGCCGAGGATTATCGCTACGAGCCCATCGTCAGGATGGGAACCATCTTCTTCGAACCGGGCAGCCTTTCCTTTCAGGAGATACTTTCAAGACTCGGCGACGGGCTGTATCTCTGCGATGCGAAAGGCGGCCAGACCTCCGGCGAGAACTTCACCTTCGGAGCACAGTACGGCTACCTTGTCAGAAACGGCCGGGTAGGACCGATGGTGAGGGACATCAACATAATGGGGAACCTCTTCACCACTCTGAACAACATCGATGCGGCAGCCGATGACTTCAAGCTGGGTGAGCGCGGTGGTTGCGGGAAGGGACAGATGAACATCAAGAGCGGTCACGGGGGTCCATCGATCCTGATCCGCCGCATGGTCGTAGGGGGTGTATGATGGAAAAGCTTCTCGATCTTGCTTCCAGGGCGGGATGCAGCGCCGAGATCTACCAGCAGAGGACTCGGAGCATCGGGCTTTCGAGAAGAGAAGGCAGGGTTGTGGAAACCTCGGCCTCGATCCAGTCCGGCTATGCCATACGGATCATCCGTGACGGCAGGATGGGAACAGCATACACCAAGAACCTTCTGGACAGGCAGGCCCTGCTGGACTGCGCCCTTCTCTCACTTGAGCACGGCCCGTCCGTGGAGTTCGACTTTCCCCGCTCATGCCTTGAACCGGACACCGGGTCATACGATGAGCGGGTGGAAGGCTCGGGATTTCCCGAAGCAGGAGATATCTGCGTCCGGATGGAGGAGATGGCCGCGAGCCTTCCCCCCGACTGCATTGATACAAGCGCCGGCTCCGTAGTCGAGTCCATCAGGATCATCAGCACATCGGGCTATGACCTTGTCCATCGAAGCTCGGGGGCCTTCGGTCATATCTCGGCAAGGTATCCGGGAACAGAAACCGGCCTTCATGCCAACTTCGCCGGTGTATCAAGTGTTCCCTGTGACAGGGCCGTTATCGGGGGAATGTGCCGCATGTACACCGAGTCCCTGCCGGAGGTGAAGGCGGGGGACGGCAGGATGCAGGTGATGCTCCTTCCGGGAAGCCTCTACGGTGTTCTCTGGAGGCTTACCGCTGCCGGGAACGCAAGGGCATTCCATACCGGCGCAACTCCCCTCAAGGGCAGGCAGGGGGAGAAGGTGCTGTCGGAGAAGCTCACTCTCTCCGCCGACCCTGGCATGGACCCGCTGGTCGCCCGTAGGAAGTTCGACGACGAGGGGGTTCCCACGGCCAGGGTCGCCCTTTTCGACAGAGGAGTGTTCACCGGCCCTTACACGAACCTGTTCTATGCGGCCAAGCTTGGGATCCCCCCCTCGGGACACGGTTTCAGGTCCGGGATGTGGGGCGGCGACCCGGTCGCCATGTCTCCAGAGCCCGGTTTCCGCAACGGGACCTTCGACACAGGTGAAGCCTCCTTCGAAGAGATGCTGGGCATGATCCAACGGGGCGTCATCGCGTTCGGGCTCCTGGGAGCCCACTCCGGGAACATCCTCAACGGCGACTTCTCGGTGGGGTTCAACCCGGGGCTTCTCGTGGAGAACGGCAGGATAGTCGGCAGGGTAAGCGACGGCATGATGGCCGGCAACGTCTATGACGTTCTGCAAAGGGTAGTGGCAGTGCAGGACAGCCCCTTCAACCCCGGCTCTTCAAGGCGCGACCCCGCGGTGCTTCTTGAGGGAGTGAGCGTCTCAGGGAAGTAAACGCCCAGCCCGGTGTGCCGTATTGACACACCGGGCATTTACCATCTCTGTGGAATTCCTTGTACCAGCTCTCATAATTGTTGCCGTGCAACTATATAGGCGAACTGCCGAGTGAATTGGCAAGCGTTTTGCATTACTCTCCGGTGCAGACCCCCTGAAAAGGGAAAAGAACAGAAAGGAGAGAGATCATGAGACTCATCAGGCAGAACCGCGAAACGGGACTCACCCCCTACGACATGGTGAGAAGCATGAACCGGATGTTCGACGGTCTCTGGCCCGAACTTGACGGAACACAGGAATTCCAGTGGGCGCCCCCTGTTGACATCTGCGAAAAGGGCGACTCGATAACGGTCAAGGCCGAGCTTCCCGGCATACCCAAGGAAAGCATAGAGATCGAAGTTGCCAACGGTGTTCTCACCATCAGGGGCGAGAAGAAGATGGAAGAGGAGAAGTCCGGTGACACCTGGCACCGCAGGGAGGTAAGGTACGGCTCCTTCACCCGCAGCTTCTCTCTGCCGCCTGACGTGAAGCACGACAAGGCAGAGGCGGCATTTGCCGACGGGGTCCTCACCATCACCATCCCCAAGGAGGAGAAGGCTCTTCATCGCAAGATAGCGATCAAGGGTTAGGAACTCCGGACTTGAGGGGGGCGCGGCGGAAGTCGCGCCCCCCCGCTGTTATTATACTTGCCGCAGTTGAACGGAGGCGCGGGAATGGATTTTCTGGATCTTGCCCGTCGGACCAGGTCGGTGAGGCGTTTCGATCCCGGGGCGGCACCTTCAATGGAAGTGCTTCGAAGGATCATAGAGGCGGCGTCACTGGCGCCATGCGCGTCCAACTTGCAGCGTCTCCGATACGCTTTGATCACCGGACGGGAAGAGAGACGGAGGATCTTCGAGGGGATAGGCTGGGCCGCCCTTCTTCCGGACTGGAACGGTCCTGAGGAAGGACAGCGTCCAGGTGCCTACATTGTCATCATGTCGCCCCGGGGTGACAGGAAGCCATACACGGGCATTGATGTTGGAATCGCCGCAGCCTACGTGTCACTAGCTTCACGGGAGATGGGGCTTGGGTGCTGCATGCTGCTCTCCTTCTCCCGGAGTGCCGTGGGTGAGATGGCATGCCCGGAAGGAATGGAACCCGAACTGGTCATGGCCCTCGGCGCTCCCGGGGAAGATGTTGTTCTCGAAAGGTTTTCGGGTTCCACGAACTATTACAGGGATTCCGATGACAGGCACCATGTTCCGAAGTTGCCTGTTTCGGAGCTGATCGTGAAGGAGATCCCGTGACAGATAGCTCTGTTTTCAGAGAAAGAAGGGCCCGGCTTGCGGGTTCCCTTCCCGACGAGTTCTGCCTGGTGGTTCCGGCGGCCTCCTCGCTGCCGTCGAGCGCAGATGCGTTTCACAGCCTTGTTCCCGCAAGGAACCTCTACTACCTCACCGGGATCGCGCAGGAGGGCTCATGGCTTTTCATGTGGCGCCTGGCTGGCAAGGATGAAGTGAAGGAGTGCCTCTTCATCTCGCCGTACGATGAGGAGTTCGTGAAGTGGTACGGGAACGTGCTCACAAAGGAGCAGGCCTCAGGTATCAGCGGTGTTGCCGAGGTCCGTTTCACCGGAACGCAGGACAAGTTCCTGTCGAAGCTTGTCTGTCGGGAAGGCGTTAAATGCGTTTACTTCGACTGGCACCGGACGGGCCTTGGCGAACCGGCCGGCAGAGGCCTCTCTTATGTGGCCGGGTTCAAAGAGGCCTTCCCCGATGTTGCGGTTCAGAACGCTTCAGACAAGATCCTTCCTCTTCGAATGATCAAGGATGAAAGCGAGATACAGCACATCACCGCCGCGGTGGAACTCACCCGAAGGGGTTTCGAGCAGGCCGTCAGAAGGCTGAAACCGGGGATGAAGGAGTACGAGTTCGAAGCGGAGCTCCTTTACCGCTGGGCATCGGAGGGGGAGAAGACGCCTGCGTTCCCGGCCATCGTCGCCGGGGGGCCAAGGGCCACCTGTCTGCATTACAACGAGAACAGCGCGGAACTCCTTGACGGCGAACTGCTTCTCGTTGATCACGGGGCCATGAAGGACCTGTACTGCGCCGACATAACCCGTACTGTGCCCGTGAACGGCAGGTACACCGAAAGACAGCGCCAGCTGCTGGACATGGTCATCGAGGTCCAGCAAAAGGCCATCGAGCTCCTTCGCCCGGGAAAACTGCATCGCGTGTGGAACGAGGAAGTGGTGAGCTTCTACCGTGAGTTGATGCTGTCCCGGGGGGTCATCCACAGCCCTGAGGAGTTCGAGAAGCACTTCTACCACGGGATAGGCCATCACATCGGGCTGGACACACATGACGAGAGCATCCCCCAGGCTCCTATCGCTCCAGGCATGGTTTTCACTGTGGAACCCGGGTTCTACTCCGCCGAGGAAGGCATCGGAATTCGCGTTGAAGACAACGTTCTTGTGGGAGAGACATGCAACAGGATCCTGTCCGAGGGGTTCCCGAGGACTGCCGACGAGATCGAAGCCCTGATGGCCAGGTGACCGGGGCCGTTGACCTGGAATACATGGGCCTTGCACTTGAAGAAGCCAGGGATGCGTTCGGCAGGGGCGAGGTTCCGGTGGGGGCAGTTCTTGTAACATCGTGCGGCAGGGTTTTCAGGCAATCGAACCGCACCCGCGAGACCGGAAGGCCGTGGGCCCACGCCGAGCAGCTGGCTGTGGACGAGGCCTGCAGGGCGCTTGGCGACTGGAGGCTCTCGGGGGCAGCTCTATACACAACCCTTGAACCCTGTGTCATGTGTGCCGGCCTGATCCTGCTGGCCAGGGTATCCCTTGTTGTGTACGGTGCCTGGGATAAGCGCTTCGGAGCGTTCGGATCTGTCACAGACCTGCTTGATATGCCAAACCTGAACCATTACCCCAGGGTCGTGGGCGGAGTGCTGGCGGATGAGTCCTCGAGGCTTTTGAAGGAGTTTTTCAGGAACCATCGCTGAAACCGAAAGGAAGCTGCCATGCTCGTTCTCTTCGCGGTGCTGTTCGCCCAGGTCCTTCCGGGCCAGCCCTACACTTCCTACTGGCATCCATCCGGCCTTCTCTCCTGGACTCCCTACAACGACCCGGACGCTCCGTACAACAGAAGTGCCATCCCGCTGGCCACAAGGAGCCTTGGCGATACACATTGCAACGCGCACGCGATCCCGGGGCAGGCCGGAGTCACCTCCATCAGCATCATGTACCCGTCCACCAGCTTCAACCCCTCGCAGGGGGGGCCGGGGATCGGCACCTATGCGTTCGGCTACTGGCAGTACATCGAACACCTCACGTTCTGGGGGGGCAGTGCCGGGGAGGGGCTCATCCTTGCGCCCAATCCGGGTGTCATCGACGCAGCCCACAGGAACGGAGTGCCCGTGTACGGAACGGTGTTCTTCCCGCCGACACAGTACGGAGGCCAGATACAGTGGGTATGGGACTTCGTGCAGAAGGAGGGCGGATCGTTCCCGGTGGCGGACAAGCTGATAGAGGTGGCGGAGTACTACGGGTTCGACGGCTGGTTCATCAACCAGGAGACCGCGGGAGGGAATGCCCAGCTTGCCCAGGATATGCGTGATATGATGATCTACATTCAGCAGAACTCCGGCCTTCGCATCCAATGGTACGATGCGATGACGGAAACCGGAGCGATATCATGGCAGAACGCGCTTAACGCCAACAATGACTGGTTCTTCCAATGGAACGGCCAGACCGTCAGCGATGAGATGTTCCTGAACTTCTGGTGGAGTTCAGCCGGGCTCACGAACTCAGCCGCCCATGCGGTATCGCTGGGCCGAAGCCCCTACGAGCTTTTCGCAGGGGTGGACGTTCAGGCCAACGGCTACAACACCAGTGTGAACTGGGACGGAGTCTTCCCTGAGGGAGCGGACCATAAGGTCAGCCTGGGCTTCTACTGCCCCAACTGGACCTACACCAACGCCTCGAGCCATTCCGCCTTCTACACCAGGGAGAACAGGTTCTGGGTAGGCGCCAACCGCGACCCGGGCAACACCGAGACTTCGCATCCCTGGAAGGGGATCGCCCATTACATTCCCGAGATGACACCGATAACCGTGCTGCCGTTCGTATCCAACTTCAACACCGGGCAGGGCTACCGAACCGCCATCAATGGGGCCGTCCTCTCGGAGGAACCCTGGCACAATCGCAGCCAGATGGATGTTCTCCCTACCTGGAGGTATCTGGCGAGAAGCGGCGGAACTGCCCTGTATCCACAGCTTGACTGGGAGGTCCCCTACTACGGCGGAAGCTGTCTGAAGGTCAGCGGCGATCTGACTCCGGGCAACACCACCATGCTCTACCTTTACAAGACCGATGCGCTTCTTCAGGGGGACGACAGCTTCACCATCGCCTGGAACCGCGGAGAGGCGGGAGTGGTTTCCGGCATTGATGTAGCTCTCTCCACGTCCGATGACCCCATGTCGTTCACGTTCCACCAGGTTCCCGATGGCGCTTCCGAGGGGTGGAACACGTGGCAGTTCCCCCTTTCCTTCATGGCAGGCGACACGCTTTCGATCATCGCTCTTCGTTTTCAAAGCCCGACCGTGTTGAATGACTACCAGGTCAGGATCGGGAGACTCGGGGTCATCCGCGGAGAGCAGAACATTCCTTCTTCCCCGGAAGGGCTTTATGTGGAGCAGTTCAGCCAGATGGACGATCTGACCGGGACCTTGAGGCTCAGATGGACCCACAGCCCTGACCCTGTGTACAGCTACAACGTTTACAGGCTCAACCCTGACCAGGGCCGCACCTTCCTCTGGGCAACACCCAGCAACGCTTGTTTCGTCCCTCTGGTGACACGCCCGTCCGGGGAGGAGACGACAACAATTCTCGTGGAAGCGGTGAGCCCCGAGTTCGGCTTCTCTTCACCCAGTGAAACCCAGATCTCATGGGTCACAACGGGAGTCGAGCCGGAAACGCACATCGCTCCTCCGGCGTTCCTGCCCGGGCTGCCGAACCCCGTTTCCGGAATTGCCCGGATCGGGTTCAGCGTGCCTTCTCCGGGAATGGTGGAGCTGCTGGTTCTGGACCTAGCCGGAAGAGTGGTGGGCGTTCTTCAGCAGGGTGAGGTCTCTGCCGGACAGCACTCGGTCGCATGGGATACCGGGCTGCTGCCGGCCGGAGTGTACTTCCAGGTGCTTTCCACAAGTGCCGGAAGCGATTCGAGGAAATGCCTGGTGCTGGATTAGGGTTCAGGCTTCAAGTGACGGCTTTTCCCCGAGGGTTTTCCACCTGAGGAAGTCCCCTATGATCTCCCGGTGGTCGAAGGCGATGATCCCCGGCAGCCCTGAGGGGGAGAAGTACTGCGCCTTTGCGGCGTCATCCCCTCCAGCGGGATCGCCATGGGCGGTGCAGTGATAGACAACGCTAATGGTGTCGCCCCTCGGGTCCCTCCAGGGTCTCGAGTACACATGGAACAGGGACCTTACGAGCACCTTCAGGCCGGTTTCCTCGAGAGCTTCCCTCTTCACCGCCTCGAGAAGGCTTTCTCCGGGATCAACGAAACCTCCGGGCAGAGCCCATCCAAGCGGAGTGTACTTCCGTTCGACAAGCACGATCTCACCATTCGGGGATTCGATGATGGCGTCCACTGTGACTTCGGGGGTCTTTGGTCTCATTGCCCTCCTTCTGGCACAAGACAAGGCAACGTGGTTATGTTCCATAAACCTAACGAAAGGAGCCCACATGAGTAACCCCTCGATCCTGCTGTCAGTGCTTGTCCTGGTGCTGTCCTGCGGCCAGCAGGAGCAGGTGCCTCAAGAGACTGCGGAAGTTGCTGAAGAGGTCAGCGAAGTCCAGTGGATCCACGATGACTTCGATGCAGCCAGGGACATTGCCGCCCGGGAGGGGAAGATGGTCTTCATAGATTTCTATGCGGACTGGTGTCCTCCGTGCCGCACCCTGTCCGATGAGTATTTCCCCATGCCCGAGTATCAGTCGTTCCTCTCGGGAGTGGTCCCCCTGAAGGTGAACGTTGACAACATGCAGGAGCTCGCCCAGCAGTTCGGGGTGAGCAGCATTCCCACTCTTGTTCTCACCGATGCTTCGGGAAACGAGGTTGACCGGGTCGTCGGGATAACAGGGAACCCGCAGGAGTTTCTGGAAGTGCTTCGGAGCCTGGGTACCGACTGAGGGTTATCCTCTGATCGAGATTTGGAAAGAGCCAACCGTACAAGGTTGGCTCTCAACTATTTACCGCGATAAACTAATCTATCTAAGTCCGTCCCCTAGATGCTGAGCACGGTGAACTCGATGCGGCGGTTGCGGGCCTTGTTGGCGGCGGAGGTGTTGGGGACCACGGGGCGGTCCTCGCCGTAGCCGATGGTGGTCATGCGGTTGCCGGCTATGCCCTTGCTCACAAGGTACTGGTGCACCGACTGGGCCCTTCTCTCGCTGAGGGTCTGGTTGGAGGCGGTGGAGCCGTCGCTGTCGGTGTGGCCCGCTATCTGGATCCTGGCGGAGGGGTTGTCGCGGAGCAGGATGGCCACGCTGTCGATCACCGGGTAGCTCTCGGGCTTGATGTTGGCGCTGCCGGAATCGAAGTAGATGTTGTCGAAGCTCATCACCTGCCCCTCCTGAAGCGCGTCGCGGAGGGTGAAGTTCAGGGTTGTGGTGGCGTTGGGCGCCAGGGTCACGTTCTGGTTGTCGGAGAGGAACCCGCTGGCCTGGACGGTGACAGGCCAGGTGCCCGCCTCGACGCTGGCGGAGTACACTCCCGCGGTGTTTGTGGTGACCGTCACCGGGCTGGTGCTGCCGATGTTCACCGTCGCCCCGGCCACCCCGCGGCCCTGCCCGTCGCGCACCGCGCCGGAAACGGCGCCGAGGTTGGGCGAAAGGCGGAAGTCAACGCTCTGGGTGGCGCCGCGCTGCATGTTGAGAACCGTGGAAGCATGGCGGTAACCCGGGGCGACCACGGTGACCGGAAGCTCGCCCGCGGGAACGTGGACCACGAAGAAACCTGTCTGGGCGTCGCTTGTCACGTTGGAGACAGGCACGCCCGGGAAGGTGATGGTGGCGAAAACGGGAAGGCCGGTAAGTGAGTCCGTCACTGTGCCGTTCAGGGTTCCGAGCCTGGGGCCCTGGTCAGCGGTCTGGACCAGGTCGCCGGAGAAGCCCAGGTTCAGGCTGATTCCCCAGTCGTAGGCCCCCGGTATTGGAAGGGGCGCCCTGGCTGCGCGGTCGTTCTCGGTGACCTGGACCGTGTCCTGGTAGAGGCCGTGGCCAAGATCGTGGTAGAGGGGGTCGAAGCTGCCTCCCACCATGTCGTAGGTGATGTCGAGGAACATTCCCGATGATGTCTTGAACCTGATGCCCGGGGAGAGGTACGAGAGGGACTCGCCGGACCGGTCAAGGAAGGAGTAGCCCTTGTACTCGAAAATCACGTCAGCCGAGGGCGTGGGTATCTCCAGCCCGAAACCGTAGGAGAGCACGTTGTCCTTCACGGTGAGGTTCACATTGGTGGAGTCGGTGAACTCCCAGCCGTCGTCGGAGTGAACGGGCCTGAAGTCAACGAAGTCGAACTTCTGGTTGTAGCTGGCGTAGCCCATGTTGAGGTGGGCCCGGATGGGCACCATGGGGACCCAGTACTCGAAATCGCCGGTGGCTATCAGGTCGAACCCGAATGCGCCTCCGTTGGAGGCGTAGGGGAAACGGAGCTGGCTCATGATCTGACCGGGGAACCAGCGTCCGTCCTGATCGTCCATGCACTCCATGTAATTACTGTCCGAAGGTGACATTTCCACCCAGGCCGCAGCCCCTGCCCACAGAACGTCGGAGAGCTCGTCCTGCAGGGGGTTGTAGCCGCCCTTCACCATGGCGCCGTAGTTGCCCAGCGCGTTCACCTGTTCCCACTGGCCGGTGGAACGCTCTTCGTACATGCCGCGCTGGTACATGCTGGAGTAGTAGGTGAGCCGGAAACCCACATCAATGTAGTCCCAGGCGCCGTAACCAAGTGAGAAGAGCCCGCGGAAGAGGTGCTCGGTGTCGGTCAGCTCAGGGAAAAGGTAGTCCTGACCCGTGTCGTGGTGGCGGTAAAGGAAGTTGAGATATGTGTTCTCGGCGGTCCAGTAGCTGGCCATCATGTTGAAGCATATCTGGTTGAAGCCCATTGGGATGGCGCTGTTGACCCTGTTGATTCCCCTGACACCCCAACTGCCCGGAACGGCGATCGAGACCGCTGGAACGATGAGAAGTAGCGCAAAGAACAGCTTTTTCAAAACAGGTCTCCTTTCAGACCGCAAATGCAATTATTGTCAAGCAAACATGCTTGGTAACGGTGATGCAAGTCAATGAGCTTGACCCCCGCATCCGGGGTGCTTATGGAAGGGGTTTCCGAAGGTGGAGGAGAACGCTGTCCGTGCGGCCATCACCGTATGGGGCACAGTCCAGGGAGTAGGTTTCCGCTGGTGGACGAAGACGCTTGCGGAATCCCTCGGCATTGCGGGAAAGGTATGGAACATGCCTGACGGGTCCGTGGGTATCGAAGCCCAGGGAAGCAGGCGCGCTGTGGAAGAATTCATCGGATCGGTCTCCAGGGGACCCTCCAGGTCTCTGGTGAGCAGGGTGGAAACCGGCTTCATCCCCTGTGAGAGCGACTCGGGATCGTTCAGGATCGTTTTCTTGTAGGGAGGGATCATGAGAGGCGGCAGGCTGCTTTTTCCCTTGTCCTTGCTGCTGGCGCTGGGCGCGGCTTCGGGCTGGGACCCGCTTTACTACAACGGTCTTACCAGGGTACTCAGGTCAACGGAGTCCAGCGGGGACTTCGCCATCGGGTACTTTTCGGCCTCCTCCTTCTGGGAGACGGACACCCTGGGGTTCGACAGCCTCTACGACTACCGCGAGACACAGGGATTCCTTCAGGCAGCCTGGACCGGAAGGTACGGGCTGACCTCAAGCCACACCATCAGCCTCATCGTACCCATGTACCTTCAGCTCTCGGGGTCCGGGGAGGCAGGAGCAGGCATAACCGACCCATGGATCAGCCTGGACGGCTGGATGAGCCGTTCCCCGCAGTATCTCATCCGGGGAGCTTTCAGACCCGCCTTCAAGGGCTACCTCGAAAGTTCCGACCCTCCACGGAGCGACCCCCACATGGCCGCGGAGATCGCGGCTAGCTTCGAGCTTCCCCTGAGCCCCGGATCGGGCTCGCATTTTGCGCTCACCGGAGGCCTGAGGCATTACTTCACAGCCTGGGACAGGATACCGGGGACCAGGAGCGACAGCAGTGAGACCTCCCCCGGGCTGGAGCTGCGGG
The DNA here is from genome assembly GCA_964541235.1 of uncultured bacterium. Taxonomy (GTDB): domain Bacteria; phylum Fermentibacterota; class Fermentibacteria; order Fermentibacterales; family JCC-6; genus UBA6080. The sequence goes on along the minus strand of CAZIPI010000013.1, from coordinate 44,796 downwards.
GGTGCGGGTTCATCGTGACGCCCGTGAACCCTGAACTGAGCGTGAGGATAGGCGGGGAGTTCGCTACCAGGGGGAAGACCAGCTACGAAGCCGAAGCCGGCTCCATCAGCGTTCCCGGCAGCAGCAGAAGCTATTTCGACCTCAGGGGCGGGTTCATGCTGACCAACCCGCAGATGAAGCTCACAGCCGATGTCTATATCAGGCTCTCGGGACAGAACGTTGACAAGGAGTGGGGGATAATCCTCAGCGGTATCGGCATCGACCTGGGCGACATCTTCGGAGTCGGTACCGGGGGCAGGACCACCGGTGGGGGCGGCGGCCGGGAATGAAGAAGACCCTTCCTCTCATCGTGGCGGCCCTGCTTGTCGTGACGGCGCTCGCGGCCCGTACCCGGAGCCCGGGAGCGGCCCAGTCAGGAACGGTGAACAGTTACCTTCAGGCACTTGCCCAGGGCAGGGAATCACAGGCCTGGGAACTCCTGACGGACAGCCTGGCGCTCCTTGTCTCCCCTGAGTTCATGGAAGGGCTTGCCGGCCCCTGTCCTTCGGGAAGGTTCTTCATGGAAGGCTTGGACGGCAGGGGGATCCGGATGACCGCGTCAGCCGGGGCCGGCAGGACGGTATGGCTGGAATGGAACGGATCGGAGTACAGGGTCAGCGGGGATGAGCTGCTGGACGGCCTTCTGGGCCAGGCGGTGCTGCTCTGCCGGGCGGCGGCCCTTTCCGGTTCCGTTTCCTGCCCCGTTTCCGGCCGCGATTACGTTCAGCTGGATGGAGCCGTTCAGTGCCCATCAGGCCATCTGGGGGCGGGGCTCAGCTTCTCGCCCGAGGCCTGCCGGACACTGAGGGAGGAAGCTGCAGGCGTGGTTAGAGCATTCGTCAGCAGGGGATACGGTCAGCCTTCGAGCCTCGAGAGCATCTACGACGTCACGGGCGGCGAACTGGGCAGGAGGGGCGGCTGGAGATGCCCCGACAACGCCTACTCCTACTACGCGCTTCGATCGGACTCCGTGGTCTGCGGCCATCACCGAGCTTCGACACCGGTGAACCCATGACGCGGGAACAACCCCCCCTCATCGACACTGCCCAGGGACTTGAGGAACTGGTCCGGCAGTGCTCCCGCGAGGAGGCCGTGGCCATAGACACCGAGTTCCACGGTGAAAAGCGCTACTGGCCCGACCTTTACCTTGTGCAGATCTCGGCGGCCGGCGTGAGCCCGGTCGCTGTGGACCCCATTGCCGTGCCCGACCTTTCCCCGCTGGGGAAGCTTCTTGAGGATCCTGAACTCGTGAAGATCATCCATTCCGCAAGGAACGATATCGGCGTACTGCTCCACGCCATCCCCGGCGTCACCATCAGGAACGTTTTCGACACCCAGATAGCCGCCGCCTTCCTGGGCTACGGTGAACAGATGAGCCTGGCGAACCTGGTCAAGGCCGTGTGCAGGGCCAAGGCGCCGAAGCAGTACTCCATGAGCGACTGGTCCGCCCGTCCCCTCTCCCCCGACCAGGTCCAGTACGCGCTGGATGATGTGCGCTACCTGCCGGACATGTACCAGAGGCTCAGGGCGCAGCTTGAGAAGAAGGGCAGGATGCAGTGGTTCCTTGACGAGTCCGCCTCCCTGTCGGACCCTGTGGCATACATCGTTTCGCCAGAGGACCAGTTCAGGAAGACCCGCTCGGCGGACAAGGTCAAATCCCAGCACCACCCCCTGCTCTGGATGCTGGTGAACTGGAGGGAGGAGCTGGCCAGGTCCATGAACAGGCCCAGGCAGTTCATCGCCCAGGATTCCCTGCTATGCCGGATCGCCATACTGTCACCGGCCGGCGTTGACGACCTTGCACTGCTGCGGGGTCTTCCCGGCGGCTTCATCGAGAAGTACGGTGAGGAGATAGCGGGCATCAGCCAACGGTGCCGGGTCTCCCCTCCGGACGACACCCCTGTGGTGGAACCGGCTGACCAGGACTGGGGCCGTTCGGCCAGGAAGGACATTCTCAGGATCTTTCTGAAGAAGAAGTCCGCTGAACTCAAGATATCCCCCACCGTGCTGCTTCCCAGGGAAACCTTCGAGATGCTTCTCGACAATCCCCCGGGGTCGTTGGAGGACCTTCAGGGAAGGGCCGGCATCCCCGGTTGGAGAAAGGATGCGCTTGGAGCGGAACTTGTGGACCTCTTCAACGGCAGGCTGGGCCTGATGCTGAGCGGGAACAGGGGGATCAGGCTGGTGCGGCTCAGGTGAGGGACCCGGTGCGGCTTCTCAGGGCCATGGAGGCGTTCCTGGGAGAGACCGGCACTCCCGCGCCGCTTTCCGCCGGCGACCAGCCCTTCAGGGTCCTTGTGGGAACGGTCATCAGCCTTCGGACCCGTGACTCCGTGACGTCTGCCGTGACTCGAAGGGTCATGGACAGGGCCTCCGGCCCCGGGGAGCTGGCCGCGGTCCCGGTTGATGAACTTGAGGAGCTGCTGCGCCCGGCGGGTTTCTTCAGGGTCAAGGCACGCCAGTTGATCGAAATGGCCCGGATGATCTGCGAAAAGCATCAGGGCCAGGTGCCCGGAAGCAGGGAGGAACTCACCGCACTGCCGGGAGTGGGGGGGAAGACGGCGGCTTTCGTTCTTGGAAGGGCCTACGGGGTTCCCGCGGTGTGCGTTGACGTTCATGTCCACCGGATCGCCAACAGGACAGGCCTTGTGGCCACCCGGTCCCCTGAGTGCACCGAGCGGGAGCTGATGAAGCTCTATCCCGAGGGGGAATGGATCGGGCTCAACCATGTTTTCGTAAGGTTCGGCCAGCGGGTGTGCCTGCCGGTGCGGCCCCGCTGCGGGGTGTGCCCCTTGAGGGAGGACTGTGGCTCTCATTCCGGAAGAAGCTGAATACATAGACGTGACCAGGCCGCTCTCGGAGCGGACGGAACCGTGGCCTGGCGACGCCCCCTTTCGCAGGACCGAGGTTAGGGCGGACGGCTGGACCGTCTCCCGGCTCAGGATGAGCGCCCACTCGGGCACCCACATGGACGCTCCCAGGCACAGGATCGAAGAGGGTATCACCGTTGACCTTGTCCCGCCGGAACGGCTGTTCGTCCAGGCGGCGGTCTGCCCGGGCGTTCCCGAGTGCTTCCGCGGCATGGGGGTGCTTTTCACAAGGGGCATCTCCGGCGGCGAAGCGGCGGAACTGGTTGCCGGGGGGGCGGTGCTTGCAGGGACCTCCTCGATGTCCATGGACACAGGCGACAGCGACGAAGCCCACCGTATCCTGCTGGGCGCCGGTATCCCGTTGGTGGAGAACCTGATGCTGGACGGTGTCGAACCGGGGATCTACACGCTGGTCTGTCTTCCCCTGAGGATCGAAGGGGGCGACGGCTCTCCGGTACGGGCCTTCCTGGTCAGACCCAGGCGAACCGAACCCGGGCAGGTCCTGCGTGCGGCTTCAACGGAAGGGAAAGGCGCCCGCATTTGAACGGGCGCCCCCTGAACTCCGCCGATATCGCTTTTACTCCATAGCCTGAAGCAGATAGACCCGCGGCCAGTCCGCCGACATCTGATCAATTGCCGTGAAACCCCACTGGTTCATCTGCACCGTAAGGTCACTCTCCCCGCCGGACTCTTCCAGGGCCGCAGTGAAAAGGTAGTCGCCGCTGGCAGGGTCGTACACCCTGAACACGGGATGGTTGTAGATGCCCAGCCCGACCCAGAGGTTCCCGTCGGGTGCGATGCCCAGCGAGCCTATGGAGTACTCGTAGGGATCCGGTTCGTAGCTTTCCACCATGAAGTCCGGCGCTCCGCCCTGACGCATGCGGTCCCGCACGAACAGCCTCTCCTGCTCCACGTCCTCCTGTGGCTTGCTGACCCGCGAGAAGGGCTCGCTTACCGTGAACAGCGGAGAGCCGTCAGGGTTCCAGGCGTTGAACGAGTACTGCTCCGTGGAGAACACGGTGGTATAGACAACGCCGTCAGGGGAGGCGGTGAAGATCACCATGTTCCCGGTGAGGCCCGAAAGGTCGGAAGGGTTGAAGGGGAACATCTCGCGGTGGTAGATGACCTTCGGCTCAGGGGAGGAGGTGTTCCACAGGGCAACGGCGTACCCCATGAACATGCCCTGGTCGTTCTGCTCGAACTCGGGCTTCATGCCCACGAAGGAGGTGTCGTCCAGGAACACCGTTATCACAGGGGGGGACGGGAAGAACCCGGTCAATCCTCCGGTGTACTGCAGGGAAGGGTCGAAGAAGTCCAGCTCGCCCGCCATGGCGTCGCACACCGCAAGGCCGCCGGCGGGTGTCACCGAGAGCCACGAAGGAAGAAGGAACTCGCCGGGGCCGCTTCCCTGTCTGCCCACCGATGTAAGGAATTCGCCCTCGGGGGAGAAGATGGAGATCCGGAACTTCTGCATGTCCATGACCGCTATGCGCTCTTCAGGCATCCAGGCCGCCACCACGGGCATTCCGAACACCAGGTTGCTGTCGCCCAGCTCGATGCCAAGCGAGTCGGAGATACCGAGCCAGAGGTCAACAGGAGGGAGTTCCGGGCCGGAGCGGCTCGCTTCAGGTTCAACCGGCTGGCCGGGGGCGCCGCAGGCCATGAGCAGCATGAGCGGCAACACCGCGAGAATAGCTGTTTTCATCTCGTACCCACTCTCTACAGTGAGAAATAGAGCATGTGTTCCATGGGGTGTGGATTCCCGCTGAATCCCCTGAGTTCCGCACGCTTCACCTGAATGACGCTGTCTATAAGATCGGGCTCGAACACGCCGTTCTCCTCAAGGAAGCCCCTGTCCTTCTCCAGCGCGTCCAGTGCCTGCCCCAGGGTCTCAGGAAGCCTGTGCAGCCCGGAGGTGTCGTAACCCGGGGCGAACACGTTGTCGTCCAAGGGGCCGAAGCCCATCCTCTCGGGCTCCATGTTGCGCCTTATCCCGTCCAGCGCCGCCATGAGGATGGCCGCCGTGCACAGGTACGGGTTGGAAGTGCCGTCGGGGACCCTGTATTCGAAGCGCATCTTCTGGGGGGTGCGGGCGTACGCCGGAACCCTTATGGCGCTGCTTCGGTTGGCTCCGCTGAAGAACCTGTAAACAGGTGCTTCCTGGGCCGGAACGAGCCTGTGGTAGCTGTTCACGCTGGGGTTGGTGAAGGCGCAAATGGCCGGGGCGTGGTGAAGGATTCCTGCGATGGCGCTCCTGGCGGTGGAGCTCAGGCAGCAGTAGCCGTCGCGGTCGAAGAACGTGCGCTCGCCGTTCTTCTCGAAGTACATGTGGAAGTGCATTCCGCTTCCGGGCTGGCCCGGAAGGGGCTTCGCCATGAAGGTTGACGCCATGCTGCCCCGCATGGCCACGTTCCTGACGATGTGCTTGGTTATCATCACGGTGTCGGCGGCGCTGAGCATTGGCATGAACCTTGTCTCTATCTCGCACTGGCCGAACCTGCCCACCTCGTGGTGGTGGTACTTCACCGGAATGCCCGCTGCTGTCATGTGGGTGGTCATCTCCGCCCTGAGATCGTGCATGCTGTCCAGCGGGGGCATGATGTGGTAGGCGGAATGGGTCGAATGGACGAGCCCCATGTTCTGGGGGTGTTCGGCTGACAAGGGCATCTCTATGCTCTCGAAGGAGTAGCCGGCGGTGCCCTGCCTGGCCCAGAAGGACGCCTTGTCGAACAGGTAGAACTCGAACTCAGGTGCCCAGAACGTCTCGGTGGCGGCTCCCTCGAACTTGGCCAGTTCAGAAGCCTTCCTGGCCACGCCCCTGGGGTCGCGGGAGAAGGGCCTTCCCGAATCGGGATGAATGATGTCGCCGATGAAGGCTGCCGTAGGCTTCTTCATGAACGGGTCGAAGAAGATGCGCCTGGGGTCGGGCACGAGGCTGAGGTCCCCGGCCTCGGTTGCGGTCATTCCCTCGAGGGTGGAACCGTCGAAACCAACCCCGCGCTTGAAGAGGTCGGCGTCTCCCAGCGAGACCGGCAGTGTCACATGCCTCCAGTAGCCCAGCAGGTCGCAGAAGCGGATGTCAATCTCTTCGATGTTCCGCTCGGAAAGCTTCTTCCTCATTGCTTCAATGGCGTTCTCGTTCACTGCTTCCTCCAGGCGCGGAAAACCGCGCGATCTCCCTCATCAGGGTTTGCAGGGCCTGTTCCGGTGCAACCTCTCCCGCGGCCTTTCCCCGAAGCCAGAGAAGTATTCCCGTCGGGGTTCCTATCAACGCTATATCCGCTTCCCGGGCCTCGCCGGGCCCGTTCACCTCGCATCCCATCACCGCCACCGTCAGCGGGGTCTCGCAGTCCCGAAGCGCCATGCCCACCTGCTCTGCAAGACCGGCCACATCCAGCCTGGCCCTGGCGCACGTGGGGCAGCTGACCACCCTGGCCCTTCTCAGCAGGCCAAGGGAAGATAATATCTCGAGCCCTATGGAGGGCTCCACCAGGGGGGAGCCGGAGGCTGAGACCCTCAGCGTGTCTCCTATGCCCCTGGAGAGAAGGAGCGCCATGGCCACCGCGCTGCGGACCCCTGCCGTGGATGGCGGGCCCGCCTCGGTGACCCCGAGGTGTATCGGGTTGTCGCAGAGCGAGGCGGCCTTCAGGTTGGCCTGGACCGTCACCATGGGGTCCGATGCCTTCAGCGAGAGGACCACCCCGGTGAACCCCGCCTCGCGCAGGATGTGGAGGTGCCTTTCCGCGGCTGCCCACAGGGCATCCGGGCCGCTTCCGTAACGCATCCTGATGTCGCCGGGTATGCTTCCCGAGTTCACCCCGACCCTTATGGGAACGCCGAGCTTCCCTGCGCGCTCAGCGATCCTGCACACATCGCCCTTGCGCCGGATGTTGCCGGGGTTCAGTCTGAGCTTGTGGATCCCGGCATCCAGCGCCATCAGCGCCAGGTCCGCCTGGAAATGGATATCCGCGGCGAGGGGGACCGGTGAGCCCTCGATGATGGCCGGAAGCGCCCCGGCCGAGGACCTGTCGGGAACCGAGACCCTTACCAGGGCGGCGCCCGCCGCCGCCAGGGCCCTTATCTGGTCACGGGTGGCGGCGATGTCGGTGGTGGGCGTGTTGGTCATGGACTGCACCGACACCGGCGCGCCACCGCCCATGAGCAGCCCGCCAGCGTTGACCTGCATCACGCTTGCCAGAGCGTTCCCTCCATTCTGGCGGTGACGACCCTGGGCAACCCGGAAAGGTCGTTGATCACCCGTAACTCGCTCCATCCCCGGAGAAGCCCGCATACATCGGCGGACTGATCGAAACCTGTCTCCAGGGCCAGCAGACCCCCCGGAAGCAGAACGTCCCCGACGGTGCCGATGAGCCGCCGTATGGATGACAGACCGGTGGGGCCCCCGTCAAGGGCAGTCAACGGATCGAACGACACCTCGGTCATCAGGCCGGGGATGTGGCCGGAGGGGATGTATGGAAGGTTGGCCGCCACGGCGTGAAAGCACCTCTTCAGGCCTTTGACCAGGTCGGTCCTCACCATCTTGTAGCCGGTGGCATGGTGCAGGCGGGCGTTCTCTCCGGCAAGCGAAATCGCCCCGGCGCAGATGTCCGTTCCGGTGACGAAGCTTCCGGGCAGCTCCAGTGACAGAGTAATGCCCACCACTCCGCTCCCGGTGCCCGCATCCAGTATCCGCGGGGCCGCCGGAAGGCCGGACTCGAGGACCGCCCTCACCAGTACTTCCGTTTCGGGCCTTGGTACCAGGGCCCGCGGATCGGAGATGAACCTTCGTCCGTAGAACCAGGCCTCGCCCAGTATGTGCTGAAGGGGTTCGCCGCAGGCCCTTCGGGCGGCGGCACGCCTGAGCCCGGCAGTTTCCTCCGGCGACAGCTCCCGCTGGTAGTTCCTGTAGAGCCGGGTCATGTCGCCTTGGAACAGGTCCGCGGCGATGAGCCTGGCCTCGAGAAGGGGGGAACCGGTTCGGGACAGCTGCTCCGACAGCTCCCTCACCAGTTGGTGAAGGTTCATTTCGACGAGCACTCCGAGAGCATTTTCTCCTGGTCGGAGGCGGAGAGGGCGTCTATCAGGGGGTCCAGGTCCCCCTGGAGAATTCCCTGCAGGTTATGAAGGGTGAGGTGGATCCGGTGGTCGGTCACACGTCCCTGGGGGAAATTGTAGGTGCGGATCTTTGCGCTGCGGTCACCCGAGCCCACCATGCTCCTCCGGGCTTCGGACCTTTTGGCCATCTCCTCCTCCTGCCTTGCGGCAAGCAGCCTGGAGCGGAGCACCTTCATGGCCTGGGCCCTGTTCTTGTGCTGGCTCTTCTCGTCCTGGCAGCTCACCACGATGCCCGAGGGTATGTGGGTTATCCTCACGGCGCTGTCGGTGGTGTTCACGCTCTGACCCCCGGGGCCCGACGAGCGGAAAACGTCTATCCTCAGGTCTTCCTGGTCTATCTCGACGTCAACTTCCTCGGCTTCGGGGAGTACCGCGACGGTGCACGCCGAGGTGTGGATCCTTCCGGAACTTTCTGTTTCAGGCACCCGCTGAACCCTGTGGACCCCTGCCTCGTACTTCATGCGGCTGTACACGCAGTCGCCGGACAGGGCGAAAACGATCTCGCGGAAACCTCCCTTGTCGCTCTCCCTTGAGCTTATGGGCTCAAGGCGCCAGCCCCTGGCCAGGGAGTAGGCCGAGTACATGCCGTAAACGGTGCCGGCGAAGAGGGCTGCCTCCTCGCCGCCGGTCCCTGCCCTTATCTCCATGACCACGTTCCTGGAGTCGTTGGGGTCGGGCGGTATCAGCAGCAGCCTGAGCTTCGTCTCAAGGGTCTGAAGCCTCTCCTCGATGGCGGGGGTCTCCTCCCTTGCCATCTCCCTCAGCTCCTCGTCGTCGCCGGAAACCGCCTCCCTCATCTCGTCCAGAAGCTCCTTCGCCTCACTGATGGAGACCAGGGTCTCGAGTATCCTTGAAAGGCCGGTGCGCTCCATGTTCAGTTCGCGGAGAAGCCTCGGGTTCCGAAGGGTGTCGGGTTCGCAGAGGGCCTGGTCTATCTGGCCGATGCGCTCGCGGATGCCCTGGGCCTTCACGTTCATCATCACTGGACCATCTCCACCGGCGGGTCCCCGTCCTGCGGTCTTCCCAGCGCCAGGCCGGCGGCGACCGCCGCGACCTCCAGCATGCCTTTGTCCGCCCGTCGGGTGGTCAGCTTCTGAAGCATCAGGCCGGGAGCCGAGAAGATACGGGCCAGCGGGGATGTTTCGAGGTGTCTGTCCGCGGCCTTGAGGACCTCGTATGAGAGCCCCATTACGAGGGGGATCAGGGGAAGATGGTAGAGGACCCTGAGAAGAGGCCCCGGGGAAACCTTCAGGAAGGCCACCACCGCCGAGTCAACGATGGTGTAGAACAGGATGGTGATGATCATCACATAGAGAAGGAAACTGGTTCCGCACCTGGGGTGCACCGGGTCCCTGCCGTGGGCGGCCAGGGCGAGGTCGGCCTCGCCGTCCTCCCAGGCGTGAATGACCTGATGCTCGGCGCCATGGTATGCGAAGAGCCGCCTTACGTCAGGCAGCAGAGATATACCGACGATGTACAGGACGAAGAAGATCATTCGCAGAAGGCCTGCGGCCAGGTGAATGACGAACTGACCGCCGGAGCCGGCTGCGGGGAACACCCACTGGGAAAGCCTCAGCGGAAGCCATGAGAAGAGGGCGACGGCGAAGATCATGGCGATGGCTGTGGTAAGCCAGCCGTTCCCCGCCTTGGACTCCTTGCCCTCCGCAGCCTCGGCGGACCAGTTGAGGGCGGCGAACCCCAGCCTCATTGAATCGATTATGGAAGCGGCCCCCCTGAAAACCGGCTTCTGCCATATGGCGCCGCTTGAGGAGAGAAGCTGCATCTGGAAACGCCTGGCCAGTATCCTGCCGTCAGGGGTTCGCACCGCAGCCGCGGAACCCGCGGGAGAGCGCATGAACACTCCTTCGACAAGAGCCTGTCCGCCCAGTGAGGTGGGTGCAGGCAATCAAGCCTCCCGTCCGTGTGAACAAACGGGGGACGCATGCGCCCCCCGTTTCGGTGCAACCGCGCAGGGCTACTTCCCGGCGGTGTTTTCGTCCTTGTTCATGCCGTACTTGCGGAGATACTTGTCAACCCTGCCCGCGGAGTCCACCAGCTTCTGCTTCCCTGTGTAGAAGGGATGGCAGGCCGAGCAGATGTCGTACTTCACGTCGCCCACCGTCGAGCGGGTTGTCACCGTGTTGCCGCAGGCGCAGGAGAACACGGCGGGCTTGTAACTGGGATGGATACCCTTTTTCACCTTTTTCATCCTCTCAGGGGAAAAACCGCGGAAAATCTATTCCGATGTCACCAGATTGTCAAGGAAGCGCTTGTTGGAGCTGTGTTTGGAAAGCTGCTTCTTCAGGGTCTCCATGGCTTCCACCGGGTTCATCTCCACCAGTATCTTCCTCATGACCCATACCCTGCTGAGGGAGTCTTCGGAGAAGAGCAGGTCTTCCCTTCGGGTGCCGGAACGGGTGATGTCTATGGCGGGGAAGATCCTGCGGTCAGCCAGGCGCCTGTCGAGGACTATCTCGCAGTTGCCGGTTCCCTTGAACTCCTCGAAGATCACTTCGTCCATCCGGCTGCCGGTATCCACCAGTGCCGTCCCGACTATGGTCAGGCTTCCTCCCTCAACGATGTTCCGCGCGGCCCCGAAGAACCTCTTGGGGCGCTGAAGGGCGTTGGAGTCAACGCCGCCGGAAAGGATCTTGCCCGAGTGGGGGACGACCTGGTTGTTGGCCCTGGCAAGCCTGGTAATGCTGTCGAGAAGGATGACAACGTCCCTGCCGCACTCCACCATCCGCTTCGCCTTCTCGAGCACCAGGTCGGCGATGTGGACATGACGCTTGGGCGCTTCGTCGAAGGTTGAGCTTATCACTTCGCCCTTCACGTTCCGCTTCATGTCGGTGACTTCCTCGGGCCTCTCGTCGATCAGCAGGATTATCAGGTGGGATTCGGGGCTGGTGGCCGTTATGGCGTTGGCGATGTGCTGCAGCAGGATGGTCTTTCCCGCCCTGGGCGGAGACACGATCAGCGCTCTCTGGCCCTTTCCTATGGGGGCCAGAAGGTCCATTATCCGTCCGCAGTACTCGTCGGGCGATGTTTCGAGGGCGAACTTCTCCTCGGGGTAGAACGGGGTGAGGTCATCGAACTTCCTGCGGTTCCTGCTGGCTTCCGGGTTCAGCCCGTTGATGTTCTCGACCCTTACCAGGGCGAAATACTTCTCCCCCTCCCTGGGGCGTCTTGCCTGGCCGGTGATGGTGTCTCCGGTGAGGAGAGAGAACTTCTTTATCTGGGAGGGCGATACGTAAACATCCTCGACACCCGGAAGGTAGTTGCACTCGGGTGAACGGAGGAAACCGTACCCCTCGCCCAGCACCTCCAGCACTCCCCTGGCGTAGTCGAAGCCGTTCTTTTCCGCTGAAGCCTCAAGAAGGCTCTGGATCAGCTCGCTCTTCCTGATGCCCGAAACCCTCTTGATCCCGCTCTCCCTGGCCATGGCCTGGAGTTCCGTCATGGTCTTGTTCTCGAGGTCGCTGGATGTGGGTCCGGTGAAGGCCGGATGGGCGCTCCTGGACCTTGTGGGCCCTTCAGGGTCCCTGTAGTCCCTGGGCTCCCGGGGGCTGGAGGGATCCTTCTTCTTCTGCTGTCGGCTGTTTCTATACAATTGTTGCAAGATTCTACCGCGATGAAGGCGGAAAACAGGTTGACCAACAGGATTGAGGCTGTGGCTGAAATGGGTTGAATCCGGAAATGGCCCGCGCCAAACTGACATCGGAATAATCTAAGCTGATCCGGGCCGCGTCAACCCCTCCACCTTGCCGGGCAATTTCGTTACATTCATCAACATGGACATGCTTCTCAGACTGCTCTCATACCTCACGTTCGCAACCCTCGCCGCGGGGTACCCCAGGCCCGGAAGCCTTGCAGGGCTCACCGCGGGTTCGCTGTTGATGGCCGGAACCGTCTTCCTTGCCGCATACCTGTACAAGCGGGACAGCAAGCCCGGGGGGGGCACCCCTCTGGTGACCGCCGCCGCCTGTGCCCTTGCGGTGAGGCTTCTGGGCGGACCCTTCACTCCCGCTGTGGTGGTGTATCCCTTTCTGTTCTTCTGGATGAAGCTTCCATCCATAGAAGGCCCCATCTACCCGGCCGGGATCCTCGTCTCCCTGGTTGAACTCCTCGGCCATCTGTCCCCCGGCTGGGGGAGCGCCGTGACGCTTCTCAACCTTTTTCCCGGCGCTCTCGCTGCGTTTTCAGCGCCATTCCTGGGCATGCTCGGCGCCGACCTTCTCATGGAGCGACGCGTCCGGCACGGCGCCCCGGTGACCGGCGGCCCCAGGGCAACCCATACCGGCGCTTTCCCCGAGGATGTGGCCAGGAGCATGCTGCCGCTTCTTCACAGGGCCACCGGCGCCAACGGGGTGTTCCTTGTGGTGAGGGACCCTGATGGGGGCCTGAGGGTGTCGGACTACGTGGTCTCATCCGGGACCGTGGCGGCCTCCTTCTCGCCCGGGCCGGGTGATCCGTTCGTCTCTTCGGCCCTTGCCGCCCATGGGGTGGCCACCATGGACATGTCGGGCGACAGGAGACTTCCCTGGTATGTTGAAGACCCCGGCACCGCCAGCGTCCTCATGGTGCCTGTCACCCGCGGAGGAACGGCGGGAGGCTTGTACTTCTGCGACTTCTTCAGCAGGCCTGCCCCGGTGGAGGCCGGGGAAATGCTTCTGGATGCGGCGGCTGTCCTGGGCTCGGCGTGGGAGGAGAGTGCGGGGCCGGCCGGAAGCGTTCTTCCCGAGGTCTGCCTGGAGCTGGGGGCAGTGGGGGAATTGAAGGCCGCGGTGCATGCCATGGTCATCTCCCTGGCCAGGCACCTGCCCGGAACGACGGTGACAGTTGCCGTTCTCACCCATGACAAGCGGGAGTTCCAGGTTTACGAAACCCTGGGCTCCCTTGGCTCCGCGAGAAGGGGCAAGCTGTTCCCCGCCGACAAAGGGCTGGCAGGCTGGGCGGTATCGAACCGTCATGTTGTCCTGCGCCGGGCCATGGCCCGGGGCGACGCCAGCATCAGGCCGTTCACCGCAGATGAGGACCCGTTTCGCCAGGTGGGTTCCTGCATCGCGGTCCCCCTGTTCTCCGAAAGGTCGGTGTTCGGGGTTCTGGTGGTGGAAAGCCCCGATGAACACGGGCTTTCGAGTGAGCATTCAAGACAGCTCGAGGCCGTGGGGGCCGTATTCGGATTGTTCAGCGCACGCATGGTGGCGGTGGAGAGGCTCGAGTCCCTCTCCGACCAGGACCGGCTCACCGGCCTTCCGGGCTGCGCCGCCTTTCACGACGAGTTGCACGGGCTGGTGAACGATGTAAGGAAGGGGATGTCCGTGGCGGTGCTTGCGGTTGACCTCTGCGGGTTCCGCAGGCTTAACAGGGAGTACGGATACAGGCTCTGCGACGCCATCATCGGTGAAGCTGCGGAGCGGATCGCGGACACCCTGGGAGGGGCGTTCATGATGACCCGCTTTTCCCCGGGAAGGTTTTTCGTGGCCATTCCCGGGGCGGACAGGGCCGCAGCCCAGGCCTGCGCCGTGAGGATCATGGAAGCGTTCAGCGTCAAGCCCTTTCAGGCCGGGGAGAGGGAGGCCGCCGTCTCCGTGGCGGTCGGGGGGGCATCCTCGAGGGTGGACCGCATGGTGCCCAGGCTTCCGGGCTTTGCCGAAGAGGCTTTGAGCGCCGTTCACAACAAGGGAACAGGCCCCGCGGTCCTCTCGGTGGACCAGTTCGGGAAGACCCAGTGCTGACGGCCAGGCGGGCCTTCCTTGCGGCCGTGGCCATCGCCATCGCTTGGCTGAGCCATCAACCCTCGCTCACACCACCGTTCCAGCTCTTTCCACATCAGGACAAGGTCTTTCATTTCATCCAGTTCGCCGGGCTCGGGTTCGCACTGCACGTGAACCGTGACATCTGGAAGGGGCGCCGTTTCCTCTTCTCCTTTCTGGCCGGGTTCGTCTGGGCCGTGCTGGACGAGATCCACCAGCACTTCGTGCCGGGAAGGAACTGCGATGTTCTGGACCTTGCGGCGGACACCGCCGGGTTGTTGGCTTCCCTTGCCGTTTTTCATTATCTATTTATCCATGGGAAGTTTCGAGCCGGCACGGCGGGTGCGAAGGGGCCCGACGCTTGACAGAATGTTCTGTCGGCTATAGGGTACTATTCCCAAGTGGTTTTTTCTTGTTCGTATGGGGTTGAATCCATCTATGTGGATTCGTGGGGTAGAAAGTGCACACCAACAGACGCAACCGGAAGGAGGTTTCGGGGATGGTCAGGACTCGCAGCATTTGTCTTGTGATCCTTGCCGTGTCCCTGCTGCTCACCGCATGCGGCCCGAGCCAGGCGCAGATCCGCGCCAGGGACAACGCCCGCTCGGCAGCCCTTGCCGCCGAGGCCAGGGTCGTGAGCCTGCAGAACGAGTACGAGCAGCTGAACCAGCAGATTCCTCAGCTTGAGCAGCAGATTCCGCAGCTCCAGCAGGAAAAGGCAGAACTCCAGGCCGAGTATCAGAGTCTCGGCGGGACCGGCCGCTAGGAAGGGAGTGAGAAATGCGTAACCTTTTCGTGTTTGCTCTTATCCTCGTGGCCGCCGTGGGCTTTGCCCGCACCTGGACCGCTGAGGAACTTTCCCGGCTTTCCCAGCAGGAAGTGGAAGCCTGGGGTAACAAGAACATCGCCCAGCAGATAGCCTACTGGGAGTGGCGCAAGGCCGAGGCTGACGCCCAGGCTGCCGAGTGGGAGGCCAGGGTCCTTCCGCTCCGTGCCCAGAGGGACGAGCTTCAGGGTATCGTGAACCAGCTCAACCAGGACATCTCCTGGCTCCGCGGCGAGATCACCCGCCTTCGCGGTTCCGGCGTTCCCCACCGCATCGTAGAGGGCGAGAGCCTCTGGCGCATCGCCAGCTACCACTACTACTTCAACGACGGCACCCAGTGGCCCAAGATCTACGACCGCAACCGCGACACCATCAGCGACCCCAACCTGATCTACGCAGGCCGCACGCTCATCGTCCCGGTTCCCTATGCCAGCAGTTACACGGTCATCGAGGGTGACTTCCTGGGCAAGATAGCCGGGTACGGCATCGTTTACGGCGACAGGGGAATGTGGCCCCAGCTGTACGAAGCCAACCGTGACAAGATCAGCAACCCCAACCTGATCTTCCCGGGCCAGGTCCTCACTATCCCCCGCGGCACAACCCGCGGTACGACCCGCTAACAAGCGATAGTGGACCAAGTCTCAGGCTCCCTGTCCCCAGTGGGCGGGGAGCCTGTCCGGTTTCGGAGAGAATGAAACCTTCGTCAGCAAGACGGATACCCATCCCGCCCGAAGCAGCCAGGCTTATTCTGGGTCCAGGGGACGCCAACCTTCGCGAGATCTGCCGTGAACTTGGCGTGAGCGCGGTTTACCGCGACTCGACCCTGGTTTTCAACGGAAGCGCCAGGGCGCTGGACAGAGCCCAGGCAACGGTAGAGAGGCTCATCTCCGTTCTGAACTCCTGCGGGACCGTTAACGCCTCCCAGGTCGCCAAGGCCCTTGAGTTCCCCGAGATGAAGGCTTCAGGCGTTGTGATGGAGGTCCCCGGGCGAGCCGGCAGGATCGCCCCGAGAACCCCGGGTCAGGAGAACTACCTGAAGGCCATGCTCAGCCATGAACTGGTGTTCAGCATCGGGCCGGCCGGCACAGGGAAGACCTTCCTTGCCGTGGCGGCAGCGGTTGCGGCCCTGCGCGACGGAAGGGTTGAGAGGATAATCCTCACAAGGCCCGCTGTGGAGGCCGGCGAGAACCTGGGTTTCCTTCCCGGCGACCTTCAGCAGAAGATAGACCCCTACCTCAGGCCCATATACGATTCGCTGGACGACACCCTGACGCCGGCGGGGGTCGCCCGGAACATGGAAGCCGGGATAATCGAGGTCGCGCCCCTGGCCTACATGAGGGGGCGCACACTGAACAACTCGTTCGTGATACTGGATGAGGCGCAGAACACGACCCTCACCCAGCTGAAGATGTTCCTGACCAGAATGGGCTACGGATCCAGGCTCGTGGTAACGGGAGACATTACCCAGGTTGATCTGAAGCCCGCGGCCGCATCGGGGCTGGTACGGATACAGAAGATACTGAGGAACATCAGGGAAGTGGCTTTCGTCTATCTCGAGAAGGAAGATGTGGTAAGGCACCCGCTGGTCCAGAGGATCATCGAGGCCTTCGGAAACACCGAGGAAGATGACAGGTAACTGGGGCAGACGCGGGATTGCGGTCGTAGTGGCCGGGGGGCTGCTTGCGGTCTGGATCATGATGTTCGGCGGGAAGGCCGTGCTTTCCGACATGAGCCCGGTCCCGGGGCAGCCGGTGCCGGTGGAGATAGTGACCCCTGTCTCCTTTGAACTGCATTACTCCCCTGAAGTCCTCGATTCCCTGAGAGAGCTGGCCAGGAGCGCAACACCGGTCTTCCTGACCCGCTCCCCCGAAGTGCGCCTCGCATCTCTCGAGAGCATAGGCAACGCCCTGAACGCGTCACTCGGCGATTCGATCTTCACCGCCGGCATAGCCCGGAACGATTACTACGGGAGCGGGATAGTTGACGAAGATCTGCTCAGGTCGTCCACCACCAGCGACTCTGTGGTTCTGGTCCAAGACGACGGCGGCAGGACCTTCGGCACCGGCGAGAGCTTCACCGGTGTACGCGAGGCCAGGGAGTTCCTTCGACGGGACCTGCTGGCCGTTTTCTCCGCCGCAGCCGCAGAGAGCATATCGAACCTGCTCCTTCCCGACCTGATGCCCGTCGAGTCCCTGAGGGACAGCGCCATGACCGCCGCGGCAAGACGGGTTTCAACGGTGGAGAGGGTGTACTCGCCGGGCGACACGCTGCTGCCGGCCGGAGGCATACCGGACGACGAGTTCTTCAGGGTTTATGACGCCATGAACAGCTCCCTTTCCTATCCCGGCCCCCTGAGGGCCGCCGCGAGGCTCGTTCCCTCGATCCTTCTCATCCTTCTTGGAGTGATGTACGGCTGGCGAGCCATGGGAAGGGTCGTGGCCTCCCCCTCGCGGATACTGCTCCTGGGAAGCATATGGACGGTCTCCCTGGCCTGCACCGGCCTTCTATGGCGTATGCTGGGTTCAGCCAGGCTTCAGGTGGTATCTTTCAGCCTCTTCGGAGCGTGCATGACCGCTGTCTTCTTCGATTCCCCGGGGGTCTATCACGCTTGGTTCCTTACTCTTGTGTTTTCGGCCCTTGCAGCCCTGGGCAGCGGCAGCCCCTACACCGCGTTCCTTGTTTCGGCCCTGCCGGCGGTGTTTGCCTCCGGCGTGTTCAGACAGCTCTCCGACGGGAAGGTCTCGCTCTCTCTGCTGATCTCGGTCGCCGGAAGCCTTCTGATGTACTGGGCGCTGCACACGTCCTGGATAGGCCCCGGATACAGCTTCGACGGAAGCCTGGTGCTTCTGCTGGTTCTGATCCCCCTGGGTTCCATCGCCATCGCCAGGATCCTGATACACCCCATGGAAATGACGTTCAGGGTCACCACCAGGCTGACCCACGGAAGACTTCTCAGCGACGACCATCCGCTCCGGGTCAGGCTAAGGGCCGAGGCCATGGGAACGTACACCCATTCGCTCCAGGTGGCGGAACTGGCGGCGGCGGCCGCGGTGAAGCTTGGCGCCGACCACGAGCTGGCGAGGATGGGCGGGTTCTACCACGATATCGGAAAGCTGAAACAGCCCGGGATGTTCATCGAGAACATGACCAACCGGTCATATTACAACCCCCACGACTACATGGATCCCAGGGAGAGCGCCGCACTTGTCATAGACCATGTCCACCAGGGCGTGAAGCTTGCCAGGAAACACCATCTTCCCTCCGAGGTTATAGACATCATCCGCGAGCACCACGGCACTGGAAGGACCATGAGCTTCCTGGTGAAGGCCAGGAAGAACCTGGAGCCGGGCGAAACCCTGGACGAGGATGCATTCAGGTATCCGGGGCCGAAACCCAGGAGCATCGAAGCCGCCCTGGTCATGACCGCAGACTCTGCGTCCAGCGCCGCCCGGATGCTCAAGGGCCAGAACGAGGTTGCCGAAGTTGTGAAGCGGACCATACAGGAGAAGGATGCGGACGGGCAGTACGACCTGTGCGGACTCACAAGGTCCATGCAGGACGATCTGTGGCACGTGTTCCTGGACATACTGACGAAGGCGGACTACGAAAGGGTGAGGGACTACCCTGATGGCCGCTGACAGGCAGCCCTCCCTGATCGTGGAAGTGGTTCTTGACAACCCATCTCCCGTGATAAGGGGGCTGCAGGAAAAGCTCGCCCCGGTAATGGCGGGTGATGGAAGGATAGAAGTGGTCGTATGCGACCCGGGGATGATGCGGATGCTGAATCGAAGGTTCAGGATGCTCGACAGGCCCACTGACGTGCTGACCTTCGATCTTTCGGACCCGGGCGGCCCGCCCGAGGGGACCATCTTCGTGGACGGGAGGCTCGCTCCGCCGCTTTCCGAGCTGGTGGAGCGCATCATACACGGCTGGCTCCATCTCAGGGGCTACAGCCATCACTCCCCCCAGAAGGCTGTGCTCATGGAAAGGCTCACTGCCCGGTTCGTCGCGGGAGTTCTGGCATGAGCCCGCTGGAGGTCTCGATACTGCTTGCCGGCCTGCTTCTCACATCCGCTGCGGCGGCAGCCAGGGCAGCCCTTCCGGGACTGGTGGAACAGCAGGGCCGTGACCCTGCCCAGAGGCGCAGGGAGGCCGGGTCAAGGCTCAGGGTCCTGTGGCTTGCCCGGGTGGTGGGGCACACCCTGACAGGTTCCGGATGCGCCATGATCGCCGGGACTCCGGATGCCCGGTTCTCGGTGGTGAACTGGCTTGCGATGCTCACGGTCTCCGTGATGGTCTCCGAGGTGTTCCCGGCCTGGCTCGCCCATCGCAACCCGGACAGCGCCGCCAGGCTCCTGAAGCTTCCCATGCTTGTGATAAGGGTGCTCTTCACTGTACCGGCCGGGATCTTCCTGGGGAGGAACCGCTCGGGCGAGGCTGTGCCCGAAGAATGGGCCTTCACCCCGCCGGACATCATGTGGCTGGAGCAGAGGCGGGAGAAGGGTGACGCAGGAGACCTCGAGAAGGAGCAGGAAATGGTGGATTCGGTCCTGAACTTCTCCGACCGGATCGTGCGTGAAGTCATGGTCCCCAGGATTGACATGGTATGTCTGCCCCTCTCCGACGACCTGGCCGATGTGGCGGCCAGGGTCAGGAAGGCCGGCCATTCCAGGATCCCCGTTTACAGAGAGAAGATAGACGACATTCAGGGTGTGCTGTACACCAAGGACCTGCTCGACATACTTGCCCAGGGCAAGAGCGAGTTCCACATGAGGGACCTTCTCCGCGAGGCCTATTTCGTTCCGGAGTACAAGAGGATAGACGAGCTGTTCCGTGAGTTCCAGGCCCACCGGATACACATGGCCATAGTGGTGGACGAGTACGGCGGCACGGCGGGGATAGTCACCATGGAGGACCTGGTTGAGGAGGTGTTCGGCGAGATACGCGACGAGTACGACACCGAGTCGCCGCTCTCCTTCTCCCTGGGAAGGGGGGCCTACAGGGTTGACGGAAGGCTTCCGGTGGAGGACCTGAACGACCTTATGGACAGTTCTTTCGAAGAGGATGACGATTACGAGACCGTAGCCGGCCTTGTTTACAGGCACCTGGGGCACATTCCCCGTCCCGGCGAGACCGTGGAAGTGGAAGGTTACCTCTTCACGGTCGAGAAGGTCCGGGCCCAGCGCATCCTCCTGTTGAAGGTGGCCCCCGCCGAAAGGTCCGATTGAGGCTCACCACACCCGCCTTCGTGCTGAGAAGGGTACGCTGGAGCGAATCATCGCTTATACTTACCCTGTACTCCCTGGACCTGGGAAGGGCAAGCGCCATGGCCAAGGGCTGCCTTCGGCCGAAGGGCGCCTTTTTCGGAAGGGTCGAGCTTTTCTCCGAGGGGGAGTTCACCCTCTCCCGCAGGGAGGGGCGCGAGCTGGACACGGCCATGGAGGTCACGGTCCTCGGGCACAGGGAAGGGCTTCGGGAAAACGTGGAGGCCTTTTCCGCCGCAGGGGTCTTCGCTGAATGGCTTCTTGCGGTGGTGAGCCACGGCAACGAACCTTCACAGCCGGTGTACCACCTGCTGGACAACGTGTTCGACCTTCTGGAATCGGGGGCGCCCCCGATGCCGGTCCTGTGCGGTGGTGTCCAGAGGCTTCTGGCCCTTTCCGGCCACGGGATGCAGGTGGAGGCATGCTCGCTGTGCGGGAGGAAGGAGCCGGAAAACCCCCGCTGGAACGCGCTTGCGGGGGGAGTGGTCTGTTCCGGGTGCGGTCCGGGCGACGAGCAGGTCTCCCCGGGCCTTATGGGCTTTCTGGCCAGGTCCGCCGGGACGCCCCTGGAGAAAGCGGCGAAGGTCAGGTTATGGCCCGGTGGTTACCGGCAGTGCCTGGGCCTTCTGCGGGAGTACACGGAAACTCACCTTGAGAAGAGGCTTCCCCTGAAGGCCCTTCGGATCATGGAGGACATTCTCGATGCAACCTGAACTGGAACAGGGACCACAGGAGCGGGACCTGATGCGCGACGTGATAAGCCTCTGCAAGAGGCTGGGTTTCGTTTACCCTTCCGGGGAGATCTACGGCGGGCTTCAATCCGCCTGGGACTACGGTCCCCTGGGGGCCGAACTGAAGAGGAACATCACCGACCTCTGGTGGAACGAGATGGTCCGTACCCGCAACGACGTTGTTGGAGTGGATTCAGCCATCATCACCCATCCCGGCGTCTGGGAGGCATCCGGGCACCTGAAGAACTTCCATGACCCCCTTGTGGATTGCAGGAAGTGCCGCAGCCGCTTCAGGGCAGACCAGATCCAGGGGCAGGCCTGCCCCGAGTGCGGGGGCGAACTCACCGAACCCAGGGATTTCGGCCTGATGTTCAAGACGTTCATGGGTCCCGTGGAGGACGATACCGCGGTGGTTTACCTTCGACCCGAGACGTGCCAGTCCATATTCACCCACTTCCAGAACATTGTCACCTCGACCCGCCTTGCCGTTCCCTTCGGGGTGGCCCAGACCGGCAAGGCTTTCAGGAACGAGATAACGGTGAGGAACTTCATCTTCCGAAGCCGCGAGTTCGAACAGATGGAGATGGAGTTCTTCTGCAGCCCCGAGGAGACCGGGACCTGGTATCAGTACTGGATACAGCGCCGCATGAGCTGGTACACCGACGTTCTGGGCATAAGACCCGAGAACCTGAGGCTGAGACCCCACGCTGAGAGCGAACTGGCTCACTACGCCGCCGGATGCACGGACATCGAGTACCGCTTTCCGTTTTCGGGAGGGGACGGTTTCGGGGAGCTTGAAGGCATAGCCAACCGGACGGATTTCGACCTGACCGCCCACATGAACGCGTCGGGGAAGGACCTCCGCTACCACGACACCATTAGTGGCCGCAAGTTCGTGCCCCACGTGGTGGAAACCTCGGGAGGCGTGGGAAGGACGTTCCTCGCCGTCCTTCTGGACGGTTACCGGACCGAGGAGGTCGAAGGCCGGGAGAGGGTGGTCCTTTCCCTGGACAGGAAGGTGGCTCCGGTGAAGGCCGCCGTGCTCCCCCTCTCGAGGAAGCTGGCTGATGACGCCGAGAGGATACAGGAGGCCCTGCGTCCCCACTGGCCGGTGCTGTTCGACGTCACGGGCTCCATCGGGAAACGTTACCGAAGGAACGACGAGATCGGAACCCCGTTCTGCATAACTTTCGATTTCGATAGCCTCACGGACCGCAAGGTCACCGTCAGGGACCGGGATTCCCTGGGCCAGATAAGGGTGGACATAGACAACATCGTCGAAGTCATGGCCCGGCTCATGAGAACCGGCTGGGAGGAATAGGAGGGCCCCGCTTTGTCCATGCCCAAAAGGTACGACCCCAGGGAGGCCGAGCCCAGGCTTCAGAGCCAGTGGGTCCGGGATGGGATCTACAGGTATTCCCCCGATCCCCGGCGCAGCGTCTTCTCCATCGACACCCCCCCGCCCACCGTAAGCGGCATGATCCACATGGGGCACGTCTTCAGCTACGTTCAGGCCGAGGTCATGGCGCGTTACCGCAGAATGCTGGGCGACCTGGTCTTCTACCCGTTCTGCTTCGACGACAACGGCCTTCCCAGCGAGAGGTTCACCGAGAAGGTGAAGGGCGTGAAGGCCACGGACATGCCAAGGGCGGAGTTCGTCAAGCTCTGCCTCGAGGTCACCGCCGGGGCCGAGGAGCAGTTCCGCGACCTTTGGACCAGGTTCGGCTTCAGCTGCGACTGGAGC
Organism: uncultured bacterium; assembly: GCA_964541235.1. GTDB lineage: Bacteria > Fermentibacterota > Fermentibacteria > Fermentibacterales > JCC-6 > UBA6080. The sequence continues at coordinate 22,451 of CAZIPI010000013.1, read as the reverse complement.
CTTCTTTACACCACCATAGACCCATGGGTCCAGAGGCTCAGTCAGCGCTCCTTCCTCGACCTCGTGAAGAAGGAGAGGATATACAGGCGGGAATCGCCCACCCTGTGGTGTCCCGAGTGCTGCACGGCCGTGGCCCAGGCTGAAACCGAGGACAGGGAGCTTCCCGGCTTCTTCCATGACCTGGAGTTCCCCCTTGAGGACGGAACGGGAACGGTGCCCATAGCCACCACCAGACCCGAACTGCTTCCGGCCTGCGTGGCGGTGTTCGTGAACCCCTCCGATCCCAGGTGGATTCACCTGAGGGGCAAGAGGGCTGTGGTTCCCCTGTTCGACCGCGCCGTGGACATCCTCACCGACCCTGCGGTGAGCATCGAAAAGGGTTCCGGAGCGGTTATGTGCTGCACGTTCGGCGACACCACCGACATTCAGTGGTGGAACGACTACAGCCTGGACCTGAGGATAGTCCTTGACAGGAACGGGCACATGAACGGTAACGCGGGCTTCCTTCAGGGGCTCTTCTGGAAGAAGGCCAGGCAGGTCCTGGTCGAAAGGCTCAGGGACCAGGGCTACGCAAAGGGCGGCGTTGAGATAACTCACCCGGTCAATGTCCATGAAAGGTGCGGCACCCCGCTGGAGTACCTTGTCAACCAGCAGTGGTTCATCAGGATACTGGACCTGAAGCAGGAACTTCTGGACAGGGGCAGTGAGATCCGGTGGCATCCCTCGCACTTCAAGGTGAGGTACGACCACTGGGTGGAGAACCTGAAGTGGGACTGGTGCATCTCAAGGCAGCGGTACTACGGCGTTCCCTTCCCTGTCTGGTTCTGCGAAGGCTGCGGCGCCCCGGTGTTCGCCTCACCCGGGCAGCTTCCCGTTGATCCCCTTGTTGACCTGCCGGACGGGCCCTGCCCCGGGTGCGGGAGTTCGGGCTTCATTCCCGAGACCGACGTCATGGACACCTGGGCGACAAGCAGCCTCACTCCCCAGATAAACATGAAATGGGGCGAGGAAGACCGCAGGGAACTCACCCTTCCCATGAGCCTCAGGCCCCAGGCCCATGACATCATCCGCACCTGGGCCTTCTACACCATCGTCAAGGCGCACCTGCACCAGAACAGGATCCCCTGGAACACGGTGATGATCTCGGGCCATGCCCTGAACACCAACAGGGAGAAGATGTCGAAGAGCAAGGGCAACGTCGCCGGCGATCCTCTGGCGGCACTGGAGGTGTACAGCGCCGATGAACTCCGCTACTGGGCCTGCTCGAGCCGCCTGGGGACCGATGTGGTGTTCAGCCAGGACGTTCTGGGCGAGGGAAGACGGCTGGTGACCAAGCTCTGGAACGCTGCCCGGTTCGCCGCGGGACACCTCGAGGACTTCCAGCCCGGCCCGGTCCCGGAACTTCACCCGTTCGACAGATGGATACTGGCAAGGCTTTCGGCGACCATCGCCCGGGCTTCATCGGGGATGGAGGAGTACGAGTACTCGTCATGCACCGGGGAAGCCGAGACCTTCTTCTGGAAGGCGCTTTGCGACAACTATCTCGAGATAGTGAAGTCAAGGCTCTACGGTGATGACGGCGAATCGAGAAGGGCCGCCCAGCATGCTCTCTACACGGCGTTGTACGGAGTTCTCAGGCTTTTCGCCCCGGTGATGGTGCACATCACCGACGAGCTTTACAGCCTTTTGTTCAGGAAGCACGAGGGTCACCCCAGCATCCATGTGGCCCCCTGGCCCCCTGCGCAGGAGTTCCGCGGGGATGATCTGAAGAACGGCGAGACCGCCCTGAGGATCATCGAGGAGGCCAGGCGGTACAAGAGCGAGAACAGCCTTTCCATGGCCTCCGAGATCGAATTGCTGGAGGTGGCGGTCCCCGAGGCGGAACTGGAAGCCCTGAAGGCTTTCGAGGGCGACCTTCTGGCGGTTACCAGGGCGAAGGCGATCCACTGGACCCCGGGAGAGTTCTCAGCCAGGGTTCACTGAACAGAGCCACTCCGGACCCGTCGGCGAGTTTCCCCGGAGAACGCATGACTTCACGGTCCACCATGCCTATATAAGCGGATCGTGGGGATCATGCGGCTGCCGGGGGGAGGGTGAGCCATGGAAGGATTTCTGAAGGCCGCGCTGGAAGCCGGGCGGGTGTTCCTTCGTGGAGACAGCTCCGGCGGTATGCTTCAGAGCGCATGTGAGGCCCTTTGCGGCAAGGGCGGTTTCAACGGGGCCTTCGTGGTGCTGCCGGGCCCTGAAGGTCCCGCCCGCACTGCCTCATCCTTCCAAGGCGATGAGGACCTTCTGGAAAGCATCAGGAAAGGCGACTTGCCGGGGTTCGTCCGCACCGCCCTTCAGGCACCCGGGGTCACCGTCTCCGGCCGGTGGACCGGCTGCCGTTTTGAGACCCCGGACAGGTACCCTGGCGCGCTGTTCGTTGGGTATTCCGGTGATGACCCGGGCGTCCATGACCTTCTCGCCGGGGTCGCCCGTGATCTTTCCTTCGCACTTGAAAGGAACAGCGCGATCCGGGACCGGGAGGAAACCCGGAACCTTCTGGCCGAGGTGTACCGGAACGCCCCCGTCCTGATGCTTGTGGCGGACATGAACATGAGGATCATCATGGCCAACGATCACGTCTGCGAGACCGCCGGCAGGCCTCTGTCCGAGATCACCGGGCTCAAGGGCGGCGACGCCCTTCGCTGCGTGCACAGCCAGGACCACCCTCTCGGATGCGGCCATGGACCTCACTGCGTTGATTGTGCGGTGAAGAACATGGTGCTTGATACAATGACCGGCGGCGAACCCCATCACCAGGAAGAGGTGGCGGTCTCTTTCACGGCCGGCGGTGTACAGAGGGAGAGGACACTGCTTATGTCCACCACCAGGCTCGAGTACCGGGGCGAGCACGCGGTTCTGGTGGCCCTGCATGACATCACAGAGAGAAAGGCCGCCGAGGACCAGCTTATCGAAGCCCATTCCAGGCTGAACACGATAATGGACATCACCAACACCAGGCTTGACGTGATAGACCGTGATTTCAACCTGATCTACGTGGACCCGGGCTGGATGAAGCTCCACGGCGACCCCCGCGGACACAAGTGTTACGCCTACTTCATGGGCAGAGACGTGCCCTGCGACGGGTGCGCCATTCCCATGGCCATTGAAACGGGAGAGGTGCAGGTAGCGGAGCACACCCTTCTCAGCGAGGGCGGCAGGGTGGTGGAGGTCCACACGATCCCTATGAGGGGCCCCGAAGGCGAGCTGCTCGTGGCCGAGTTCAACATAGACGTTACCGACAGGAAGCGGGTGGAGGAGGAGCTGAGGGCCGGGGAGAACTATCTCAGGAGCGTTTTCCGGGCTGCCCCCGTGGGGATCGGCATAGTCAGGGACAGGATCCTGACCGAGGTGAACCCCACCATGTGCACCATGACCGGTTACACCAGGGAAGAGCTGCTGGGCAGCAGCGCCAGGATCCTTTACCCCTCGGATGAGGATTTCGATTTCGTGGGAACCGAGAAGTACAGGCAGATACGGGAGAGGGGCGCCGGAACCGTCGAGACCCGGTTCAGAAGGAAGACCGGCGAGATAATGGACATTCTGCTCAGCTCCACGCCGCTGGACCCTGCCGACCTTTCCCGCGGGGTCACATTCACCGCCCTGGACATCTCCGATGCCAGGGCCTCGGCCCGGTCACTGCGCGAAAGCGAGGAATACCTGAAGGCCGTCTTTCAGTCCATGAACGACGGCGTTTTCGTTGATGACGCGGAAACAATGGAGATCATCGACGTGAACGACACGGTTTGCCGGATGTACGGCTACACCCGTGAAGAGGTGATCCGAAGGCGTATCGCGGGAATGAGCGTGGATGAACCGCCCTACGACCAGGCCCACGCAGTGGCACACCTTGAAAGGGCGAGACTGGAAGGCCCGCAGGTCTTCCAGTGGAAGGCGCGCCACAGATCCGGAAGGACGTTCTGGGTGGAGGTGAACGCCACCTATGCGGAGATAGTGGGGAAGCCCAGGTTCATAGTCACCGTCCGGGACATCTCGGACCGCAAGGCCGCGGAGGAGGAGAAGCTCAAGCTGGAGAGGCAGGTCCACCAGGCCCAGAAACTGGAGAGCCTCGGGGTTCTCGCCGGCGGGATAGCCCACGATTTCAACAACATTCTCATGGTCATAATGGGCAACGCCCAACTGGCTTCCAGAGAGGCGCCATCCGACTCCCCGGCCCAGGAGCACCTTTCCGACATCGAGCTGGCCGCCCACAGGGCCTCTGAGCTGTGCCGTCAGATGCTTGCATACTCCGGCAGGGCGGCGTTCTCCATGGAAGTCGTGAGCCTGTCATCCCTTGTCCGGGAGATGGCCCACCTTCTTAAGACCTCGGTCTCCAAGAAAGCGGCTCTGGTCCTCAACCTTGATGAATCCGGGTGTTTCGTCGCGGGTGACCCTGCCCAGTTGAGGCAGGTGGTGATGAACCTGATCATCAACGCCTCGGAGTCACTCATGGAACACCAGGGGACAATCTCCGTCACTCTTGTGAGATGCGTCCTTGACGGTTCCAGCCTGGAGGGGTACAGGTTCAGCGGGGACCCGCTTCCCGGAGACTACGCCGGGCTCGAGATAGCCGATACGGGATGCGGTATGGACGAGGACGCAGCGTCAAGGATGTTCGACCCCTTCTTCACCACCAAGTTCGCAGGAAGGGGGCTCGGCCTGGTTGCGGTGCTGGGGATAATGAAGGCCCACGGAGGAGGCATTCAGGTTGTCAGTGCTCCCGGGGAAGGAACCACCGTTCGTGTTCTCTTTCCGCTGGCGGAACAGGCCTCTGCTGTTCCCGAGGAAGGCGGACCCTCCCCTTCCGAATCCTGGGCCGGGCATGGGGCGCTGCTTCTGGTGGATGATGAGAAGAGCCTTAGGGATCTTGGCGGGAAGATGCTTTCACTCATGGGTTTCCAGGTCGAGACGGCCTCTGACGGCATAGAGGCGCTGGAGCTGATCAGGGACAGGGGAAGCGTCTTCAGGGGGGTTCTCCTCGACATGACAATGCCACGCATGGACGGCCTTGAGACCTGCCTGGAACTGCGCCGCCTGTACCCGGAACTGAAAGTGATCATGATAAGCGGCTACAGCGGCGAGGACATGGAAGCCAGATTCCGGGGCAAGGGGATATCCGGATTCCTGCAGAAGCCGTTCACGTTCATGGAGATGAGGAGCCTCCTCGCCAGGGTGTTCCCCTAGAGAAGGTTGTACAGGGTCAGCAGGCCCAGGATCACCGTGCCGGCTCCCACGATGAGCGTGAACTTCCCGACCTTCATCCGTCGAACCGCCCCGGCGCTGAACGGGACGCTCAGAACTGCTCCCAGGGTCAGCAGGGGTGCGACCTTCCAGTCCACCGCCGCTCCGTTGAGAAGATAGGCCAGCACCCCCACCAGGCAGGTGAAGCTCTCGGCCATGCTGGTGACGGCAACGGCGCTCTTGGTTGCCACGCCGCTCAGTATCTGGCCGCTGGTGACCAGGGGGCCGTAACCGCCCCCCGAGAGACCCTTGTTGAAGGCCGCCACCACCCCGAGGCCGGTTATCCTTTTCCAGCTGAAGACTGGGGCGGCCCCATGCCTGGCCAGGATGAGGACTCCCATTCCGGTCACTATTATCCCGATCACCAGCTTCAGGTGGAAGGCCGGAATGGAAACCGCGACAAGGGAGGCGCCCACTGCCCCGACAAGGCTGCAGACGCCCAGCACCCAGACTATGCGGGCGTCCCTGGACCGGGGCAGGTAGCCCAGCTTTCCCATCCTCTTCACTATCCTGTGTTCCGGTGTGTTCCTGAAATCGAAGAACGCGTTGCCCGCCCTGTGGTGCATGAAGGCCGCGAAACCTCCCGTGACCAGTTCCGAGAGCAGAACGGCGGGCACTATCTGGGCAGGGCCGTACCCCATGAGAAGCAGGACCGGTGTGAGGGTGGTCCCGTACCCCATCCCCAGGGTGCTGTCGATGAACTCGCAGACGAAGGCCAGCCCGAACACAAGGGCGGCATGGAGCATGCTCACTGCTTCAGCGCCCTCCTGAGAAGCAGTTTCAGGAGTTCAGCGGTCTCCGGGTCTGCGTCAGGGTCCAGGGATATGTTAAGCGTTATCGTGACCGGCTTCGATTCCTGAGCCCCGGACTCGGGCTCCACGGCAGGGGCATTCTCCGGAAGGCTGCAGCCGACTCCAGTGAGGTCAAGCAGTATCTGGAGCGTGAGGACCATGTACGCGGTTTCGGTCTCTCCGGCTCCGGTCTCGCCCTTGAAGAAGGCCATCACCGCTTTGCCGTTCAACCTCGACGATTCCCGGCACCATCCCGTTCTAATGGCTTCGGCGTACCTTTCAGCCACCGCCCCGCCAAGTATGGCGAGCTTCGTCTCCTCCTCGGGTGCGGAGAAGTAGCTTCTCCACAGGTCCGTGGGCTGGAACGAGCCGTCCATGAAACCAAGGAATTTGAGAAGCTCAAGGAGCCTGTCATCGGACTGCCTGCGAAAACCGATGCCCGCCATGAAATTGGCATCAACCTTGCCCGGAACGGTGGTCCGGGCCAGAGCCTTGAAGAAAGGCGCGATGCTGGCCGGTTCCCGCACGGCAGGGATCATGTTCATGCACACCCCTTTCCATGTGTTCGCTTCGAGTTGCATTATCATATCATATTGCCCCCTGTGGACAACCGTTGGAGGGATCGATGAAGTCTCTGCTTGCCGCCTTTGTGATAACGGTTTCGCTGTGGTCCATGGATTCCGCTTCCTTCAGGTATCTCGGGGCATCGCGAAGCAAATCCCATGCCGCCTGGATGTCTTTCGGGGTGCAGGACGGGAGCGGTTTTCCCTGGGCTGTCGCGGAGATACTCGCCACCTCACCCTACCGGGTACTGGAGAGGCACCAGGTTGTGATCACCGATGGATCAGCAGACGGCGATGCCGCACCCGACAGCGCCATGGTCCTCGCCTCGGGCTCCCTTGCAAGGCTTGGGATCCGGCCTGAGTACGGCGGTCACATTCTTATAGACCATAAGCTCACCGATGCCGGAGTGCCGCCGGACACGGTGGTGTTCGCCATGGAGACCTACTACACCTGGTATCCGGGCGTCACCTACACCATGGTGCTGGAGCAGACGCCCTCGGCGGTGGCCGAACAGGAGCAGGACTGGTTCCCGTCTCCCGTGCTGCCCAGGCTCACCATCACCGACGGCAGGTCAACGGCCCTTCTCTTCAGGGAGGGTTCCGCACCGGAAGAGCACAGGTTGTCATTCGCATACAGGATCGCCAAGGTCATACGCCTGAACAGCAGCACCCTTCTGGTGGTGCTGAACGTAATGCAGCCCGGCTTCGAGGGGCCGGACCTGAGGTACAGGGTCGTCGCTGTAGATTTCCCCATGTCATGGAGGCACTGATGTTCAATGGAAGAGCTCTGATACCGGTAATGGCAGCCATGGCTCTCTTCGTCGCATGCGGCGATGACGAGACCAACCCCGCGGGAACCGGTGTACCCCCTTCACCTTCGGTCCTGGCATCGGTCCTGGCCGGGAACAACGCCACCCTGAGCTGGACCCCGTGTCCCGACAGCGACTTCTCGGATTACACGCTCTTCCGCAGCTCCACATCCGGGATCGCCCAAAACCCATCGTCCGCCACCGTTGTCACTGTCATAAGCCAGCCCGGTACCGTCACGGCGTCAGACCCCGGCCTTCCCTGGAACTCCAACTGGTTCTACGCCCTGAGAACCACTGACAGCGAAGCCCTTGTCTCCTGGAGCAACGAAGTGCCGGTCTCCGTCCCCGACTCCAGCGGCGGGGGAGGGTGTGACGAGCTGTCCTGCTACCAGGTCCAGGGGCAGGCGGAAAGCTCGCCCTACCAGGGGCAGGTGGTGAGGGTCACCGGGATAGTGACCGCAGGCGGAGGTGAGCTGTACGGTGGTTTCGCAGTTCTGGGAGATGCCGCCGGCGGGCCATGGAGCGGTCTGGTGATATTCGGCGACCAGGCATCCACCGTGAGCAGGGGCGACAGCATCAGCGTCACCGGAGAGGTGAGCGAGTACTACGGTATGACCGAGCTTACTTACCTTGAGGACATAACCGTTCACAAGACCGGCCTTGCCCTGCCTGTACCTGCGAGCCTGACCACCAGCGGAGTGAACGACGAGAAGTGGGAGGGGGTTCTTGTCAAGGTGACCGATGCGGTGGTGGAGAACGCCACCCAGTACAGCTACCGGATCAACGACGGCACAGGTCCGTGCTATCTGGGAAACAGGGGCGACTACAGCGAACCCTCGGCGGGTGACACCGTCACCGCCACCGGTCCCCTTTTCTACGAGTTCGACCAGTGGAGGATCCAGCCCCGTGACCAGCAGGATGTGGTCATAAGCGGCGGCGGTGGAGGCGGGGACGTGCTGACATGCTACCAGGTCCAGGGGCAGGCAGGAAGTTCTCCCTACGAGGGCCAGTCCGTGAGCGTTACGGGAGTGGTGACAGTGGGCGGCAGCGAGTACTACTCCGCCGGAAGTTCTCAGTACGCCGTGATCCAGGACAAGGGCGGCACGGAATGGAGCGGCCTTGTCATCTTCGGCTACGACGGCGTTCTTGACCAGCTGGCCAGGGGCGACAGCGTTGTGATAGCAGGCACCGTTGCGGAATACTACGGCCTCACCGAGATCACCAACCCATCAGTGGTTTTCAGACAGCCCGGCCACCCGGTTCCACAGCCCCAGTCCATCGCCACAGGTTCCCTTTCACAGGAGAAATGGGAGGGGGTACTGGTGAGGATGGCCGACCTGACCGTGGTCAACCCCGACCTGGGCTACGGCGAGTTCAGTGTGACTGACGGCACCGGCGCCTGCGTGGTTGATGACATGGGCATCTACGGGTTCACCGTCTCACAGGGGCAGCAGTTCTCCTCCATGACAGGGGTCGTATGGTACTCGTTCAGCAGCTTCAAACTGGAACCGAGGAACCTTGATGACATCCAGGACTAGGGTGATCCGGCGGTATCTTCGATGAAAAGGCTTCTCACCCTTTCCGTGGCAGCCCTGACCCTCCTTGCGGGGTGCAGGCAGGGCAATCCCACTGAACCGCCAGTACCCCCCGGGCCATCGGCCCTGAACGGCAGGATTGTTAGCGGGGTCAACGCCGAGCTGAACTGGACCAGGTGCCCCGACGCCAACTTCCTCAGGTACAGGCTGTACCGTTCGGGGTCACCGGGGATACAGCAGAAACCTGACCAGGCGACGATACTTCTCTCCACCGAGAATGTGGACAACAGGTCGTTCCTCGACCAGGGCCTCGCCCCCGGGCACTGGTACTACGCGGTGCAGACCGAGAACGACGACAACCTCACCAGCTGGAGCAACGAGGTCCACCTGCAGGTCGTGACAGGGTCAGAGTGACCTGAGCCAGGCGGCCTCCAGGGCCAGACCCTCCTCAAGGGTGTATTCCGGACTCCACCCCAGAATGGTGCGAGCCCTGTCAGTGCAGGCCCAGGTGTCCGGCACGTCTCCGGGTTGGGCCGCAAGGCGGTTCACATCGATGTGTCTTCCCAGAGTGTTCTGAAGGATCTCCAGGATACGGTTCATCGAAACGCGCACCCCGCCCGCCAGGTTGATCACCAGCCCTCCCCTGGCATCCCGTGCAAGAAGCATCCCCCTGACGATGTCGTCAACGAAGGTGAAATCCCTGGTCTGGGTGCCGTTGCCGTAGAGGGTTATCGGCCTCCCCGCCAGAGCGTCCATGATGAAACGGTGGAACGCCATGTCGGGTCTCTGGCCGGGACCAAAAACGGTGAACAGCCTCAGGGCCGTCCATGTAAGACCGCAGTTGTCTCCGTACAGCCGCACAAGGTTCTCTCCGGCGAGCTTTGTGACTCCGTACGGCGAATGGGGGACTGGCACGGTGAGATCCTCCTTCATGGGAAGATCCCCGGACATCCCATAGACCGAAGAGGAGGAGGCGTACACGAAGTGAAGGATGCTTCCCCGGGATACCGCCCATTCAAGGAGCATCTGTGTTGAGGTTACGTTGTCCCGGGTGTAGTGCGGGAAGTCGCCCCCCCATGATGTCCTCACACCGGCCCGGGCAGCCAGATGGAGCACGACGATCGGTTCATCACGGGGCAGGAGTTCGTCGAGAAACCCGGTTCCGAGGGACAGGTCGCCCTGCGAAAAGACAAAGGAAGGTGAGGAAAGCAGCTCCTTCACATTGCGGCGCTTGATGGCGGGGTCGTAATAGTCCCTCAGGCAGTCCACACCCACCACCTTCTGTCCGTCTGCAAGCAGGATGGAGCACAACCGGCTTCCGATGAAACCTGCAGCGCCGGTGACCAGGTTCGTCATTCCCCGCTGTCCTCGGTTATGCACCAGGTGGCCTGGCCGTTCTGGTGCAGCTGAAGAAGGTAGCGCATGCTTCCAATCTTGAGCGCGACAGGAAGGAAGCCGGGGCCGAAGGGTGCCAGGCACGTGAACACCCTGGGGTCGGGAAGCTCTTCCAGGTGAAGGTCTATATGGGGTGAGGGCACCGGGCTTGTGGGGTACTCGGCCATGTTGCTCATGAGGAGTTCCCTTAGGGAGGGCCAGTCCGGGCTTTCATAGCTGAACCCAGCCGCCCGGTAGTGGCCTCCCGCACTGGAGAACACGTCCCTCATGCTCACCAGGAACCCTGCCATGTTCCAGTCACCCACCGAGCGGGTGTCGCCGACCAGCATGCCGTCCTCGCGTCTGGTAACGACTATGGTGCCCCTGCGGTGTATCCTGCAGAGGCGGCTGGCCAGTGTTCCGCCCATGCCTGAGGGGATGTCGTCCATGAAGACCAGGATCATGCCGAATGCGTCCGCCTCGGGGTCCTTGAGGTTTATGGCCCGGCCCACCAGTTCGCTGAGCAGCTGGCCCCTCTCCTCGCTGCTCTTGAGCATCTGTTTCCATTGTTCCCTGCACCAGCGGCGGTCGTAGCTGAAGAGAAGGTCCAGCATGTTGGAGATGCCCGAGTTGCACCCCTTCCCGACTGTGCTGGTGATGTGCGAGCGGACCATGGAACCGGTCCAGTGGGTCTCACGGCAAGGCCACTCCTCCATGAGGAGCTTCAGCCCCTCCGTAAGGTGCTCGGTCCTGATCAGGGAGAAACAGTGAAGCAGGTAACGGTTCCACTCGGAGAGAGGGACCCTGTCGCTGATGGTTCCCAGGGCGGTGGCCGCAAGCAGCTGGGGATCGTTCTCGTACCTTGGGAAGATGGAGGTGAGTGCGGCGTAGAGAACGCCGCAGCCTGCCAGATCGGCGCCGGGAGGGCCTCCCGCCTGGGGATCAATAATGCCGTGGGCCTCGGGCAGCGGAGGATTGAGCATGTGGTGATCGGTGATGACCACCCTGGACCCGTTGCGGACGGCCCACGCCACCCCCTCCACGGCACTGCAGCCGTAATCTACCGTAAGAAGCAGGTCGCCGGGCTCCAGAACGCCCTGAAGCCGGCCGGGCCGGATGCCGTAGGTCTCTATCTCCCGTCTGGGGATGATGGGAACCACGGTGTAACCCTCGTTGCGCAGGATCCTCAGGCCGATGAACAGCCCGGTGATCCCGTCCATGTCGTCGTGCCCGTAAAGCACCACCTTGCCCCTGCGCTTCCTGAGGGACCGGAGTTCCGCAGTGAGAACGTCCAGGTCCGGAAGCACCCTCTCCCACCGGGGTTTTCCGGGCAACCACTTCCTTACCGGATCGGATACGTCCGGGAAGCGCTGCTTCAGAACTTCGATGGCCTGGGGCGTAAGCCGCGTGCGTTTAATTACGCGCTCGAACTCTAATGTGCCTGGTAGTGCCATGCCTCCGAGAGAGTAAAAATTAATAATTGTTAATAAACTATTCAACGCAATAGCATTGCGCCGGAAAGCGCGGATGTCAAGATGGATCGGGCGGGGCGGCTACCTGATGGCGCGTTCCAGCTCTTCGATGCGGCGCCTTGCGTCTTCCCGCTCCCGGCGGATGGCCTCGAGCGCTTCATCGTTCTCGGTGAACCGGAGCCTGCGGTAGGGGCTGAGTTCGGTGCGGTTGAACAGGGGCCCAATGATGACCTGGACACCCAGGCAGAACTTGGGGACCTGGCCGGGGTCGGAAGCGTCGCGGAGGTCGTCGGAGCGGAAGTACTGCTCCATTTCGGCCAGGGCAAGCATCACCGAAACATTGGGTGAGACGCCGTACGAACCGCCGAAGTTCAGGTCGCGACCGTCCCACTCGAGAACCACTTCCGACTCACGGGAAGGGTGGAACATCAGGCTGCCGAAGACACCGGGCACCGGGTTGCTGAAACCGTCGTCGGAGCCGCTCCTCTGGGTGAAGCGGCCCGTGCCGAAACCCAGGCTGGCGCACACCGGGATGCTGAGGTAATAGCTGAAGTCCTTTGTCACCACGCCGTAGATGGAAATGTTCTGGCTTCTGCCGTAATCGTAGAGGCTGTCGTAGCGGGAGTAGGCCTCGTAGTTCTCTTCACCCGTGATGTTCTCGCAGCCGATGGCTATTCCCGGGGTCTTGATGGTCTCGCGGAGAAGGAGCGCCCTTGCGGTGCCGCTCACGCCGCCGTTGGAGAGGTAGCTCACCCCCACCTGGCCGCGGCCCAGTATTCCCACCTCAAGGTGGGCGCCGTATGCGAACTGGGATGACGTGGCACCGGTGGAGTCCTCGGTGGAGAAGGGGGTGAAGCCTGCTCCCAGGGCGATCTCAGTGTGCCTGAGCATGTGTGCGCTGGGGGAGTTGAGAAGGTTGAAGTGGGACCAGGGTACTCCGCCCGCCACGGCGGAACCCGCGGCGAGGAACAGAACAAGGATAGGAACGCGTCTCATGGGTTGAACCTCCAGCCCCTCCAGTGTCGATTGCGAATCATCATAAGAATGGGGCTCAAGGTCAATCCTCACTTGAAAAAGAGGTGTCAGGGGCCGTACTTCCGTGTATGAAGAAGCTGTGCGTGCCCGTTCTGTTGCTTGTTGTGTCCGCGGCTTCGGGAGCGTTCGAGGCCTGCCCCGAGTCACCCTGGCTCTACGGCCATGCGGCGGCGCTTTTCCCCCGCAGCGCCCTTGCCGTTTCCATTAACCCGGCCGCTCCCGCAATGCTTGAGGGAACAGGTGTTGCGGTGGGCGCTTCCAGGCCTTTCGGCATCTCCCGGCTTTCCAGGGTAGCCGTCGCCGGGAACACGTTCATCTCCGGCGCAGGGGTGGGCGCGATGCTGTCCGGCACCGGCTCCACCGAGTACTCCGAGTTCACACTCATGGGAGCGGGGGCGTTCCGTCTGGCCAGAAGCCTCGTCGCCGGAGTTTCGCTGTCCTGTCGAAGGCTTGCCATACAGGGGTACGGCGGCGCTTTTGCCATCGGAACATCCGCGGCCGTGGTTGGGCGGCCCGCAGCCGGCGTTTACATGGGTGTTGGCTGCCGAGGGCTGTATTCGTCCCACATCGGCGGTCTTCCTGCTGTCCCGGGAGCGGTTTTCGCTTCGGCGGGTCTTGTTCCCCTTGAGAACCTGCTTGTCTCGGGTGCCGCCGTGTTCCACAGGTACACGGGGGCTGAGTTCGGTGTGCATACCTCCCTTTCTCCCAGTCCCGGTCTCGTTCTCGGCCTGGGGTGCCTGTCCGGCCCCGCAAGGCTGTCGTTCTCCGTTGGGATAGAACCGGGCGCCGCTTCCATCAGTTACGGATACTCCACCCACCCCTGCCTTCAGGGCAGCCATCTCGGCGAGGTGGGCTGGGGCAGGACGGCCTTCTCTCCCGCGCCCATTCAGGGGGGCAGCCATGCTCCCGAGCCTCCTCCTGTGGCGTTCCCGGTGAACATCAACACCGCCACCGAAAGGGAACTCACGGCGATCCCGGGAATCGGACCGGCCAGGGCATCGGCGATCCTGGCATGGCTTGCCGGCAACGGTCCGGTCGAAAGCCTCGACCAGCTCCTTGAGGTACCGGGGATCGGCCCCTCCACCCTCGAGACCCTAAAAAGCTACCTCACAGTGGAATGAAGATGGCCGTTCTTCTCATTGCCGCCGTCGCTTCCCTCCTTCACGGGGCCGATACGAGGTTCAGGCTTGAACGCCGGTTCCCTCCGCCAAGGGGCATTCTTGAGAACCACTGGGCGGGCGATCCCTGGGCGTTCTTCCATCGAACGTCCTTCGAGGCCGGAAAGCTCAGCGGTGTGCTGATGATCGAGAAGGATCCGGGCGAAGGGTGGGGCGACCTTGTGGCCGGCGGACTTGGATGGCACGAAGGCCGGGGGCTTCAGAGCGTAACCGCAGGCTTCCTGAGGCTCCGCATGGCCCTGGGGCTCACCGCTGACCATGGCGGCGGCTCGATCTCCGGCGACCCGCTTTCCCTGGTGAAGCCGCCGGTCCACCGGAATCTCATCGAACCGGCTTCAAGCCCCGGCGACTGCGATTGTCACCCCCTCACCGGGGCAGGCCTGGCGCTCCGTTCATCGGGGCTGGATATCAGCCTGCTCCAGGCGTTCTCCCGTATGGACCGTTCCGGCACAGGGCTCCACAGAACGGCTGCAGAGATCCTGCAGAAAGGGGCGGTGAACGAATCCTTCTCTTTCGCCAGGGTTTCCGGAGGTGATATCGGGCTTTCGGGAGCCCTGATCAGCCGTGCCTGTGATTCGACAGAGGTCTCCGGCAGGCTGGGTGTTGACCTTCGCCTTGAGGGTGAGAGCGGTGTGCTCACCGGCGAGGCAAGTCTGGGGTTTCACCGGGGAAGCTATCCCCTGGCGTTCCTTGCCGGCGTGTACAGCGATGCCGGCGATTTCCGCCACTCGCTTTCCGCCAGCCGCTGCCCTTCCTCCTTTCCCTCCGGGAGGTCATCGGTGCCCTTGGGGGCGAGTCACGATCTGGCGGGGGGGTACGGTATCAGATGGAAACCGGGGCGGAGAACCACCATTACCTCAGGCTTCCGGGTAGCGGACCGGGGCGGCGGCATCGTGACCGAGGCAGGCGTTCAGGCCGAGGTGACGCCCTTCCCGGGAACCACGGTCACCCAGAAGCTCACCGCCTCCTCGTCCGGCGGCGAGACCACCCTCAGGGGTTCCCTGGGGGCTTCGTGGCGGCCCGGCAGAAACACCACGCTTACGGTGAGGCTCCCGGTCACCGCATGCAGCCGGGGCGACTCCACGCTATGGGGGGCCGGCGCCGAGTTCAGAATGAAGCATTCGTTCCTCCCGGGGCTTGACGCAACCCTGTCCGCCTCCGCCGCAGACACGCAGGGTTACCCCTCACGGATCTACATATACAAGCTCTCGTTCCCCGGCGAGTTCGGGTCGGCGGCGCTTTACGATAGATGCGCCGCATTCCAGGCCTCGGTGTCGGCGACACTGGGAGAGGGCTGGCTTTTGAGGGTGAGAATAGGCAGGTTTCATTGGTACGACAGGGAGAACATCGGTTCAGGTTATGAACAGACAAGCGGCTCAACCCGGACCGAAACCGGCCTTCAACTCGACTGGAGTCAGTGATATGGGAGAACCGATGCGACCATCCTGGGATCAGTACTTTCTGAAGCTGGCGATGCTGGCCAGCGAGAGGGCGACCTGCCCCCGGATGCACTGCGGGTGCGTTCTGGTGCGGGACAAGCATGTTCTCGCAACCGGCTACAACGGGTCCCTGCCCGGGCTGCCCCACTGCGACGACGTGGGATGCCTGATAGTTGACGGTCATTGCATTCGAACCAATCACGCGGAGATGAACGCAATATGCCAGGCGGCCAGGAACGGAGTCTCGCTCAACGGCGCCACCGCCTACGTCACCAACATGCCGTGCACCACATGCGCCAAGGCCCTGGTATCAACAGGCATACGCAGGGTCGTGGTGTTCAGCGACTACCATTCCAGCCACGCCGGGCAGTTCCTCGCTGAAGCCGATGTCAGGCTCGACCGCATCCAGATGCCCGATACCCTTATCCGCTACGACCTCGACGACTACACTTCAGCCCTGAGGTTCGGCGGAAAACCCGGGGAGTAGCCCGGGATTCAGTTGATGAACGCCTTGATGAAGGCCCAGCTGTTCTGGGCGAATGAGTTGGAATAGACGCTGTTCTGGCTTCCGGGAGTTCCCAGGTCGCCGAAACCGAACGGTGACTGCGCTGCGCCCCAGCTCGAGGGTAGCCCGGATTCCCAGCCGGGGTTTATCCTCTCGCAAGAGAAGCCCTGCTCCACCGGCCATGTGCCGTCCCAGTTCACCATGTCGGAGTAGTCCTGCCCCGGCGAGTAGAGGGTCAGCTCGCCGTACCTGGACAGGGAGAAGCCTGACCAGATGCCGTTGGGCGAATACCCGCCGTTCTCGCTGTGAATGCCGTTGGCGCCCAGGACGTAGTAGCTTTCGGGCGGAAGCATGTATGTGCCGAAGTAGTGCACATCCCCCCGGTGGTTCACCAGTGACCAGCCGGAAAGGTTCACCCAGTCGCGGCTCTTGTTGTAGATCTCGACCCACTGACCGCTGAGTTCAGAGGAGGAGGCCGTGGGAAGCACCATGAACTCGTTTATGATGAGTGGGGAAGCC
Organism: uncultured bacterium; assembly: GCA_964541235.1. Classification (GTDB taxonomy): domain Bacteria; phylum Fermentibacterota; class Fermentibacteria; order Fermentibacterales; family JCC-6; genus UBA6080. The sequence goes on along the minus strand of CAZIPI010000013.1, from coordinate 5,945 downwards.
CCGCTGGTAGCGCCTCCGTCCAGGGGGGCGACCAGCCGGCCCGCAAGTATGAGGATCGTAAAAAGCATTCCAGCCCTCCCGTCACTTCACAGCATGTAAATAAGGAATCCGGGGGTGTCCGGTCAAGTCCCCCTGCGACAGGCCGTCAGGTTGCGCCATCTGGCCGCGGCTGCTGTGTCCAGGGAGCCGGGTGTGAGCCTGAAGCTCCAGTTGCCGTCCCTGGTCCCGGGAGTGTTCATCCGGGATCCGCTGCCCAGGCCAAGTATGTCCTGCACCGGGAAGACGCACAGGTTCGCCGGTGACCTCAGGGCGATTCCGGTTACATCTTCGAGTTCCATTCGAAGGCCGGAAGTCCTGAGCCAGCCCGCAGTGGTGTCGTTGTCATGGGTTCCGGTATAGAGCACCGTGTTCGAGGGGATCGAAGCCGGGTTGAAGCCGGGGTCCGCCAGAGCGAATTGGAGCACCAGCATGCCCGGGTATCCAAGCTCCTCCCTGAGGGCCGCCACATCGCCGGTTATCAGCCCCAGGTCTTCAGCCACGATCGAGAGCCTGTCACCCAGGTCCCGTGACACACGTTTGAACAGCCGCTTTCCGGGGCCCTTCCTCCAGGCGCCGTTCTCAGCTGTCTGTGAACCGGCCGGTATCTCCCAGTAGTCGCAGAACCCCCGGAAATGATCGATTCGCACCGAATGGCATAGGTCCATGGCGCGGGACAGCCTGAGAGCCCACCAGCGGTAGCCCTGTTCACGGTGAGCCGCCCAGTCGTAGAGGGGATTCCCCCAGAGCTGGCCGGTACGGGAGAAGTAATCCGGAGGGACCCCGGCCACCGCCGCCGGATCGCCGGACCCGGTGAGCATGAACAGGCCGGGCTGCGACCAGACATCGGCGCTGTCGTGCGCGGTGTAGATGGGAAGGTCGCCCAGGACCCTGATCCCCGAGCCGAGGCAACGGCGAAGAACCGCATCCCACTGTTCCTGAAAGAGGAACTGCACCATGCGGTGGACCATCGCCTTTTCGCAGTGGACAGTGAGGGTCTTCCATTCACGCCATGACACGCCTCCGTTTGCCTCCTTGAGCGAAGCGTAAGCGGCCCAGGGGTCCAGCCATTCACCGTTCCGTGCCAGGAAGGCATCGAAGCCCGGCGGGTCCAGCTTCAAAGCCCTTTCGGCGGCCCTGGCCATGAGCCCCAGCCTTCGGGGGAGAAGGGACTTCCACTCCACCCGGGGGGAGGGGGGGCTTGATTCCGCGGCAAGTTCCTTTTGCGTCAGCAGCCCCTGTCGGTGAAGGGTGGAGGGGGATATCAGAAGCGGATTCCCGGCGAAGGAGGAGAGCGGCTGATACGGGCTGTTTCCGAAGCCGGTGGGGGAAAGCGGCAGTATCTGCCACCAGTTGAACCCCGCATCGGAAGCCCAGTCAAGGAAGGAGTGCAGTTCCTCGCCCAGGGTGCCTATTCCCCAGTTCCCCCACAGGCTGGTGGGGTGCAGGAGGATCCCCGAGCCTCCCGGACGCCCTATCCCCGGCCACGCAGTCTTTCCCAAGCACTGCTCCTTCCGTTGAACGCAGGAAGCATATTCCCCGGGGGCCGCGCTCACAAGTGCGGGGCATGGGGTCGGGTTGCGCGGAACCGTCCCGAGCGGGTAGGTTCCCGGCTGAACAGGGAGGTACGGTCCTGGCACAGCAGCTGATGGTGTTCGCGGTGATAGCCCTTGCCCTTGTTCTCTTCGTGAAGAGCCGCATCCGCTACGATCTTGTATCCATTATGGCCCTCATCGTTCTCGTTTCGGCGGGCATCATAGATCCGGAAGACGCGTTCTCAGGATTCGGGCACCCGGCGGTGGTCACGGTGGCGGCGGTGCTCATCATCAGCAGGGGCATGCTCTACTCGGGCATAGTGGATGTGTTTGCCAGAAAAATGATGAGGATGGGGAACAGCCTCACCCTTCAGGTCCTTGTGCTCACATGCCTTGTGACAGTGTTCTCTGGTTTCATGAACAACGTTGGCGCCCTGGCCCTGTTCCTCCCTGTTGCCCTTCGAATTGCTCAGCGAAGCAACCGCAGCCCTTCCCTTTACCTCATGCCCCTGGCCTTCGGCTCCCTGCTGGGCGGGATGACCACCCTTATAGGAACGCCGCCCAACATCATCATCTCTCTATACCGCTCGGAGACCCTGGGGAAGCCGTTCCTGATGTTCGACTTCACCCCGGTGGGAGCCGCTGCCGCACTGGCGGGCGTGCTCCTGCTTGGGCTCGTCGGCTGGCGCATGATGCCCCGAAGGGCTGTGGGGCGCGATGAGAGGGAGCTCTTCCGGATCGAGGAGTACGTGAGCGAGCTGAAGGTCCTTCCGGGTTCCAGGTTCATCGGAAGGCCACTGAACGAACTCCTCTCCCTGGGGAAGTGGGACGTTCTGGTGCTGGCCCTGGAGAGGAACGGCGGGCGGATACCGGCGCCCAGGGCCCACGAGCGGGTTCTCGAGGGCGACATCCTGGTTGTGGAGGCCGACCCTGAACTGCTGGGCGACTTCGCGGAGCACGGAGGGCTCCGCCTTGGCGGAAAGGGCGGCAGCGACGCGCTGAAGGACATGAAGACAAGCCTCTACGAAGCCGTGGTCATGCCCGACTCGCCCATCCTGGGGCGCACCGCCAGATCCGTTGACCTGAGGAAAAGGTTCGGAGCCAATCTCCTCGGGGTGGCCAGACAGGGCAAGCGGCTGACCCGCAGGCTGGGAGAGATCCCCTTCCGGGGAGGCGACATCCTTCTGCTCCAGGCCGGAGCCGAAGGCATTCAGGACACCTTCAGCTCACTGGGGTGCCTGCCCCTTGCGGAGAGGGAGCTGCGGCTGGGCGAGGAGCCCAGGATACTGCCGGCGGTGGGTATCTTCGGAGCCTCGATACTGGCCATCGCACTGGGACTGCTGAAGGTTCAGATAGCCCTTGTGATAGCGGCCACGGCAATGGTGCTCACGGGGCTGGTGACCCTCAGAAGGCTCTATGAGAGCATTGAATGGCCGGTGATAATCATGCTGGGAGCGCTGATACCGGTGGGCGAGAGCCTGGAGAGCACCGGTGGCGCCCAGAGCATCGCCGGGCTTCTCCTGCATCTTGGCGGCAGGGTGCCTCCAGTGTTCTCACTGATGGCCCTGATGCTTGTCACGATCATGCTGACCAACATCATCAACAACGCGGCGGCCGCGGTCCTCATGGCCCCGATAGCCATCGGTATCGCAGCGGGGCTGGGGCTTTCCCCCGACCCGTTCCTCATGGGGGTAGCGGTCAGCGCATCGGCGGCCTTCATGTCGCCGGTGGGACACCAGTCCAACACACTAGTCATGGGCCCCGGAGGGTACAGGTTCGGCGACTACTGGAAGCCCGGCCTTCCCCTTACCCTGGCCGTGCTTGCCGCGTCCGTTCCGGCGATACTGAGGTTCTGGCCGTTCTGAACCCTCAGCTCTTCCTCATGGCGAGAAGGGTGAAGTCATCAGGGAACTCGGACGCTTCCTGGAACGCCGACGCCTCACTCTCAACCAGTTGAAGCAGTTCGTCCAGCGAGAGGTTGATGTTCCCCGCCACCAGGTCCGCAAGCCTGTGCTCACCGAACTCCATGCCGCTGGGATCCATGACTTCAGTGACCCCGTCGGTGTAAAGAAGAAGAGTGTCGCCCGGAAGGCACCTTACCACCCCAGAAGAATACTCCACGCTGTCCTGGACACCAAGCAGAAGACCGCCGTGGGTGAGCAGGCTCCTTTCCCCGGACGCGCGGAAGAGCATTGGAGGGTTGTGCCCGGCATTCACATAGACAAGGGTCCCCTCGTCCGGCGAGTAGCAGGCCGCGAAAAGGGTTATGAACATGTCGTCGGGGGTGTTGTCGTAAACCATCCTGTTTATGCGGCCCAGTGCGGTGTCCAGGGTCAGTCCGGCGTCCAGGGCCGTGCGCATCGAGGCCTGCAGGTTTGCCATTATCAGGGCGGGTCCCATCCCCTTGCCCGACACGTCCCCTACGGCTACCAGAAGTTTTCCACCACTGAAGGGGAATGCGTCGTAGTAGTCGCCTGCAACGTCCAGGCATGGCTTTATCCTGGCGGCAAGAGTGCATCCGGGCACCTCCGGCAGGCTCAGGGGAAGAAGCCTGTTCTGTACGGTTCTCGCCAGTTCCATCTGCCTTTCAAGCGACTCTTTCCGCACCCGCTCCTCAAGGAGTTCCAGGTTCTCCACCACGAGGCTCATCTGGCCCGAGAGGGCGGACAGGATCTCCATCTCGCCGGGAGTGTAGTCTTCGCCTCCGGTCTTGGAGCCCACGACCACGAAACCCAGCAGTCCCTCTCCGGTGGCAAGAGGAATCAGAAGGGAAGCGGTGCGGGACCTGAACCACTGCACCTGTTCCGGCGACATGTGGAACCTGCCGCTGGCCAGTATCTCGTCCAGAGGAACGGGCTGGCCGGTTCCCGAGAGGTCGCGGAGCAGCGGGTCATCGGCGCTGAATGGGGCATTCCCGCCGGACAGCGCCTGGATGCAGGCGCCGTTCCGTACAAGCACCGGCACCACCTCCCTGGCTCCAAGACCTTCGCCGAGCCTGCGGCCCAGTTCTGTCCAGAACTCCCGGGCCCCGGACCTTGCCATCCCCGAGGCGAGGAAGTCGCGCAGGAGCAGACGCAGCTTTGCCCTCTCCGGGAAGAACCGCTCTTCAAGGCGCATCCGTATCCGGCGCTGCGTGGGGCCGAACCCCAGGGCAAGAAGGAGCCCGAGGACGAGGGTGGGGGTCTGGCTGGTGATGTTGATGCTGGCCAGCACCAGCTCGGCGAATGCCCAGAGCACCCCGATGAGAGCCGCCAGCAGAAGCAGGTTCACCCCTATGAAACGGGTGCTGCGGCGTATTCTGGCCTCAAGGGCCATGAGCCTGTAACGGCGTATCGCGTAGAGGAAGGAGGCCGGCAGCAGCGAGAGCGTCATGAAGAGGACGTTGCCCGTCATGAGCCTTTCGGCGAAGGTGAAGTCCAGCGGTTCGAAGAAGAAGGTGAACAGCCATAGCACAGCCATGTAGGCCGCAAGCCCGGGGAGCGCCCCCATGAGGACTATCCTGACCTGCCGCCTCTCCAATGGATCGGCCAGAAGCCGGGACGAGCGGTAGAGAAGCCCCAGGGACAGCAGGCAGTACACCGTGATGTAGATCGGGTGAAGAAGGTTTTGCTGACCTTCCGCTCCCCTGGAAGCCTGGATGTACCCCGTGATGGAGACGTATGCGGGGAGAGCGAAGATAAGCCACTCGTAGCGCCTGCTCTTCGCCGAGGAGTTCTCTTTCGGGAAGAGCATGGCCAGCTTGAGAAGGAAGGGCCACGAGAAGACCGAGAAGGCCACCAGAAGAAGGCGGACGTTGCCGGGTACATTGAAGGAGGCGTACTCATCGGCGATGGAACCCCAGGCGACCGACAGATTTGTGGCCATCAGAAGGCAGAAGAGCACAAGCGACCTGACCGTTGACGAGGGCTTCCGCTTCAGCAGGCCGATGTAAGCCACCGAGAAGAATCCCAGCACTATGATCACCCGCAGTGCAAAACTTGTGTGGGTAAGCCACTTGTATCCTGAGGGAATGGATCGGGTGACGATGTTCGTCCCATGAACCCTGCCTTCGCTCAGGAAGGTTATGCGGATCGTGTCTCCCGGCGCCCTTCGGGTGTTGAAGACCGAGAAGTAGTTGGTGGTCGTTGCCGGGATACCGTCTATGGTCAGCAGAGCGTCGCCCGGCGAGGGAACGGGCGGTTCGGGAAAGTCGAGGGAATCAACCTCGCTGAATACGGAAGGGACGTTTTCCCTGAGCAGGATCAGGCTCCACATGTCGCCCATCCGGGAGAATGTCCAGAGTTTGCTGAACTCCTGCGTCAATACCAGGCAGACCGCCAGTGCCAGCAGCATTGCGAACCATAGAACCAGCCGCTGCTTGTTCATGAAGCAACA
>CAZIPI010000012.1:11058-69433 GCA_964541235.1 uncultured bacterium | reverse complement strand
GCCGGAAGATGCACTTCTATCAGGCGTCAGCCGCCCATCCTCTTCAACTCCGCGTCGAGCCGGGTGAACCTCTGCCCGGTTTCCTCATCATCCCGTATCAGGTGTTCGAAGGCCCCGGCCTGGTCCCTGAACCCTCGCGCGGCAACCGCATCACCGCTGCTCAGGGCGGCCTCGGCCAGCATGCACAGGGCGTTCAGCTCCCCGTTCCTGTCACCCGAGGCCCTGGAGGCGCCAAGCGCCCGTTCAAGACAGGGTACCGCCCTGTCGAAACAGCCTTTCACGATAAGAAGCCGGGAAAGGCTGTTCAGCGTCTCCGCTTCATCCCTGGTCTGGCCGGTCTCGGCCTGCATGGCCAGGGATTCATTGAAACAGGCTTCTGCTTCAGCGAGGTCCCCGGTTTCCAGCAGGAGCCTTCCCAGCTTTGAGAGCGTCTGAAGTTCAAGTAGCCGGTTCCCTGTCTGCCGGTAGATTGAAAGCGCGGAACGGTAATGCCCTTCCGCTTCGGCAGGGTTGCCCTCGAGCATTGCAAGGATGCCGATGTTGGCGTGGGCATTGGCTTCGTTATGCCTGTTGCCTGTCTCCCGGTTGAGTTCGACGGCCGAGAGGTAGAGCTCCCGGGCTTTTCTCAGGTCGCCCAGACAGCGGTGGATGACGCCCATGTTCAGAAGTGTGTTGGCCTCGAACCACCTGTTCCTGCTGTCCCTGCTGAGTTCGTTGGCCCTGGTGAAGTGCTCCAGCGCCTCCTCCAGCCTCTCCATGTCCCAACAGGCAATACCGAGGGAGTTTATTGACTGTATCTCACAATTGATATCTCCGAGGCCGCGGAAGATTTCCAGGGCTTCACGTGAATGCTGGATGCTCTCCCCGGGTCTGCCCTGCTTCAGACAGAGGATCGCCAAATCGCCCAGAATGCTCCCCCTCAAAGCCTTGTCACCGGTCTTCCCCGATTCGGCCAGCGCTCCGGAAAGAACCTCCCTGGCCAGCTGGAGCCTGCCTGTAAAAACATGCATCCTTCCCAAGCGGCCGTTCACCGTCACTCTCCAAGGGCTGTCCGGGTTCTCCCCGGCCATGGCAGAAAGCTCTTCCAGAAGACGGGCCTGTTCCTCCCTTCTGGCAAGAAGCCCCAGGAACTTCTCCTTCACCAGCATCACTTCGAAGAGGGAGCTTCGGCGGTAAAGGCTGTCGGGCTGCATCCCTATCCATTCGATTAGCCTTTCGGCGGCAATGATCCCCTCCTCGCTCAGCAATCTCGAGGAGCAGTGGGAAAGGGCCCGTTCCCCCCAATGGATGGCTCTGTCAAACTCGCCCGCCTTTTCCCAGTGGCCGGCGATCACCGAGGCCATGTCACCTCTTGCGCCTTCGGGACCGGCTTCCAGTGCTTCGGCGGCAAGCCTGTGAAGAAGGATCCTGTTCCGGTGGAGAAGCATGTCGTAGGCCGCGTCCCTGATCAGGACATGGGAGAACCGGTGCCCCGATCCGCCGGGGCTTTCCCAGGTATGGAAGAAGCCTTTTCTCCGAAGGTCCTCAAGGTTCGTCCGGCTCTTCTCCGGGCCGTGCCCCAGAAGGGAGCCTGTTCTCATGAACAGGCCGTCGCTGAACTCGGATCCCAGAACGGAAGCCCTGAGAAGGTCGCCCTTCGGCTCAGGAAGGAGACGGTCTATCCTTGCTCTAAGTATCCCTGCCAGCGAGCGGGGGACGGGTATGGAGTCATGCCCGCCGGTTGACCTCCAGCCCTGGCCGGTCTCGATGATGCGGCCCGACTCGATCAGATCGAGGACCATCTCCTCGATGAAGAACGGGTTTCCCCCGGATCTTGCCAGGACCATCCCGACAAGCTCATGGTGGGCCCCGCCGTCCAGCATGTGCTGGATTATCTGTCTGCCGTGCTCCTCTTTCAGCGGGTCCAGGTCCATCGGAGCCCAGCGCCGGTTCTTGAAGGCGAAGGAGCCTTCCGTCCTGGTGGACAGCAGGAAGACAACCCTTCCGGAAGGCTTCAGGCTTTCGAACAGGAACTCGAGTATCTCGCCTGAGGCATTGTCCATCCAGTGCAGGTCCTCCAGGACCACCGCAATGTCACTGCTGCGGGAGGCAAGCTCGACAAGGTTCCTCAGGGCTATCATCGTCTCCTTGCGGCGGGAGTCCTGGCTCATTCCCTCGATGGACGGATCCCCGGTCTCGGGGAACAGCAGATCCTCCAGGAAGGGGCGCGAGTCGCCAAGGCATGAGCGGTCACCGGGCCTCGCGGCAGTTTCGGACAGCCCGTTAAGAAGCACCTCAAGGGTTCCTGCCCCGCCTCTGCAGGCGGGACATCCTGCTGCTACGGCGTCCTTGAGAAAGGACGACCAAAGACCCATGGAGGGCTGGGTGCAGGGAAAGTTCCTGCCGGTGATAACCCATGCGGTCCCGGCCAGCCCTGTCGTGAACTCGTGAAGAAGCCGTGACTTGCCAATCCCGGGCTCCCCGCGGATCTCCAGGACGGTGGGCTGCCCCCGGGGGGCGCCTTGCCATGATGCCGAAAGCATCTCCATCTCGCAGGTGCGCCCGAGAAGCGGTGTGCCGGTGATCCTGGCCGCACGTTCCCAGCGCTGCAGCCTTGCCTCCCCGGGGCCGACCGGTGTAAACGCCCTTACCGGGAGAGCCCTTCCGCGTATGGGCACTTCTCCAAGGTCCTCCCAGACGAAGAAGTCCCCGCACATTTCCCGGACAGCGCCCGAAACCACCACCGATCCCGTGCGAGCCCATCCCTCAAGGCGTGAAGCCACATTTACAACGTCTCCGGTGGCGGTCAGGTGACCGCAGGCGTCCGGGGCCACTATGACCTGGCCGCAGCTCACTCCGGCCCTGGCTCCGACGCTTATCCCCTCTTCAGCCAGTATCCCGTTCACCTGTTCCATGGCATCGAGCATTTTAATGGAACAGTCCACGGCGCGGAGCGAGTCGTTGTCGCACGCCTGCTCTGCTCCGAAGATCGCCATTATTCTGTCGCCCTCAAGCTTGTCCACGTAGCCCCCGTTACCGGAGACGATGCCGGAGAACGTTCGCATGATGCCGTTCACGAGCATGTGGACCAGTTCGAAGTCTATCTTCTCCGCCAGGGATGTGAAGCCGCTGATGTCCAGGAAGAGGACCGCAACGTCCCTTCTCTCGCCGGAATGCAGGCCCGCGGCGGATACCCCCGAGTCCGGCGCGTCCCGGGCGATCTTCCTGAGATCGTCGGCAAGGTGCTGCTGAAGCTTCTGTCGCATCCGCTCCCCCCCGGTCCGGTGTGACGGGTGTGACAATACCCGCCGGTACATCCGAAGGTCAATACTCTCGGGGCTTCGCCGGCGGTCCTCCGGAGGTTATGTTCACGGCGGAAGGGGGATGAGATGATCTCCGCCGAACCATCCGATCCGCTCCTGGGGGGAAGGGTCCAGGTTTACACGGGCGACGGAAAGGGCAAGACCACCGCCGCTCTGGGCCTGGCGGTGCGCTCGGCCTGCGCCGGGCACCGCGTGTACATCGGCCAGTTCATGAAGGGCAGCGACTACTCGGAGCTGTGCCTTCCATCCCGGTTTCCCGAACTGATAACGCTTGTGCAGTACGGCACCCCGAACCTGATCTGCCAGGGCAGATCCCCATCGAAGGAAGACATCGCAGGCGCGCTGAACGGGTTCGCCCTTCTGACCGCAGCGGTTTCGTCCGGCGGGTACCGCCTCGTGATAGCCGATGAGCTGTGCGTCACGATCCACATGGGGCTCCTCACAGAAGACCACGGGCTGCAGGTCATCAGGGCACGGGCAGCGGGTGTGGAGCTGGTGCTCACGGGAAGACGGGCAACCCGGGCGATCATGGATGCCGCGGACCTTGTGACGGAAATGGTGGAGAGAAAGCACTACTACACGACCGAGAGGCTCTCAGCCCGGAGGGGCATCGAGTACTAGCCGGGAGCAGACCGTCGCTGCGGCTGCCGTACCGCGACCCGGAGAGGGGTCATTCGGTGATCAGGGTGATCACAGGCAGGTTCCCTGATACGGCGCCCCGGGCTGAATCGAGGGTCCGGCTCGAGAGGTAGCGCATTCCGGGTGCAGTCCAGCCGAAAACGTAAAGGTAACCCGCCACGGCCTCGAAACGCATCTCCAGCAGAATGTTGCCCCCGGTGTACTCCCAGGGGGTGTCGAACATGAAGACAACCATCTGGTCATCATCGGCGTTCACGGTCATCCTGTCCCTTCGGATGACCGCTGTGGAGGTCAGCCTGTTCCCCGAGAACTCGGGACCGAGTTCATCGCCTCCGGTGGTTCCCATATGGACCGTGACCCCGTTCAGGGTGGCCCCGGCGGAACCCGACGGCACCCGGTGAAAGGCGAAACCGGTCACGACACAGGGCTCGGGGATCTCCTCAGCCGGAACTGCCAACTGGCAGTGTATCGTGGAGGCGCCTCAACCTCCGCAAAGCGGTTCGGCAAGGGGAAAAGCCTTCTCCCCAACTGTAACGGACCCGGCAACAAGCGCCATGGCAAGAAGCTGGTGCATGAACCCTCCTCGGTGGATGAACCCGGCGGCATGAACTATCAGCAGTAGTACACGCCGAAGCCGGGTACCGTTCCATCAGCCCCTGCCCGCCGGTTCAGCAACTGGCACTCCCACACGGGAAGTCTCCTCGTCGTGGCTCACAAGGACCATCTTCCTCCAGGGCCCGTACCTGAACCTGAGGAAGTAGCCGGCGGCCAGAAGCGCCACGTAGAACGTGGTGAAAAGCCATAGCGTGACCACGTTCACGCCGGGGCTCCGGTAGATAAGGAATATCCCGGGTATCCAGAACAGCCAGCCCAGGCACGACGAGAGTACCATGACGAACCTCGTGTCACCGGAACCCCTCAGGGCTCCCCCAAGCATGAGGCTCACCGCATCGAAGCCCCCCCAGAGGCAGAGAATGGCCAGAAGGGTTGACCCGGTGGCCTTCAGCTGATCGAAGGGCACCTCGGTCTCGGGGCTCTGGAACAGCTCCATATAGACCCCGGGCAGAAGAAGGAACGTGGCCGCAATGAACGAGAAGTACAGAAGCGCTGCCAGCAGGGTTCTGCCCGCAACCCTGGAAGCCGTCTGATGGTTCCTGGCGCCCTGGTAACGGCCCACGAGTATGGTGGTGGCGATCCCGAATCCCAGAAGCGGGTGAAAGGCCAGGTTGTTGACCCCGAACGCTATGTTGCTTGCGGTGAACTCCACCGGCGAAAGCCTTCCGGTAAGGAAGACGAACACCGAGAAGCTGGCAACGTCCATGAAGACGCTCACTGCTGAGGGAAGCCCGTACCTCAGTGTCTTCACAGCCTGTTTCCCGTTGAACCTGAAGTTGCTTCTGATGGGGAACTCCCCCGATATCCTCCCCAGAAGGGACAGGGAGATGAGGAAGATGCCGGGAACGAAAGAGCTTATGGCGGTGGCGAGCCCGGCGCCCTCGATGCCCATCTCCGGAAGCCCCAGCCTGCCGAAGATCAGTATCCAGTCCAGCAGTATGTTCAGCGCGGCCCCGGCCATGCCCGCCAGCATCGTGTAGGTGGTCCTGCCCAGACCGCTCCAGAGTGATGCGGCCCCGGCGTTGAGGGTCGCTCCCACCCCTGCCACCATCATCCAGCGGAAATAGATCAGCTCCAGCTCCAGCACATGGGGGGGGTGGCCGCCCAGCCTGAGAATCATGCTGCCGGGAATGGAGATAAGAAGCAGAATGGGAGCCGACAGAAGGGCAAGAAAGACACCCTGGGCGTATGAGACGGCTATACCCCTGGGGTTTCCGGCGCCGTGGTTCTGGCTCACGAAGGTCGAGGCGTACCCGGCGGCTCCCTGAAACAGGCATATCAGAGTGAAAGCCAGTATCCCCGCCGGAAGCGCCGCCTGAAGCTCCCAGACGCTGTGCCTGGCCAGGAACATCCTGTCGCAGAACATCATCACCGTCTGGGCCGCCATTCCGGCGATCACAGGAAGGGCCACGCCCAGTATCTCGCGGTAGCTTCCGGGGGGGTGGGAGCTCATGGAAAGGGCACCCTGAAGACGCATCCGGCGGCATCGTCGGTTACAAGCATGTCGCCTTCGGGAAGGAACAGAATGTCTTCGATGGAGCCGAAACCCGAGGCGAACACCGAAGTCACTCCCTCGGGAGTCACCTGCATCACCGCTCCGTACTCCTCGCACGCAACCATGAGCGTCCGGCCGTCAGGGGAGAACCTCAGCCCCTCCGCGGATGGGATGCCTCCGGCGTACGGCAACCAGGCGCCTGTTCCGGGGTGGACCGCTATCACGCTCACCATAAGCCCTGTCACCGGCATCTCGTTGCACGCGTAAAGAACTCCGTCCGGCCCAACGGTAAGCCCCGAAAGCATGAAACCCCGGGGAAGGGTCACCACCGGCTCCGGCCCTTCGGGTGTCCATCGGCTGATGCCCGTGGGGCCGCCGTTCCTGGCCCAGGTGTAGTAGATGTCGCCCTCCGGCGATACGGCCACTCCTTCGGGGCTGGGTATGCCTTCCTGAAGGACTCCCGCAGCGGAGGAAATCAGTCTGCCGTGCCTCACGTCCTCAACGGCAAGCACCCCCAGTTCCGGGTGCCAGGCGATGCCCTCGGGTGATTCCAGGCCCATCATGGCGGTGAAAACGGTTCCGTCAGGCGCGATACCCCTCACCACGCCTGCTCCCTCCTCGGCCACGAACAGTGTTCCGTCAGGGGCCGCGGCAAGGCCGTCGGGACCGGCAAGCCCGCCTAGAAGCACATCGAACGCAAGCAGCAGCTCCATTTCAGTTCAGAAGCCTCAAGACCGGATCGGCCACTGCTTCCATGGCCCTGGCGGAAGGGGACTTCCCGTAATGGTAAACGAAGGGCCTGCCCTGGTCGCCGGACTCCACGATGGCCGGGTCCAGCGGGATCCTGCCCAGGAAGGGTACCGAGTACGCCCGGGCGGTGTCCTCTCCACCGGAACCCCGGAAGATCTGGCTCACCTCGCCGCACTTCGGGCAGACGAAACCGCTCATGTTCTCCACTACTCCCAGCACGGGAAGCCCCGTCTTCCTGCAGAAATCAACTGATTTCCGCACATCGGCGGCCGCGACTTTCTGGGGGGTGGTGACTATCAGCGCGCCATCGGCGCCAGGAAGGAGCTGGACCACGGAGAGGGGTTCATCGCCTGTGCCGGGGGGGCAATCCACCACCAGAACGTCCAGCCTGCGCCACTCCACCTGCTGGATGAACTGGGTGATGAGGTTCATCTTCATGGGACCACGCCATATAAGAGCGTCGTCAGTGTTCCTTAGCAGGAAACCAACGCTCATGACCTTCATGCCGGCGGACTCCACGGGAACAAGCGTATCATCCCTTGTCCTTACGCCTTCCAGTCCGAGTCCCAGCATCATGGGCACACTGGGACCGTGAATGTCCACATCAAGAAGGCCCACCTTCAATCCCTGCATGGCAAGGGAAACCGCCAGGTTCACGGCGATGGTGCTCTTGCCGACTCCGCCCTTGCCGGACAGAACAAGTACCTTGTGTGCCACGTCTCCGATGCCCGGAGCAACTCCGCCGGAGGCAGTCGTTTCGTCGTTCATGGCTTCTCCGCTCTCTTCCTTGATGGTTACGGGGAGCAATCATGTTCCTTGCTGACACCCGGAATATACCGCTTCGCCACGTTCCCCCGGGCAAAGCGTATGTTTCGGTGATGAGGGTCAAGCGCAGTGAACTCAGGGAAACCTTCAGGGTTTCCATCACAGAGGGCGTGTTCTCACAGGTTTATGGAAGCCTGGCGGGACCCGGCTCGGCTTTCCTCACCAGGCTTCTTGTCTTCCTTGAGGCGGGACCGCTGCACTTCAGCCTGCTTTCCGCCATCGGACAGGTCTCGATGCTTTTCCAGCCCCTGGGAATACTGGCGGTGAGGGGCAGCGTTTCCAGGAAGAGGCGGGTGGTCGGCTGGGCGGCGGCGGGCAGGTCCCTGACCCCCCTGCTTGGCCTGGCCCCGCTGCTTCTTCCCCGCAGTCTGGCCCTTCCCGCGGTATTGCTGGTGTTCTTCGGCATAACGTCCATCCTGGCGGTATCCACCAACATGTGGATGGGCTGGATAGCCAGCATGGTCCCCCGGAAGATAAGGGGCAGGTTCTTCGCCAAAAGGAACGCGGTGCTCATGACCTTCGGCCTGGCCGTGAGCTTCGGTTTCGGCATGTGGCTCGATGCGTACTCGGTGCCTCCCACGGGAGCGGGAGCATTCGTCGCCAGGCTGTTCAGGATATCGCCCGAAGGACTGCCGGAAGCCCTTCTGGCGACATTCGTCACCGCCGGCCTTCTGGGGATCATGGGTCTGGCAATCCTCAAACGGCAGCCCGAAAGGGTTGAGCCAGCGGTCCCCGAGACCCTGCGCAAAACGGTCCTGGAGCCCATGAGGGACCGGAACTTCCGGCGCCTCTGCTTCTTCGGGGCGTGGTGGATGATGGCGGTGGGAGTGGGCGCACCCTTCTGGCAGCCCTTCATGATACAGGTGCTTGGAATGGGACTTGTGGAGATGCTTCTGTACGGCGCGGTGAGCACTGCCGGAGCTGTCCTCACCCTGAAGTACTGGGGACGGCTCATAGACCGTTACGGGAACAGGACGGCCATGAAGCTGGCCATAGTGGCCGGAACGGTGATCCCGCTGGTATGGCTTTTCGTTACCAGGGAGACCAGGTGGATGCTGGTCTTCGAGGCCGCGGCCTCGGGCAGCATGTGGGGATGCGTTGGGGTGGTGACGTCGAACCTGGTCCTCGCGGTGGCTCCCAAGGGCAGGGAACAGGCCTTTTCAGGGCTTTACAGCGCGGTCTGCGGCCTGGCGATGATAGTTACCATGCTTGCTTCGGGGATATTCATGCCCGGACCTCTTCGAATTCTGGGAATGGTTCTTCACCCGATGCAGGTCCTTTTCCTTATCACAGCCGGAGCCAGGCTATCCGCGGAGATCCCTCTGTCTTTCGTGGAAGAACCCGATTCCGTGGGTGTATCGGTGGTACTGAGAAGACTGCTGTTCTGGAACAAGGTTCGATTCCCGATGCCAAGGGTCTTCTTCAGAAGCTCGGGGAACAGGAAGGGCTGATCAGGGAAGGATGTCCCGCAGCCTTCTCTTTTCCCCCGGGATCGCCACAAGCCTGGCGAGTTTGGTCAAAGTGCCGCGGAGCCCGTAGTAGTGCCTGAACATGTGACCGGGATTCCTCACCCTGGTCCTGGGCTGGTCCGGGTCCACCTCCCAGGGGTGCATGTAGAAAACGTAGAGGCCTGTTTCCCTCAGGCACTTCAGGACCATCCGCCCGAAGAACCAGTACGGATAGAGCCTGAAATAGCCCCCGCCGGACACGGGCAGCTCCAGCCCCATGAAACGGCAGGTGGGCATGGGGAACTCCACTATCCCTGAACGGTGGGTGAAGGGTTCCCTGAGCCTGCCGGGGGTGCCCAGTCTGCCGTAGCGGTCGTGGGCGAGGAAGGGGTTCAGGCTGGAGTCGTACCGGTACCCCTCCTCGAAAAGAAGGTCCAGCAGCCTGTCGGACACCGAGAAGCATGGTGCTCTGTAACCAATGACCGGAGCGCCGCAAATGTCCTCCAGCGTCTTCTTCGAAGCGGAGATGTCCTCCCTGAGCCTCGTTTCCTCAAGCGAGCAGCATCTGATGTGGTTCTGTCCATGTGAGGCGATCTCGTGCCCCGCGCCAGCAATGGTCCTGACGAGGGCGGGGATCCTGTCCGCAACCCAGCCGAGAATGAAGAAGGTCGCGGGCACAGACCTCTCTTCAAGAACCGAAAGGATCCTGTGGGTGCTGGCCTCCACCCTTGATTCACGGCTGTCCCAGGAGCGGGGCGGATGGGAGTCCCTGAGGTTCTCCGCCTGAAACCACTCCTCGACGTCAACTGTTATGCAGACGGTGCCAGTTCTCAAAGGAGCTTCTTCCCCGTGGCAAGGAACTGCCTTGTTGATTCCCTCTCAGGGAACGAGTAGTAGGTTGCCTCGCTCACGTCGCACTCGGTGGGATTGCCGAAATGGGCGTGGAAATCCAGCAGGAAGTCCGTCATCATCAGGGCTCCCTCGCGTTTGGTCTTCGATATGGCCTGGTCAAGCGTGCTGCATTCGCTTATGGAGACCGTGCGCTGCATGAGTATGTCGCCGGAATCCAGTTTCTCGATCATCTTGTGTATCGTAATGCCTATCTCGTCCAGGCCGTCCCGCATCTGCCAGTAAACAGGCATCATGCCCTGGTACTTGGGAAGAAGGCTGCTGTGGATGTTCACACAGCCGAAGGCCGGGGCGGACAGCAGTTTCTCCCTGAATATCCGTGAGGCCGCCACCGAGATCACAACATCCTGCTTCCCGGCGAACCTTATGAACTCCTTCGAGTGGATGTTCTCAACGCTCATGAAGCCAGCGCCCATGCCATGTGCGAAACGCTTGGTGGTCCTTCTCAATATCAGCGCCCTGGCGTACTTGAAAGCCACCCTCACGGTGCCCACAGGTCCGTAGAACCCGTAGATCCTTTTGAAAAGGGATGACAGGGAATCCTTCCCCAGGGGAACCAGGGAGACCAGGGCGTTGACGGATATGCCGTTCTCGCGCAGTACAGTCTGATGCTTCGAGAACTCCTCCCAGAAAACGGAGATGTAAATGGGGTCTTCCTGCGTAATGAACACCACGTTCAGCATGCGCCGGCATCCTCCCGGTTTTTGGCGATGGGGCAAGAATACAGCGGAGGCTCACGCCGGGGCAATACCCGGGGCCGCCTCGAGGAACAAAAATGCTCCGCAGCTGTATATTCCTGAGGTCCCGGAACACCATTGCGACCCCCGAAAGGAGCATTGATTGAAAAAGCACTATTCCCTCACTATCCTTCTGGCCCTGGTGTCCTTCTGTCTTCCCGGGTGCATGAGTTCCACACAGCTGGCCGGGCTGGGCATGCCCGCCAACTACGCCAAGTCCCCGGTGTTCGACACGAAGCCCTTGTGGCGCACAGCAGTGCTGCCCCCAACCAGCTCCCTGCCAACCCTCAGCCAGTCCTCAGGGCTCTACGATTACGCTGGCATGGCGCTCTTAAGGACGGGCCGCTTCACCGTTGTGGACCGTTCCGCCGTTGATCAGATCCTCAGGGAGCAGGAGTTCTCCTACTCCGGAGTGGTGGACCAGGCCACTGCTGTCCAGCTTGGCCGCCTTCTGGGGGCGGAAGCGGTCATGATGATAAGCATCACCCAGATAGCCCACGACAGCTTCTGGGACGACTCCCCCGAACAGCGGGACGCTGAGATACATGTGAAGATCATATCGGTGGAGACCTCCGAGATCCTTTACACCGCCGTAGGCCAGGGATCCGATTTCGACGGCGCCGAAGGCGCACTTCGATCCGCGATGGAAATGGCCCTGCTGGGCATCAACCGTTAAGGGGCTGTAACCATGAAAACCCTCATTCTCCTGGGCGTTGCCGCAGCCTGCACCCTCACCGCCTGCGGAACGGTCACATCCAGCCCGCCGGCCACCACCGCACCGGTTACGGCCGCATCCCCGACCCTGTCTTCATCTTCCCTGTACACCCTGATGGATGACATCGTGTTCCCGGGCCCTGCTCCCGAGATCCATGCCTCCGAACCGGTGACCGAACCCTTCCCTTCCGGCCGCATCGACTGGACGGGAAACACCGTCCGTGCCACAGGCACGGGAGTGGTTGACCCCTCGAACCCCAACACCGCCCAGGCAAGGCTCATGGCCGAAAGGGCCGCGGTGGTCATAGCCCAGAGGAACCTGCTGGAGATAGTGGAGGGGGTCAGGGTAGATTCCGAGACCAGGGTCGAGAACTTCATGACCGACTATGACGTTGTTCACACCAGGGTTCAGGGGATGGTGAGGAACGCTGTGATGGCAGGCCCGTCCAGGTACGACGCCGAAGCCGGGACCGTGGAGGTGGAGCTTTCCATGGAGATCTACGGCCCGCAGGGGCTGTCCGGCGCCCTGAGCGCGGCTTTCGCCGCACCCCAGCTCTCACAGGAGCAGGTTTCCCCCCAGGTCAGGGACTTCCTTCAGCAGTACTCCGGCCTGGTGATAGACGGCGGACAGAGCGGCCTCACCCCTTCCATGTTCCCCAGGATCCTCGACGAGAACGGGAACCTTCTTCTCGACACGAGCCAGTACGCCGCCTACCTTGGGACCGGCGCCGGAATGGGGCTGCGCTTCATCTCCGACCTTGAAGGCCTGCTGGAACAGGGCGACATGGCAGGTTCCCCTCTCATTCTGCGGGCTGTCCAGGCCGCGGGCTCCCTGGGAAGCGACATTGTGCTTTCCACGGCTGATGCAGGCGGCGGCATTCTGAAACAGGCGCTTCCCTTTCTGCTCGGCGCCGGGCGCTTCCTTCTGAGGGTGATCCTGTGAGGCTGCCTGCGAGAACGCTGCTCCTGCTCTGTCTTGCCGCAGGCTGCGGCCCTCGGATGACTCTTCCCCAGGGAACTTCCGGCCAGGCATGGCAGGCACCGGCCGCCGAGCCGGCTTCCGGGGAGACCGAGGTCCTTGCTGAAGGGGTTTCAGCCTTCGCCGGAGCATGGGACACCGCCCGCGACCAGGCCATCTCGGATGCCCTGAGAAAGGCTGTCGAGCAGGGGGTGGGAACCTACATAGATTCCGAGACGCAGGTGGAGAACTTCCAGCTGATATCGGACAGGATCTACAGCAGGGCCCGGGGATACGTCTCCAGCTACCGTATCATCCACGAGGAGCAGACCGGCGACCTGTACAGGGTCGTGCTGAGGGCCGTCGTGAACACGGACGGGCTCCAGGACGATCTGGCGGCCATCGGAATACTGCTGGCGGAGCAGGGAAGGCCCCGTGTAATGGTTGTGGTGCGTGAGATAGGGAACGGGGCAACCCTCGAGGATGCCGGCTCATCCGGTTCCATGTTCGAGACCCTGCTGCTGGACCAGTTCCGCCGGAAGGGCTTCCCGGTGGTTGACGCCGGGACCGCGGCCGGCATCCTGCAACGCGACCGGCTGCTTCTGATCCTGGAAGGCGACGAGAGGACCGCAGCCCTGGTGGGACTCGAGGCAGGGGCGGAGATAATGGTCTCGGGCACTGTCAATGTGAGCAGAGAGCAGAGGATGATCGCGGGAGCGGCCAGGGAGATGCACGTGTTCAGGGTTGACTGCCGGGCCATCAACACCCGCACCGCGGCGGTGCTCGGAGCGTCGGCGGCCACCACCGAGGTGCCGTTCAGCGAAAGCCAGGCTCGTTCCCAGGCCTCGGACAGGACGGCGGAACAGCTTGTCTCGGCCATTCTCCAGGGCTGGACCACCAGCGGCAACACCACGGTGATCGTGGCCTCCAACGCTGATTACAGCAGGATGCAGGACCTCAGCTCCCGGATCCGGACCGGCATTCGCGGTGTGACGGAAGTCCTTGCAAGGGAACTCACAGGCTCCAGGGCCACGCTGGAAGTGATCTCCACCACGTCGTCCCGGGAGATCATGGACGGACTGTCCGCCATCGGAGGCGGGTTCACCATAACCGGGGTGGCCGGCAACCGGGTGGAGTTGCGGTTCACCGACTGAACGCGGGGCAGCGGTCCGGCGCTAAAGCACCCCTGCGGTGTAGGCGGTAAGCTGTCCAAGACGGTGGGTGTAGCTTCCCATCTCGTTGTCGTACCAGCCGAACACCTTCACATGGGTGACCGGTATGCGGCAGACCCTGGGTTCTCCGTTGCAGCCTGAAGTCACGGTGCTCTGGTCGGGGGGTATCTCCACGTCCACGAAGCCGGTGCGGGTGTGGGTTTCCACCGCCTCGATCACCACCGCGGCGTCCTCGCCCTTCATATCGGCGGAAACGTTCTGCTCCTCGCTGTACTTCACAAGTCCCGCAGCCTCGCCCTCGGCGGCCTGGCGGTAGATCCCGTTTATGGAGTCCCTGTCTATAAGTGGCTTGCCGTCAGGATTGACCCCGGACTGGAAGGTCACGTTGAGGATAATGAGGCTCACCGTTGCTGTGGGTATCCTCACGGACTCGGCCATGAAACCGATCCTGGAAACCTCGGGCATGACCTGTTCCAGCGCCTTGGCGGCTCCTGTGGAGGTTACCACCATGCTCGCCATGCCTGACCTGTTTTTACGCAGGTCCTTGGCGCCAGACCCCGGAACGCTGTCCAGCACAGGCTGGCTTGCGGTGACGGCGTGGATGGTGCTCATTCCGGCGGTGATCATCCGCCGGGTAAGGTCGCGGTCGAGAAGCGGCCGCATCATGTGTGCCAGGGCTGTTGTGGTGCAGGAGCCTGCGGAGATGACCGTATGGCGCCCGGGTTCGAACTTGTAGTGGTTTATCCCGTAGATCATCATGAGGCTGTCCTGCGGGTCAGGCGCGTTCTTCTGCCTGCTCTTGAAGGGAGCGCTGAGAAGCACCACCCTGGCACCGGCGGCCAGGTGCCCCCTGAGGGAACCGCCCGGAGCGTCAGGATCGTCATGGGGATCCACGAACTTCCCTGTGCAGTCCACCACCACTCCCACGCCGTTGTCGCGCCAGGGGATGTCCTTGGGGTTCCTTGCCTGCCTGAGTACCTGAACCTCCCTGCCGTGAATGCCCAGAAGCCCGTCCTTCTCGTTCAGAACCCTGCAGTCGGGTGTGCCCCGATGGCCGTGGAGCCACTTGTGAAGGCTGCCGTAGGTGCTGTCCCGGGAGAGGTAGTGGGCAAGGGACTCCAGCGAAGTGCCCACCTCCCTGCCGGTGTTCACCACGAACCTCTGGAAATCATCGTTCCCGAGATGATGCCAAAGGGTCAGCTTGCCTATCCTGCCAAGACCGTTGATCCCGAGAACCCGCTGCGCCGCCATTCCGAATCCTCCCTGCTAGATCAGACCCGCCTGTTGAATCGTCTCAAGCCTTCCCATGAAGATATTGCCTGTACGGCCGTCTATGCTAATCCAGTCGCCGGCCCTGATGGTGTTGCCGGCAAGTGTCGCCGTTCCTGCGATCTCATCAACCTCCAGACGGTTGCAGTCCACCACCGCGGTCTTTCCCAGGCGTTTGGCCGTAACAGCCGCATGCGATGTTGAGCCGCCCCGGGCGGTGAGAATGCCCTGTACCCGAATGATCATGGCGATGTCTTCCGGAACGGTGTCCGGACGGAGGAGGATCACGTTCTCGTCTGGATCCTGGGCTATGAGGGCCTCTATCTGCTCGGGGTTCACAGCGGTCCTTCCCGAGTAAGCCCCACCTGAAACCCCGATGCCCACCGCGACGGGCTCCACAGGTCCCTGGACCAGGTCCGCGAAGTAGGGAGCGTCGCTGGTCCCCCCGGAGACCATGACCCTCTTCTGCAGGATGTAAAGGTCCTCACCGGAGGGTGATTCGAACGTGAACTCGATCTCCTGGGGGTCGTAGTCCCTGGAAGCGAGTTCCTCAGCAACTCCCAGAAGGGCGTGGTACACCTGGGGGTAGTCGCTCTCCAGTGAGGAATCGACGCCTGCGTAGGTGGGATTGCCCTTTCTCTGGGCCTCGGATACCGGCAGGGGGAAGACAAGACCGCCCACCAGGTCCTCGCCCTGGCTGCACACCGTGAAATCACCGAACAGCCGCACCTGCCTGCTGTAGGGCTCATTCGGGTTCCGGGTGAACGTCACTCCCGACCCGGAGTGGCGGCTGCGGTTGCCGAAGACCATCTTCTGCACCACGCAGGCGGTCCCCCACTCCTCGGCTATTCCCACGTAGCGCCGGAAGAACCCGGCGTGGGTCGAGTTCCAGGAGTCAAGCACCCTGTGAACGCACCCTATCACCTGCCCGAAGGGGTCCTGAATGAAGGCGACGCCCAGCTCCTCAGCCTTTCGGCGGTATGCGAAGGCCATCTCCTTCATCTGCTCGGGCGAGAAATCCAGCTTCAGCTTAACACCGAACCTGCTCTTGAACCGGTTCATGATGCCGTCGAACACTCCCCGCTCGATCCCCGACGACATGGCCCAGCTCTGAATGAAACGCCTGTATGAGTCCCAGACGGTCCACTGGTACCCTTCGATCCTGGAGATCTCGTTGGCCAGTTCATCGTTGAGCCCCACGTTCACGAACGTGGTCATGAGGCCCGGCATTGAAAAGGCGGCCCCGGAACGTATCGCAAGCATCAGAGGCCTTTCGGGATTCCCAAGCTCCAGGCCCGTTCTCTCCTCCAGCTTCTCCACGGCGTGCCTGATCCTGTTCAGGGTGTCTTCGTACAGAGGGCGGTAGGACATCGCCGGCATGGCCGCGAACAGCTCGGTGGTTATGATGAAGCAGTCAGGCACGTTATGCCCGTACTGGGCCAGCTGTTTCAGCCCCAGCCCCTTGTAGCCCAGAGTCATCTGATCGTCGGTCTCTGGGTGTGTTTCCCGGAGATGGGAGATCAGGCCGTCGGAGTCGTAGTTCATCATTCGCGTGAGGGCTTCCGGGCTCAGCTGACCCGTGAGCTCGGAGATAAGCCTGTACTTTCCGCCGACGTAACGGTCAAGGGTCTGCAGCCCCAGAGCGGATACGAGTACCTCCCTGAGCACCATCTCGGACACGGCGTCGGTGCACATGCCCCTAAGCCTGCACTGGCGGGGGTCGTGTTCCAGCACTATCCGCAGTATGCGCTCGTGGCTCAGCGTGGACAGGCGGGACAGCTCGGTCACGCTCTGGGAAAGGAACAGGAAGATGTTCCTGTACTGGTTGAACGTAACGCTGTGCCAGGCGAAGCTGGCCTCCAGCATGCCGATGTTGGAAGAGAGCGAGCGGGGGTTGATCCCGTCCAGAGACAGGGCCCGCTCGAACCTTCTCAGTTCCCGGGCAACCCTCTTCAGAGAGGAACGGTTCATATAGGGGACATCCGGCCCGGTCACCACGTCCTCGAACAGGGTGCTCAGAAGCTGTTCGACCCTGAAGGAAAGGCCCAGGGCGTCGAACTTCGGCTCGGAGTAGTCTCCGTACATCGAGGGTATTCCAGCGGCGATGTGCCTCTTGTGGTAGATGTTCTCCACCCCCTCCGAGGGGGCGGGGTCGAGGATGATGGCCTTCAGCCTCTCCAGAACGTCAAGACAGGCATCTATCAGCCTATCCCTGCTGATGGGGCCGGGGTTCTCCCGGAAGCTGCGAAGGGCTTCGACGAATGCACGGCGAAGAGCGGCGTCGATGGAGTGGTATCCCGCAACCACAGAATCCAGCTCCTCCGAGGAAGGGTGGTACTTCTGCAGAAGCAGTTGATGCAGCCTGACCATGAGCGCCACCCGGTCACGGTCGAACTGGTCGCTGGAACCGTCCGGCGGGAAGTCGCCGGGGTTCACTGCCAGGATGCCGGTCACCAGCTCCTCGGGCTGCTGGCCCTCCAGCGCCAGGGAAGCCATGTACCTGTGGGGTCCCTGTGCCCAGTTCTGCTCCAGCTGGACTGCGGCCAGTACGTTTGGCGACAGGAACGGTTCCAGGAAGGACGAGTCAAGTGTGGCCCAGTACATCATAACTGCCCGGCTGAACTTCACTATGCGGTTGGAGGCTTCGGCGTGTATCTGCTTCCTCAGGAAGTGCATCAGGGAGTCGCGCCGGGAACAGGCCTCGTCTATCCGGGTGGACACCGAGCGAAGCTCCCCCTCGGCCCCGACCTCGTTGAAATACACGGGGAAGGTACGCAGGAGCTGCTTGGCTACGAAGTATATGGGGCTGATATCCGCGTTCAGGAAGCGTGTGATGTCCCTCTGGAACAGGTCGGTGTCGGCGATATAGACCCCGCCCAGCCGGAGCTGAACGTTCAAGGCAGCGGCCAGCCTCTCGTAAACCGCCGGGTTGGACTCGATGATGCGCATCCAGCACCGGATCTTGGGCAGATGGTACGGGTTCACCACGGTCTCCCAGTCGTCGGTGGCGCCCTTGATGTCGGGGTACTGGAAGTGCCAGTAGAGAATGTCCTCCATCAGGTGGTCCGCGGCCCGGGTGTTGCCCGCGGTTCCGATGGCGGTGCCGATTGCCTCGTAGCACTGGAGCCTTGTGAGCAGGAAGGTCTCGGCCCTTCCCCTGAAGAACCTTGTGAGACGGCTCAGTATCCTCTCTATATCGTGGTTCAGCTGGGGCTGCATCATTATCCTGACCACCCCCAGAAGATCGGACATCACCTCGTTCTGCCTGTTCCCCAGGGTGTCGTCCTTCAGGAAGTACAGGCAGACAAGGAAGCGGTCCTCCAGGTTCCCAACACGGAACACGCGATCTATGCCGCGGTCTATGATCTCGGAGAAGGTCGGGAGTTCTGGCGATACCAGCTGCCCGGGACCGGCGTTCTCGGCCAGGGTCTGAAGCCGTTGCATGACGGCGGCCCCGAGGAAGGAGAATCCCTCCTCGACCTCACCGGGATGGTTGAGCTCGGTGTCGGGCTGGCCGCACCACTCGACGATGTTCAGCCGCTCCCCCAGAAGCGAGTAGCCGGTCACAAGGACCTTCCTGTAAAGCTCAAGGGCGCTCTGCTCTGCTCCGTCGAGGGCGGATGCCTTCATCACCATGTCCCGCAGAAGGGTGTCCCGTTCCAGGAAGGCCACGGGTTCCCTCTCAATGGTGTCGCCAAGGGCGTCCAGAAGCCTGAGCACCGGTCCCAGGTAGAGTTCGCTGAACCGCCCTGAAAGGCCGCCGGAGACCCACATGAAGACCTGCCTCAACAGCGACGAGGTCTGCTCTCTTGTAAGGGGCTGCCTTAGAAGACCTTCAAGAAGCTCGGCGAGCAGTGAGAACAGCTCTTCCCTGTTGCCGGACCTTTCGAAGTAGGGCCAGTTTCGCAGAAGGACCGTCTGAAGGCCCTCCAGGATGGCATCTATGTTCCGGAAGTCGTGAAAGTACTCTTCGAGGGTCTCCAGAAGCCGCACCCTCACACCGTAAAGGCCGTCAACCGCCGCGACAAGAGGATCGAAGCGCCCGGGAACCACCACCTTCCGGGCAGTGCCGGCGATGTTAGCCCTCAGAGCGTCGGAATCAACGGGAATGTCTCTGGACGCCATCTGTTCCCCCCTGATCGCGGGCACGGCCCGGCCTGTCCGAGGCCCCAAGGCCCCGGATAGCCCGAGTGAAGCCTTTCATGGGCGTTGATGCAGGTTACGAACCATGAGATATGATAAGCTTTCGGCCCGGGCGGAGCAAACCTTCAGATGAAAGGCCAGGGCGTCAGGAGCCGCAGACTCTTCTGAAGCGGCGCCTCAGGAGAAGTGGACTTCCATGTCCCCGGGGCTTCCGAGCTGTATGCCCAGTCTCCCGACACGCCTGGAAACGGCTCCACCCTGAGGGCATCCATGCCATTCGGCGGAAAGGCCGATACACAGGATGCCAGCTCTCTCAAGCCGAATCCGGATGGCCGGGACAGCATCGAACCTGTGATCCTCGGCCTGTCATCCGTGCCCTGCTTTGAAAGCTGCTGCGCCATATCGGGCGAGGTCCTTCCGAAAGAGTATGGCATGGTACAGGTCGCACCCATTGGCCGCCTTCTCTCACCGGCCGCGTGAGATTGCCGGGCCGGGATCAGCTACCTCCATCAAAGGCATTGGACCCGGCGGCCTGGATTATTGTGCAAGCCATGTTATACTTCTCGTTGGAACCGGTCACGTGCCGAAGGGGGAATGAAATGATCGCTCTGCTGCTGGCCATCGTATCCGGACCCCAGGGAATCCTCTGGACCGCGTTCCCTGACGGCGGCTTCACAGCCGTTCAAAACGCCGGAGACGTGAACGGAGACGGCACGGGCGACATCTTCGCGGCATCCCTGGAGAACACCGGGTTCGGGATACACTGTCTCGACGGCAACACCGGTGAGATCATATGGAGCAATCAATCGGCCCTGGGGGTTGCCGGGCCCGGTTGTCTGCGAGCTGTTGGAGACGTCAACCTCGACGGAGTGCCCGAGGTGGCCGCCGGCCAGGCGGGCCCTTCCAGGGTGTTCCTTCTGTGCGGGGCAACCGGCGCTCAGATCTGGAGCTCTCCGCAGGACAGAGTGGTGCAGTACGTTGAGGGTGTGGTGGGGCCGGAACCCGGCGACGTTGCTGTTCTCGCACTGAAGGACGCCGCGTCAAGCTCCGGCAGCTTCTTTGCCCTTGACGGCCAGTCCGGCCAGGAACTGTGGTTTCAATACACCAGTTCCACACTGGACGCCTGGATCAGGGTGACCGAAATGGATGTCAGCGGCAACGGCTGGTCGGAGATGGGCTACTCCATCGACCGCGGCAGTGTCATGAGCGGGTCGGCCCGTGTCAGGGATGGTTACACGGGAGAACTGCTCGGCATCCAGGGCACCATGTACTTTGGATGCATGGACATCTGTGATTCCCCGGTCCCGAGTCTCGCTGTATCCCACTTCGGGGATTATCCAACTACATGGATGGTGGATATTCCCGGCGGTGAGCCTGTCTGGGAGATCAACGAGACAGGATTCTGTTTCTCCGTACTGAACTTCATCGCGAACGTCACGGGGTCATACACGCCCCGGGCCGACCTGCTGGGCTACGGCGGCTCGCAAATCTATCTTATAAGCGGCGACGACGGCTATCACGACGATGCCTATCCGCTTTCGGCGGTGGCGACGGACTGCTTCCACGACGGCAGCCAGTGGCGTCTTGCCGCCCTTACGCCGGGCACGTTCAACGCCCCTCCGCTTGTCTTTTCCTCACCTGTAACGACTCCCCAGACCCAGTTGCCCAACTCACCCGGATCGTCCATGTGCCTTTTCGTGTCGGACCAGTACCCAACTCCCCTTGTGGCCGTGGCCATGGAGGGAGCGTCCGGTCCCGGCATCTGTGTCATTCACACTTCATGGCCGGTTGCGACGGGCGAAACGGCCAGCGAACCCGTTCCCGCACAGGTTCCGGTGAACCTGGTGGAATGTCCCGGGACAGGGTTCCTGACCGTTCAGGGGATCGGGGGCGGCGAGGCCCTGATACTCGATTCGGCGGGAAGGGTGGTGGGAACCGCTCTCCTGGAGCCCGGGGAGAGGCAGACCTATCATCTTCCTCCCGGAGTCTATCACCTGGTGGATCCCGCGACCGGTCTTCTTCTCCAGCGGGGAGTCGTTCTGGCCCGCTGACCCTTCGCTTCAGGGCAGAAAGCCGGCCCGTTGGGAACCATGACGAGCTTCCGCCCCCTGCCTGCAGGCTGAAGACCGTTCGCCCTCTCTGAGGATGCAGTACGGGCAGCCATCCCTGACGGTATTCACGCACATTGCAGCTATTCGTGACACATGTATATTGTATTATCATCCGTTGTTCATTCCAACGTTCCGGGAGGGAAATGCAAGACCATGCTCTTCAGGCGTTGATGCTTCCCCTCTGGGTTTCCGTGGCCTTCTGTGGTCCGGTTGGTTCCCTTGTGAACATTGACGGGTACTGGTCCCAGGGCTTCGGCCCCCCTCCGGACGGACAGGGGCTGAACGCTTTCGCGGACGCAATTGAGACAATGGGTGACACATGTCTCTTCGTCGGAGGCGCATTCACTGAGGCTGGCGGTGTTCCCGTGAACTGCATCGCCAAGTGGAACGGGAGTTCCTGGGAGGCTCTTGACGGGGGCATGAACGCGAATGTCCGAGCATTGGCGGTGAGCGGCTCAACGCTTTACGCCGGAGGGTACTTCACCGAGGCGGGGGGCGTCCCCGCAAACCGCGTCGCAAGATGGGACGGCAATTCATGGTCACCGCTTGGAGACGGACTGAACGGCCCGGTCTTTGCGCTTGCCGTCAGCGGGTCGGACCTGTACGCGGGAGGACAGTTTTCAACGGCCGGGGGAAATCCGGCCTTCCGGATCGCACGGTGGGACGGCAATTCCTGGTCAGCCCTCGGCACCGGTACGGACGGTTTGGCAGTCTACGCCATTGAGGCCTGCGGTCCGGACATCTACGTTGGCGGCGCCTTCAACCGTGCGGGAGGCGTTTACGTCTATAACATCGCGAGATGGAGCGAAGGCGCCTGGCATGGTCTGGGCGGCGGTACCAACGACTGGGTGCGCACCATAGCAGCCAGTGGCTCGGATGTGTATGCAGGAGGCGACTTCGGCATGGCCGGGGGTGTTCCCGCAAACCGCATCGCAAGATGGGACGGCGGCGGCTGGTCACCGCTTGGAAGTGGGATGAATCACTACGTTTACAGCATCGAGGTGAACGGCCCCCATGTCTATGCCGGCGGCGAGTTCACCATGGCCGGGGGTGTGCCGGCCAGCGGCATGGCCAGGTGGCACACGGGCAGTCTATCCTGGACCCCTCTCGGCAGCGGCCTGAACCAGCAGGTCTGTGCGATCAAGGCATTCAGCCGGGACATCTTCGCCGGCGGCTGGTTCACCTTTGCGGGTGGAACACCCTCGAACTACTTCGCCCGGTGGATTGAAGAGGAAGTCGGGACCGGCGATCAAGAGGCGGAAGCGTTTTCGGGCGGTCCGGGGATGCTCAGTGTATCGCCGAACCCTGCGACAGCCGCTGTGCAGATCTTTTTCCAGTCTCCCGGCATCACAGAGCTGACCCTTGACGTTTACCATATCTCCGGACGCAGGGTCTATCTCCATGAGCTTGAGAACATCAGTGCAGGGCAGCACTGCATTCAATGGAACTGCTGCGATCCCATCGGAGAACCGCTGCTCCCGGGAGTTTACTTCGTAAGGCTTCGGGGCGGGGAGCTATGCTCATCGGGCAGACTGGTCATCGTCAGATGACCCTGGAGCCGGTCGATCCATAGGCTGCCTTCAAAATCGCAGTTTTCGCAGGCCCGATCCCGCCGGAACGAGGATCCTGGTTTCATGGGGCGGAGCGGGAGCAATGCCGGGATCAAGGGATGCCTGTACAGGTCTGTCAGGGATAACCGGCGTAAGGAACACACCTGCATCGGCTGCGGGAAGCGGTTCTCCTGCGTCGAGAAGATCGGAAGCACGATACTGACACAAAAGAGCCGTGTCACATGTGTGTCAAAGGAGAACACGCAAACAGACAGCACAAGTGCTATGCTGTTGTCACGTAGTGATATAGGTGACGATGAGGACTGGTGGAGGCGGCGGGATTCGAACCCGCGTCCGCGCACGGGGGTTGAGCAGGCGGCTACATGCTTAGTCCGTACTCGTTCTTGGCCTGAGGTGGGCAACGGACGGCGCTCTCAAGCCATGCCCTCCATTGTTCTCGTTTCTTCACCCCGGAAGGCGGGGGGATGGAAACCAGCCTTCATTGCGTCGCCCTGTACGGCCTCGAAGGCGAAGGCCGAGAGGACGGCCATCCTTACAAGAGGATGGCGGGTTGTCGCTTACGCGGCAGTTGTTCTGTCCCGCCTTTTTAACGAGGCCGGCGGAACCTCGGCATGCTCCCGCAAAACCGCATCCGTACCCGTCGAGACCTGTCGCCCCCAACGAATACACATGAATATACACATTCAGGGACCGGATGTTTCATCCTCATCAGGAGGTTCTTATCCGTCCCGGTACCGTATCCCTATACCGACTTCTCGAACATGTCGTACCAGCTGGCTCCGCTCACCTTTTCCTCGGAGAATTCTCCGGATGGGCTGACCTGCACCATGATGTACCGGGGCTTTGCCTTGCGTTTCAGAAATGCTGAGATGCCTGATGCACCCGGCTCGGCCTGATTGGGTTCGTACTGGGCTCCGCCTGTATCCCAAATGGACCTGTAGAAAACCTGATAGGTCTCGTCATCGGACGGTTCACCTGTGTCCACGACACTGTATCTTTCCTGGATCATGGCAAGGAATCCGGGCCAGCGCTCATCGCTCCTGACCCTGTCGGAGTACTCGAACACCTTCCTGTAATGCTCGGAATACGCCTTGTTCCTCTCCTCCACGAAGCGGCTGGCCCTCCTCCATCTCAGATACACATAGCCTACGATTACAGCGATACTCACAGCAAGTACAAGCGGCCGGTTGGACAACAGCCCCTCGATCATCGTCAGCCCTCCTGAACATTCATTCCGCTGGTGACTGGCATCTGCTTCAACTTCCGACAGGGTCGGACACATACCAGTTGGGGCATCGAATGTCAAAAACGAGCGGACCATGCAGCTCGACTCCGGGAAGACTGCAGGACTTGATTTCTGCACGCGTTTCCGGTATATGTTGCCTTCATTTGCACGACGAACAAGGAGACTGTCATGTCCTGGAAATGCGATATATGCGGCAAGAAGCCTTCGGTGGGCTACAGGGTCAGCCATTCAACCAAGCACACCAAGCACATCTGGAAGCCCAACCTTCAGCCTGCAAGGGCACTCGTTGACGGTGTCGTCAGGCGCATCAAGGCCTGCACCACCTGCATCAAGACCGGACGGGTCAAGAGGGCATAGTTTTCCGGGGGCTCAGGGGCCCCCGGTCTTCTTCCCGCAACCCTGACCGTTCAACGGCCGAAGCGGGATCTCCACCATGTTAATCAGTGTTCGAGGGGCACGGCTCCTCAGCGCAGGAGCCTCCGCCGGATGGAAGCTCACCCACCGGTATCCGAATGTCGCAGTAACAGAAGCCCGAATCTCGCCGTTGCTCCTGCTCGCTGATCCATTGCCTGACGCCGACCTCCCTCTGGCGTCTGGCGTCGCCCAGAAGGTTGGGGTACCTTTCCGCCAGTGCCCGCACATGAACGCAGGGATGGTCCGGGCACTCGGTGCAGAGCGCCATCCCCCTTTCCTTGGCGCACTTCCTTATGCCGCACTCAGGGTTGCCGCAGCCGCCGCGGCAGCCGGGGCATGTTTCGCCGTAGCCGGCGACCGTGTTCAGGGCTTTCCAGAAGGGGCCGAACCCATCGAGAACGAACCCGCCGTAGAACTCCCACCCTTCCCGGGACATGATGTCCCTCAGGGCGGAAGCGGTTCGAGGGATCCTGGACTTCATGGCGCAGAGCCCGCAATAAAGGCCGCAGTACGCCGCATCACCGGGGTGTTCCATGTCTGCCTGCCTCCTGAATGCAGTGTTTTGCCGGGTCACGCAGCTACCCGGCTTCCAACGGTGCTTCAGGAGCGTAATATGGCTGGCTGAAGAACGGGGAGAGAAGGCTACTGCCTTCTTTCCTCGTCCAGGGCCGCGGCGGCCTGGAACTCACGGGCGAGCCTTGTGTAGCCGAACCCCATGTTCAGGAAATCCCACCCGAACTGGCTTCCCACCTCGATCTGCTCGAAGACCCAGTTTATGTCAATGCCGGCCTTTTCAAAGGCGGTGTTCCAGCCTATTCCCGTGAGCTTCGCCTCAAGGGCTGCGGCGGTGCGCCTGTCGCCCCTGGCCA
Source organism: uncultured bacterium (assembly GCA_964541235.1). Lineage (GTDB taxonomy): Bacteria > Fermentibacterota > Fermentibacteria > Fermentibacterales > JCC-6 > UBA6080. The sequence goes on along the minus strand of CAZIPI010000012.1, from coordinate 44,246 downwards.
GAAGTGCGTAGATGTGGGCGTCACGAGGCGATATGCCGTGGATCTCGCTGATGCCCAGCCTGTTCAGGCTCTTGGTGAACTGGTCTATGTACACCCTGAGCCTGGCAGGGGTCACCATGGGGGACCACTGGAACGCCGTCCAGGGACGGGGGATGAAGGGGTCCATTCGGACCGCAACGGGGAGCCCGGTGCTGTTCTTCACCATCTCCACGAACCTGACGTTCTCCTCCCTGTCCGCATCGGTCTCGAAGGGAAGGCCGATCTGGAAGTTGATCCTCACCCTTTTCACCCTGGGGTCGGCGTTGGCAAGAATGTTCCTGTAGTCCTGGTTAGTGCGCCCCTTGCCCAGCACCCTTCGCAGGCTGTCCGAGCCTGTTTCCGGAGCCATGAGCAGGGTCTCAACATCGTATGTGGATGGGATCTCCTCGACCATCTCAGGCGCATCCCTGCGGTGCGAGCCGGCATGTACCGTCAGGCCGCAGTCCCTGGCGAAACCGGTTATCTCGTCCAGCTGTATGTGGCCGGAGGGGGTGCAGGCCGTGAGCACCACCCGTTCGCCCCTGGGAATGCTTCGGATGGTTTCCTCAATCTCTTCGAGGTGCTGCTCTCGGTAGGGCAGGAAGAGATAGCCCGGCATGCAGAACCTGCAGTTGAAGGGGCATCCCCTGGCGATCTCAACTATCCAGGTGTCGGGTATCACTGATCTTGCTGAAATGGTCCCGGTGAGGGCTCCCACGCTCTCTGTGCTGGCCCACTGGCGCATGATGCCGAACCTGGGCGAAACACCGTGCACCCGGGGAACGAACATGCCCGGAAGATCAGCGACCTGCTGAAGGATGGTGTCCTTCGAGGCGGCGCACCTGCCCATGCTCTTTATGGTGTCGAGGACCGGGCCCAGGATCGGCTCGCTCTCGCCTATGAGGAATGCATCGAAGAACGGCATCAGAGGCATGGGGTTGGCGGTGACACTGAGCCCGCAGGCAAAGATCAGGGGCCATTTCTCCCTGCGCTGCGAAGCCCGCAAGGTTATTCCCGAAAGCTCCAGCATCTCCAGGGCGGGAAGGATGTCCGTCTCGCCGGGGAAGATGAACAGGAGCAGGTCGCAGTCGGATATGGACTTCCCCGAGTCCATGGTGACCGCGGGCTCCGATGCCCGCTTCCGCCAGTTGTACTCGTCACGGTCGGGAAGGAAGGCCCTGGAGCATACGGTGTCGGACCAGGTGGAAAGCTGCCTGTGTATCCTGTGGAACGCAAGATGGGCCATGGCCTGATGATAGGGCCGTGGAAACGCGAAAACCGTCTCGAAAACACCCCGGGAATTGCCCAGGGAAAGGCTTCTCTCGGCGGAGAGAAGAGCCCTCCTGCGCTCATCGTACCGGTCAAGGGCGGATTTTCTGCTCATCCTGTGGCTTCCTCTTCTCTGAAATGCACTCGGGGAGAGGAATATACACAGGGAAAGGCCCCACTCAAAACAACAGCTGTTTATTCAGCTCAATCGAAATCCCTCTGCAGAAAACAGGGCAGCGAGGCATCCCTGGTATTCACGTTGCCTGACCCGTGGGCAACCACAGGAAAAGGAAGGTGCTCGGTGCCCCTTCTTCCTCCCTCGAACGGCCCCCGGGCCATCCTTGCCGGAAGGTCTATCTCTATCGGGTCCGTGTCTATCCTGTCTCCGAAGCCGGTGGCGATCACGGTTACCTTTATCTCAGCGTCAACATCGTCGCCGTAACTGTGGCCGATGAACACCTGGGCCCCCCTGCCCACAACATCCGAGATGGTCTTCTGGGCCACCATGGCCTCACGGAACTTCACATCCCGGGATGAGTGAACGTTGACCAGAACGGCCCTTGCCCCCTCGATGGATATGCTGTCGAGAAGCGGATTGGAGATTGCCTGACGGGCCGCTTCCTCAGCCCTGTTGGGTCCTGTGGCGACCCCTGTTCCCATCATGGCGCCGCCGCCGCTTGTGATGACCCTTCTCACATCCTCGAAGTCCAGGTTGATGGTCCCCGGCACAGATATGATCCTGTTGATGCCCTCCACAGCGTTGGCCAGCACGTCGTTGGCCATGGCCAGGGCGTCTTCGAGGGTGGCGTCTTCGTCAACCACGGAAAGAAGCCTGTCATTGGGGATTATTATAAGGCTGTCCAGCACCTTGCGAAGGTTCTGTATCCCCTCCTCGGCCCTCTGCTGCTTCATTATGCCCTCGTGCTCGAAGGGCCTCGATACCACGCCCACGGTGATGGCGCCCTGCTCCCTGGCCACCTGGGCGATCACGGGGGCCGCGCCAGTGCCGGTGCCTCCGCCCATTCCCGCAGCGATGAACACCATGTCACAGCCCTTGAGCATGTCCTCTATGTCGGTGAGGTTCTCCTCGGCTGCCTGTCTTCCCAGCTCATGGTGGCCGCCCGTCCCGCGCCCGCGGGTCACTCGGGTGCCGATGATCAGCTTCTCGTCGTAGAGGCAGTTCTCGAAATCCTGAACATCGGTGTTCACAGCGATGTACTGGACTCCCCTTATCTTTCTCTGGATCATCCTGGTGATGGCGTTGCAGCCGCAGCCGCCCACTCCCACCACCTTCAGGCTGATCCGTCCCCCGGAGTCCTCACCAAGCTCCATCAGATCATACACAGCCGGCATTTTGCCCTCCCTCTATCTCAGTGTTTCCAGAAAGTTCTTCATTCTCTTCAGCATGCCCTTCCTCGGCCCGGCGGCCATTCCCCTGCCGTGCCTGCCCGTCCTTGAGCACCCTGTCACCGCAAGCCCTGCGGCGGCGGAGAACTCGGGTGTCCTCAGAACATCCGTGGGCACTTCCCCGGCCCTGGGGAAACCGGTTTCCACGGGGAGTCCGGTTACCGATGCCGCGGTTTCCAGAAGGCCCCTGGTCCTGGAGCCCCCGCCTGTGAAGACCAGGCCCGCGGGAAGCTCACCAGGCTCGAGCCCGCACCTGTGGATCTCCTGGGAAATGCATTCGCAGATGGCCTCGGTCCTCTGTGCAACCACCTGTGTCACGACGGGGTGGGAGATCTGAAGCACTCCCCTGTCCCCCACCCTTGGAACGTTCATCACCAGGTTGGGGCTGCTGAGCCTGTCGTTGGCAGCCGCCTTCTCCACCTTTATCCGCTCGGCCTGCGACCATGACAGCCTGAGGCGCTGAAGATCACGGGTGATGTGGTCGGAGGCCATTGGGAAGGCCGCCAGGTGCAACGGACCCCCTCCGCGGTAGATCACCAGGTTCGTCATGGAACTCCCAATGTCCACCAGCACCACACCCAGCTCCATTTCATCGGCGCACAACACGGCTGCACCCGCCGCAAAGGCGGACGGCACCAGCGATTCGACTTTCCTGCCGGTGTGCTCCACCAGGGCCACCAGGTTGTCAACCGGGGTCCTGTCAGAGAAAACGGTGAACACCCTTGCTGTCACCGAAGATGCCTGAAGCCCCACAGGCGGCTTCTTCAACCCGGTGAAGCGGTCGAAGGCGTAATCGCAAACGATCCTGTCCAGGGCCACGCAGCCCTGCGGAAGATCAATGCCGCCCGCCGCCTCAACTGCCGCGGCAACATCCTTTTCAGAGATCACACCGGGGTCGTCCAGGGTGCCCGTGCCTATTGTGCCGGTCCCCATCAGTCCCCTCACGTGGGCTCCGCCGATGCCGACGTGCACTTTGTCTATCCTGAAGCCGCACAGCTCCTCGGCTTCCTCAAGGGCTCTGACCGCCGCTCTGGCGGCGCCTTCCATGTCCACCAGGATGCCGTCGCGAACGCTGTTCCTGCATTCCGAGGCTCCCAGCCCGGCGAACACGGGCTCGCCCTCTTCCCCTGGCACGGCGACCACGCATTTCACGGACGATGCACCGATATCAAGACCGGCGTGGTACTCAGCGCTCATGTGCTCCTCCTGAGGACCGCCTGCCCCCGGAATCTCAGGTCAACCTGACAAGCCTCGGTGGCAAGAGGCCGCACCCGGTTCCAGGAGTTCCAGCGCTCCTTCAGCATGTCCGAACCAAGCAGGATCAGAACGTCCTCATCCATCACAGTGACACCCGTCGAATCAAGGATCACCAGGGCGTCGTCCCTGACCCCGCCCAGCCAGTCCGTGAACACAACGGCCCTGGCCAGGACTTCCGGGTCCGGCTCGTGGGAGTAACGGATCACCGGCAACCCTGATGAGAGCCATTCCGCAGGAAGCTCCCGGCAAAGCGTGTTCACGGGGATCTGACCTGAAGGGGTCTCGAGAACCACCGCCGCGTTCTCCAGCTCGATGCTCAGATGGGCCGATGAAGGCCAGATCGGGGTGAAGCTGGCGCTCCTGATCCCCGGCACCGCCATGAACTCACGGGCCAGCGAGTCGGTGTCCAGGGTGTGGAGCGGCACTCCGAAGGCTGTCTTCAGAACCTCAGCAACAGCGCACGTGTCTGCGCAGCCCAGGCCGGTTACGTAAACTGTTTCCAGATCGAACCTGCCGTCCCTTTCCGCCCACCTGAAGCCCAGAACAGCCCCGAACACAAGTACCGCGGCCACTGCCGCACGGATAGCTCCCTTGTTCATGTGATGACCCCCAATGCCTTTCTCGCAAGACCGTCAACGCTGCCGGCACCCATGAACAGCAGTGCCGAAGCTTTCGAGTTTTTCATTATCTCTGATATCTGTTCCTCCGTTGCCGGCTTCAGGCGGCCGTTGGTACTGCTCGTGATCAGCTCGGAGGTCACACCGGGGATGGGAGCCTCCCTCGAAGGGTAGATGGGGAGTACCCATGCGTTAGCCGCCGGCGCAAGGGCTTTCGCCATCCAGGAGTGGAGCATGGCCGTCCTGCTGTAGAGGTGGGGCTGGAACACCACATCCACCGGGCCGTTCACAGCCTGAGTCACCGCCATGAGCGCGGCTTCCATCTCACGGGGGTGGTGGGCATAATCGCTTATCAGTACCATGTTCCCGAAACTGCCGATCCTTTCCAGCCGCCTGCTCACCCCAGGCCAGTCCGCCAGGGCCTCAAGAGCGCGGAAGGGATCCAGTCCTGCTGCATCCGCCAGCGCGGCTGCGGTGGCCGCATTCCTCAGGTTGTGCAGGCCCGGGGCGGGAAGACGGCCGTTACGTCCACGGAACGAGTACTCGATCCCCCAGCCTGAAGACCTTCCGGGGAGCAGGTCGTAATCCCCCGAGGGCCCGCATGTGACCACCCTGCGGCCGATTCTCCCTGCCTGTGTCCCAAGTGAAGGCTTCTCCACCGGCACGGCCACAGTGCCGCCGGGAAGCGTAAGTTCAAGGAAGACCTCGAACGCCCATTCAAGCGCTTCCGGAGAGCCATAGCACTCAAGGTGCTCAAGATCGAACGACGTTACCGCGGCATGAACGGCGCTCAGCCTGAGGAATGCCCTGTCGTACTCGTCCGCCTCCACAACTGCAAGCCGGCCTCCCGGCCGGAAGTTCCCCGCCCAGGCGGTCATCGTTCCCCCGAGGACGACTGTGGGGTTCATCCCGGTTTCCTGAAGGATCCATCCGGTCATCGAGGTTGTGCTGGTCTTGCCGTGGGCACCGGCCACCGCAATGGTCTGATGCTCCCTGGCAAGCAGGGCAAGGGCTTCGCTTCTTCGAAGAAGGGTGATGCCGCTGCGCCGGGCTTCCAGAAGCTCGGGCGAGTCATCGGGGATTGCGGCGGTGTAAACCATCACATCATGGCCTGGGATGTGGGAGGCGGAATGGCCGTTCATAACCTGAACTCCGGGTATAACTTCCCCCCCGTCGGACGACCGGTCGCACCCGGTGACCTCCCAGCCCAGGCAGCGGTACCAGCCGGCAAGGGCGCTCATGCCCGCTCCCCTTACACCCATGAGGTGGACCCTGCCGTTCAACCGCACAGCCTCCTCATCTCGCTGGACACCCTCTCGGCTGCGTCTGCAGGAAGAAGCCCCTTCATGGAACCTGCCATCCGCGACAGAGCGACGGTGTCATTCAGAAGGGCGACCAGAAGAGCCCAGAACTCCGATGCGTCGAGGCTGCCCTGTCTCACCATCCTGGCGGCGCCGGCATTGACCGCCACCATGGCGTTCGCCGCCTGATGGTCGTCCGCGGCATGTGGGTATGGTACGAACACGGAGGGCACGCCGAAGGCCGAGAGTTCAGCCAGGGTCTGGGCGCCGGCCCTGGCTACGGCAAGGTCGGCGGACGAGTACCAGTCGGAGAGGTCATTCACGAACCCGGCGGTGATGAAACCGCTTCTGTCCTGAAGGAGCCGTGAGACCCTCTCCTCATCCCTTTCCCCGCACTGCAAAAGCACCCTGATGCCCTGGGGACAACCGGCGGCCAGGTCGTTCAATGCCCGGGCGCCCTGGCTTCCGCCAAGGAACAGGACCACCTTCTCGCCCGGGGAAATGCCAAGCCTTTCCCTGGCGCCGGGGCGTGAAACCCCGGGCTGAAGCGGAATGCCCACCGCCTTCACCGGGCAGTGGAACATTGATTCCTGGCCGGGAAAGGCGGCAAAGGCCATGTCGCAGAAACGCGAGACCCAGCGGTTGCTCCTGCCCGGGATGGCGTTGGTGTCAAGAACCGCCCCGGGCAGCCCCATTATGCGTGCGGCCGCAACGGCATAGAAGGACGCGTAGCCTCCTGTCCCAAGCACAGCGTTGATCCCCAGCCGCCTCAGCAGTCGCGCCGCCCTGATCACCGCCGCAGTCCCGGTGACCGGAAGAAGCAGCCTTGCGCCGCTGTCTATCCGGGGGCTTCTGAGGGTGTGTACCATCTCCCCCTCCACAGCGTACATCACGGCGTCAACAGGTCTTTCGGTCCTGGCGTAGAACACATTCGCCCACGCCTCGGATGAGATCCGGCGGCCCACAGCCAGGGCTGGAGCGATGTGGCCTCCCGTTCCGCCTCCCGCCACAAGGATCCGCTTCATGAGCCGGACCTCCCTGCGGTTCCCGCCAGGAAGCCCATGGCGCCCAGGGTCATCACTATGCTTGTGCCGCCCCAGCTCACCAGCGGCAGCGGTATTCCGGTGGGCGGCAGCAGTTTGGTCACTACCCCCGCATGTATCAGCACACCGATGGCGATGATGGCAGTGAAACCACCGGAAGTCATCGAGCAGAACGGCGTGTCGGCTGCTGCCGCGATCCTCCAGCCGACAACGCAGATGACCATCAGCCCTGTGAGCACCAGGGCCACGCCGACAAAACCCGCCTCTTCCCCTATCACGGCCAGAATGTAGTCGCTGAAGGCCTCGGGAAGGAAACCCCTCTGCTGTCTCCCCCTTCCCAGACCCCGCCCCAGAAGACCTCCGCTGCCCAGGGCTATGCACGCCTGATGGGGCTGGTAGCTTCCTCCTGAGAGCTCCGAACCGTCCATTCCCGACGTAATCCTGGACATCCTGTAGGGCGATGAGATGACCGCAGCGGAAGCCATGAGAAGGACCGCAAAACCCAGTATGGCCATGTGTTTCAGCCTGGCCCCGGCCAGAAGGAGCATCACCATCAGCACTGCGCCCATGAAGGCCGCTCCAGAGAAGTCGGGCTGAAGCAGCATGAGCACCATGGGGATCACGGCGGATACCGTAATGGCCAGCATGTGCCGGGGCTGCCTGGCCTCCCACTTTCCCTGCGATACCATGAAAGCCGTGAAGAGCACGAACGCGTAACGCATGAGCTCCGATGGAAGAAGCCTGACGGGCCCGAGATCCAGCCATCGGCTGCTTCCGTGGATCACCGGGGCGATCTGCGTCCCGGAGGCGAAAACGGTAAGTCCCAGAAGGAATAGCGCAACCAGATAGACCGGCACGGCAATCAGTTTGAGCAGTGAGGGCTTGAGCTTCCAGATCACGACGGCGAGAGCAATGCCGATGCCCACCCTCAACAGGTGCCCCCTGAGGAAATGAAGGCTGTCACCCGTTGGGCTGAGCCGCATGGCGGCGAAGGCGCTGGCGGTCCATACGGCAAGGATGCCCAGGACTATCATCACCACTGCGGTCGAGACCAGTATGTTCCTGTCCTTCGGAATGGGACTCAATTCATCTCCTTCACCAGCATCCTGAAATGGTCGCCCCTCTCCTCGAAATTCGAATACTGGTCGAAACTGGCGCACCCGGGAGAGAGAAGGACGGTGTCACCGGGAACCGATGCGGCCGCTGCCGCCCGCACCGCATCCTGAAGGTCGGGGACGATCTGGGGGTCGTGAACATCCCGCCATGAGGAAGCCAGAAGACCGGCTGCCTCGCCGAACAGGATGACCTTTCTGGCCACACGGCCCACCAGGGTGGATAGGTGTGAGTAATCGGCCTCCTTGGCCCGCCCACCGGCAAGAAGGATCACAGGCGGGGAAGAGGCTTCCAGGGCCACCCTGAGCGAATCGGGGTTCGTGGATTTCGAGTCGTTCACCCAGGTCACTCCGCCCCGGGCGAGTATGGTCTCGATGCGGTGGGGAACCCCTGCGAACTCGGCAAGACCCGGGATCATCTCCTCCGGGAGCAGGCCGGCTCCATGGGCCAGGCACACCACGGCAAGGGCGTTGTACAGATTATGTCTCCCCGGGAGCCTCAGCAGCCCCGACTCCATGACCGGCACGGAGCCTCCGTCGGTCCCCACCATGATCATTCCGTGTTCGTCGATCCAGCTGCCGGGGCGCTGGGGCCCGGCAAGGCTGAAGACCATCTCGGTTCCCCTGCTCCGGCCCGACAGCCCAGCCACGATCGGGTCGTCGCCGTTGAGGACCGTGATATCCTCCGAATGCTGGTTCATGAAGATCCGGGCCTTTGCCGAGGCGTAGCCGTCCATGGAACCGTGTCTCGCAAGATGGTCCGGGGTGATGTTGAGTATGGCCGCGCCCCTGGGCCTGAGCCTCTCCACCGTCTCCAGCTGGTAGCTGGAGATCTCCACGACGAAGTTGCCGGTATCGGGGTGCTCGAGTACCGCCCTGCTGAAAGCGTAGCCTGTGTTCCCGCAGACCACGGCGCTGCAGCCCGCCCGGGAGAGAAGGAAACCGAGCCATTCCGTGGTGGTGGTCTTTCCGTTGGACCCGGTGACCGCATGGATAACGGCGGTGGTGTTGACGGCGGCCAGCTCCACCTCCCCGATCACGGGTATTCCCAGGGCCCTTGCCTGGCCAGGCAGGCCGGACCAGGGGTTGACACCCGGGCTCACCACTATCCCGTCCAGCTTCTCGATGTCACCCGTCTTCCAGTCACCGGCCACGATATCGTCAACACAGGCTGGTCTCCGGACTTCCGGGGACGCGTCGAACCCGGTGACGAGGAAGCCACGTGACTTCAGCAACGCCGCCGCCGCGGTCCCGCTCACTCCCAGACCCACCACGCCGACCCGTCTTCCGTTCCCCTCCACCCAGTATCCCATCCTGTCCATCCCTACCTGATCTTGAAGGTGCTGAGCCCAAGAAGGCCCAGGATAGCGGCGATTATCCAGAACCGCACCACCACCTTGCTCTCGGCCCATCCCAGCAGCTCGAAGTGATGATGGATGGGGGCCATGCGAAAGACCCTCCTTCCGGTCCTCTTGAAATGGAAGACCTGGATCATCACGCTGAGAGTCTCGGCCACGAACACCCCGCCCACCAGGAACAGCAGCAGTTCATTGCGGGTCACCACCGCCATGGAGCCTATTGCTCCGCCCAGGGCAAGGGAGCCGGTGTCGCCCATGAAGACCTGGGCCGGCGGAGCGTTGTACCAGAGGAAAGCCAGACATGCCCCGGCGATGGCTCCGCTGAAGACCGTGAGTTCACCTACTCCCGGGAGATGGGAGAACTGCAGGTATCTTGCGAAATTGGCGTGGCCCAGGAAGTAGGCCAGGGCTCCGAAGGTCAGTATCGAGATCAGGCTCACACCCGTGGCGAGGCCGTCCAAACCGTCGGTGAGGTTCACGGCGTTGGTGGTTCCCGCCAGCACAACGGTTACCAGGAGAAGGTAGAGGATCCCGAAGTCCACCCTGATCTCCTTGAAGAATGGAACCGTGGTCTCGGTGGAAAAAATGGTAATCTCGCCTGATTCCAGGTTCACTGTCCTGTAGCCGGGAAGCATCGAGGGTGCGTGGGCGGCGCCCTGGGGCTGCGGGGGAGTGAGGAACAGCCAGATGCCCACCCCCAGCCCAAGGGCGCACTGCCCCAGAAGCTTGTAGCGCCCCACGAGGCCCCTGGACGATTTCTTAACGGTTTTCAGATAGTCGTCCAGCAGCCCGATGAGCCCCATCCAGAGAGTGCATGCAAGAACCACAAGCAGAGGCGTGCTGTCCATCCTTCCCCAGAGAAGGACAGGAACGAAAACTGCTATCAGGATAATGGCCCCCCCCATCGTAGGGGTCCCCTGCTTGGTCCTGTGGCTCGAGGGCCCGTCGCTGCGCACCTCCTGCCCTATCTGTTTTCTCCGGAGAAGCCGGATGATCCCGGGAGCGAAAAGGAAGCCCGTCAGAAGAGCGGTGATGGTTGCGCCGGCGGCCCGGACAGTGATGTAGCCGAAGAGGTTGAAGAAACCCGTAGCTCCCCTGAGGGGGTAGAGCAGCCAGTAAAACATCAGTTACCCTCCTCCAGAAGCCCATGTACAACATGGGCAAGACCAAGGGAGTGGCTTCCCTTCACCAGCACCCGGTCGCCTTCGCTGACTTCAGACAGCAGAAGCGCCAGGGCTGCTGAGGCATCCGGAACACAGAGCAGGCCGGGTTCTCCCCTTGAGGCCAGCTCGTACTCCTTCCCCACAAGAACCACGAGCCGAAGGCCCAGACCCAGCGCACGATCAAGAACGGTTCGGTGCGCCTGGCGGGCGTGGACGCCCAGTTCCATCATGTCACCCAACACCGCAACTCCCTTTCCGCCTGCGCCCTTCAGAAGCTCGAGGCACGCCAGGGTCGAATCGGGGTTGGCGTTGTAGCTTTCGTCGAACACGGTCACACCCCGGGCTGAGACGACCCTGCCCCTGCCCGGCATACCAGTGTATCCACTCATGGCCTTGAGGGCGGACTCGGGGCCGACCCCAAGCAGGCTCGCCGCCAGAGCAGCCGAAAGCGCGTTCTCAAGGTTGTGGGCTCCGGGCACCGAAAGGCGGGGACTGAGCCCCCAGGGCATGATGATCCCCCCTTGAAGCCAGGCGTCCCCGCCCGGGCCTGCGGTCAGGACGGAAAGCCCCCTTGCGGCAGCGGCTTCACTGAGAATCGGCTCTCCTGCCGGGATCACCGCGCCTCCGGATTCCCTGGTGGTCCTCAGCAGCTCGGCCTTTGCCAGGGCTATCCCCTGTCTGGACCCAAGGAACTCAATGTGGGCGGTGCCGATGTTGGTAACCACCGCCACGTCGGGCCGGGCCACACCACCAAGTTCGAGAAGCTCTCCGGCGTGGTTCATGCCTGCCTCGAGAACCAGCACTTCAGTATTCTTGCAGGCGTTCAGTAGCGTGAGAGGGAGCCCGAGCCTGTTGTTCAGGTTCTCCCTGGTCCCGTCCACGCTCATCGCGGTTCCCAGAGCCAGCATGAGCAGTTCCCGGGTGGTGGTCTTGCCGCTGCTGCCGGTGACCGCAACCACCCTGCCCCTGAAGCTGTTCCTTGCCCAGCGGCCAGCCTCGAGAAGCGCATGGCCAGTATCGGGCACCACAAGCACAGGCCCCGGGCAGCGCTCCCGTGAGACCACCGCCGCGGCCCCCCTTGAAACCGCTTCACACACGAAGTCATGGCCGTCGGTCCTGCTCCCCGGCAGTGCGAAGAAGAGGGTTCCGGGTCCGGCATGCCGGGAGTCGATCACGGCCCTGCGGAACCGGTAGCCTGTTCCCCCGGGCACCCCGAGGTGCATGGCAAGGGCGTCGAGTTCCATCACTCGAGTTCCTCCAGGGCCCTTCGGGCCTCTTCCCTGTCATCGAACCGGATCTTTCGGGTACCCAGTATCTGGTAGTCCTCGTGGCCCTTGCCGGCGATGATCACCACGTCACCCGGCCCGGCCATGGACACCCCGAGCCTTATGGCCTTCCTCCTGTCCGGTTCCACTATCACCCTGCTCCGGTCGCCTATTCCGGAAAGGATGTTCTCTATGATCTTCACGGGGTCCTCGGTACGGGGATTGTCGCTGGTGATGATGGACAGATGCGCGGTTCTCTCGGAGATGGCCCCCATTAGCGGTCTCTTCCCGGGATCCCGGTCGCCTCCGCAGCCGAAGATCGAGATGAGCCTTCCCTCTGCCAGTTCCCTGCCCTGGGTGAGCACCCTCGAGAGAGCGTCGGGAGTGTGGGCGTAATCAACGGCCACCAGGAAATCCCGTCCCCCGTCCACCCTTTCCATCCTGCCGGGCACACCGGTGAAAGAACCGAGGGCCGCCGCGGAAACCTCCAGCGGAACTCCCAGGACGAAAGCGGCCGCCGCTGCTCCGGCGGAGTTGAGGATGCTGAATGTGCCGGGAGCCCCGGTCAGCATTGTGAAAACGCCCTCAGGGGTGTGAAGGCGATACCGGGAACCCTGAATGCCGGTCTCCGCCTCCGTGATCAGGAAATCGTCTCCGGTCTCGAAGCCGAAGGTCAGGGCCCCGGGTACGGAAGGCCACTCCCGGCAGGAGCTGCCAAACACCGGTCTGCCGCCGGGTTTCAGAAGCTCCAGCAGCCTGAGCTTAGCTTTGAGGTACTCATCCATCGTGCCGTGAAAGTCCAGATGGTCCTGGGTTATATTGGTGAACACCCCGGTGTCGAACCGCACCGCGCTGACCCTGTCCAGCGAGAGGGCGTGGCTCGAGACCTCCATCACGCAGGCCCCGTCGCCTCCGTCAACCATTGCCCTCATGAGCCTGGTGGTGGTGACCGAATCCGGGGTGGTTACCGCCGCGGGGAGAGCCTCGCCGGCCACAACATGGCCCACGGTCCCCATGATACCGGTCTGGACCCCGCCGGCCTTCAGGATCCAGGCCAGCATGTGGGCGGTGCTGGTCTTGCCGTTGGTGCCGGTGATGCCGGCGGTACGGATGTCATTCCAGGGTTCCCTGAAGAATCTGGCGGCTACCATCGCCAGCAGCTCGCGGTTGTTCCCGGCAGGATTGACAAGGATACGGCTGTCGCCGGGCTCCACCGGCACCTCGGCAAGGACGGCCGAAGCGCCCGCTTCAAAGGCTTCCCGCACGTGAAGGTGGCCGTCTGAGCTGAATCCCTTCAAAGCTACGAAAAGAGCCCCCGGCACCGCTTCCCTGGAATCACAGGTGACCTGGGCGATCTCGGGATCGTACCCGCCTGTGACCACACCCAGGCCCGCGAGCAGCTTCGAGAGCCTCATTCCATCACCCCCGCTCCGGCGGCCAGCAGGCCGTCCGCCTCGCCCACGGGCGAGAGGGCCACGTCGGGGTCCGATGACAGGATCCGCGAGACTATCCTCTGGAAGGTGGGCGCCGCCAGGGCGCTTCCCCACCGGTACGAGTACGAGGGCTGGTCTATGACCACCACGGCAACCAGCCTGGGGTCGTCGGCCGGAACCATTCCCGCGAAGGCGGAAAGGTACATGTTCCTGCCCAGGGCAAGCCTTTCGGCGGTGCCGGTCTTCCCGGCGACCCTGACTCCCTGGACCATTGCCGACCGTCCGGTGCCCTCCTCGACAGCTGAGGTGAGCACCGTTCTTATCTCCCCGGCGGTCTCCGGGGAGATCACCCGGCCCCTCTCGAAGACGTTCCAGTGACACCACTGGCCGTTGCTTCCCGTGGCCGCCACCAGTCTGGGCCCGTACAGGATGCCGCCGTTGGCGATGGCGCTGTATGCCATTGCAAGCTGAAGCGGGGTCACGCATATCTCCTGGCCGATCACCAGGTTCGCCCGGGATACCCCCGACCACCTGGAAACGGGGTAGAGTATCCCGTCAAGCTCACCAGGCAGCTCGACGCCCGATGAGCGGCCGAACCCGAAGCTTCTGCAGTACTCGTAGAGTATCGAGTCGGGAATGGCCCTGCTCATCATCACGGTGCCAACGTTGCTGCTCTGGGAGATCACCTCGGAAAGTGTAAGCACCCGGTCTATCCTGTGGCTGTCGTGTATGCGGAGGCCGGCAACCTCCAGCCACCCTCTGGAGACATCGAAGCTGTCCGAGAGGGATACCAGCCCCTCCTCAAGGCCAGCAGCCAGCGCAAATGTCTTGAAGGTGCTGCCCGGTTCGTGATTGCTCTGGACACAGTGGTTCCTGCCCGGAGCGCCCTGGGAGTCACGGACAGGGTAGCTGGCCATGGCCAGTACGTCTCCGTTGTCCGGGTCAACCACCACCACGGCGCCCCATGAAGCGCCGGAAAGGTTCACTGCCTCCTCCAGCTCCTGCTGGGCCACGGCCTGGTAGCGGGAATCAATGGTGAGTATCACGTCCAGACCGTCCCTGGCCGGCTCGCTCTCCGAGTCTATGTCGCGAAGGCTGTAGTCCATCCACGCGCTTCGTTCAAGGAACATGTGGCCCGGAGTGCCCTGGAGAATGGAGTTCAGCTGGAGCTCCACCCCTTCGGTGTGGTCGGGGGTGCAGCGCCCGATGACGGGAGCCATCACGTCCCCCATGGGATAAACACGCCTGTTGAGCACGGTGCAGTTCACCATTCGGGAACCTCTGCCCATGACCTCCAGCGCCACGGGATAAGGCACTCCGTCGGCGAGGATCTGGTACCCCGGTTTCCTGTCCATGGGAACCGGGAACCCTGCTTCCGAAAGAAGCCCTGCCACCCGGTCCACCTCGGACGCCTGATCGGACGGTACCCCGGGCCAGTAAACACTGAACCGGGCGAACGATTCGTTCCCGGCCAGGAGGTAGCCGTTCCTGTCGTATATCCTTCCCCTGCCCGGCTCCACCACCACCTCAACAGTGTTCTGGTTGTCCGCGAGGGTGCGCCACCTGGCATGGTCGAGGACCTGGATCCTGAACAACGAAAGAAGTACCAGCACGAACAGCAAAAGATTCATCAGAAGGCACAGCTTGAGCCTGGCCCCCAGGCGCTCGTCCATGGTGTCCCTCTGTTGTCTCACGGCTCCTCCAGCAGCGTGAACGAGGAGAGAGGAAGGGGAGACAGACCCAGGGAGGCTCCGACCTCGCTGAGCCTGAGGGGGTTCTCAAGCCTGGCGATAGCGGCTTCTGCCTCGGATACACGCCGCTGGAGCCTGTCCATCTCCTGCTCAAGCCGGTGCAGTTCAACGAGCCTGGCCAGCCTGAAGTTCTTCATGCCCATCTGGATCACCGAGTTCAGGAGCAGGGCGCCAAGGATCATCAGAAGGGCTGTGGTTCGAAAGCTCATGATGTCCTCACCCCGGTTCTGAGCCTGGCCGGCCTGGCCCTGGGGTTCCCGCGGACCTCCTCCCGCGAGGGGAGCTGCCAGCGCGGCTCAGTCTGGCTGAAATGGGCGGAATCGCGGAACAGGAGTTTTACGGCCCTGTCTTCCAGTGAGTGGAACGTTATGAACGCCACCCTGGCCCCGGGAAGAAGCCAGCTGTGGAGGCCGGCCAGAAGCCTGTCGAGATGGCCCAATTCGTCGTTCACCAGTATCCTGAAGGACTGGAAGACCCTGGAGAGGGTCTTGACCGGGTTGCCCCCAACGGCCCTGAGCACTGCCGCCCTGAGCTGAAAGGAGGTCTGCACCGGCATGGCGCTGCGGATCTCCCTGGCGATCTTCCTGCTGCGCCCCTCCTGCCCGAAGCGGAAGATCACATCCGCGATCTCCTCCTCCCCCATGGAGCGCAGGAGCTGGTGGACCGGGACGCCCTGTCCGGTGTCGAACCTCATGTCCAGAGGCCCGTCGGTACGGTATGAGAAGCCCCTCGAGGGATCGTCCAGCTGGAAGGAACTCAGACCCAGGTCAAAAAGGGCTCCGGCCGCCGGCGAATCAATGAGTGCCGGAATGTCGGCGTAACTCCTGTTGTGGACCGTCACTTCGGAACGGCCTGAGAATCTTTCCCTAAGGGATTCCGCAAAGACCGGATCACGCTCGAAGGCCACCAGTGGCCTTCCGGGGCAGCCGTCGAGGAGCGCCTGCAGGTGTCCGCCCCCTCCCGCTGTCCCATCCACGATGACCCCTTCGGGCGACTGCCGGAGAAACCCGGTGACTGTGTGCACCATGATTGGAACGTGCCCGCCCACGACGCCCCCCTACAGGTCGATGTCAAGAGTCTCGGCGATGTCCTCGAAGGATTCCTGTTCGCACTGCATGTAAGCCTCGTACTTCCCGGGGTCCCAGAGTTCTATGCGGTCGAACTGGCCCAGGAACATGACCTCGCTTCCGATTCCCGCCGCCTCCTGCATGTCGGCCGGGATGGCGATCCTGCCCTGGGAGTCCACCGTAACAGGCCTGAGCTTGGCCCCGACCCACCGCAGAAAGCGCCGGTGCTGCCTGTTGCTCCGGGACAGCTTCTGCTCGAAACCCTCTCTGATCTGCTCCCATTTCTCGGCCTGATAGAGAACCAGGCACTGGTCAAGCTCGCGGTTCAGATAAAGGTCCTCACCGGTGAGCAGCCTGCGGAACTGCGCGGGTACGGAGACCCTTCCCTTTTCGTCGAGGGTGTGTATGTGGGTGCCAATGAATTCCGCCATGGTGCCTCCCCTTATGCCGGAATCATTACCCCACTTTCTCCCACTGTCAACCCACTTCATCCCACTGCATCCCATCCGGGATACGGCCCGACCCCGGACGGAGTCCGTGAGCGGTTGCAGGCGGCTTGAACGGAATTGGACTGATCAGTCCTGGGTGTCCGATGTCCTCCGGTAGGCGTAGCTGTAACGGTAAGTGTAGTAGTTCACACCCGAATAGCTCCGCCCCGGCTCGAAGCCGTTCAGAACGGCCCCCGCCACATGGCAGCCGGTCCTCTCGATCTTTTGCCACACCACGGAAAGCACCTTGACGTTCACCTCTCCGGCCTTGGCCACCAGTATCGCGGTGTCCACCGAAGGAAGCATCACCATGGCGTCGGTGACCATGGCCACAGGCGGGGCATCAACAATGATCATCTGGAACCTGTCAAGGAACGAATCGAAGAAGCTGGACGCCGATGAAGCCCCCAGAAGTTCCGCCGGATTGTGGGGAACGCGTCCGCTGGGAAGAAGGAAGAGGTTCGGTTCGATGGTATCCCTCACCGAGTCGTCGAAGCCCGCCCTTCCGGCTACCAGTTCGGTGAAGCCCGGTTCCTTGGAAAGACCGAAGACCCGGTGAAGCATGGGCCTTCTCAGGTCACAGTCGATGAGCAGCACCTTCTTGCCGGTCCTGGCCTCGGCCACCGCAAGGTTGGCGGCGGTGGTGGACTTCCCCTCCTGCGGTCCGCAGCTGGTTATCAGCACTTTCCTGACACCCTCGCCTATCCTTGCGAAGTCAAGGCTCGTCCTGAGATCCCGGTAGGCCTCGGCATCCGGCGAGACCGGTTTGTCCAGCAGAACGATGCTCACAGCATCCTTCCTGGCGGCCACATTCCTCGGGATCACACCGATCACCGGAATGCCCAGCTTTTCCAGCTGGTCCGGCGTGCGGACGCTGACGTCGAGCTGGTGCAGAAGGAAGACAATGCCGATTCCAAGGGCGAGCCCCACGAAGAGCCCCATCATGAGGTTCTTCCTGGTGGTGGGCCTGATCATTCCGCCGGGAAGGGCGGTGTCAACAATGGTGACATTCCCGATCTGGCCCACCTCGGCGATGCGGATCTCCTCGAACTTGGTCCTGAGCAGAATGAAGATGTTCTCGCTGACCAGCCGGTCCCGCTCCAGCCTTGCAAGCTCGTACTCCAGTATCGGAAGGTCGGACAGGCCCATTTCCAGGCTTCTGACACGGGTCTCGATGGCATTCCTTCTTGCGCTGGCGGAACGGTACTGGGCCTCGGCCTCAACCAGCGAGCCGGTAAGGTTGTCCACCGATGCGGCGGGGTCCGACGGGCGAAGGATGCCCGAGGCATCCGCCAGCGCATCAGCCAGACTGGAGGAGTAGCCTCGTATGGACTGGTCTATGCTTTGGACAGCCGGCGAGTCGGAACCGGCTCCCCCGGCCAGCAACGCCGCCCTGGAAGACTCCAGCCTGGCGATGTTGCCCTGAAGGGTCCGTATCAGATCGCTGTTCACCATTGTAAGGTCGGTGGCCAGCATGCCTCTCTGAAGCTCGAGCTGAGCGGTGAGGTAGTCCCTGCGCACCATGGCCGCCGATGCTTCGGTTGCCGCCGAGGCTACCTGGGCATGGAGTGATGCAACGTTGGATATCAGGTTCCGGGTTTCCGTTGACAGGTCCACCACCCCGTTCCTCTCTTTGAAGAGAAGAAGGGCGTCTTCGGCGTTCTGCAGCTCGGAGGCGATCTGGTTGAGCTGAGATTCAAGGAAGATCCTCACCTGACGGTTCTCGCCCTGGGCCTCGCTCTGGTTCCACCACCGGTAAACGCTTACAGTGAGGTTCGCCAGAACCGCTGATGCCTCGGGGCTGTACCCCACCGCGGATAGAGAGAAGAAGTTGGTGTCCTTCACCCAGCTCACCGAGATGCTCCGGGAGACCAGACCCACCAGGCTGTTCCGCAGGTAGGGGGAGGGCGGGACGTTTCCGTGGAAGAGCACCGCCACAAGGCTGTCCGCCGCAGGGGAGCGAAGAATGGAGTCAGCAACCATCTCCGCCATCGAGCGGCTTCTTATGAGATGGATCTGGTTGTTCCTGGCGGCGTCCATCTCGAACCAGAGAGCGCCGGGCATGTCCAGAGTTCTGGACATCTTGTTGTCAACGTTGTAGATGAAACTGGCGCTGGACCTGTACACAGGCGTGGTCCTGGTGTTTATCCAGAAAGCGGTCACCAGCCCCAGGAACACTCCGGCCAGGATGATCCACTTGCCCCTGCGGAGCAGCCACACGTACTCCTGCAGGTTGATCCCGTCGCCTTCCTGAAGGGTTCCCAGCTGGCCGAGACCGCCGTCCTTCATCTGGTGACCACCAGAATAAGGTTCACCGCGACAATGATCTTGTAGGTGAAGTCAACGATCTCCCTCCACCACTCATAGCCGCTTCTGCCTATGAAAACGGTCACACCGGGCTCCATGGCTGGAACCGTCGAGCCCCGTCCGTCAAGATAGTTCCTAAGGTTGTACCGGCACTGGAAATCGCGGTAAACGATGTGCACGCTGCCCAGGTCAGCCTGGGACGTGGGGCCGCCCGCGGCGCTCACCGCAGCTATCAGGTCGGAGTTCCAGGGTATCTGGTGGGCGCCGGGGTTCCGAACCTCTCCCCATACGTTCACGGTCATGGTGACCAGTTCTGCGTCAACACCCGGGACTGTGTACCCGCCCAACGGCGCCGGAACCTGCCCCAGCATGATGAGAGCAATGAGAGAGATCACGCCTTGAACACCTTCTCGCTACCCCTGGACACTCCGGAACACGCGTTCCTTGTATCTATCACCAGCTTGCTGTTGTCAACTATCCACTGCCAGTCGTAGCAGGAGTGGTCGGTGATCACCACAGCGCAATCGTATCCGGCCAGGACCCTCTCGGAGAGTTCGACCCCCACAGGCTGCCTTCTGGTCTGCCTTGTGCTCCCCGGTATCCGGGGAATGTACGGGTCGTTGTAGTCAACCATGGCTCCCCTGGAGATGAGCTTCTCCATCACCTTTATCGCCGGGGTCTCACGGTAGTCGTCGATGTCCGGCTTGTAGGCCATGCCCAGAATCAGCACCCGGCTCCCGTTCACCGGCTTCCGGTGCGAGTTCAGAGCGCAGGCCACCCTTTCCGCCACGAACTCGGGCATCGAGGTGTTTATCTCGCCGGCAAGCTCGATGAACCGGGTTGGCATCTCGTACTGCCTGGCTTTCCAGGTGAGGTAGAAGGGGTCTATTGGAATGCAGTGGCCGCCCAGGCCGGGACCCGGGTAGAAGGGAGTGTAGCCGAACGGCTTCGAGGAGGCTGCCCGGATAACCTCCCAGATGTCTATCCCCATCCTGTGGGCAAGAAGCTTGAGCTCGTTCACCAGTGCGATGTTCACCGCCCTGTAGGTGTTCTCGGTTATCTTGGCCATCTCGGCAACCTCGGGCGAACTCACTGGAATGACGGTGTCTATGGCGAAGGAATAGACAAAGACAGCCGCATCCGTGCAGTCCGGGGTTAGCCCGCCCACCAGCTTGGGGATGGTGCGGGTGTTGAAACTGGGGTTGCCCGGATCCTCCCTCTCGGGTGAGAAGGCCACGTGGAAATCAGGGCCGGCCTTGAGCCCGCTCTCCTCCAGAACCGGAACCATCTCGTCCCGGGTGGTTCCCGGGTAGGTGGTGGATTCCAGGATCACAAGCTGTCCCCTTGAAAGGACTCCGGCGGCCTCCCGGCACGAGTTGATCACGAAGCTCAGGTCCGGCTGGCGATGGTTTCCCAGCGGTGTGGGGACAGCGATTATCACCGCGTCCGCCTCGGCCAGCGACGAAAAATCGGTGGTCGCGGACAGAAGGCCGGTGTCCGCGGCCTGCCTCACCCTTGTATCGGGAATGTGCTTCAGATAGCTCCGGCCTGCTTCGAGAAGTCTGGGTTTCTCGGGATCGATGTCCACCCCCAGGACCCTGCAGCCTCCCAGTGCGAACTCCATGGCCAGAGGAAGACCCACGTAGCCCAGGCCGATGACGCCGACAACAGGCTTCTCGCGACCGGAGAGCCTCTCCCTGAAAGCGCTCAAGCTAAGCCCCTTCCGATGCAGTGATAGATGAAACCCTGCTCCCTGAGCTTCACGGGGTTCCAGATGTTCCTTCCGTCGAAAATCACTTTCCTGCGAAGAAGTGATGAGATCAGGTCGAAGTCGGGCTCCCTGAACTCTGTCC
Organism: uncultured bacterium; assembly: GCA_964541235.1. Lineage (GTDB taxonomy): Bacteria > Fermentibacterota > Fermentibacteria > Fermentibacterales > JCC-6 > UBA6080. The sequence continues at coordinate 23,537 of CAZIPI010000012.1, read as the reverse complement.
ATTCCGTGACGAGAACCAGGGCGTCGGCGTCCTTCACGGCGTCGTACCCGGTGGAGCAGAACTTCACCCTGTCACCGAGTATGCGTTCCGCGTACTCCATGGCTTCAGGGTCGTAAGCCCTTACCGAGGCTCCGCGGGAAAGCAGGTCATCCATGATGACCAGTGAGGGAGCGTCCCTCATGTCGTCGGTGTTGGGCTTGAAGGACAGCCCCCATACACAGAAGGTGAGCCCTGAAAGGTCGCTTCCGAACTCGGATGTGATCTTGGCGCACAGCACCTTCTTCTGAAGCTCGTTCACCTGGGTGACGGCGTCAAGTATCCTGAGGGGGTACCCGTGTTCCATGGCGGTGAACCGGAGAGCCTTGACATCCTTGGGGAAGCAGCTCCCGCCGTAGCCGACCCCCGGGAAGATGAAGTGGGGTCCGATGCGCGAGTCGCTCCCTATCCCCCGGCGGATGTCGTGCACATCAGCCCCGACGATGTCGCACAGGTTGGCTATCTCGTTGATGAAGCTTATCTTGGTGGCCAGCAGGCTGTTCGCCACGTACTTGGTCAGTTCCGCGGAGCGGTTGCTCATTACGTACACAGGGTTGTTGGTACGAACGAAGGGCCTGTAAAGCTCCCGCATGACCTCGGCGGTCTCGGGGGAATCGGTCCCGATCACCACGCGATCGGGCTTCATGAAGTCATCGATGGCGTCCCCCTCCTTGAGGAATTCGGGGTTGCTCACCACGCTAACGGGATGGTCCGTATGCTTCCTGATCTCGTCGCGGACCCTTTCGGCGGTTCCCACGGGAACGGTGCTCTTGTTCACCACGATACGCGGGCCGTCCATGGTGCGGCCGATCTCGCCGGCCACCGCAAGAACATGCTGAAGGTCGGCGCTTCCGTCCTCCTCGGGCGGAGTGCCGACGGCGATGAAAATGATCCTGCTCTTGAGAACCGCTTCGCCTGTGCTCTCGGTGAAGGTCAGCCGACCTTCCTTCACGTTCCTCTCCACCAGGGTGTCAAGGCCCGGTTCGTAGATGGGCATCACCCCCCTGCGAAGGTTCTCTATCTTCTTCCTGTCGCTGTCGGCGCACACCACCGAATTGCCCATCTCGGAAAGGCAGGCGGCGGCCACCAACCCCACGTATCCACTGCCTATGACTGCGATCTTCATTCTTTCCTCCAGGTGGAAGGAGATGTTCGGATCTGCCGGAAACCGGCGATGAGAATAACGAACCACCGGATTGGTGTAAAGGATAATTTGTCAGGGGTCTCGGGCTCAGGTGGGGGAAAGCGTCCTCACTTCACCCTCCCTGCGGGTGATCCCCCGGCCGTCCATCACCTCGGCCCACATCAGCGCGAACTTCCTGCTGGTACCCAGGGCCTCCCTTAACTCGCCGAGCCTGAACTCCCCGCGGCCGAACGCCTCGGAGGCCACGGAAACAGCCCTGTTCAGGACGGCGAAGGTACTCAGAAGACCCTCTTCGAGACTTATCAGCATTCCCCTTGCCAACAGGGCCTCCACATCCTCCCTGCGGACTCCCGGGATCGGAAGCGCCGCACCCTCGAACCCCGCTTCACCGATAAGGGACAGGATCCTTTCCGCCTCTCTGGCAGCAGTGCCCGCCAGAACGGCAGGAACACGGGCGGATGCAATGAAATCACCCCTCCGCTCAAGGGTCCCTTCCTCCAGAAGTGCCCCAAGCACATGACGGATCAGCCAGGGCTGGGTTCCCTGCGGCAGCTTGCGCGCAAGCATCCCCGAAGGTATTCCCGGTGAGAGGGGAACACTGCGGTGGAGAGACTCCACCGCCCCGGAGATCTTCCTTCCAAGATCCTCCAGCACCAGAGTCAGAACAAGCCTCTCGCTCTTCCCGTCGCTTACTCTCACGGCTCTGCCCTCATCGGAGAGCCTCTGCGCCGCAAGGGCGGTCTCGCCGGGGTCGCTTCCGGAAGAGGATATGAACTCCTGAATGAGAACGGACCCGTCGGAGCTGTCCTCCATGGCCTCCACCAGCACGTCTGCCAGGTCGCCCCTGCTCAGCAGTTCCAGATGGGTGAGCCTCACATCCCTGAACCTGGCCCTCACCTTCGGCGTTCCGGTGTCGAGAACGACTCCCCCTCCCATTGTGAGCACCGGGGAGTACCGTCTGAAGACGAAACGGTCCCCGGGCATGGCGACCACCGGATGCTCCAGCTGGAAATGGACGAATCCCTCGCCGCCCCTGGGTATCGGTGCGCCCTCCACCGGGATGGCCCTGGCCATAACCTCGGCTGTGCCGATGTGGACACGCACCCTCTGCCTGGGGTGAAGGTCAACTTCACCGGGAAGGACGGTGCACCTGGTATCGAGGCTGGAAAGGGCCCTGAGCCATCCGGGTTCTCCCAGAACAGCGCCCCTCTGGACCTCTTCCTTGTCCAGCCCGGTGAGGTTGAGGGCTATCCTGTCGCCCGCTCTCCCCTCCGGCGACTTCCTGTGGTCGTTGACCCCGAGTTCGCGCACCCTGTACTGCCTTCCCCCCGGCTGGACCTCAACGGTGTCACCTGTCCTCACCACACCCGACAGCCCGGTGCCGCACACCACCGTACCGAACCCCTTGAGGCTGAACACACGGTCTATCGGCAGCCTGAAGCGCCCCTCGGAGCTTCTCAGCGAGATGCCCCGGACCATTCGAAGGATCTCCGCCCTCAGTTCGGGTATCCCCTGCCCCGTAACCGCCGAGACCCGCACGATCGGCGCGCCCTCGGCGGGAGTGCCCCTGAGGGCGTCGCGAACTTCCTCTTCCGCAAGTTCCTGAAGCTCACTGTCAACCAGGTCGCATTTGGAGAGGGCAACGATGCCCCTGTCAACCTCAAGGAGCCTCAGGATGTCAAGGTGTTCCCTTGTCTGGGGCATCACCCCCTCGTCGGCGCTCACCACCAGAAGGAAGCAGTCCACCGTGGATACTCCGGCAACCATGGTCCTGATGAACTTCTCGTGGCCCGGAACATCAATGAAGCTCACGGTGGCGCCTTCGGGCCCCTGCAGGAACACGTACCCCAGCTCGATGGTTATTCCCCTCTGCTTCTCCTCCTTCAGGCGGTCGGGGTCCCTTCCGGTCAGGGCCAGCATCAGGCTGCTCTTGCCGTGGTCTATGTGCCCGGCGGTGCCTACTATCACCCCCACAGCCGCTTCATCTCCGTGTTGACCCTTGACGCAAGGGTTTCTTCCTGGCCGGGCAGAACCGTCCTCAGGTCCATTTTCACCGAGCTTTCCTCGACCCTCACCGCAACTGCGGGCGCCCCTGACCTGAGGGCGAGCGCCAGGCTGTCAGCCGACGGGCAGCAGACGGAAACCCCTGAGGAAGGCATGGCTGTATCGGGAAGGGCGCCGCTGCCAACGTAGCTTCCCATCTCCTCCACCGCCACCGTGCATGGGTCCGGAGGGTCAAGAAGCGACGCGAACTCCCGGGCCCTGGCCGCAAGCCCGGCGGGCCTGGCGCCGAGCATGGCGTAAACCGGGTGATTCCGGGCGAGATACTCTTCGTCTTCCAGGAAGAGCTTGAGGCATGCCTCAAGCCCCGCCAGGGTCAGCTTGCACACCCGCAGGGCCCTGGCCAGAGGGTGTTTCCTTATCATGTCGATGTAGCGCTTCTCGCCGAGGAGAATACCAGCCTGCGGGCCGCCTATCAGCTTGTCGCCGGAACATGTGACCACAGAGGCGCCTGCGATTATGCTCTGCTGCACTGTGGGCTCAGGGGGAAGCCCGAACCTGTCAAGAGGGACAAGGCTTCCTGCGCCCAGATCGTCGATCACCGGCACTCCGGCAGTACGCCCCAGCTCCACGAGTTCGGGCAGGGGAACCTCGCCGGTGAACCCTCGGACCCTGTAATTGGAGGGATGGACCCTGAGGATGGCGGCGGTGTTCTCCGACAGGGCTTCCCTGTAGTCGCGGAGGTGGGTCCTGTTGGTGCATCCCACCTCAACCATGACACACCCGCTCTGCTTCATGACTTCAGGTATCCTGAAAGCGCCGCCGATCTCCACCAGCTGCCCCCGGGAGACCACCACCTCCCTGCCCCTGGCAAGGGCGGAGAGAACCAGCATGGTGGCGCCGGCGTTGTTGTTGGCCACCGTGGCCGCCTGGGCGCCGGTTATCTTTCTGAGAAGCTCTTCGATGTGACCATCCCGGTGCCCCCTGCCGCCGGCCTGCCGGTCCCACTGGAGAACGGCGTAACCCGTTGCCACACGGTTAATGTTCTCCACTGCGGAAGGCGGAAGGCAGGCCCTTCCCAGCCCGGTATGCAGGACGACCCCGGTGGCGTTGATCACGGTTGCCATGGTGGATGAATGAGCCAGCGCAGCGGATTCTTCGGCGGCCTTCACGAGCTCTGCCAGGGACGGGCACTCTTCGCCTTCGAGAACCGATCTGCGAGCCTCCTCCACCGCCACCCTGGCAGCCTCCCGGGCCACCGAGGGCGGATACCCGGAAAGCCCCTGAATGACCGCATGAACAGGCGGAAGTTCCCTGAGCCTATGGGCTCCCATGGCGCCCTCCTTCACTGCTGGGCCAGATGCGTTCCCAACATCCTTATGGACTTCTTCGGGCACTTGGTCACGCACTGGCCGCATCCCACGCACTTCTCCGGCACCACCTCGTGCTTCTGCTTCAGTTCACCGGCAATGGCTCCCGTGGGGCAGACCTTGGTGCAGAGGGTGCACCCGATGCAGGTGTTGTCGATGAACGCCTTGGGCCTTGCCGGCACCATGTCCACAATGGCTGCTGTAGGGCATTCACTGGCGCAGATCCCGCAGTTGATGCACTTCACGGGGTCTATCGAAGCCAGGAAATCCGCAATGGTGATGGCCGCAACCGGGCAGGCCTTGGCGCACTTGCCGCAGCCGATGCAGGCCACCGAGCATGCCTTGCGGGCCACGCCCCCCTTGTCGCGGCTTCCGCACGCAACGATGACCTTCCTGTCAACGGGCCAGAGGCTTATCACGTTCCTTGGGCACGCGGAGACGCATTTGCCGCAGCCGGTACACTTCTCGGCGATCACCACTGGAAGGCCGTTGTCGCCCATTACAAGAGCCCCGAACGGGCAGGCCTTCACGCAGTCGGCGAATCCGAGGCAGCCGTACCTGCAGAGCTTCTGGCCATCCATGATCAGGACCGCCGAGGCGCAGCTCCCGGGCCCCCGGTAGGAGAAGGCGTCAACGGCGCTGTGTCCGCCGCCGCAGTGCACCACCGCGACCTTCCTGGCCCCCTCGTCAACCGCTACACCCAGGATGGACGCGATCCTGGCGTTCACTCCCGCCCCCGCCGCCACGCAGCCGCCCGGAGGGGCTGCACCCCGGACCACCGCATCGGCGAAGGCCGCGCATCCCGGGTAACCGCATCCTCCGCAGTTGGCTCCTGGAAGCACCTCTCCTATCTGCTCCACCCGGGGGTCCCTTGGAACAGCCAGTTTCTTCGCTGCCAGGGCCAGGCCCAGGCCGAGAAGAAGCCCGATGCCGCCAAGGACCACGGCGGGTACGGCTACCCCGGAAGCAGCGGAGGAACCTTGAAGGGCACAGATGATGATCTGTGGATTCATGCGTCATCCCCCCAGTCCGGCAAAGCCGAGGAAAGCGATGGACATGGCGCCGGCCATGAGGAAGGCGATGGGAAGCCCCCTGAGCGCAGGCGGTACGGGAGCCTGCTCCATCCTCTCCCTGAGACCGGCCATGAGCACCAGCGCCAGCGTGAAACCAATGCCGGCTGCAACGGCGTGTATCAGGCTGTAGCCCAGGCCGTACTTCTCGTCGATGTTCAGCACGGCCACGCCAAGAATGGCGCAGTTTGTGGTTATCAGGGGGAGGTAGATGCCCAGGGCCTGGTACAGCGAAGGGCTGAACTTCTGGAGTATCATCTCCACCAGCTGCACCAGTGCGGCAATGATTATGATGAAGGCAATGGTCCTGAGATAGCCGATCCCCAGGGGGACCAGAAGCAGATGATAGACCGCCCAGCTCCCCAGTGTGGCCAGCGCCATGACGAAGATAACCGCGGCGCCCATTCCCACTGCGCTGTCTATCTGCTTCGACACGCCCATGAAGGGGCATATCCCCAGGAAACGGCTGAGCACGAAGTTGTTGATGAATATCGCCCCGATGATGATGGCCATCATGGTGCTGAAGCTGAACCCCGGTTCAGCGGCCGCGGAGCCCTGGGCCAGGACCGAGAGAACGAGGAAGGCGCTCACCGCGCACCTCCTTTCCTTCTGTTCTCCATGATGTTGAAGAAACCCAGGATGAACCCCATGAGTATGAAGGCGCCCGGGGCCAGGATGGCAATGAGTATGGGCTGGTTGGCGTAATCCTGTCCAAGAAGGTTGATCCCCAGCCACGTGCCGTTGCCGAGTATCTCACGGAACGTTGCCATGACCACCATGGCGAAAGTGAAACCCAGCCCCATTCCAAGGCCGTCGGCCACCGCGGCTGGAACCGTGTTCCTGTTGGCGAAGCCCTCGGCCCTTCCCAGTATTATGCAGTTCACCACAATGAGCGGAATGAAGATGCCCAGGTTCCTGTGAAGGTCGGGCACGTAGGCGTTCATCAGAAGGTCAACCAGGGTGACGAAGGTCGCGATTATGACAATGTAGCAGGGTATCCTGACCTTGGACGGAATGGCGTTGCGAAGAAGGGAGACCAGGAAGTTCGAACAAACCAGCACGAACCCGGCAGCCGCACCCATTCCCAGGGCATTCTCCACGCTGCTGGTTACCGCCAGGAAGGGGCACATTCCCAGCACCAGGCGGAAGATCGGGTTCTCCTTGTAGATGCCCTTCACGAACTCTCTTGCAAGGCTCATGGCGCCACCTCCCCTTCCTGGAAGAGGCCGGCCGCCGCCATGGCCTCGAGTCCCTTCCGGACGGAAACGGTAACGGCCCGGGAAGTGATGGTGCTCCCTGTTATCGCGTCTATGTCGCCGCCGTCCTTGGAGAGGACCAGGTTCCCTGCCGCCCTGCCGGTGAACGAAGAGATGAGCCTTTCAGGGTTTGCCACATTTGCGCCCAGACCCGGCGTCTCCTGCTGGAAGAGGATCTGGCTGCCGGTCACCGTGCCGTCCGTCCCGCATGCGACGATGGTCTGGATGGTGCTCGAGTAACCCCTGCCGTAGGCTGTGAAGACGAAACCGCGAAGCTGGCCCTCGGTGTAAACGCCCACCACCGAAAGGGTCTCATCAACCCCCGCATAGGGGTTGCCCATCCCTGGGACCGCAAGGCTGTCGAAGGAAACCTGCACTCCCCCGCCGGTTATCGTGGCGGCCGCGCTCTCCATGGCCAGCAGTTTGGCCTGCTCCTTCTGCTGAGCGATGAGCGGGGAAGTGAAACCGTTGACGAACCCAAGGGAACCGGCTGCTATCACCGCAACCACCATGAGAACGAATCCGAGTTTCAGGACTTCAGCCATTCTTCTTCACCTCCCCGAAAGCCAGGGGCTTGGTGAACCTGTCTATGAGCGGCGTGGCCAGGTTCATGAGAAGTATGGAGTAGCTGCAGCCTTCAGGGTACCCGCCCCAGCGGCGGATGACCATGGTGAGAAGACCCGCGCCGACCCCGAAGATGATCCGTCCATTTCTGGTAACCGGCGTGGTCACCATGTCCGTAACCATGAAGAAGCCTCCCAGGACCACCCCCCCCGAAAGGAGGTGGAAGAGCGGATCGCCCTGAAGAAGACCCGGCCCTCCGAAGAGCCAGCCGAAGAGCGCCACCGCGCCCAGATAAGTGAGAGGGAGCCTTGGCTCCAGCACCTTCCTGAAAAACAGGTACAGCGCTCCCAGAAGGAGCATAAGGGCGCTGGTCTCCCCTATGCACCCGCCGGTCCTGCCCATGAACATGCTGATCCTGGCCTGGGCCGACGAGAGGAGTTCCCTGGTGCCCGCAGCCTTCTCCCGAAGAGCGGCAGCACCCTCTCCGTCACCCCCGGACAGGGCCTCAAAAGCTTCCGAATCCCATGTGAAGGTCTGCTTCATAAGGTTCAGTGGTGTGGCGCCGGTTATGGCGTCGGCTTCCGCAAGCAGCTCGGGCCTGATGCCGGACTGGTCCCATCCCGCGAGACCGGCGGGGTCGTTGGGAGCAAGCCAGCCCGCGGTCATGAGGACCGGGAAGCTGGCGACCAGGAACGCCCTGCCCAGAAGCGCGGGATTGACGATGTTGTTCCCCAGGCCTCCGAAGGCCTGCTTGGCCACCGCTATGGCGAAGGCGCTTCCCAGTATGGGAAGCCACCAGGGAACCGCCGGGGGCACGTTGAACGCCAGAAGCATGCCGGTAACCACAGCGCTTCCGTCGAGGACGATGCTGACCGGCTTCTTCATGAACCGCAGGCAGAGCCACTCGGTGAGCACTGCCGCCAGCACGCTTAGGCCAGTTATCCAGAGGGCCTTCATACCGAAGAAGAACACGCCGGCCGCCAGGGCTGGAAGAAGGGCCACGGAAACGTCGGTCATCACCCTTCGGGTGGTGGCGCCGGCGGACACGTGGGGGGAGACTGCCAGCTCGAACCTTCTTGCCTCGGCCATCACGCCCCCTTACCGGTACGGGCAGCGGCCCGTATCTCGTTCTGCGCCCGCTTTATGTAGTGCACGAGGTATCTTCCGGCGGGACAGACGTAGCTGCACGTTCCGCAGGCCATGCAGTTCAGTGCGCCGTACTCGCCGGCCATGGCCCAGTTCCCGTACTCGGAGGCCTTTGCTATCATGCTGGGGCAAAGGTTCAGGGGACATGCGTCCACGCACTTTCCGCACCTGATGCACGGCCCTTCCGAGACATCGCGCACCTCCGCCGCCGACATCGCCAGAATGCCGCTTGTCCCCTTGGTGACCGGTGCCTCATCGGTGTGAACCGCCATTCCCATCATCGGTCCGCCATGCACGAGCCTTATCACGTCCGGTGAGTATCCGCCGGCGGCCTCCACAAGGGCTGAAAGGGGCGTTCCCACACAGCTCAGGAAGTTTCCCGGGCTTGTCACTCCAAGACCGCTGACGGTGGTGACCCTGGAAACGGACGGAAACCCGTCGCGCACCGCCTGGGCCACGGCGGCGCAGGTGCCCACGTTCTGCACCACCACCCCGATGTCGAGGGGAAGACCGCCCGCAGGGACCCTTCTGCGGCAGACGGCGTCAATTAGCTGCTTCTCGGCGCCCTGGGGGTAGGACACCCTGAGCGGGACCACCGTGACGTTCATTCTCTCCATCAGGGCAACGGCGTCGGGCTTGTTGACCTCGATGCCGATGCACGGCCTGTCCACCCCCAGCACCGCGGCGATGATGTTCATACCCTCTATCACGTCTTCGGGGTTCTCCAGCATCAACCTGTGATCCGCGGTGAGGTAGGGCTCGCACTCCACCCCGTTGATTATCAGCGTGTCTATCTTCCGCCCCTGGGGAGGCGAAAGCTTTACGAAAGTGGGAAAGCACGCCCCACCCATGCCGCAGACACCCGCATCCCTGATCCTCTCCACGATCTCCGACGGGCTTCTGTCCCGCCATTCCCGCCAGGGTTCGAACACAGGTGCCTGGCCGGTGTCGGCGACTTCGATAACCACCGCCGGTCCCGACCTCCTGTGGGGCATGGGAGCCTCGCCCACGCTCAGGACCTTGCCCCCCACGGGAGAGTGGGTGGGAAGGCTTATGAAACCGTTCCGCTCACCGAGAAGCTGCCCGAAGGTCACCGTATCCCCGGGTTTCACCACGGGAGTGGATGGCGCCCCCAGGTGCTGGCAGAGTGAGACCGTCACCTTCTCCGGGGCGGGGACCGGCTGGATCGCCCGGGAACTGGTGAGCTCCTTTCTGCCCGGCGGATGGGTTCCTCCGGAAAACGACCTTGCCCTGCTCATAATCCTCCTGAATCGAGCCGAAAACAACGGTATTGAAAGGGTACGGGCTCACCCCTGACCCATATGGAACGACATGCGGAAGCATAGGAGGAAATCGGCCTGAGGGCAACCTCCCGGTTGCTTCAGTCCCCGTGATGCCGGGCTATGAAGTCCTTCACCCTCTCCTCGATGATGTCCCTGGTGTTCCGGAAAAGCTCGAGGGATTCCCGGGGGTTCAGCCCTGACACATCAGGGTCCGGAACGCCCCAGTCCTCCCTTGCATGCGGACCGGGGTAGATGGGACAACGGGCCTCGGCCCTTTCACATACGGTGACAAGATAGCCGATCATCACATGCCTGGACACGTACTCCTCCCATATCCCCTTCGAGCGGTGACCAAGCGCGATCAGGTCGATCCCCTTCTCCAGCATCACCTCGATGGTCAGGGGGTGTATCTCTGAAGGTTCGAGACCTGCGCTGTGGGCTTCAAAGAACTCACCTCCGTGAAGGTTCAGGAAGGCTTCGGCCATCTGGCTGCGGGCCGAGTTCCGGCCGCACAGAAAAAGCACCTTTGGTACGGGCATGGATCCACCTCCTTGACTGGTGACGACAACCATCTGCATGCCCTACGATCCGGCACTGATGTTAAGCGGGTGTGAAGACAGGGCAGTATGTTAGGGGGCTGAAGGCGGTGACGGGAAGCGGGGTGCGGCTTGAGCGCTGAGGTGATACTTCTCGGGCTTCTTGTGTTCGGGGCCAGGGTGCTTGATGTCTCCCTGGGCACCATGCGCACCATCAGCATAATCCAGGGGCGCACCCTCCTGGCTTTCCTGCTGGGTTCCGTGGAGATCAGCATCTGGCTCCTGGTGATCTCCACCGTCATCGGCCAGGTCAGGGACAATCCGGTGATAGGTGCGTTCTACGCCCTGGGTTTCGCGTCGGGGAACGTGGCTGGCATAATGATAGAGCGCAGGCTTGCCATGGGCTCCATCATCATCAAGATCATCGCCAGGGAAAGCGCGCCGGAACTGGCCGAGCTCATAAGGAAGATGGGGTTCCCTGTGACCGAGTTCCAGGGCCGGGGGATGACGGGAACAGTGACCGAACTCTACATAGTCTGTCCCAGGCGGGAGTTCAGACCCATCATGGAGCAGGTCAGGACCGTTGACCCCGGGGTCTTCTTCGTCACCGAGCCCGTGGGAACCCTTGGAAGCGGCAGGATACCTCCCGTGCTGGGCTCTTCCGGCTGGAAGAGCATGATAAAGAGAAAGTGATCCGCTCAGAGCGGGGTTGACTGTTTGCATATTTGGCCTATATTGCAAATACACCCTTTCAAGGAGCGGACATGCGAAGCACCGATCCTGAATCCCTGAAGAGCAAAGCCGGCATGATGGCCTCTCTCGCCCACCCTTCCCGGCTGCTCATGGTCCATGCGCTGGAGCGGGGCGAAAGGACCGTGTCCGAACTCACCGAACTTGTGGGCTCGGACATGTCCACCGTTTCAAGGCACCTGGGGGTCCTTCGGAACGCCGGGATCATTGCTTCCCGCCGTGAAGGGAACCGGGTTCTTCACCGCCTTCTCACCCCGTGTCTGAACGAGTTCCTCGATTGCGTCGAGAGGGTCGTTTCCGAAACCTGCGGAGAATGCCCGTGAACATCAGGGGCGAATGGAAGGCCATGCTTCTGATGCTTCTGGTGTTCGCCGGAGCGTTCTACATGCCCCTTTCGTCGGAACGTTTCTGGGAAGGGGTCACCGAATCACTCCACCTGCTCCATGAGTACGCACGGGAGCACGTGATACTCTGCCTTCTCCCTGCTCTTCTGATCGCCGGCGGGCTGGCGGTATTCCTGAAAAAAGAGGCGGTGATGAAGTACCTGGGACCGAAGGCCAAGAAGGCCGTGGCCTACGGCGTCGCCTCGGTCTCGGGAAGCGTTCTCGCGGTGTGCTCCTGCACCGTGCTCCCTCTGTTCGCGGGGATCTACAGAATGGGCGCCGGGCTCGGTCCTGCTTCGGCCTTCCTTTACGCCGGGCCGGCGATCAACGTGCTGGCCATAATCCTCTCCGCCAGGGTCCTGGGAATCGAGCTGGGAGTGGCGAGGGCCGTGGGGGCGGTGGTCTTCAGCGTGGTGATAGGGCTATGCATGCACCTCATCTACCGCCGGGAGGAGAGGGAGCGCACCGAAGGCTTCCTGTTCACAGGCGAGCAGGACTCACAGCCTCTGTTCCAGCGGATACTCTTGTTCGCCTCTCTTGTGGGTCTGCTGGTGTTCGCCAACTGGAGCGCCCCCGGCAGCTCGTCAGGCCTCTGGCATGCCGTGTGGTCAGTGAAATGGATCATAACGTCGGTCTTCGCGGCTCTCATCTTCACGGCATCCACTTTGTGGCTCGGCGTCAAACCCTGGAAACTTCTGCTGACAGCGGCGCTGGCCGGGGCTCTTGCGGTCCTTGGCGCAGGGTCGCTGGCCTCCTTCGGCACAGGCCTTCTGGCTTTCGCATGGGCGCTCTCGACAAGCGAGGGGGAAGGGCGCCGCTGGGCGGAGGAGACCTGGGGCTTCGCAAAGCTGATACTTCCACTGCTCTTCGCCGGTGTCCTCGTTGCGGGGGCCCTGCTGGGCAGGCCGGGGCGCGAGGCATGGATCCCTTCGGAATGGGT
>CAZIPI010000012.1:0-10958 GCA_964541235.1 uncultured bacterium | reverse complement strand
GGCAGGCTTCCCGGAGAGGCCGAGCTCAAGGGGATCCTTTCCAGATGAGATCCAGAACAGCTCTCTCAACGGCGATCCTTCTGGCAACCCTGGCATGCGGCGGAAAGACGGAACCGGTCGAGGCAGTCTCAGAGGCATCCGGGCTTCCCCGTCTGGTGGATCTCGGGGCAGAGTCCTGCGTCCCATGCAGAATGATGCAGCCGGAGCTCTCGCGCCTGAGAACCACCATGGAGGGTTCGCTGGAAGTGGTGTTCATAGATGTTTACCAGGATAGGAACGCCGCCTCGCGCTACCGTATCAGGGTTATCCCGACCCAGATATTCTACAGCCCGGAAGGGGTCGAACTGGCGAGGCACGAAGGCTACATCGATGCTGAAGGCATGATGAGGATTTTCAAAGAACACGGCTACTTCGTCGAGGAAGACGGGGTGTAGGCAGGTGGGTCCATTCCTCACGGTGCTGAACGAAGGACTTTCCTCTTCCGCAATACCGGCCTTGTTGGCTTCTTTCGTCTGGGGTGTGCTCAGCATGGTGCTCAGTCCGTGTCATCTGGTAAGCATCCCCCTGGTGTTCGGTTGCATGATGCGGAGTCGCGGGGCGAACCTCGACAGGCGCGTTCCCATGAGAATCGCCGTGGCATTCGCCCTGGGCATGACAGTTTCCATTGCGGTCATTGGCCTCGCAACAAATCTTCTGGGAAGGCTTGCAGGCGATGTGGGTCCTGTGGGAGAAGGCATTCTTGCTGTTCTCCTGATAACTGTCGGGCTTTCGATAGCGGGGCTCTTTCAACTGCCGATCCCCGGGCTCAACACGGGCCGGATTGGCTCCGGTTCACCCGCCCTGATCCTTGGAATCGTTTTCGGTGCTGCTCTGGGACCCTGTACATTCGCGTTCATGGCTCCCGTACTGGCTGTGATGTTCAGCCTCAGATCATTCCCTATGGCTGCTCTTCTGGGGGTCTCATTCGCTGTTGGTCATGCAGGGATCGTTCTTCTTATGGGAGCTTTCGCCGGAAGGATCCAACGCGTTGTTGAATGGTCGGGACAGAGCAGAACGGCAAAGTGGGTGAGAACAACTACTGGATTGCTGGTGGCAGCAGGTGGAGCGTACCTTCTTCTGAAGATCTTCTAGCTCAGACCCCCAGCACCAGTTTCACCGTGGCGAAGTAGATCACCACGCCGGTTATGTCCACCACCGAAGTGAGGGCGGGGCTCGCAACCACAGCGGGGTCGAGCTTCAGCTTCGAAGCCCCGAGGGGAAGCATTGCTCCGGCAAGCGTGGAGGTCACCACCTGAAGTGCCAGCGCCAGGGCGATGGCAAACCCTATTCGGTGAAGGGTGAACTCCTCGGGACCCGACGATCCGGCGCCCAGCAGAATGACCCTCGCATAGGCAAGAAGACCGAGAAGCACGCCAAGCATCAGGGCGACCTTGAACTCCTTCAGCAGGACCCTTCCTACGTCTCCGGAGTCCACTTCCTTCAACGCCAGCGCCCTTATCACCAGTGTTGCCGCCTGGCTTCCCGTATTGCCCCCGGTGTCGGAAAGCATGGGGATGAAGGCTGCCAGTATGGCGAACTGCAGCAGCAGCCCCTCGAAGCTCTGTATCACAAACCCGGAGACCATGCCCAGCATCGCAAGCCCGGTGACCCAGAACACCCTGTTCCGGAAGTGGGTCACGGGGCCGGTCCGCAGGTAGGCGGAAGGGTCATGGCTTCCGGCTATGGCCATGAACTTCTCCATATCCTCGGTGTGCTCACGGGTGATTATGTCGAGGGCGTCATCGTGGGTGATGATTCCCACAAGAGCCTCGGAGGCATCCACCACCGGAAGGGCTATGAGGTCGTACTTCTGTATCTTGCGTGCCGCCTCCTCCTGGTCGTCGTCCACCCTGGAGAAGATGACCTCGTGGTGCATGATATCACCCACCAGCCTGTTGCGGCCGGCTACGATCAGGTCCTTCAGCGAGACGTAGCCCAGAAGCCTGCGGTCATGGTCAACAACGTACGCCGAGTAGATGGTCTCCCTGTCCGGGGCAATCTCCCTGAGCCGCTCGATGGCCATGGTGGCCGTCAGGTCCGGCTGGAGCGCGGCGTAGTCCGAGGTCATCACCGCTCCGGCGGTACCCTCCTCGTATGCCGTGAGCCTCCTTATGTCCTCCCGCTCCGCCTGGGCCACGGCTGGCAGAATCTCCCGCTGCCTCTCCTCCGGCATGCTCTTGAACAGGTCGGCCCGGTCATCGGGAGGCATGTCCGTCATCAGCCGGGCAACCTCCCTTCTTTTCATGAGGGAGATGAGTTCGACCTGATGATCGAGGTCAAGGTGGGTGAAGACATCTGCCCTCAGTTCGTTTTCCAGGTGGCGCAGAATGTCACGGACCCGTTCGGGGGAGAATCCCTCGAGTATCTCCGCGGCGGTCGTCGGATGGCTCTCAGCGAGAATCCCGGCTATCGCCGCGAAGTCCCCCCTTTTCAGGCATTCCTTCAAAAGGTCTCTATCCGGGGTGTTCACCGTGTCCGACTCCGTTCATGGGGCAAGGACGATCCTGATGGTGGTGAAGTAGATCACAAGCCCTGTGATATCAACGACAGTAGTAAGGGCGGGGCTTGCGACCACAGCCGGGTCGAGCCGCAGCCTGTGCGCGCCCATGGGGAGCAGGGCTCCGATAAGGGTCGCGGTCACCACCTGTATCCCGAGAGCCAAAGCCACGGCGAACCCCAGTCTCTGAAGGTGGGGCCAACCGAAAGACTGGCTCCCGGTTCCGAAGAGCACCACCCGGCCGAAGGCCAGGGCTCCGAGTACCGCTCCCAGCATGAGAGCCACCTGAAGTTCCTTGGCCAGGATCGAGAGGATGTTCCTGCCGTTTATCTCCTTCAGGGCAAGGGCCCTGATCACCAGTGTGGCGGCCTGGCTGCCGGTGTTCCCCCCGGCGGCGGCAAGCATGGGCATGAATGCCACGAGGATGGCGAACTGCATCAGGACAGCTTCGGACCTCTGGACGATGTAGCCCGACACCATTCCCAGAGCGGCAAGGATGACAACCCAGACCGCCCTGTTGCGGAAGTGGCGGAAAGCCCCGGTTTTCAGGTAGGCTGTTGCTTCATGGCTTCCGGCGATGGCCATGAACTTCTCCATGTCCTCGGTGTGTTCCTGGGTGATGATGTCCAGAGCGTCATCGTGGGTGATGATGCCCACCAGGGCCCCGGAGGCGTCCACCACCGGGAGTGCTATCAGGTCGTACTTCTGGATCTGTCGTGCCGCCTCCTCCTGGTCGTCGTCCACCCCGGCGGAGATCAGTTCGGTCTCCATGAGGTCACGTACCAGCCTGTCCCTGGGAGCCACGATCAGGTCCTTCAGCGAGAGGCTGCCCAGCAGCCTTCTTTCCCCGTCAACCACGAACGCCGTGTAGATGGTCTCCCTGTCCGGGGCTATCTCTCTCAGCCGCTCGATGGCCCGGGTGGCGGTAAGGTCAGGCTGGAGAGCTGCGTAGTCCGAGGTCATGACGGCTCCCGCGGTTCCCTCTTCGTAGGCGGTGAGCCTTCTTATGTCCTCCCGCTCCGCCTGTGCCATGGCGGGAAGTATCTCCAGCCGCCTGTCTTCGGGGAGGTTCTTGAAGAGGTCGGCCCGGTCGTCGGAGGGCATGTCCGTCATCAGGTCAGCCACCTCCCTCCGTCTCAGGAGGCAGATCAGATCGACCTGGAAATCCAGGCTCATGTGGCTGAACACATCGGCCCTGGGTTCCCTCTCAAGGTGGCGGAGCACGTCGCGGACCTGTTCGGGGGCCAGACCCTCCAGCATCTCCGCGGCGGTGGCCGGATGGCTCCCGGCGCACATCGAGGCTATTGCAGGATAGTCCGCCCTTGCCAGGAAATCCCTGAAGGCATCGGTGTCAAGGGGGTTCAATCGGCTCACCTCCCATCACCCGGGCCTCCCCGGGCGCCGGCGAGCCTTTCGGTCCGTCAGGACAGCGGCGGGTGAAGCCCGATAGCTGGCCCCCGCAGAAGCGGGGTCGTCTTTTCAGCCCCCGGGGGGGGTTGGTCCGGTTCGCTCATGGCTTCTCTTTCGAGTCCTTTCCGTGAGGGATAACTACTTCACCGCCAGGGTCGGCGCAAGTGCCCGGAAGCCTTCTCAGGGAAAGAATGTGGATGGTAACCCCAACCCCCACTGCAAGAAGCAGCAACCGAACCACCG
Source organism: uncultured bacterium (assembly GCA_964541235.1). Lineage (GTDB taxonomy): Bacteria > Fermentibacterota > Fermentibacteria > Fermentibacterales > JCC-6 > UBA6080. Next base: position 6,769 of record CAZIPI010000012.1, on the reverse strand, counting down.
TTGTTACGGGGGTAAGGAAGGCGGACACCCCGAGCGTGACCCAAAGGAGCACGAGAGTGGCTGTTGCGGCGCCCCTGGTAAGCCCCCTGTGCTCGCTGTAGTTCCTTATGTATGGGCCCAGATGCCTGTGATTCATCAGGGAGCCGTGAAGCCTGCGGGAACTCCGGACGAAGCAGGCGGCCGCCAGGATGAGAAAGGGAGTGGTGGGCACAAGGGGCAGAAAGATGCCCAGCACCCCCACCCCCAGGGAGACCAGTCCGGCGGCCGCCAGCGCAACGCGGACTATGGCCCTTACTCCCCGCCGGCTGTGGCTGCGTAGCCGAGGGCTGCGGGAAGACCCGTAGCCGACGACGTTCCGGCCCATGTTGCGAGGTACGCCGCCCCCAGGCGCTGGATGTGCCCCTTCTCGTTGTCGAAGTAGTTCAGGTGGATCTGCTCCTCTTCGATCACCACCTCGAAGATCCGGGCGGTGATGCTGTCGCCTGCCTCACGGCAGCGGGACAGGAACCCGCTGTAGGCTGATATGGTGTCCTCCTCCAGGGTGGAGTTGAACCCGAAGATCACATCCACGTCCTGCCCGTGCTGAACCTTTGCCGCCCGGTCGGTCTGCGGTTCGCCCCCGAGTTCCTTGATCCTCTCGGCGAACATCTCTGCGTGGCGCATCTCATCAATGGCGATGAGCTTCACCTTTCCCGCAGGCAGGCCGTAGTCCATGTCGTCGAGATTGTAGTGCTGGTTCATGTACTGCACTATGGCGTGGAGCTCCATGGCCCTGGCCCGGTTCAGAACTTCGATCATCTCCTTCTTGTCTTCCTCTTTCACGATGGTCTCCTTCACTTTTCTCCTGAAGCGCTCACATGGAAGAGGGAGAAGGGCCCTCCGCTGCCGGGAAGTGGCATCCTCTCGATCCTGAAGCGCTTTTCCAGGCATTCCAATAGGTCAACATCGGCTATCATGTCGCTGCCGCGCCCAATCAGTGGGTTCGCGCCTCCGAACAAGGGCCCCCTTGAAAGGGTGGGATCATTGGCCAGAAGCAGAAACTCATCCCCCCAGCCGGCCACCAGCGAATCTGTGTCGTGAAGAAGATAGGACACGGTTTCAGTTGGCTCGAAGTATATCAGCCAGCCCGAATCGAACCGCTCGCCATGGGGATGGATGACTTCCAGGCCGGTGAATCCCTGCTCTTCGAGATGGTAGAGAACGCCAAGCAGTGAGTGGGTATCAAGATAGGCCACGATCGTCCCGTTGCCGGCCTGCGCTGCGGCTCCGGCAGCAAAGGCCGCCCTTCTGAAATCACGGTCGAAAGTGCATCGCTGGGGAAGGGTGGACCTTGTGATGAATGGCACGCACATGATGAGGGAGAGCATGGGTACGGTGACTCTCAGGATCCTCCTCAAAGCGCCATCCCCTGAAAGGCCTGCGGCGACCGATGCGGCGAAAACAGGATACGCCAGGGAAAAATGCCTGGCACTCGGACGCAGAAAGCTCACAGGCAGCATGACAAAAAGGAGCAGGAGCCAGCCCTCGAGGCCTGGATACCTCCTCCCGAGCAGTGCCGCTCCAAGCATGAGCCCCAGAAGGAGGAAACCTGCAAATGCCAAGGGGGACAGGGCTCCCATGGAGAACAGGTTGAATCTGAAAGCTCCGTTCCCGGCGGCGAACCGGAGCAGGGTGCCGGCCAGGGAAAAAGGTGCCCCGATGATCCTCTGGGTCGGTCCGGCAAGCTCGAACATCTGGAAATCACCGCTCTCGCCCCAGGGGCTGAACCTGTGGAACTGCCTGACCATGTTGGGTGCCCAGGGAGAAAACGCCGCAATAACAGCGACGGCCAGCAGCAGGGCATGAAGCCTCTTGCCGCTGCGGAACAGAACAGCCACCGAAGCGGCCACGGCCAGCCAGGCGAAGTGGAGCGTCCAGACACCAGCCACACATAACGAAACAAGCACAAGGAACCTTCCCGTGGTGAACCTTCGGGAAAGCCCCTTGAGGGTCAACAGGATCCCCATGCCCACCAGGGCCAGGAGACCGTACATCCTCAACTCGACAGCCAGGTGAAGAAGGAATGGGCTCGTTGCAAGCACGAGGAAGCCGTAACGGGGAAAGCTCCTGCAGCCGGCGAACACAAGGAAGCCCACCGGGATGAACGCAAACACCCTGAGAGCGGGAAGTCCTGCCCCGAATGCGCGGACCCAGAGCCAGAGGAGCAGGTGGTAACCGGGCACGTGGCTTTCCCGGGCAACTGTGTTCACCATGGAAACGAACGGCCCTCTGGCAAGGGTCACGGTGAGTGCTTCATCCCCGGTGAGGCTCTTCTGGTACGAAAGGGCTGATAGCAGAGCCATCAGGGTCACCGCAGCAAGGCATACGGCATACCCCGCCGATCTGCCGGTCATGGGCTCACCTTTTGGAATACCGGTCATGGATGCATTATAACCACAAACTGCCAGGGAGCGGCAATCAGTCCTCCACCACGTTCTTCGCGAAGAGCTTTCTGGCTTCGGACCAGCCCGTGGCGTCCCAACCGGCCCCGGGATCGAAGCACCGGGCCGCGGCAGCGCCCATCTCCATGGCGTGGTGAGTGTTGTCATGAACGAACAGGCCCTGCCTGCCAATGGTCACCAGCCCGGGAAACCGGGCGAGCCACGAGTCAACCGCCTCGAAGTGCCTGTGCCACCCGGATGGGTAGGAAGGGTATGCCTCGATGATCCTGCGGGTGAAGAATGCCTTCACACAGGGCACAGGCAGACCGGATGCGGCCATTCCCCCAAGCACGATCCCGAGTATGTCGCTGTCTTCCATTGACCAGACGGGATCTGTGCGAAAGCAGGGCAGTTCGAAACAGAGACCCGTTGTTCCGGGAGCTTCCGGACATGCGTCGTAGTTCTGCCTTTCCGACATCCTTGAAAACCGGGTCTCGGGACCGGGAAAGTAATGGGCATCGTACGCAGAGAAGCGCTGCGAGTTCAGTACGATGTAGAAAAGAACCATTGAGCGGTACGAGAGGGATGATGATGCGGTCCTGATCTCCTCGGGGACCTGTGAGGCCATGGCCTTCACAAGCGAGGTCACAGGTATGGTCGAGAAAACGAAATCGGCAGGCAGAACAGTGTCTCTCTCCCCCCGGCTGAACGCGACCGCTCCGGGAGCGCCCTCGATCGGGGGTGAAACGCTTCGAACCACGGCGTCCGTCACAAGCCGTCCCCCAAGTGATCCAACCCTGCGTGCCGCAGCGGAAAAGATCATTCCAAAACCGCCCCGGGGATAATGGAACGACTTTCTGTCGTTCCGAGACCGCGGGGCTGGAACGAGTTTTCTCAGCAGTCCGGACATGGTTCCAGCCGAAACCCTTCTCCTTGCCTGCTCACCGTCAAGGGAATCCGGGGCAAGACCCCAGAGCTTCTCGGCGTAAGGGAAGTAGAACCTATTGCAGATGGTCCTTCCCAGACCCGCTGTCATCACATCGGCGAAGGTCGCGTCTGTCACGGGCCTGTTCCGGAAAGGGGCCGCGAGCCCATCCATGGCCGCACCGAGAGCGAAGGAAAAGGGCAGATGCAGCGCCATGTCCGAAAGGGACAGGGGAAACCTGAGAAACCTGCCTTCCAGCAGTATCCTTCCGTTCCGGGGCCGAAGAAGAAGATCGCCGTCCAGCAACTCCCTCACTTCGCCGATCAACCCGGGGCATGCCGCAGAATGCAGCCTGTGACTGCCCAGGTCCCAGGTGAGACCATGAGCCGTGAAGCTTCCGGCGATACCGCCGGGGAACCCCTCCCTCTCCAGAATGGTGACACTCAGCCCGGGATGCATCCGCAGCAGGTTCATGGCTGTCCAGAGGCCGGTCGGGCCCCCTCCCAGGATCACGACCCGCTTGGGTTCACTCACCCCTGAGCCTGCTTCTTCCCGGGAGTACGAAGCTCCTGTAGTGGTCTGTGGAGATGTACAGGTCATACCACATGGAAAGATTGAGCAATCCCCAGAGAGCCCGTCCGTTATCCCTCCTGCCCTCCTGGTGGTGGTTCCAAAGCTCCTCCAGCGCTGCCCTGGCGAGAACACCGCTTTCGAGGATGCTCGAGCTGAACAGGCTGTCATGTGCGAAATCCTTCATTTCGTTCCTGAACCACCCGGAATAGGGCATCTCCAGACCCACCTTCTTCTTGGCCCTCACCCTGGAGGGGAGTATGCCCTTCATGGCCTTCCGGAGAAGGTTCTTCGGCCTGAGACCAGGCATTCTGATGCCGTCGGGCACGCTGGCAGAGAACCGGTACAGCCCGGTGTCGGTGAAGGGCACCCTTGCCTCAACGGAATGCGCCATGGTCATTCTGTCGTTCTTTATCATCAGGTCGTTGGGAAGATGGCTTGCAGTGTCTATGCGAAGGATCCTGGCAAGCGGGGTTTCGCCGCTGCAAGCATTGTAGACGGATGTGAAGAACGTCTCGGACGGCTGCCGGCCCCTGTGAGCGCCGGGAAGGACCCTGAGTCGCTCATCCCCCGTGAGGACGGCCCGCCATGCGAAGTGCGACTCGGGCACACCGAGTTCGGAACCCGTTGTGAACCGTTTCGCCTTGAACTCGAAGCTGAGCTTGCTGTGCGATACAGGAAGGCGGTTGACAATGGGGGCCACTACTCCCCTTCTGACGAAACCGGGTACCAGTCTTCTGTAGATCATTCTGGCCTTCATGGCCGCATGGGTGTCGTAGCCTGCGAAAAGCTCGTCGCCACCCTCCCCCGAGAGCAGCACTGTGACCAGCGGTGCCGCCTCCGCTGCCAGGAGCCATGTGGGTATGGCCGAGCCGTCGGCGTATGGTTCGTCAATGTGGGCCAGGTACCCGGGCAGCAGAGCTTCGACCTTCCCTGGTGTCACCATGATCTCATGGTGGATGGTACCGGTATCCTCAGCCACCATACGGGCATAGGGCGATTCGTCGAAGCTTGGCTCCCGGAAGGAGAGGGAGAACGTGTGAAAGGCCGATCCTCCCCTTACCTGAGCCATCAGGGCGGTCAGGGCGCTTGAGTCCATACCTCCGGAGAGCATCACCCCGACCGGAACATCGCTGATGAGCTGTCTTCCAACGGATTCCCTAAGCAGCCTGAGCGTTTCCTCAACGGCTGTCTCCTGATCCAGAGAATGATCCGTCTCGCTTCCGTATTCAAAGTGATCCCATCTTGCTGTCACTCCGCAACCAGGTCTGACCTCGATGGCAGTCCCGGGTGAAAGCTCGCAAACGCCTTTAAAGGGCGTGAGCGTACCCGGCACATAATTGAAGGCCAGGTAGTGGTACAGAGCCTCTTGATTGGGCTCCCTCACGAAAGCGGGTGCCTGCAGCAGGCTTTTTATCTCGGATGCGAACCAGAAGCCTCCGTTGTGTTCCATGTAGAAAAGGGGCTTTATTCCGAATGGATCCCTGGCCAGGAGCAGCGTATCCCGTCGGGAATCCCAGATCGCCAGCGAGAACATCCCGTTGAGGTGTTCAAGGAATCCCCTGCCAAGCTTTTCGTACAGGAAGAGCAGGACTTCGGTGTCGGTCCGTGAGCGGAAACGGAACTCCCGGTCGAGTCCGAACTCCCGCCTGAGCTCATTGAAGTTGTACACCTCGCCGTTGTAGGCGATCCACACCCTGCCGTCTTCACTGGGCATCGGCTGGTGACCCGCAGCGGAAAGGTCTATGACGCTCAGGCGGCGATGGGCAAGGCCGCATGGACCCACCCACTGAAGCCCGTGATCATCGGGACCGCGGTGGGAGAGGATCAGTGACATTGCCTCAAGCGCGGTTTCAGTCTCGAAAGACCTTTCGCCGGCACTCCCCAGCAGGACCCCAGCAAAGCCGCACAATGGGCTTACCGCCTCACTGCCAGCGCCTCGGCTACCATTCCGACCAGAAGGACCTGAAGGCTCGAAACCAGAAAGATAACGGTGGTTGTGGAAATGATGGGGTAGCTTATGAGAGCCGGTGCAAAGCCGACCTGGCCTATGGCGATCACAAGATCCAGAAGGAGTTTCATGGATCCCAGCATGAACAGCAGCAATGAGACGGGCAGAAAGACCTTCAGAGGACGGAAGAGGACTGCGAGCCGGAAGACCAGCATTAGAAAACTGAGGAAATGCCCCGGCCTGATCTTGGATTCACCTTCCCTTTTATGGTAGTCAATGGGGATGAACTTCACGGTCACTCCGTCACAGAGGGAAGCCACTGTTATGGTGGTGGTGAAGGAGAAACCTTCGGGAAGAAGGTGCATGTACCTTGATGCAAGGCTGCGGGTGAACACCCTGAGCCCCGAGTTCAGGTCGGGTATCCGGGTTCCGGTGAGCCGGTTGGCCAGCCTGCTCAACACCCATTTTGCAGGCTTTCGCATAATGGGAATTCGAACCGATTCGCCGGTCCTGCTTCCAACAGCCATCTCGGCGCCGTTCATGGCATCCAGAAGGTCGGGCAGCCTTTCTACCGGATATGTTCCGTCCGCGTCCGATATGGCAATGAGCTCGGATTCCGAACCCCGTATGCCTGTCTTCAGTGAAGCTCCATAGCCAAGGTTCCTCCCGTGGTTCAGGACCCTGGCTCCAGAAGCCTCGGCCAGGCTTCCGGTGGCATCGGTGGAGCCGTCGTTGACAACGATGATCTCGCCGTCCATGCGGGAATGGACCAGCATGTCCCTCACTTTTTCGACAGTGGAGACTATGGACTGCTCTTCATTGAAGGCCGGGATAACAATGGAAAGCCTTTTCAAGAAACTCCTTAACGGACATGGGACCCGTGCCCGAAGAGGGCACGGGTCA
>CAZIPI010000011.1:0-70844 GCA_964541235.1 uncultured bacterium | reverse complement strand
CTAGGGCATAGAGATAGCCCGCCCGACGAGGTGTCAGCGGGAAGTCCCCTCTGGTCCCGCACACCTTCGCCCGGTACGAACTGGGCAGATCCTTTCCGGACTTGGAGAAACCTCCCCACCTCTACCGGGCCGTCGCTTCCGGCGGGGACATCATGCTGGACATACTCCAGAAGCCCGCACCCGGGCGGGAACGCCCAGATCCCCGTAAGAAGGAGTTCCAGAACACTTCTTGCAGATTGAGAGTTGCATTGACAATCTGCAAAAATCGTCATAAGTTCTTGTCATGACGATTCAAAGAGATTCACTGGAGACACTTCGGCACCTTGCATCCCAGTACTCGGCGGTGATCCTGACAGGTCCCAGGCAATCCGGGAAGACCACCCTTGCTGTGGCGGCCTTTCCGGAGATGGCGTATGCGTCTTTGGAGAACCTGGATGTGCGTGCCCATGCACTGGAAGACCCCAGGGGCTTTTTGGACCGTTTTCCCCAAGGCGCCGTGCTGGATGAGGTCCAGCACGCCCCGGATCTGCTCTCCTACCTGCAGGAGATCCTGGACTTCATGCCATCCCGGAGATGGATACTCACGGGAAGTCAGCGGTTCGGGGTTCTATCCGGGATCAGCCAGAGCCTTGCAGGAAGAGCTGCCTATTTGGAACTTCTGCCCTTCTGCCTGGGGGAACTGCGGGACAGACTGGGGGAGATGTCTCTGGATGCGGTGCTGCTTTCCGGACTCTACCCACCGGTGCATGACCGGAACCTGGACGCCGGGGTATGGGCTCAGAACTACATCCGCTCCTATCTGGAGCGGGACGTGCGGGAGCTGGTGAATGTGCGGGATCTGAACGCCTTCCGGAGATTCCTCGCGCTTGCCGCCGCTAGAACGGGACAGATGCTGAATCTGTCCAATCTCGCCTGTGAAGCCGGCATCACCCACAATACCGCCAGGCAGTGGCTCTCGGTGTTGGAAGCGGGGTACATCGTCTTCCTCCTTCAACCCTATCACAGGAACTTCAGCAAGCGCATCCGTAAAACCCCGAAGCTCTATTTCCACGACACCGCCCTTCCAGCATCCATGCTTTCCATAGATTCCGAGAAGGCCATGAGCCTCTCTCCCATGCGGGGTGCCCTTTTCGAGAACCTGATCGTCTCGGAATTCCTCAAGCAACGTCTCAACCGGGGCAGGCGGGGCAACCTCTTCTTCTGGAGGGACAGCACCGGTCACGAGGTCGACATCCTGCTTGAGAGGTCCCCCGGCCTGCTACCCGTGGAGGTCAAGTCCGGCGCCACACTGACCGCGGACACGACATCCGGTCTGGAATGGTGGTGCCGCCTTACCGGGACGGAGGAGTCCGCACTCGTCTACGGCGGCGGGCAGTCTTACCGACGGGGAAACACTCGTGTTCTCGCCTGGCGGGATGTTCCATCCCTCGCCGGGGAGCCGGGTCTCTGTGAAGTGGCCCCACTTTTATAGACAGCTCGTGGGTCGGTTTTCGTTAGACTCAGGCAGCTTCGTGGTTTCCGGTTTCCCGGATTGAGTTTATGGCATCCGGAGCCCTGTCTCCAGGAAATGAATGCTTTCTCTGCATGCTTCACCGGTCCAGATACCTGCCCAGTTCTCTGCGTGCCTCAACCATGTCCCCGTAGCTATTCGGGCAGACCTCCTCGTACTTCGCGTCCATTCTGATCCCGATGTCTGACTCCTTAAGAACGCCGATGAAGTCATTGCATGTGTACTCGCTCCCCTGGCCGGAGGCTCTTTCTTCCGCTCCGCCAGAAGGCCGGGCCCGCAGACCCGGCCTTTCAGGTCACCTGTTCTAGCGGATGACCGCGAAGCTCCTTGTCGCCTCGACACCGTTGCCCCGGATCCTCACGAAGTACATGCCGCTGGAAAGGTCCGATGTGTTCATGGAGAAACCGTGGCTCCCCTTCTCCAGGAACCCTTCATGAATGCTCTCCACAAGCCTGCCCTGAAGGTCATAGACCCTGACCGTGGCATTCCCGGGGGAGACGGTGGCGAACTGCACCTGGGCCTGGACCGCGCAGGGGTTGGGGAAGACCCTGGCAGTGCCCTGGCCGGGACCGGGCTCGTGAACCCCCGTGCCGTCATGGCGCCAGAGGGTTATCTCGGCGGAGGCCATGGTCTGGAAGCCGTGGTGCCTGTCGCCGCTGAAAACGATGTACCACTGGTCCGTGTAGGGGGCGTAGAACCAGACCTGGCCCGAGCTTTCGCCCTGGATCAGTTCGTAGCAGTGGAAGGGCTGGCCCGCCTGGTAGAGCTCCCAGTTGGCCGAGTCCACTATGAAGAAGTCGGCGGTGCCGTCGGCGATGGGCTCCGCGTACTCGGACCTCGGTGAAGCGTAGTAGTCCCTTCCGTTCATCAGGTCCGCGGGAAGGTCGAAATCAACCTGCACAAGGTACTTGGTCCAGCTTCCCTCCGGCTGTTCGGTCAGCGGGAGGGTGGGCATGGGCTGCGGGGTCATCCAGTCGAAGTAGTAGTCCATGCCTGAGATGCTGTTGACTATCATCTCCTCGTAGCCGCCGCCCCCGAAAATGCCAAGGGAAGTCGCTATGTTGAGGTAGTAGTTCTGGCTGTCGCCGAGTTCGAAGGTGATCTGGCCGTTCCTGTCGGTCTGCCCCCAGGTGCCCCTGTAGAGGGTGCTGGTCTGCCAGCCTTCGCTGGCTATCTGCACCGAGGCGTTGTCAACCGGCACACCGCCGGAGTCGGTGACCGTGACCGTGAACGTGCAGAAGTTGGAGTAGTAGGCCACGTAATCGTACGTGAAACCGTCGTTCCTCCAGTACCAGATGCAGCTGCAGTCCTTGCCGCCGGGCATCCTGTCCTTGTCGTAGGCGCAGTAGTCGTTGCTGAAGGTGTCAACGTACCAGCCGTGCCAGGTGTCCCCCCACCAGGCCTGGCACCACACGTGGTCCTCGTTTATGTCCATGACGCAGGCTGTGGGTATGAGCGCAAGACGGGCGGCGGCGCAGAGAAGGTCCTGATTTTCGCCGCAGTTCCCGTTGTGCTCGTGTGCTATAACGTTGGGCTGTATGGGCCTGTTGCCCGAGGCGGGAGCGTCTATGGTGGCCCTGACCCAGCCGGTCACTATGTCCACTGCGTGCAGGCTGTCGGAGAACTCCACCTGCGATGACCAGCCGTAGTTCTTCGTCTCCTGGTCCCAGAAGACCAGAACGTTCTGGTTCAGCACCTCGCTCAGGACCGGGTAGCCCGGGTCGTCCATGTCCCAGAGGTACTGCCTCCAGAACATGTTGTAAACCGACGAGTCGTTCAGGGGCCTCTCGTCCGAGACCTTGGGCATGACCACGTAGTGGTAGTAGATTTCCTTTGGTATCTCAACCCACACGGTGTCGGGACCCACGATGGTGTTGTACTGGGTGGTGCTGTAGTAGTCGGGTCCCGGGTAGTCCGCTACGTTCACGTAACTGAGCAGGGGGTCCAGGTCGTAGATGCCCTGGGCGTTCTCCACCAGAACCCCTTCGTCCCAGCTGGGATTGGCCAGGATGGTCCAGGAAAGGTATGCCACCGTGAAGGCCAGCTCGTCGTAGTAGGGCTGGCCCTGATGTGCCAGCAGAAGCGCGCCGTACCTGTCCTGGTTCTCGCCGGTGAGCACCGAGTACTTCCAGATCAGGTGCTCCTGCAGCCAGCCGGGTGCAAGGTCAACCGACTGCTGGGCCTGCTCGGTGAGTTGGATGAGCGGGTTCACGGAGAGGGCCTCATCGTACAGATCGGCGATGACAGGGAAGATGCCCGCCTTCTCCGGAACCACGAAACGGCACTCGACCGATCCGATGGCCTGGTACTCCGACGGAGGCTCGAACCGGATGCCTGCCGCTTCCCCGATCAAGGGCAGCGAAAAAACCGATGGAAAGGCTGTGACCAGATGCACCGAACTGCCTGAGCGATGAACAGGCTCGATCTCCATGGTTATCCCGGGAAGTCCCGCCGCCAGGGCGGCACAGGTCAGCACCGCCAGTAACGCAAGTCCGTTCATGACCGTTCCCTTCGAGCTTGAGTTTCAACTCCGGTGAAAAGATACTTTTCCGGAAACAAGAGGTAAAGCACGACTTCGGAACCATCCACCGGATCCCGCTGGACAGGGGTTCTCCTGTACCGGGCAGTCGGGTCCCCTTCCGGGGTTCACCGGGAACGAATCCTGTCAGCAGACCTGGGAGACCGCCGACGCAAGCGAGTTGATGCCCAGGGGTGCCGGAACCTGAACGAACTTCAGCCCTTCAGGAGTGTCGGGAGGGGTTTCCAGGGTTGAGACCGCCACAAGCCCCGTGCCTGTGGAGAGCAGATGATCGGCCAGGCTCTGGAACTCGGGGGGGTTCTCCTGCTCCAGAAGAACGAACAGGAACCTGTCCGGGGTTTCCTCGAGAAGGATCAGGGCGCTGGCAACGCTGTCCACCCCCACCGCGGTGAATCCCAGCATGCGAAGCATTCCTTCCGCGGTGGAATCGCCGGTGGGATCTATGTTCAGTACGGTTCGTCTGATGGTGGCGCTGAGTTTCCCGGTCTTCGCCTGGACCCTGTCGGGCGGTGCCTCCTTGTCGCGAAGGTTCGGGAAGACCAGCATCGCCCTGCTGCCTCCGCCGGATAGAAGCCTGACATGAAGGCCTCCCCTGAGTTCAAGGTCCCTGGCGGACTCATCGGAACCCTGGGATATGGCCGTCTCCACAAGCCTGGCGGCTTCCACCGGAGGGAAAAGCTCTGAAATGGAGCACCCCGGTTTCACCTTGTCCTGCAGGGGGGCAGGAAGTGCGCCTCCGGACTCGATGACTATCATGTCACGCTCTATGACGCTCCCGGCGATCTCGGTGAAGATGTATGCGGTTCCGCTCTCCACCAGTGCATGTCGAAAGATGCCCAGGCCTGCCTCGGCTTCCCGCCCGTTCTCGCCCCTGAACAGGGTGGCGTCTATCACAAGGCATATCTCGGCGGTCCTGCCCCTGATCTCGACCTTCCGGGAGAACACCATGACCTTTACCCTGGCCCCGCTGGAGTCACGCAGCGTTCCCCTGACGGCGCCCGTGAGCCCGGCCTTGCCCTCGGGGGTTATTCCCATCCCCGCGTCGGCCAGGGTGCCTCCAAGAACATCGGACGGCTGCACTCCGAAAAGGTCAGCGGCCTGGTCGTTCATGAAGAGGAGCTGGCCAGTCTGAACGTCCCTGACGAACACCGATGCCGGCACGTTCCTCAGCAGAAGGTTTATGCCTTCGGGATCAGGGGTGAAGGTTATCAGGGTCGGGTCGTCGAACGCCCTGAGGTACCCGAGAAGCTTTTCGGCCCGTTCGTTCAAGTTGATCTCCCTCGGTCCTGGAAACTCTTTTCGGAAGCCTGCTGCGTCAAGTCCCGGCATCTCGCGGAGAGAGCGGTTGCCGCCGCCAGCCGGACCTGCCCCGAGGGCATCCTGAGGAAGGGTTTCAGGAAAGCTCCCGCAGCCACACCGGGGCTGTGCGAGAGCCAGGCGAGAAAGCGGCTCAGGCCGTGGGGGTCAAGTCCCGCGTCTCCCCTCTCCAGTCTCGCCGCGACCCTGGCGGCGCAGGAGGGATCCGCGGGAACCTCCTTCTCCTCAAGGAGTTCGACGAGCTGAAGGAACAGCGCTCCGCCGGCGCTTCCAAGCAGCTTCCTGAGGGTTGACCGGGTTGGATCGGAGAGTTCCGCCGGCAGTATTGACAGAAGCCTCAGGCCTTTCCTGTCGGGTGCGGAAACGGCCAGTTCCTCCAGGGCCGCCAGCTTTTCCCGGGAGACACCTTCCAGGCGCACATGCTCGGGCACCACCCCCCGCCTGAGTATCTCCACGGCCGCTTCTTCTCCTCCCACCGAGCACAGGGCCCGGAAGGCATGGTTGGCGGGCTCGTATGACAGGTCCGCGCACAGTCCCGCCAGAAAGGGTGCCGATGCCGGGTCTCCCAGCAGAGCCAGGCCGTCCAGGGCAGCCGCCCTTTCCTGGACCATGTTCAGCGTGTTGGCGCACCTGACAACGGCTGCGCGCTCCAGAACAGGCAGAGCCTCCGCTGTCCGGGTCCGGCCCATTCCGCGGTAGGCGGCCCTTCTCACCCATGTGCTGGGATCCCCGGCCATGGGCGCGATCACCGGACCGGCGCTGCTCCCCGAGGCGAGGACAAGGCCTTCGACAGCCCTGGTACGCACATGGGGGCTGCTGTCGGAAAGGGCGTTCAGAAGGGCCTTCACCGCCTCTTCCCCGCCGATCCTTCCAAGGGACAGGGCCGCGCTCTTCCTGAGGTTCCACCCGTAGCTCCCCTGAAGGATGCCCTTCAATTCAGGGACCGCGCCCTTCTCCCTCAGTATCCCGGCGGCTTCTATGAGAGCCTTCGAGTCCCTGGCTGCCATTCCGGCAAGGGGATCCGAAGCCAGCAGAGGCCCGATCCGGCCGGGAACCGGAACCCCCCGCAGCCTTGACTTCTCCGCGCCGGCCCTGCGGCACAGGTCCTCCACCGACTCGGCGCCGTCAACAGCTGTGATCATCACCACGGTCAGGTCGAGGAAGGGGAAGAACCGGTAGCCGCCGTAACGGTCGAAGGTCTCTATGCCGCCGGCCTCACGGTCCCTGCTTCCGTAGAATCCGGGGGCGGCGGCCCTGAACTCGAGCCTGGCCTTCTCCACCTTTGCGGTGAAGTCCTGCCCGGGGCCGGTGCAGACGAAATCATCGCCGCCCACATGCCCCACGAAGTGGGGATGGACGGTTTCGCTGAGTATCTCCGCAAGCCTGCGTATGACATGGTCACCCAGTGAAAGGCCGTAATGGTCGTTGAACGGCTTGAAGCCCGTCACGTCAAGGAACGCCGCGGTGTGCCCGCCATGGATCACGTTCCTCTGAAGCCTGTCCCGAACCATTGTATTGCCGGGAAGGCCGGTAAGGGGATTTCGGCCGGCTTTCGCCACAGACAACCTTCCTGTAACGGGATGTGATCAACCGGATATTTACATAGGTCGGGTAAAATTGTCAATCAAGGGGGACGGGCCTGCCCTCAGCTATCAGGCAGTCCAGAACGTCGCCCTGAACAACGATACCGCCGGGCTGCCCCCTTTCGTCCAGCACCACCGCTGCTCCCGCTCCCGAGCGCCAGAGGTCCAGAAGGACCTTCAGCGGAACCGCGTCCTCGGGATATGCAGGGATCCCTGTGAGCATCCTGCCCGGGTTCCAGGCGCCGCTGCTCTTGAGTACCGTTCGGCTCTCAAGTATCCCGGAGAGCGTACGCCCCTCGCCCTCGAAGACCAGCAGGAAGTCGGAGCCGGACTCGATGATCCTCTGCACAGCGTGCTGCCGTGAAGAACCCAGTGTTATGAAAGGGAACTCGGAGATGGGCCGGGCATGCGGAAGAATGCTTCTCTCCCCCAGCTCGATGGCCTCCCAGGCAATGCGGCCCTCGTGCCCCCCTGCCATTTCCAGAAGACTGCGCACCTCCCCCCTGCTCTCGAAGAACCGGTTGATCGAGGGACGCCCGGCGATGAGGCCGGATATGAAACCCGCCGAATAGATCAGTGGAAAGAACAGCACTCTCAGCACGACCAGGACCGGCGAGAGCGGACCTGTCAGGGAGTCGGCCCTTGCCAGGGCGTTCTGCTTGGGCACTATCTCGGCGAAGACAAGAAGGAAGCCTGCCGTGGCGAACACCTGCAGGGTGGTGAAGAAGGGCCTGAGGCCGGCAACCCAGCCCGAGGCTATGCTGGATGCCAGGACCACGCCGATGTTGGTCCCGACAAGGGTGGTGGTAAGGTACCTGGCAGGGTCCCTGAGGAACCAGGCCGCAAGCCTTGCCAGGGGCCTCCCCGTCCCGGCCGCCGCAGCGGCCCTGATGCGCCCTGCGGCGGAGAACGCGGTCTCGGTAACGTTGCACACAGTGGAGAGGGCCACTGCCAGAAGAAAGACGACAGCCTCTGCTATCACGGTTCCACCCGCCTGACCAGAATGTGGTTGATCCTGCTCCCGGTGGCGGACTCCACCCTGAACTCCAGGTTCCCCGACCTGAAGCTCTCGCCCGGGCCGGGTATGCGGCCCGACAGCTCCTCCACGTAACCACCGCAGGACTCGGCCCACCTGCTCACCGGCGACTCGCCAACCATCCTCTCCAGGCTCTCCAGGGGAAGCCCGGCCGGCACCAGGAATCCGTCCCGCCTTCTTCTGACCCCGGCGGGCATCATTGAGCCGGCCGGGTCGAACACCCCGCGGGCGAGTATGTCGTTCTCGGTCAGCATTCCGCTCCAGTCGCCGTACTCGTCCACCACGATGCCTATGCCTCCGCCGCCGCCCCTGAGTTCTCTCAGGGCGTGGTCGAGGGGGGCGGTTTCGGGAAAGAACTCCACGGAACGCACCACGATCTTCTCAAGGCCCAGAAGGTCGCGGACATGGATCATGCCCCTTATCAGCTCTCCGGGGCCCTCCACAAGAGGATACTTCATGAAAGGGTTCGACCTGGCTTCCTGCTGCATCCTTTCCAGGCTCCAGTCCATTCTCATGACAACGGTCTCGCTCCTGGGGACCATCACGCTCTGGCACTGCCTGTCACCCAGTGAGAGAACCGCTCCGGCCACCAGAGCCTCTTCCCCCACCACTCCGTCACCCCTGGCCATCTCCACCAGGGTGATTATCTCGCTCCTGTTCAGGTGCCTTCCGGTGTCGGACCTGAGCGAGAGCCTTTCAAGCATCCTGGTCACAGGGGCCGCCAGGCGGGTCATGGGGGAGATGAAGGGAGCCGCGAAAAGGGCCCATCTCTCATTGCTGTACCTGGCTATGGTCTTGGGCGTTATCTCGCCGAGTACAAGAAGCAGAAAGGTCATCACCAGGACTCCGGCGCCGAATCCCCAGGCACTGCTGACGATGGACCTTGTGACCATGGCGCTCACGGCCCCCGCTGCCACGTTCACAAGGGTGTTGCCCATGAGTATGGCCGCAAGAAGCCTTCCCGGGTGGGCAAGAACGGCCAGGGCCCTCCTGCCTGCCTCTGTGGTCTTGAGCCGCTGTTTCTGCACTCCGTCGAGGCTGAAGAACGCCGTCTCGGTTCCGCTGAAGAAGGCGGAAAGCCCGAGAAGCACAAGAAGAAGGGCGGCTTTCAGAAGCCCCTCTCCCCCCTTACCAGGTCTTCCTCCTGCACCAGAGGAGGACCCAGGGTGAACGTCTCCCTCCAGGTCTTCCTGAAATAGGTCCTGCTGGAGTAGGTCGCCTCGGCGGTTATGACCAGGGTGTAATCACCTGCGGGGGAGTGCACTCCTCCCAGGGTCGTGCCGTCCCAGCTGTAGCTGAACTGGCCCACCGGGGTCTGCCCGGTCCTCAGGTTCCTCACCACCGAGCCCTGGGCGTCAAGAACGTTCACTATGAGTATCGTCGGCTCGGTGAGCAGCCCGGAGACGGTGAGGCCCCTTGCGGAAGGGCGTACGCTGAGGTTCCTCATGTCCGTGCCCACCCAGAAATACCTCGCTCCGGCCCTCTCGGCTATGAAAACCTGCCCGAAACGGGTCCAGATGGCGATGCCCGTTGGGTTCTCGAACTGGTCGTCTGCGCTGCCGAAGCCTCTGCCGTAGCTGGCAAGGTAGTCGAGGGAAGGGCTGAACTTGTGTATCCTGCTGCTCACCGAATCGGTTACCCATACGTTCCCGTGGTAGTCAATGGCCGGATAGTTGAAGAACGAGCCTCCGCAGTCGGAAGGGGTCACCCTTCGCACCACCGAGCCGTTCACAACCCTGACAAGCCCCATGCCGTCGTCCACAACTACCGCCTGGAAAGGCGAATGGCCGCTGGTCCACCTCTCGTAGCCCGTGGCGGCCACCCCCCTGGGACGGTTGAGGGGCACGACCTGGGGGGCTGCGTCCGATGGTGAAGAATACCTGTAGAGAGCGCCTCCGGAGCGATCGGTGACCCAGATGGACCTTCCGTCAAGGGCAACGTCCCACGGCTCCTCCAGACCTGTGATGTACCCTGAGGGCTTGATCCGGGCGCCCCGCCTTGACAGCACCGCAACACGGCCGTTGCCTGTGTCAGCCACATAAACATCGCCCTCCGGCGTTGCGGCGATCCCGTGGGGGGAGGAGAGCCTGTCTTCGGCCCTGCCCTGTCCGTCGTAGTAGCCCAGGGCGTACATGGAGGCGTTGTAGATGATCTGCCCGGAACCGCTGTTCACACCGTAAACCGCCAGCTCGTCGTCATCCGAGGCTCCGGGGGCGTCCCACTCCGTGAGCTTGACCGCGGCCAGCCCCTGGGGGTCGTTGAAAGAGACCATTCCCCCCAGAAGCATGTTCAGCTGCTCGGGTCCCGCCCTGTAGATGCCCATGCAGTGCCCGTAGGGGGGGAACACCAGTGTGCTCGGCTGATCCGGCTCGACGGTCAGGGCCAGAAGTCCCAGCAGAAGAGTCATCGTCTCATCCTTTCGTAGATCCAGACCGATCGCTGGACATTCTTAACATACAGCCTGGTCTCCCTGAAGGTTATCTGCTCTATGAACAGCTCCGGGTCATCGGGGTCCCACCCGTGGGTGTTCACCCATCTGGAAGCGTTGCCCGGCCCGGCGTTGTAGGCCGCAAGGAACAGGGGCGAGTGGCCGAAGCTGTTCATCTGCCTGTTCACATAGATACTCCCGTAGCGCAGGGAGTATTCCGGTACGAAGAAGTCGTTCCCGGAAAGCCGGGGCAGCCCGCTCCAGCGGGCCACGTCCCCGGCAGTGCCGGGCATGAGCTGGATCAGGCCCGATGCTCCGGCCCCGGACTGGGCGAACCTGTTGAAGTAGCTCTCATCCCGGGCGATGCCCTCTATCCAGTAGGGTTCCACTGAGAGGTCCCGGACGGCCGAGACGATCTGGTCGTGGTACGGACCCGGAAAGTACCATCCCAGAATGCTGTCGGGAAGCATTCCCATGTTCCTGTCCCGCAGTTCCGTGTCCCACGAGCGCATCATGCCGATACTGGACCCGTGCTGGCCCAGAAGCCCCAGGGCTGCGGCGCGCCGCCCCCTGTCCCCGGCACCGGCCGTGAGCATCTCCACCGCAAGCGTCCCGTACCCGTTCTCGAAAAGGGAGATCGCCAGGGCGGTTTCGGGATTGTCGGCCAGCACCGGGGAATAGACGGTCAGCGTAATGGGTGAGCGTATCCCGAGCCTTTCAGCGGCAAGCATTCCGTAATACTCCCAGGGGTGTTCCCTGGCAACCCGGGCAAGAAGGCTGGCTTCGAGCTGTCCGTTACCTTTCCTGTTGGCGTACCTCGCCCTCCAGAAAAGCATTTCATCGCGCCAGTAACCGTATGGCCAGCGCTCCGTGGCGACGGCCCAGAGGGAATCCCCCACGGCGCCCCTGCCGTTCATGTAGAGACAGAAGCCGGCCCTCCAGTGCCCCCTCTCGTCAGCCTCGAAGGTCCCGGCCGCCCTTAGCCCCGCAAGATAGGCGTCGGCTGCGGCGCCCCACTGCTGCTCGCAGTCGTAATAGACCCCGGCCAGGTAGCCCGCTTCGGGAGCGGTGGGGTGCCATGGAAAGGAACTCGCGAAGTGGGTGTAGGCCGCCCACGCGTCTGCGTTCCTGTTCAGGCTTCTCAGGGCCCTGGCCCTGAAAAGGGCCGCCCTCCCCCGGAGCTGCTCGGATGAGCCGGCAGGGATCGCCGCGCAGTACGAGAGAAGGTCGGTGTTCCTTCCCGAAGCCCTCAGTTTCGCCATTTCCACCGCCGAGGCGAACTCTCCGCCCCTGGCGGCCGCAATGGGGGTCACCAGGGAACCGGAGCCTCCCTCGTACAGGATGTCAACCACCCGCCAGTCAACATCTTCAGGATACTTGGACGCTATCACCTGGGCCGCTGTCAGCCTCGCGCCGGGGTTGTCCAGAAGGGCCAGCCAGTCCTCACGGCTGCCCTCTCCCCTTGCCCTCATTCTGCCGGCATTGAGTTCGGCGCCGCCCTGTGTGGAGAGGTCCGGGTCAAGGAGCTTCAGTGCGGAGTCCCACCACTCCCCGGAACCGGAGATGGTCGTCCTGAGCTCGGAGCGCACCCTGGCCGCCAGTGTGGAGGGAAAGAGCTGGGCATCCTGGGCGGCCGCAGCGATCTGGGCGGGTGTGAGGCTGCCCGGGTCTGCCAGAAGAACCCGCACTGTTCTCTCCGCCGGCCCTTCAGGCGCCGGAAGGGTGATCCGGGGCATCTCGCCCGGGGTCCCACGCATGAGCCATGCCCTGAGAAGGATATCGTCGCCGGCCAGGGCAACCGCCGCGTCACCCATGCGGTTCAGCTCCATGACCGAAATCTTCCAGCCGGTCACGTCTCCCCATCCCCTTGCCGAAAGGCTGTCGAGGACCGAGATGCACCTGTCGGGCATGCCCCTTCCGTTGTAACAGCCGGTGAACCTCCAAAGGAAGTCCCCCCTAAGGGACACTGGAGAGCCCATGTCCGACCAGAGCGCCCTCAGCCCTCGAACCGCGGCATCCTGCAGACCTGTCTGCATGAGCGAGTCAACGGTCTGGAACGGGCTCGCCCTGCGGGGGACCGGCGGGCCGAAGCCGCCCCCTTCATCGGAAACGACCCTGCAGCCCGCCGTAAAAGCCATCACAACCAGGAAGACAACCTGCATCCTCAAATCCCGACCTCCGTGAATAGCGCTGATCTCCTGCTCAGGGCAGCCCGGCGAAAAACCTTACCAACTTCGCTCTCCGCAGGTTCCACGGCTCCCGTTCCATTCGGAACCGAAGATACGCGCCGGCGGACCGGAATGAAAACCAGTTCCCCCTCAGGGACCTTCATGGAAGGGCAGCGGTCCTCGGGATGTCAGCAGGGCCCTCAGTTCGGCTGCTTCCGTCACCGGCGGAAGGCATGCGCCCTCAAGGCAGACACGGGCCTCCGCCCTTCCGTTCATGTCAGCCCGGTCGCCGGACGGCCCCGGAGTGGAACGGGATCCGGGCTCGTCGGGACCGGGACTGACCACCTTGGAGTCGGGGAGATAAACACTGCGGGCGGTCTCCATGAGCTCACGGTGGCCGGGAGTTCCCGGACCGCCGGTGATGACGATCCTGAAGGCAGTACCGATCCAGGACTCCAGCCGGCCCAGCATTCCCCCGTGACCCAGGGGCATTCCGGCGGCTTCTTGCAGCGAACCGTACAGTATGGCCTCTGCGGCGCTTCTGCAGTCCTCGCCTCCCGTGATGCGCCAGAGCTGCGCGAAGACGCCGGCGGCCGCCGACAGGCCTGAGGGAGTACCCCCGTCGGACACCTGAGCGGGGCGCACGAAGAGCTTCCCATGATCCGGACCGGTATCGTGGAAGGCCCCTGTCGCCGTATCCCTGAACAGCTCCGTCATCGTGCTTCCCAGTGCCAGGGCTTCCTTGAGCCAGCGCTGTCCGCCGCCTGCGGAGTCGAGAGCCAACAGACCCCGGGCAAGCAGGGCATGGTCTTCAAGGAAGGCAGGCACGGAAAGGTCGCCGTCCTTCCAGCTCCTCATGAGCCTTCCGTCGCCCCTTCTGAGTTCCTTCAGCACAAAGCCGGCGGCAAGCTCCGCGGCGGCAAGGTAGTCGGGCCTTCCGAACGCGCAGGCCGCACGGGAGAAGGCTTCGATGGCGAGCCCGTTCCAGGCGGTGATGATCTTCTCGTCACGGAACGGTTTCGGGCGTGACTCCCTGACGGAAAGGAGCCTCCTCCTTCCCCTTGTCAAAAGGGCATGCACGCTTTCCTCGGGAACACCGGCCTCTTCAGCGGCCTCGCCGGGCAGCACGGCCATGTGAAGCACGTTCCTGCCGTTAAAGTTGCCCTCTTCGGTCACACCGAACACCCGGCAGAAGATGCGGGCGTCGGCGCCCAGTACTTCCCGGATCACTTTCCGGCTCCAGACGAAGTGGGCGCCCTCCTCCTGAACTCCTTCGCCGGACTCCGGGCTGTCTGCATCCTGTGTGCCGTAGAATCCGCCGGCGGGGTGCCTCATCTCCCGGATAAGGTAGTCGAGGGTCTCCTCCGCAGTTCTCCTGAAGCAGGCCCTGCCTGTGACCTGAAAGGCCGCGGTAAAGAGCAGGGCCAGAAGGCTGTTGTCGTAGAGCATCTTCTCGAAGTGGGGTATCAGCCAGCGCTCATCGGTGCTGTAACGGTGGAATCCTCCTGCGAGATGGTCGCGAATCCCGCCGCGGCCCATCCGCTCAAGGGTGGTTTCCAGCATGGCCAGAGCGGTCCGGTCGCCTGTCCTGTGATGCCTGCGCAGAAGGAAGTCGAGGACCATGGGCTGCGGGAACTTCGGGGCGCGCCCGAAGCCGCCGTGCACGGGATCGAACGATCCCCTTATCCTGGTGAAGGCAAGGTCCAGCGCGTCGGGCACCGGAAGGCCCCCACTGTCGCCCCTCTTCACCCGGAAAGTCCCGAGAAGAGCCAGGCCCGACGAAACAAGCTCGTCACGCCGGTTTCGGAAGGCATGGGCGACGGCCCGCAGCACGGCTGGGAAACCGGGCGACCCGTACCTTGCGGCCCTGCCCTCGGGAGGGAAATAGGTCCCCCCGTAGAAGGGTGTGCCGTCCGGAAGGAGAAAGACGTTCAGCGGCCAGCCGCCGCTGCCTGTCATGGCCGCCACGGCGTGCATGTACACGCTGTCTATGTCCGGCCTTTCCTCTCTGTCAACCTTGATGCTCACGAACTCGCGGTTCAGTATCTCTGCTGTTTCCGGGTCCTGAAAGCTCTCCCTTTCCATCACGTGGCACCAGTGGCAGGCGGAATAGCCGATGCTCAGGAAGATCGGTCTGTCCTCGGCCGCGGCCTTCCCGAGGGCTTCCGGCCCCCATGGGAACCAGTCCACTGGATTGCGGGCGTGGGAGAGCAGGTAAGGACTGCTCTCCCTGATCAGTCTGTTGGTGCGCGGCCCGGTCCCTATACCGCAACCTCCTCCTAGTGGTAGAAATGCCTTGCGCCGGTGAAGGCCATGGCCATCCCGTGCTGGTTGCAGGCGTCTATCACCTCCTGGTCCCGGATGGATCCGCCGGGCTGAACAATGGCCCTGACCCCGGCCTGAGCAGCCTGGTCCGGGCCGTCGCGGAACGGGAAAAAGGCGTCGCTGGCCAGTACCGACCCGTTCAGGTCGTTGCCCTCCCGCAGGGCCCTCCTGATGGCAAGGTCAAGGCTTTCCACCCGGCTTGGCTGGCCGATCCCGACACCCAGCGTACCCTTGTGGTCCCCTATCACTATGGCATTGCTCTTCACGCACTTGACAACGCGCCAGGCAAGATCGAGGGCTTCATACTGGCGGTCCGTGGGTACGCTGTCCGTAACCACGGTCCATGATGAAGGCGGTTCCTGGGCAAGGTCCTGCTCCTGAATGAGAACCCCTCCCCAGATGCTTCTGATGGTGGGCATGGGGTCCCTCTCCGGTGCAAGGCGTATGATCCGGAGGTTCTTTCTTCTGAGAAGTCTCTGGTACGCCTCCTCCTCGAAGTCAGGTGCTATGATGACCTCGAGGAACAGATCGGCGAGCCTCTCCGTCAATTCGTTGTCAACAGGCCTGTTGCAGGCCAGGATGCCCCCGTAGGGGCTGGCCCTGTCTGCCCTGAAGGCGTTCCCGAAGGCTTCCGAAGGCGTGGCGCCCACCCCCGCTCCGCACGGGTTGCCGTGTTTGAGAAGGATCACCCCGGCCCTGTCGGCGGGGAGTTCCGCCGCAAGGGCGCAGGCGGCGGAGGCATCGCAGTAGTTGTTGAAGCTCATGGTCTTGCCGCCGGGTATCCGGGCGAGGGCGAACCCCCTTGCCGGTTCGGTAAAGTGTATCCTCGCCTTCTGATGAGGGTTCTCGCCGTATCTCAGTTCCGGGGTCAGCCCCTCGGAAAGCTTGAGCGCCACCTGCTGATCGTACGCACTCGTGATGCTGAACGTCCTGGCAGCCATCCTTCTTCTGAACTCCGGCGTGTTACCGCCCATTGACAGGGTTTCGAGGACTTCGCCGAAGCAGGCGGCTCCAACCGCGCTCACAACATGGACCCAGTTCTTCGCCGCTGCCCTTGCCATCGTTGGGCCGCCCACGTCCACAAGCTCTATGGCCTCCCTGGAGTCAGGCGGAAGGTCCGCCGCCTTGTGGAACGGGTAGTAGTCCACCGCAACCAGGTCGAACACGACCCTTCCACCGGCCATCCTCTGTTCACGGTCAGGACCGTCGGCAAGGATCGCGGCGTGCAGTTCGGGGTGCAGCGTCTTCACCCTTCCGCCCAGAAGCGACACGACCCCGGTCAGGGTTTCCGTTGGGATCACGGGGATGCCCGCGCTCTCGATCGCGGCTGCGGTGCCCCCCGAGGCGTACAGCGAGAAGCCCAGCCCGTGAAGACCCTGGGCGAACCCGGTCAGGCCCGTCTTGTCATAAACACTGATCAGTGCCGCCCTATCCATTTTCCTGCAACCACCTTTCCGCGTTGAAGCACGGGATGGGAGACCGTTTGTGGTGACTGCCGCCATGAAGCCTTCGTATGGCCTGTGCGGCTTCCGGGGGCACCGAAGCTTCTCCCTCTGTGAAAAAACTCCTGATCTGGCCGTAGGTGACCCCCATCTCCCCCTCATCGCTCTGCCCCGGCCAGAGCCCTGCCGAAGGGACCCGGGCAGTTGTCCAGGGGGGAAGGCCGAGGGCCTCCGCCAGCGCCACCACCTGATCCTTGAACAACCCGATGAGAGGGTGGAAGTCGGCGGCTCCGTCGCCCCACTTCGTCCAATACCCTGCAAGGTACTCGGACCGGTTGGAGGTGCCCGCCACAAGCCTGTTCCCGGAGTGGGCGTAAACTACCGCCATCCGGAGCCTGGCCTTCAGGTTCCCCATGTTGAGCGTGTTCGAACGGTCCAGGGCAGCCGCGCTCACAAGCTCGTCGAAAGCACTCTCCAGGTTCACTGTCTTCCTCTCGATACCCAGAAGATCAGCTATCCTGTTCCCGTCCCTCTCATCGTCCGGATGGTTCCCGCACGGCAGCATGATCCCGAGCACGTTCCCGGGCCCCAGGGCTCCCGCGCAGAGAGCGGCGCTCACGCAGCTGTCAAGCCCGCCGCTGAGCCCGAGGACCACGCCCCGGGCGCCGGAGGCTGACACGATCTCTCCGATCCAGGCCTGAATGGCCCGGGCAAGGTTTTCGTATGGCAGGTGCATCATACCCCGTTCCTGTCGGGAACCGGTGTGAGCGCCAGCCGCCTCTGAAGCGGATCGGCCTCGAGGACCGCCACCGAGACCATCATTCCCGGAGCGCCTCCGCCGGCAAGCCTCACAGGAGCCCGCCGCAGTACGGGGCCAGGGATGAGCCCCTCGGCGGGGACGGAAAGCAGCCGTACGAACACACCGAAATCCTTCACTTCGCTCACCATTCCCTTGAATACGGTCCCGCGCCTGGAGGACAGGAACAGCAGGGCCATGAGTTCCACCGAATCCCACTCCGCCTGGGCGGCCCGTCTCTCGAGACCGCTGCA
Organism: uncultured bacterium; assembly: GCA_964541235.1. Lineage (GTDB taxonomy): Bacteria > Fermentibacterota > Fermentibacteria > Fermentibacterales > JCC-6 > UBA6080. Next base: position 53,446 of record CAZIPI010000011.1, on the reverse strand, counting down.
GGCCTCCGCAAGGACTGCCATGTTCACGTCGCCCTCGGCCATCCCCGTTCTCTCGTAATGGGCCAGGGCCTGGTGCACCACCAGGTCCGGATAGCGCCTTATGGGGCTGGTGAAGTGCATGTAGCTCTCCAGCGCAAGACCGTAATGGCCCAGGTTGGAGGGGCTGTAAACGGCTTTCTGCAACGCCCTGAGCGAAGCCTCCCTGATGATCGGCCACTGGGGGAGCTTCCTTGCCCTTCTGAGCATCGCCGCGTACTCCAGCGGTTCCGGAACCCCCTTTCTCCCGATCCCCAGTTCGTAAGCGGAAAGGATGCCGCGAAGGTTGTCCATTGATTCCGGAGCAGGTTCCCCGTGTACCCGGTAGAGGACCGGCAGGTCCAGCCACCGGCAGTAGTCAGCCACTGCGCGGTTGGCCTCCACCATGAAGTTCTCTATCATTCCGTGTGCCATGTCGTCCGGCACGGGGTCGAACCCTTCGGGAAGCCCGTCGCCGCCGAAACGGGTCCTGAACTCCACCGATCCCAGGTCCAGCGCGCCCCGCTGTTCCCTTCTTCTTTCCAGGATGCCGTTCAGCCCCACGATGGACCTGAACAGGTGGGAGAGCTCAGGGTCTCCCGCGTAGTCGCCCCTCATGAGGTCCAGGGCCTGCTCGTAGGTGAGCCGCCTTCTGGAACGGATCACCGAGGGTCTCACCGAGAAGTCGGTACGCCTCCCGTCCGGTGCGAAGTCCATGAAGACCGACCTCGTGAAACGGTCATGGTCGGGGCGAAGGCTGCAGGCGCCGTTGGAGAGGACCTCGGGTATCATGGGGATCACCCGGTCTGGGAGATAGATGCTTGTGCCCCTTGCCCTGGCCTCGGCGTCAACCATTGATCCCGGCGGAGCGTAATGCGCCACATCGGCGATGTGAACCCCAAGTCGGTAGGCCCCGTCCGGCAGCTCCTCAACGGAAATGGCGTCGTCGAAGTCCCTGGCGTCCACCGGGTCAACCGTGATGGTGAAAAGGTCCCTGGCGTCCAGCCTCTCTCCGGGGACAACATCCCGGGCCGCGGCCCGCATGGCGTCCTCGAGGACGTCATCGGGGAAGGGGCCTGGAAGGTTCCTGTCGGCGCAGACCGAGTCGATGAGTGGTCCTGGTGAGTCCGGGCCGCCGAGGGTGGACTCAAGGACCGCTCCGGGCCTGGATCCCCTGAAATCCAGCCTGCCCGTGACTATCTGCCCCTGTTCCAAGCTTTCCCCGCCTGGGTCCAGAGGTATGCCTCTGGGCAGTCTGGGGTCGACCGGGTCTATCACCCAGCCGTCCCCGGCCCGCCTGGTAACACCCGCAACGGTGACCCTTGCCCTTTCCAGGACCTCGGTGACCCTGCCCCTGTAGCTCTTCAGGTCGGGAAGGGGATCAAGCACCCTGACCATCACCCGGTCTCCGTGCCACGCGCCCCTTGTGTCGCGGGGTTCTATGTTGACCTGCTCCCCGTTGGAAAGCTTCACCCGGCCCGACCCGTCGGTTCGCGACACAAGCTCTCCGATGGTCAATCCCAGGGTCTCTATCAGGGCAAAGGCTCCCTTGCCCGACCTTCTGACAAGTCCTTCCCTGACCAGCTCGTCCAGGGCTCCGTCAACGTCCCTGAGGCTTGAGGGAAGCCGTTTTCTGATGGCTTTCACGTCCAGCCGCGCGCCGGAGCCCAGCAGTTCAAGGATCGCTTTAGCGGTTTCACCCGGCATGGGGCGCCTCTTCCAGCACCGCGCTGCCCTCCAGGCCGGAAACCTGTTCCACCCTCAGGAGGCAGCCCGACCTTCCGGCAAGGCCGCCGGCGGCGGAGATGACGGTACGTGCCATTTCGCTGCCGGGCAGCATGGGTTCACCGGCCCCGTGAGGCCGCTTCCAGCGGATACCCGGGTAGCCCCTGTCAATGAACCCGGCCACCTCCCCGGTCCCCCCGAGGGAGAGCACTGACCAGGCTCCCGCCCCGAGAAGTGCCCCGTAGGCCGCTGCCGGATCGCCGAGGCCGGGAAGGACGGCGCTGTCAAGGACGGTGAGAGCGCTGGTGTCAATGCTTCTTCCGCAGGCCAGCGAGACGAACCTCGTGAGGCGGGTCATGGGTGACGCGGAAACGGCGGCCCTTTCCAGCGAAGGGTGGGTGGTCTCGGAAAGGTCACGCAGGAACCTGGTGAGAACACCCGCAGAATCCACGGCCTCCCTGACCTTGGGAACGGCCCGGTTGACGTTGTCGGGAAGGAACATGGACGCAAGCTCGGCGTTTCCCAGGACACCCACGAGGATGTTGTTCAGGTTGTGGATATGGTAGGGCAGAAGAAGGCCCACGAATGCGTTTGCGGTCATCCTGGTGTTGCCGGGTTCGCAGGCGGCCCTTACCACCGGCTCCAGCTCCCGCGGCATGTCCTTCATGATGATGCCCGGCAGGTCCGTACGGCCTATGCCGATCGTCAGCCCGTCGGTGGTCTGGAAAACGCTCATTCACTCTCCTTCCGCCTGGCGGCGTCCCTTCGCTCGGTCCATTCCCGCAGGATCCCGGCAAAGACCGCCTCCCGTCCTCCGGTGCCGGGAACGTACACCTCCTGCTCCGCAAGACCCTCGGGGAAGTTCGAATGGGTCACCACCCCGTTCACTGTGGAATGGGCGTACTGGTAGCCCTTCCCGTAGTCGAGGCTTTTCATGAGCTTCGTAGGGGCGTTTCTGAGGTGAAGGGGCACCGGCAGGCTGCCATTCTCCTCCGCCAGCTTCCGCGCCCTTCCCCACGCTGTGTAGAGCGAATTGGACTTCGGGGCAAGGGCAAGGTAAACCACTGCTTCCGCCAGGGCCAGATCGCCCTCGGGAGAGCCCAGGAACCTGTAGCAGTCCACGGCCCTCATGGCAACCGTAAGGGCCGAGGGGTCAGCCAGCCCCACGTCCTCGGTGGCGAACCGGACCATCCTTCGCCCGATGTAGAGAGGGTCGTCCCCGGAATCGAGCATCCTGGCCAGCCAGTAGAGAGAGGCGTGCACATCGCTGGACCTCATTGACTTGTGAAGGGCGCTTATATGGTTGTAGTGCTCTTCTCCGCTGCGGTCGTAAAGAAGAGGGGCCGAATTGAGCATCTTTCTGGCAGCCTCTTCGGTTACGGTGCCTCCCTCCGCGCTTCCGGCGGCAGTTTCCAGCAGGTTCAGGGCACGCCTGGCGTCGCCGTCGGCGGCCATGGCCAGTATCCTCAGCACCCGTTCCGGGACCAGGGAGCCGAACCGCCTCTTGAACCCGGGATGCTCCAGTGCCCTCACAAGGAGGGCGAAGAGGGACTCTGCGTCAATGGGCCTGAGAACGTGGACTGCGCATCTGCTCAGAAGGGGGGCGTTCACATGGAACGAGGGGTTTTCGGTGGTGGCTCCGCAGAGCCTTATGGTCCCGTTCTCCACATGTGGCAGGAAAGCGTCCTGCTGGGCCCGGTTGAACCTGTGGATCTCATCGACGAACAGCATCGTGGAGCCGCCGGTCTTCCTGAGTTCAGCGGCCCCGGCCACTATCCTTCTCACGTCGGCCACACCGCCGGTGACTGCGCTGAACCTGACGAAGCTCTCCCCTACCCTGTCAGCCACTGCCAGGGCCAGGGTGGTCTTGCCTGTGCCGGGAGGACCCCAGAGAATGAAGGACCCCAGTGAACCGGTTTCAAGAGCCCTTCTGAAGGGAGAGCCCGGAGCCAGGAGGTGTCCCTGCCCCACAATGTCGTCAATCCTGCGGGGCCTGAGGGCCTCGGCCAGCGGAGTGTCGGAAGTGCTTTCGAAGAGGTTCATGCTCATATGCAGTGCATTATAGAAAGGCTTCGGGCATTCCGCTACAGGAAGGGGGCGCCGAAGCGCCCCCTGATCGGAAAACGGTGCCTATCGGGTTGGTGCCTGCTGCAGGAGCCCCTGCAGCATCATGGCCGCCGGGATGGTCTGCGTTGCGGCACCGGGCAGAAGGTCCGAGGCCCCTTCGAAACCGAACCCGCTCACGAAGACCCTTGCTGCTTCACTCCCGGGGTCCAGCGGGACCGCTGAGACCTGGGCGACGGGAAGGATCGGAAGCTCGCTGCTGAAAGCCAGGCTGATGGTGCCCTCTTCGGGGTGGGTGATGGTGAGGGTGAGGCATTCCAGTGTCGTGTGGGCAACAGGCATCTCCGCGGACTCGAGGCGGAACTCGGCTTCCTGGACCCTGGCCGCGAACTGCTGGAATCCAGAATCAGGCTCGATCCCGGTACGGCTGAACATCTGGGGATCCTGGGCCATCATTGTTTCCAGAAGCTCGGGGACGCCGTTCATGTCTATGGCGATTATCTGGCCGTCAGCCCCGATACGGAGCATTTTCACCGACCTCACGAAGGTCATCATCCGGGCCGGATCGTCCTCGGGGATCAACAGCGCCGAAGGGTCGCCACCGGAGAGGTTGGCCTGTATCCAGGCGGCCGGATCCTCCCCCATCTGGCCGATGAAGGTCTGCATCTCTTCCTTGACGTTATCGAACATTGCCTGGTCGATCAGGACCTGGAATACGGTCTCTTCAACGGAGACCTGATACCAGAGGCAGGGAACACCCTGAAAGTCCTCGCTTCGCAGGATCGAGATGGTGAAGGCGCCCTCGGCCTTGTCGCTCTCGAAGGTTATCCACTGTCCGGGAGCGGCTTCCGGCATCTCATCCATCACGGCGATGAAGTCTTCCGAGGCTTCACCCAGAACCTCTCCCGCGTCACCTGTAACCGGCTCCTCCACAGCGGGCTCGCGGGTGTCGCCTGTGGAGGCGGGCACCGGGGGCTCGCCGCAGGCAGCGGCCAAAAGCATTGCCCCAAGAAGGAGGGCGGGGATCACGGATCTCTTCAGCATGACTTCAACCCCTTTCCAGAACGGGAATTGTGGAAAACAACGGAAGGGAACACCACGGCCTTTACAGGCATGACGGCCCCTTCTATTCGTCAACCTCGATCTCCATCAGGGAGAAAACGGGCAGCCCGCTCTCCCTGAGCCTGCGGCCGCCTCCCAGCGTGACAAGGTCTATGATGAACGCCGCCGCCACTGGTACCGACCCGTCCCGCCTCACAAGCGATGCTGCCGCGGCGGCGCTTCCGCCGGTTGCCACCAGGTCGTCAACTATGAGCACCCTGCTCCCTGCGGGCACCGAGTTCCTGTGCATCTCCACCGTACCGGTGCCGTACTCCAGGGTGTACTCCTGTTTCAGGGTGTCCGCCGGGAGTTTGCCCGGCTTTCTCACCAGCACCAGCGGTATCCCCCTTCTGGCGGCCAGAACGGCTCCGAAAACGAACCCCCGGGATTCGATGGAAGCCACCGCATCGAAATCCACACCCTCAAGAACACCCTCGAGATGCGTTACGGCATCACCGAGAGCGCCCGGGTGGGTCAGGATGGTGGTGATATCCTTGAACTGGATCCCGGGGACCGGGAAATCGGGGACGTTCCTCACCAGACCTTCGAGTTCCCTAACGTTGAGCATCGCTGTCCCTCTCGGCTTTCTTTACGAACCTCACCGCGTCTTCGACTGAAGACACGGGTGTAACGCCGGGGATGGCCGACCAGGCTCCCATGGCGCACACTGGCTTTCCGGCCTGCAGGGCGAAGGCTATCTCGGAAAGGGTACCGTAGCCGCCGTCAACGGCGCAGACGGCAAAGCCCGAGAGGACCACGGCCCTGTTCCTGGCCGAACCCGTGCCCGTGGGAATTGGTATCCTGACAAAAGGGTTTGCGTCGGAGGCCCGCTCGCCCGGAAGGACCCCTACGGTGACCCCTCCCCGGGACGCGGCGCCCTCGCATACGGCAGCCATTACGCCGGTGAGACCGCCGCACACCACCGCGTACCCTTCGCCGGCCAGTGCTGCTCCCAGCTGACGGGCGGAGTCAAGTACCGCGGAAGGCGCAGATGAACTGCCAATGACACTTACAAGTTTCATCCCCACTCCGGAATGATGGTCGGGGCGAGAGGATTTGAACCTCCGGCCTCCTAGTCCCGAACCAGGCGCGCTAACCGGACTGCGCTACGCCCCGACCGCAACAGGACTGAAATCTACAGAAGAAAGCCCAGCGCCGCAAACACCCCGGAAACGATAAGGGTCACCACGGCTCCGGCCGCCGCAACCCCCAGGGCTATGGCCGGCAGGGCGAGCCTTCGGGGGATTCCGAAGAGGAAAGCCGCCACGCTTCCGGTCCAGGCGCCGGTCACCGGAAGGGGTATCGCCACGAAAACAGCCAGGCCCAGGGCCCTGTACTTCAACACTTTGGCTCCCGCCTTTCTCCTGGTCCTGTCGAACAGCCACTGGAAAAAAGCTCTGAAGGGCTTCCAGCGGGAAAGGAAACGGCTTACCGGATCGAGAAACCAGAGAATGAAGGGAACCGGAATCATGTTCCCGGCCACCGCCAGCAGGTACACCTTCCACCATGGCCACGCCCAGGTGTCGGCCATCACGGTCATGGCCACGGGAATGCTCCCCCGGAGCTCTGTAATCGGCAGGCCGGAGATGAGAAGCATCACCAGTTCCCCCGGAACTCCCGAGAGCCATCGAATGACCGACAGCGCGGCGGTCTCACCCATTCCAGCCGGCCTTTCCAAGAAGGGGAACGAAGGCGCAACTGAAGGAGTTCCGTTCCTCCATGCCTCCGGGTCCCTTCCTCAGCACCCTGAATGCCTGGGTGTTCCTGTCCCCCACGGGTATCCCCGCCAGACCTCCGGGCTTCAACTGCTCCTCCAGCCCCCCGGGGAGCGCCGGAGCGCCGGCGCTGTAAAGCAGTGCGTCGTACGGGGCCGAGGACGGCCAGCCCCGGGAACCATCCCCGAAATGGACCACGGCGTTGTTCACCCCGATCCTGTCGAACAGGGACCTGGAAGCATTTGCCAGTCCAAGCACCATCTCCACGCACACCACCCTGTCGAAGAGTCTCGAGGCCACCGCCGCCAGGTATCCGCTGCCGCTTCCTACCTCGAGCAGGATTCCCCCGAAGGAATCAGCCACCCCCGAAAGCATCCTCAGCACCGTGGCCGGCTTGCTGATGGTCTGGCCGAAGCCGATGGGCAGCGCCGCGTCGGTGTAGGCCAGGTGGGCGAACGCCGGGCTCACGAAAAGGTGCCGGGGAGTGTCCGCCATTGCTGCCGCCACCCGGGAATCAGCCTCGGGAAAGAGGTCTCTCAGCCGCCGTGCCATGTCCCTGGCGGCGGCCAGATTCAGCGGTTCCATGCTTCTCCTGTTGGAAAAAGAGGCCCGAAGGCCTCTTCCTCCAATGGTCGGGGCGACTGGATTCGAACCAGCGACCACTTGAACCCCATTCAAGTGCGCTACCGGACTGCGCTACGCCCCGGTGGAGCCGTAATCCTAATCCTGGGCGCTTCCACCGTCAACCTTCATGGGATCCCCGGAAAGCACCTTTATGATGGCCTGTATCTCCTCCCTCACCTGACGGATCACATCGTCGGCGGCATGATCCGCCGGTGGCTCTTCGAGTTCCAGAGCCATCTGTCCCTGGACCCTCTTCATGTCCTCCAGCTTCTTCCTGGCGCCTTCGATGGTGTAGCCCTCATCGTAGAGGAGCTTCTTGATGTACTGAAGGGTCCGAACATCGCCGGGCCTGTACACCCTGTTGCCGGCCTTGTTCTTATGCGGGTTGAGCATTGGAAAGGCGGTTTCCCAGTAGCGCAGGACATGGGGCTTGAGGTCAAGCATTCTGCAGACCTCGCTGATGGGGTAATACAGCCTCTCGCTCATTTCCTGCGGCCTCCGAGCAGTTTCTTCCAGATCGAGGCGTTCTTCCCCTCGAGCTTCTTCAGTTCCTCGAGGGACTTCATGGCTCCTTCGTGGTCCTCCTGCCAGGAGAGGGCGTTCTCGAGGCTCTTCCTGGCCAGGGCGAACTGCCCCGCCTTCATGTACGTCCTGCCCAGAAGAAGGTGGTTCTCGGGGTTGAAGTACTCGGCCTCGCACGCCGACTTGAGGTACTCCGCCGCCTCCCTCAGCCTTCCCCGGCCTTCCGCGGCCCTGGCCTGAAGCCTTCTAACCTCGGGATCCTTGGGAAACGCCATGGCAGCCTTGTTCAGAAGGTCTCCGGATTTCCAGAAATCCCCTTCCCTTATCAGCTTCCCGGCGGCGGCCTTGATCCTTGCCAGTGTTCTGGGATCCATGGCGCCGCCGGGTCTGCGGGAAACCGCGGGCACCGGTTCAGGCTCGGCTGCGGTCTCCGGTTCCTCCCCCTTCTCCTGAAGGGGCTCCTGCTCAGAAGCAACCGGCTCCGGCCGGCTGGTCACCACGGGTTCCGGTTCCCAGGGAATGGTGTCGGCTATCTCCTCGTCGTACTTCTCCCGTTCCGCGGGGTCGCTCAGGACAAGGTAGGCCTCGTTGATCCTGGCGAACTTCGACACGGTTTCCGGGGAGTCGCCGGCCACGTCGGGGTGCAGCTTCCTGGCAAGTTGGAAGTAGGCCTGGTCGATCTCTTCCCTGGAGGCCTTCCGCCCGATCCCGAGAACCCGGTAGTGGCTGCCGTAGGAGTCGGCGGGCATCCCTACCTCAGCAGTGTGAAGGCCCTGCTGGCCCGGGCTCCCTCTTCCCGCGCCACTATGTAGTAAATGCCGTTCGCCATCGAGGCGGGCACCGCCCAGGCTCCCTGTCCGTCAACGCTTGCCACGACCCTGCCCGAGATGTCGTGCACGGTTATCTGCGGTGAACCGAACCCCTGGACCGAGAACTGAAGCACCTCTCCAACCGGGTTCTCCGAGAGGACCACCATGGGCGCGGCGCCGGCCTCGACACCTGCGGTCTCGTTGTCGGAGATGCCCACGCTGGCCAGAAGGTTCATGCAGAGCATCTTGTTCATGAAACGGCACTGAAGGTTGTTGGTGACGATGAGCGTGGTGTCGTTCTGGGAACCCCAGAAGCCGTTGTCGTCAACCTCGGGGGTGAAGAAGAACATTCCGTGTTCGCCGTACTGCCAGTCGCAGGCCTCGCCGTTGACCACGTAGAGGATCTGGCCGGACCTTCCGTACACCCAGTTGGGGTAGGGCGCGGTGAACTGCTGTCCCCAGCTCTGGAAGGTGGCCTGATCGGGCGTGGGCTGGTTCACGTAACCCCATGGGTAGAGCATGTACCCGCCGTAGGTGTGGTAGTTGAAGCCGCCAAGGGGCATCAGGTCCTCGATCAGGTCGCGCATGGCGGCGGTTTCCGGTTCGGAGAACGGAGCGGTGCCCCGGTAGGTCTCGCTGCTCGGCGACCCGCTGGAACCGATGTTGTCGTAGGCCCACATGTAGCCCCAGTTCCTGTTCAGGTCAACCCCGTTGCCCAGGGTGAAGTTCATGTTCTTCCTGTGGTTGGGGGCGCCGCTGGGAAGGTTGTAGTAGTAGGCGTCTATGTTCACCATGGGCACGAAATAGATCTGGGCGTTGTTGAGGATGAAGGTCGCCATGGTGTCGCTGCCGTACTGGCTGGTGAGCCACTGGGCGAAGTCTATCACCGCGGAGTTGCCGCCGGGCTCCCGGCCGTGTATGAGCGCGTTGAAAAGGATCACCGGAGCATCGGGGCCGGCGTTGGTTATCCTGACGTGGTAGATGTCGCGACCCTGGTAGGACTGGGCGAAGGTGACGGGAGTGTCAACCAGGTCGCTTCCTGCTGCAAGAGTGGCCCAGAAGGCGTTGTTCTCGTTGGGGCCGTAGTAGTAGCCGAACTCGTTCCGGTGCTGCTCGTGAAGGGGCCGGGCCCACTCCACCGGCAGAAGTTTGGCTTCCCCGAACCTTTCGAGGGTGTTCTCTACGAACCTTTCCTCGATCATGATGTCAACGTAGCCGCGTCCGCGGCCTCCGCTGGCGATGTCGTAGCCCATGGAGGCCACTGTGTTGAAGTCTGCGTCGGTGGTTACCGGGATCCGGACGAGCCGCCAGGCGAAGGCGCCCGACGAGAGAGTAAGAATCACAAAAAGGCAGATTGCAGCAAAACGGTTCATTGTCTCCTCCTGAATATTGACAAACGGGCATGAAACGAATAGTTTCGGCCCTCGCACGACTATACCCCCGGAATGCTTCCGGGTTTCAGTTCTGGCTATACTGTGAAAGGAGCCGTTCGTTGGCAAGGAGCAGGCAGTCGGTCAAGAGGCACAAAACCGACATAGAGAGAAGACTTCGCAACCGCAGCAAGCTGAACAGACTGCGCACCGCGCTGCGCAGGGCGTCCGAAGCCCCGGCGGAAGACAGGGCCGAAGCCATGAAGAAGGCCCAGGGCCTTCTGGACAAGGCCGGACGGACAAGGCTTGTTCACCCGAACAAGGCCCGGCGCATCCAGAGCCGCATGGCGGCCAGGGCCGCCAGGGCTGAAGCCGTAAAAGAATAGGTCCGGGGGGTCGCCGACCCCCCTTTCACAGACCGGGCGAGATCTCGCTCTCTCCCCCGGGCATATCCCTCACGGAAAACCCGAGAGCTTCCAGCCTGAGCCGCATGGCGTCAGCTTCCCGGAAGAGCTTCCGGGTCCTGAGAACACCCCTGACATCAGCCAGCACTTCGCAGATCCCGGCCATGTCACCCGCGCCCTGTGCCCCCTCTAGCCTGAGACCCAGGGCTTCCCCGGCCATGAACTCAAGGGCCTCCAGCAGACCGGCCTTCCCCTGGCACCCGCCGTCCAGCAGTGCGTTGCCTGCCCTGACGAAGTCGAAAAGCACCGCCAGCGCCTGGGGGGTGTTGAGGTCGTCGTCCATGGCCTCCGAGAACGCTGCTTGGGTTTCTGCGCACAGCGCTTCCGCCATGCCGGGTGCGGCTTTTGGGGCTTTCGCAAGCCTGTTCCGGAACGAGACGAGCCTTTCAAGAGCACTTTCCGCGCTCTGCAGCCCCTGGTCGCTGAAGTCGAGCGGGCTTCGGTAGTGGCTTCTCAGTATGTAGAGCCTCACCACCATGGGGTCGAACCTGCGGAAGATGTCCCTCAGAAGGGTGTGGTTGCCCAGGCTCTTTCCCATCTTCCTGCCGTCCACCGTCACCATGTTGTTGTGAAGCCAGAACCTTGCGAAGGGCTTCCCCGTGGCGGCTTCGCTCTGAGCGATCTCGCACTCGTGGTGGGGGAACGAGTTCTCCAGCCCGCCGCCGTGTATGTCAACGGTGTCCCCCAGGTACCTCATGGCCATGGCGCTGCATTCAAGGTGCCACCCCGGGTATCCCATGCCCCACGGGCTGTTCCACTGGAGCAGGTGTGAGGCTTCGGCTCTTTTCCAGAGAGCGAAATCCCTGGGGTCGCGCTTGTCGGAGGCCGTTTCGACCCTGGTGCCCGGCATGGCGTCCTCACCGCTCCGGCCGCTGAGCCTGCCGTACCCGGGGAACGATGATACGTCGAAGTACACGTTGCCCCCGCTTACGTAGGCGTGCCCCCCTTCGATGAGCTTCCGGACCAGTTGGATCTGCTCGGGTATGTGGCCCGAAGCCCTGGGTGAAATGTCGGGCCGCAGGTTGTTCAGGGCGTCCATGTCGCGGAAGTAGCTTGCGGTGTACTTTTCGGCGATCTCCATTGGCTCCAGCTTCTCCAGCACCGCCTGTCGCTGAAGCTTGTCCTCGCCCTGGTCCGCGTCATCCGTGAGATGGCCCACATCGGTGATGTTCTGAACGTACCTTACCCGATACCCCTTTACGCGCAGCCACCGGACCAGTGCGTCGAATCCCACATAGCTCTTTCCGTGGCCCAGGTGGCTGTGGCCGTAAACCGTGGGGCCGCAGACGTAGATCCCCACGAAGGGCGGGGAGAGGGGCTCGAAATCCTCCCTGGTCCTCGAGATGGAATTGTACAGCTTCACGGCGCACCAATTCCTTCGTAGTCTATCTTCATGGCCTCCCGAACCATCTCCATAGTCAGCGCGCCCTCCCTTCGGGCGGATTCGGTCCCCCCTGCAAGTATCTCCTCCACCACGCCGGGCCTGTCGTACAGCGCCCTCCGCTCCCTTATGGGTTCGAGGAGTTCATTGAGCACACTGGCCAGGTTCCTCTTGCAGGCAACGCAGCCGATGGACCCCTTCCTGCATGATCCCTCTATCCCGGGGAGTTCGGCGGGGTTGAATGCCCTGTGCCAGGCGAAGACGGTGCATACCTCGGGATGGCCGGGGTCGTCCTTCCTTATCCTTGCCGGGTCTGTCACGGCGGACATCACCTTCGACCTGACCTCGTCGGGGCTGTCCTTCAGGTAGATCGCGTTCCCGAGGGACTTGCTCATCTTGGAGCCCCCGTCCAGCCCCACAAGCCTCGGGATACTGCTCACCAGAGCCTTCGGCTCGGGAAAGACATCGCCGTACAGCTCGTTGAAACGCCTTGCCACGAAGCGCGTCACCTCCACGTGGGGCAGCTGGTCCTCGCCCACGGGAACAAGGTCGGCCCTGCAGAACAGGATGTCGGCGGCCTGGCTCACGGGATACCCGAGGAAGCCGTAGGTCATGTCGGTGTAGCCGTACTGCTTCGCCTCGGTCTTGATGGTGGGGTTGTGCCGCAGACGGCTCACAGTGACGAACAGGCCGAAAAGAACAGTAAGCTCTGCGATGGCCGGGACCATGCTCTGCAGGAAGATGCTCACCCTGTCGGGGTCCAGCCCGGCGGCGATGTTGTCCAGCGCCACCTCCCGGGCATGGACCTTGAGCATCCCGGGGGTTTCCCAGTGGGTGGTAAGGGCCTGGACATCGGCGATGATTATGAATGTTTCCAGGCTGTTCTGAAGCTCCACCCTGTTCCTGAGCGAGCCCGCGTAGTGCCCCAGGTGAAGAGGGCCGGTGGGGCGATCACCCGTGAGTATCCGTTCCATTGTGGGGTTTCTCTCTCCTAGTGTTCGAGGATGACCGGTTCGTCACGTTCCCGGAAGTCCCTCAGATCTATCTCGCCGGTGAAGTTCTCCACAAGGCTGATTATCCTGTCAACCGCGGGTTTAACGGAGGGACAGTACTCGGGGTACTCCTCGAGATACCTCAGGGTCCGGGGCATGTGGGCTAGGTAAGAGTCCCTGCCCAGGGCCCTGAACTGCCATGCGAAGGTGCCCAGGGCCTTCACGTTCCTCTGGACGGCCGAAAATATGAAATGGAAGATGTTGGAGCCTCCGGGACCGGTGAGATACTGCAGGGCGATGTGTTTCCACTGCTCCCCGATGTCCCTGTAGCTGTCGCGCAGAAGGCTTGCCGCGTCGTACGTGGCAGGCCCGAGCCTGGCGTCCTGCCAGTCAACTACCCTGAGCCGGTTGTCCTTCACCATCAGGTTGGCGCCATGGTAGTCGCGGTGGCAGAGGACGGTGCTCCCCTCCATGGCCCTCTCGCAGAGCCCCCTGAGGTGAAGCTGCAGGTCCAGCAGCTCGTCCAGCGGAACACGGAGCAGTCTGAAGAACAGGTGTTCAAGGGTGTGCTCCATCTCGGCCATGAAGAAGCTGGCTGTGAAGTAGCGCCTGCCGGCCACTGATGACTTGGCCGCCTCCTTCGGAATGCTCTTGTGAAGCCTCTTCAGCAGATCGAGGGCCTGCCGGGTCAGCACCAGATAGGCTTCCGGGCTCTCGATGTCCAGCAGTCTCACCGAACCCAGGTCCTCCTGGACCGCGTATCCCCTCTCGGGTGAGCAATGGTGCAGTTCGGGGACCGGGAACCCGTTCCGCTGAAGAAGGCTGTGAACGTCCATCCAGGGCCAGAGGGGCACCCGGCGGCTGTCCATGACCACGAAGGACCTCCCCCTGCAGGTGAACCTGAAGAACCTGCGGTTGGATGCGTCACCGGAGAGGGCCGTCATGTCCTGGAAGCCGGGATACCTTTCGGCAACCCAGTTGCGAAGATCTTCACCGGCGCTCTGCACTGCGGCTCCTTCGGGAAAACCAGGGAAGCACTTCCTCTTCGAGCCGGGCGTTCTTCTCCACCGCCGAGCCCTCGAGCATCACCGATCCGCTGATGAAGGCACCATCCGCAACCACGCAGCCCTTGGAGACGTGGCAGTTCCCGGCCAGCACGGCACCCGCTGAAACCCTGGCTTCGGGATGGATGAAGGTGCCCTGTCCCAGAAGGTTCAGCCTGTAAAGCTCCTCCACGCCCATGTCCATCCAGACCTCCGCCCCTTCGTACCCAGCCGGCTCACCGACAATAAGGGGTGAGAACAGGTTCTGAAAGCCCTGGCGCATCGCGGACCGTCGAAAGACCTCGGGTTCCAGCACCGAGATCCCCATGAAGTGCCTGGGAACACCGGACACCGCCACCGACCCGTAACCGCCTGTGAGGGGCATTTCGCCGCACAGCAGGGTGCAGAGCGCACCCACCGCCCGATGATGCTCCAGAAGGCCATCAAGGTCGGCGTCCACCACCATGTCCGTGTTGCACACCATCCAGGGGCCCCTTACGCTGTCCGCCATTCCGGCAAGTGTGGAGACGACTCCGAGGGGCCTCTCCTCGAAAAGCAGCACCGGTTCCATGCCTGAACCGCTTCTCGCCTCCTGCAGCACAAGGGCGGGGCACCTGCTGGCGTTCACCGCCAGCACCCCCGGCTTCAGCCGGCCCGCAGCCCGGGCCAGGCGCCCGAGAAGCGTTCCGTCCAGAAAGGGCAGCAGCGCCTTGGGCCTGGTGAGGGAAAGGGGTTCCGCTCTTCTGCCGAAACCGGCCGTGAGAAGCAGAACCCCTTCAAGGTCCTTCACTCCCGGGAACCTGTTATCCGTAAACCTCGGTGCGGTTGCAGTCGCAAACCTTGACCCTCCGCCTCTGGGGGCGCCAGGCGCCGTTCTCGCCGTAGGCGCACGCCATGTGGACCAGAGCCTGTTTCTCCTTGCCGCAGACCTTGCAGATCTCCACCTGCACCGTCCTGGTTTCGTGGGCCAGCTTCGCGGTAAAGCTTCTGTCCTTCTTCTTAGGCATCAGTCATCCTTCCGGATCATCGCCGGAACACCGCCGGCCATGGCCATTACGGTGTCCATGAAAGCCCTGTCCGAGTACTCCCTGGAAATCGCCAGGGCGGTTTCGAGAATGGATGAAACACCCCTCCGGACCTGAAGGGAGCAGTAGCGGCCCGGAGAAGCCCACCAAAACGGACACGAGTATAACATCTCGTCAGCAAGATGTGCAACATTCGCCGAATCGCACTCCCTGGCCCTTGCGAGGACGGCGGTCAACAAGGCGCGCAAGGACCTGTGGTCAGGGTTGTCAGGATCGTCCCACAGAGGGAAGGGCACCCCCCGTTCAAGGTCTTCCCCGGATGTTGACCAGCTGCCGGCGGGGACAACTGCCTCCCTTCCAGGAAAGGTTTCCGCTATCCGGCCGGCGGCCGCCAGTTCAGCGCCTCCGCTTTCCCCTATGGTCTCGATGAAGGGGCGGAGGAACCTCTCCACGGCTCCCGGCCTGTGATGGCCGAAGGTCTCGCCGTCCATGGCTATGACGATGTACGAGTCCTGCTCGCCGATCCAGTTCCGCATCTCCTTCATCAGGCCCCTGGCCACCAGGGCACCGTCATCGCCGTGGAACGCAATGAAATTGCTCCAGAAGTTCGACCTGAGAAGGACCTTCAGCCCTCCGTGAACGGCTATCCAGGTGGCCGGAGCCTCCATGCCCGAAGAGACCCACGGCACGTCGTCGGTGATGGTCCAGCGGCAGCCCTGGCGGGTCAGGAGTTCCGCAGTCGGCTGGTCCAGGGCCATCTCGGGGGGAAAGACCCCGACGGGGAAGCCGAAGTTCTTCAGAAGCGACCGGTTGCCCTCTCCGTTCAGCTCCAGCTGCCTGACCGCTTCCCCTTCGGGGATCAGGGGGAGTATGGGGTGATAGGCCGCGCTCTGGGTGAACTCGCAGCCGCGGATACCTTCGAGGACCTGGATCGTACCGGGACAGAGCCTGGCCAGCTGGCGGGTGAGCGAGTAGTTGATGTTCACAGTGACCGGCGCCCCGGAATCCCTGAGCAGCCCGAAAACGGGGGCATAGCACTGGCGGTCTATCCTTCTCACGATCTCCGGGTCCTGCGTGGGGGGCTGGTAGAAATGGAGCAGCAGTCCTACGAGGTTCATTCTCCCTCCACCACTATCCCGTCACCGGGGTGAAGGCCCAGAAGCCTGTCCGCGCGGCCGCCGTCCACCGCCAGCTCCGCCAGTCCCTGACTTCCCGGAAGGATGATCACCGACCCGTCCCGGGGGAGGGACTGATACACGAGGGCGCTTTTCACCGGGACCCTCCTGTCCCTGAAACGGACGAAGGCGGGGCTGAACCCGTCCAGCTGGGCCGCCGGCATCCACAGCACGCAGTTCCCGAAGTGGTCAACGTGGGCCACGGAGGTGGTCGCCGAACCATTCTCGAGCCTGGACCCCCCGCGTGAGATCATGACGGGATCGGGGCACGGCTCAAGGAAGTCCATCCAGCCCGGGTTCACCAGCAGTCTCGCGGCCATGGGAGCGAACCAGTCCCTGCCGTGGAAAGTACGTGATGCTTCCGGTCCGGGCGGGGGAAGGCAGCGTGTGTCTTCGGCGCCGATCCACGACATCAGTCCGTTGTCGGGGCCCACCACCGTTACACCGCCGGCCCTGCAGGCGAGCCCCCTCCGGGATGTTCCCACCCCGGGATCCACCACCGCCAGCACCACCGCCCCCCCGGGAAGCCGGGGCACGGAGGTCATGAGATGGAACGCCCCTTCCCGGATGGAGCCCGGGCTCACGTGGTGGGTCAGGTCCACGAGGGTGACGTTCCCCCCGCAGAACGAGAGCACCGAAGCCTTCATCTGGGCGGCGTAGCAGTCGGATTGCCCGAAATCGGTGAGAAGAAAGAGCATATCGGCCATGTCAACCTATCTGTGTTTCACTATCACAAGGGTCCTGTCGTCAGCCTGAGGCATGGAGCCGCCATGGCCCTGCACCTCTTCCAGCACCTTTCTGACTATCTGGGCCGCTCCCAGGTCCATATGGCGCACCACAGCGGCAATGAGCCCCTCCATTGTGAACTCGCGGCCTTCGGGGTCCATGGTCTCGGTTATGCCGTCGGTGTAAAGGACCAGCACGTCGCCGGCCTTCATCTCGAGAACCCCGTAATCGTAGGTGACGTCGGGCTTGAACCCGAGTATCAGCCCTCCCGTTTCCAGCGCCGTGGCCTCTCCGCCCCGTTTCACAAGCACGGGCGGGTTGTGCCCGGCGTTGACGTATGTCAGCTTTCCCGAATCCAGGTCTATCACACCGTAGAACAGGCCGATTAGCCCGGTCACCTGGGTCCCGGTGAGCATGGCGTTGTTCACCCGGGACATCACCTCGCTGATGCTGAAGATGTTCTGCACGTTGGCCGACAGGCTTCCCTTCAGTCCGGCCATGGTAAGGGCCGCTGGAATGCCCTTTCCTGTAACGTCCGCCACGGCCAGGCCGAGATTGTTGCCGGCAAGGGCGAAAAAATCGTAGTAATCCCCTCCCACCTCACGGGCAGGGCGGTAGTACGAGGCGATGTCGTAACCCTCAATCGCCGGGGGGCCCGCCGGCATCAGCTCGTACTGAATCCTCCTGGCGGTGCTCAGTTCCCCGGCGATGTTCCCTCCGCTGTCCAGCCTGCCAAGGAAAAGGTCGGGCATCTTGGACCTGAGGGTGCTGCTGTTGGTTATGTCCGGGTGCCTGGTGACGATGCTTACCGCGGCCAGTCTCACATCCTCCGCGGGGTCGGTGAGAAGGTCGGCCAGGTGTTCCTCCAGGGCCGGGCTGTCAACGCATCCCAGGTGCTCTACCGCCCACAGCGCCTCGAGCCGCACCTGGGCCGACTGGTCCGTAAGGGCTTTGGCAATCAGGGGCATCCTGTCCTGCGGGGAGAGGCTCATGGAGCGGAAGAACCCCGAGAAGGTCCTGAGACGCACGAAGGAGTCGGGGTCGTGTATCAGCTTCTCGGCTATCAGGTACCGCCTGGTCTCCTCCCTGCCCCAGAACTCCCCCCCGGCTTCTCCCGCGGCGGCCCTTACCGACCTTTCAGCGTCGCCGGCAAGCAGTTCGAGAAGCACTCCCGTCTCTTCGGTGCACAACCCGAGCTGCCGAGCCGCCTGGGCGACCGCGGCCCGGACAGTGGGCGACGGGTCCCTGGCCAGGCTCGTCAGGGCGTCACCTGCCTCGGGACCCAGAGAGTCGCGGTTCCAGAGCAGGAACCAGGGAAGCTTTGCCCTGGCCTCGACGCTCCGGTTGGATATGATCCTTTCCACGGCTTTTGCAGAGAGTTCGGCGATGTCCCTCCGTCCCGAAGAGAGAAGCCTGCTCAGGGCCTCACGGCCGCCGAAGGCCTCGCTGGCAAGGACCCTCACTATCACTGTGAGCTGGCCGTAGGGCTCGATTATCCTCAGGTAGGGAAGCGCCATCTCCGCCATGGACCTGTCGCGGGGCATCTGCTCGGTGACTATCCTCCAGAGGGTGTGCTTCTCCCTGCGGTTGAGCCACTGGTAGTTCATCAGCAGGTACTGGGCCACCCCCTTCCTGTCAACCTCGGGGATGTCGGCTATCATGGCGTCCCTCACCTCTTCCGAGACGTAGCGTATCCTTGAGCCGAGCTGGAAGGCGATAAGGGAGCGGCCTCCGTCCTTCAGGCGCTGGATCAGAAGCCACAGCAGGTCTCCCACCTCCCTGGTCACTCCTTCGAGCTTGCGGTTGGTGAGCCCCCACGCCAGATACCTGAGGTCCTCGGGGTCGCCCTTCTCCAGAGCCGCGTTCAGGACATCCCTTTCCCGCCGGGACATATCCGGGAACTTGCCTCCGATATGGACCAGGACCTGTCTTCCAACGGTGCTGTCGCTGTCTTCAAGAAGTGTGTTGTAGTACCCGCCGGGGTCATCCCCCACGGACCATGTCTCCATGCCGTACATGAAGGCCTGTCTCACGGCGGGCGACGGGTCCTCGACTATCATCCGGAGGATGCCCGTCATCCGGTCGTCCTTCCGGACCCAATACATGGCGAGGCTTCGGGCCAGCTCGGTCTTCAGGCCGGTGGACCCCGACTCGACGATGAAACGGCAGAGACCCAGCGCCTGTGAATCGAAGCTCTTCCTGTCAAGTATCAGTTTGTTGAAGAAGTCGCCAAGGTTCAGGGGCTCGGTCTCCCTGGATGCGGCGAACAGCAGCGCCGCCTTCATCCGGCCGGACAGCGTGCTGTAGTGGTGAACGATGGCGAAGCCGGCCCTTCGCAGCGCGGACTCATGGCTGCCTAGCAGCGTGTCGAACACGGCGGTGACCACCGGGGAACCCTGCCGGATCAGTTCCTGTGTGCCGCTGTCCACCGCGGCCATCACGGTGGTGTCGCCGGCGCACAGGTGCATTTCGCCGCGGAGCTCCAGCCTTCGGAAGGGGGATCTTCCAAGGTCTGCATCGGACCCCTCGTACATCTCCTCGAGCCTTGCCTGTCCGGCGAAGTCACCGTTCAGAAGAAGGTTCAGCCTCTCCCATGCCTCGAGGAGGGCGCGCCTGAACACCGACTCGGGAACGATGGGCTCAAACAGGGAAAGGAGTATGAGAGAAACCTGCTGGAACGGGTCGATGTCCCAGAAGCGCGAGAGGGCCCGTTCGCCCTCCCTGAGCCTCCAGGACCTCTTCTCCGCAGGCTTGGGGAGTATCACGTGCTTGTCGTCGAAGAGGCTGAACACGGCCTCCATCTTTGATGAGGAAGACGCCACCACAAGACGTCTTCTCTTGTCCGTGGCCCTGGCCATGGTGGTTATGAACACATGCCAGAGGTGGGCGGGGTAGTCGCCTGCGTACCTGCGCATGCTGTCAAGGTCGAAAAGGATGGCGCAGTCCTCAGGGCCCCTGAGAAGCTGGTCGACCTCCTGGGCGTTCACATCCCCCTCCACCAGCTCGATTGGAAGCATGCCCGACCGGGCCGACCTTGCGATGAGTATCCTTCCCAGGGTGGTCTTGCCGGACCCAAGGGGGCCCGACAGGCACACGAAACCGTTGTCGGAAAGCAGGGTCTCTGCTGTCTTCAGGATGGTCGGGTCGAGGGTGTCCTCCCTCAGGTCGCCCCACCCGGCAAGAAGCACTTCGCCGGCTGGGTAGGGCAGCCTGTCGCGCCGCACCGATGCCAGCCATCCGGCCACCGGGCCGGACAGCAGGGCCCTGGCCTGGTCAACGGTGCTGTACCGCCACAGCAGGCCTTCTCCCTCCAGCCGTGTTATGACCCTGTCGGAAAGACCGGCTGTCCCCACGGCAACGGCGGCAACCGGGACCTTCCTCCTGAAGCTTGAAAAGTAGGCGTACCTCAGGGAAGCCGAGGGGGCCCCGTTCATTACGAGCAGGACCGCGTCGGGGGAGGGATCGTCGTGGGAGACGAGAATGGAGTCGGCCCACCGGGGAGGCGACAGACGGGCGGCCTCGGAGAAGATCACGCCGTCAACTCCGGAGGGGAACGGGATCTTCTCGGTGACCGCCAGTAACCTGAAAACGCTCTTCATGAAGCCGTCAGGTCAGGGGCCAGATCAGGGTTGCCCTGGTCTTCCCTTCCGGGGTCAGATCGAACTCCACCCATTTGGCCAGGTTCCTGGCGATAAGTATGCCCCTGCCCCTGTCGTCCAGCAGTTCGTCACCCTCGCCGGGCCTGTGCCCCAGATCGCGGTCGGGCTGCCAGCTGCCGGTATCCTCTACCTGAAAGCTCAGCCTTCCGGGCAGCACATCAACCCTTACGGTGAGCAGTTTGGAAGGGTCCATGGAGTTGCCGTGCTTCATCCCGTTCCTGACCAGTTCCATCACAGCTATGGAGAGACTGGTGAGTTCCTCGGGCAGGACACCCCCCGCCATTCCAACGCTCTCAACGAAGACCTGCACGGTCTCGAGCATGCGTTCATCGCTGGGGACGGTCAGGCGGATCCCTTTCAGCACCTCAGCCCTCCAGGGCCGCCAGGGCCTCGGTCTCGTCGTTGAAGGTGTCGAACACGGTTATGAGCTTCGTTATGATGAAGAGTTCGTGGATCTTCTTGGTGGCATTGAGGATCACCATCCGCCCGCCGGCCCTGGAAACGGTGGTGTGACCGCTGACCAGCACACCGAGACCCGAGCTGTCCATCCACGACACACTGCCGAGGTCCACGAGGATCCTTCTGTAATCGTTGTTCACGGCGCTCTCGAAGGCGGTCTTGACCTCCATCAGGTCGGGCCCGCTGATCACCTTGCCGCCGAGCCTTATCACTCTTACAGTGCCCTTGTTCTCCTCATTGATCTTCATGATTCCCTCCAGGCTTTCGTTAACGACCCGCGCAACCATGCATCCTGACTGCCAAGCATAGGCAAACCGCGGCTCAGGGGCAAGAAGGGTCACGAGCACATTACGAAATCGGTGCCCTCCACCAGGCCGTTCCCCGCAAGAAAGGCCCGTATCCTGCTTCTGGCTCCGGGTTCGCGGGATGCCCCCACAACCGGGAAGCCTCTGAACTCCCCCATGCGCTCCGGCCCCACAACCTGTATTCCCCTCAGGGTACCGCCCTCCGGCACCGGACCCGTGCCCACGAATGCAAGTATCTCGAAACCCTCGGCAAGCATCCACTTCGAAAGCCTGCGGGCGGTCTGGCCGCTTCCGGCCACCACGACCCGTCCGCCCCTGAGACAGGGAACACCGGCCAGGTACATGGCTTTCGTCCTGTAGAACGCGGTAAGCGAGTAGCTGGGAGATGTCCGGCTGTAACGGTCCGGCCTCTCCCGCCACGCAAGGAGGTGTCTGGGGACCTTCCCGAAGCTGAACCCCCTGGCCCAGAGCCTGAGCCACAGCTCGTAGTCCTCGGGCAGCCCCATGTCCCGGTATCCCCCTGCGCCTATCACTGCTTCCCTGTTGTAGAACGCCCCGGGGTGAGGGATCGGGCTCTCCACGAAGATGTCGCGGGTTATCTCATCATGGGTGACCAGGCTGTTCATCCAGTCCTGGTAGCGGCGGTACCCCGGGGAAAGCGATACCAGCGGGAAACACCTGACCAGGCAGGACACAACGCATCGGGGACCCATCCGTGAAGCCATGTCAAGCTGAAGCGCAAGCCTTTCCGGGTGACAGACGTCATCCGCGTCGAAACGCGCTATCCACTCCCCGGCAGCGGCATGGAGCCCTGCGTTCAGTGAGTTCACCAGCCCCGGGCATGGCGGGTCCATGAGCATGAACCGGGGATCCTCGGAGCATATCCGGAGGGCCACATCCCTGGAGCCGTCGGTGGAGCCGTCATCAACCAGTATCGCCTGGAAGCCGGCGAAAGTCTGCCTCCGGATTGAGCGCAGGGCGTCAGGAAGCCAGCGGGCCTCGTTCCTGAACGGGAGCAGGACAGAGACCCTGGTCATCTCAGGGTGAGGAGCTCCAGCAGTTCTTCCGGGGAGTACACAGGGGGATGACACGCGCCCCCGACGCAGGCCTGGGCGTAGGGACGGGAGAGGGCCGGAAGGTAGTTCTCCTCCATGACCCTCTGTCCCCCGGGTGTCTCCGGGTGCACCAGGTCCACTCCCCCGGCTCCCGCGGCCTGCACCGCGGCCTCGAAAAGGGCTGCGGTCCCGGGGTCGCCGGATGGACCGACAACGTAAACGTGGGTGTCGGTGAGGGCACCCGCCGCATCCGTTGAGGCATGGGCGCCTTGAAGCGCTTCACTGAAACGCGCTCCCGTGGCGGCCCCCACGATCCGGGCCTTCTCCTCTCCGTTCACCAGCACCAGGGTCACAGGGAGCACCGGAGGCACGCTGTATCGCTTCCTGACCGAATCGGCCTGGGATGCGGAAAGCCAGACCACCGGCATGGCTATGGTCACAGCCTCCCTGAATGATTCCACCGTTGAGAGGGACGGGTCACCTATGGACACCGCCACGAACAGCGCGCCGTCACGGGCGGCGAGGTAAAGGCTGTCGAGGACCGGAAGCTCGTGAACGCAGGGGCCGCACCAGGTGGCCCAGAAGTTCAGGAGCACGGGCACGTTGCCCGCGGACTCCAGAAGGCTGTCCAGCGATCCCAGCCCCTGTAGCAGAGGACCGGCGTGACCTCCGTGATCCGGGCCGCCGCCTGCCGCAGTGAGGAACAGGGGGACCAGCAGGACCAGCAGCGCCGGTATCCACCACGGAAAGCTACGGGCCATGGCTGATGGCCTTTACGGGGCAGACGCCCACGCACTTCATGCAGCGTACGCACTCCGCTGAAGACGGGTCCTCCCAGATGCCGATGTCCATGGGGCACACCTGTCTGCACCTGCCGCACTTCACGCAGCTGTTCGAGACCCTCATTCGTGCCACCGCCGCCTTCCCCAGCAGCCCCCATGCGGCGCCAAGAGGGCAGAGGAACCTGCAGAAAGGCCTTTCGGACGTCACCGCCAGAAGTATGACCGCCACGGCGACGGCCGTCTTCCAGCTGAAAAGGAAACCGGTGGCGTAGGTGCCTTCAGGGGCCATGGAGACCAGGGGCCAGCCGGCCAGGGAAGTGCCCGCAGGGCAGACCGCCTTGCAGAACCATGGATCGCCCGGGGCCCCCGGGGACGGTCGCATCAGAATGGGAAGAAGGACCAGGAACAGCGCCAGCATCCCGTACTTCAGGGGACGAAGCCCCGAAGGGAGGCTGAGCCTTGGCGATGGAACGCTGTGAAGAAGCTCCTGCACCAGCCCGAAGGGGCAGATCCACCCGCAAGGGAACCTTCCGGCGGCGAGCCCGACGGCGCATATGAAGCCCAGAGGGGCCAGCACGGCCAGGGCGTCCGCCCTGCCCGTTGCCAGGGCGCCCAGTACCGCAGGCGACGCCAGCAGGGCCTGAAGCGAGCCGGCAGGGCAGGAAAGCACCGCTGACGGAGTGCTGTAGCACCAGATTCCGGGGGTGAAGAACATCTTCGACAGCCCGGTGAAGATGCCGCCGGTGACCCAGCCCTGAACATGCAGGTTCGACCCCAGAAGAGCTGTCAGCTGAACTGCCCTTCTGGCGATGCGAAGGCCTGTCATCCCACCCCGATGCACTCGAGGCAGATGTTGACCGCCTTGTAAAGGATCACCATCGGGTCGCCTGCAAGGTAACCCGTAACGGCTGCTGCAACTGCAAGGAGAAGAAGAACCACCCTGAGTCCCATGGAGGCGGCGACCAGATTTGAACTGGTGAATGGTGGATTTGCAGTCCACTGCCTTCCCACTTGGCTACGCCGCCTCTCGGTGGATGGGGTGGAAAAATACTACGGTTTGTCGCCGCTTGTCCAGTCGAGCCCTATCCAGAAGCCTTCCTCCCACACCATGGAACCTGCGGGCGACTCCACCTCGGGAACGGCGAACACGCTGAGCCTGCCCAGGTGTTCGTTGTCCCTTATGCCGCCCGAGACCCCGCCCACTGCCAGCATCAGGTCTATGACCGCCTCGGGACCCAGGGCCTGCATGAGCTGGAAGGCATCGAATGAGAGGGAGAGCCCCAGCACCACAACTTCTCCCGACTCGGGGAGGCCCACCTCTCCGGTGAAGAGGCCCGAGGCTATCTGGACGTTGGTCACCCCCGGACCGTCCTCGGTGTCCATGAAGACATCGTAGTCGAGCCTTGCCAGGGTGAGAGGGAAGCCTGCGATCCATTGGGACGCGATGTTCGGGTTCCTCAGTCCCAGCCCGAGGGTGAAATCCACGGGGCATTCCCCGGAAACCCAGTAGTAGAGCACCTGCGCCGCCTGTTCCACGCTGAGGCTTTCCAGCTGGTCAACGGGTATCCCGCACAGAGTGAACGACTGGGTGTTCTCCACCCGGAAACGGGCCCACAGCAGGGCCATGGGGCCTGCGGCGTCACAGCCGGCGCCAAGCAGCGCCAGGAACACCAGGGCGGCGGCCCTGACCGTCACGGGAGCATCCCCTGCCTGACGCTCCGGGCCATGGAAGTGTTCCCAACCGCCTCCAGGGCTTTGGCATAGGCTTCCAGTGCGGCGTTGTACTCGGTGGCGCTCATGCACCCCTGGGGAATGGGCTCGCCGGCCGCAAGGATCTCATGGGCCTGCCTTCCGAGAAGGATGAGGGATGCCTGGTCGGCGGCGTGAAAGCACTCCACCCCCCCGCCGGACCTGGCGCATCTGAATGCGGCGTCAAGGAAGTGAAGACAGAGTTCCCTCCCGTTGGGCATGGCCTGGGGGTACATGATCATGTCCACGGCGCTTGCGGCGTCCGCCAGCCTTCCCTGGCCCAGCAGTTCCATGACCTCCAGGAACTCAGCGGCGTAGGGGTCGTTCATGCCGCTGTCTATCAGCAGCAGCCCCTGACCGGTGACTGAGTACACCGCCGTGGAGTACGCGGCGCTGAACGGGAGCTGTGATGCGATCTCGATGCTGGACTCCCCGGGGCGGTAGAACGCGTCGGTCTTGGCGGGGTTGAATGGGTTCGGGTAGGGAACGAATCCGGTAATCGGCTCTTCGCCGTCAAGCGACAGCGCAACGGTGGCAGTGCCGTCGGGGAGCATACGGTAGAGCAGGTAGGCATCGCCTTCGGGGTAGTCGTACACCGGAATCAATTGTGAAAGAAGGAAGAGAACCAGCATGAAAAAACCTCCCGGGTTGAAACCGGAAGGAAGATAACAAAAAAGAAGTGGAGCGGGAAACGAGACTCGAACTCGCGACAACTACCTTGGCAAGGTAGGGCTCTACCAACTGAGCTATTCCCGCTCCGATCCGGAACGTGAGGTTATATGGTGTTCAGCCCGAAAACTGTCAAGCCCGTTCAGGGTTCCCTCTCCACGACCCAGGCGTCGGGGTAGCCCAGCGCCCTCACCGAGGCCTGAAGGGAGACGGCCTGTTCCCTCGTATCCAGTGAGCCCACCCTGACCTTGTGGTATCCGCCCTCGTGATCCACGAAGACCCGCTGCTCAAGCAGACCCCTCAGCTCTTCCACAAGGGCGGCCGCAGCATCGGGTGTGGAACATGCGGCCACCTGCACGCTGAACCTGCCGCCGGGCGCCGCCGGTTCGGCGGGTTGCACCGTTCCGCCCGGCACGGCTATGGACACTATCCCGCCGAAGCCGGCGAAGGGATCGCCACCGTAAGCGGGGGGGTCGCCGTAGGGGTCCGGCGGCCCCTGGACCGGCGGCCGGGACCCGGAGCCCCCTCCGGGCCTGGAGGAACTGCTGCCGCAGCCGGCGGCGGCCATAAGTACCGAGAGAAGGATGACCCTATGCATCCGGGACCTCCATGGAACGGATGAAAGCGTCCAGCAGCGGCAGCATGAGTTCATGATGGCCCGTTAAGGCGAGGGCCTTTCCGCCCAGGGCCGCCACGGGACGCGCAAGTACGTTGTTCGAGGGTCTGTAGTGCCTTATCATGTCGAAGTCGGCACAGGTGAGCTCCCCCACTGGATAACCCAGGTTCCTGGCGCAGGTCAGCGCCTTCAGGAAGACCTCGGGCATCACCACCGCGCTTCCGGCGTTCAGCACCACTCCGCCGCCCAGGGACCCCACCACCTTCCCGAACCTGTCGAAGTCCCTTTCGGCAGCAGCAGCGAGCTTCGACCATGACACATCCGGGTGCGGGTGAACGATGTCGCAGCCCAGGCACGGGTGTACGGTGGCGGGTATTCCCATGCTGGCCGCCAGGGCCATGGGGCTGGAGTCCGGGTGGCCGCCGTGGTCAAGTATCTCTTTTCCCACGGCCTCGCCAAGCCCCAGCGGTGTCTCCAGGGCAGCCGCGTAGTGCTGCCCGGTCTCCCTCCACATGCCGAAACTGCCGTCCCTGAGCCCGGCCTCCACATCCTCGGAGGTCTGGCCGTACAGGGCAAGCTCAAGATCGTGAATGGAGCCTGCGCCGTTGGTGGCGATGGCATTGAACACACCGTCCTTCAGCCATCGGCACACCAGGGGCCCGAGACCGCACTTGATTACGTGACCTCCGTACATGAGCAGCCTTCCGGCCCCCCCGGCTTTCGCGCCAGTCAAGGCCAGCGCCAGTTCCCTCATGGCCCTCACCGCCAGTACGTCGGGCAGAAGGCGGGTGAACTCACCCAGCGGGGTGTTCCCGTCCCAGAGGCCGGTCAGGGTACCCCTGGACACCCTGGCGCTCCGTTCCCCCAGGCTGTTCATCCTCAGCTTCTCCCTATGGAATTCCCGCATACCTGACCTCCACCAGAGTGAGCCCCGCGGCTGGAAGGGACGGTCCGGCCCGTCCGCCTCCCTGAAGGATGAGGGACACCGTGCCGGGCGGCAGTCTGCCGGCCCCGATCCGCATCAGCGTGCCGGCCCAGCTCCTTACAACGCCCCTGAGGAATCTGTCTGAAGTTATCGTCATCGTCCACCCATGGCGGTCCTCCCGGACCCCGGCCTCGAAGACGTTCATGGTCCAGGTCAGGTTGCCTCCGCCCGTCCGGGCGAACCCCCTCCAGTCTCCCCTGCCCACGGACAGGGCGGCCGCTTCGTTCATGGCCTCGGTATCGAGACGGATGCCCGGCTGGTACTCGGTCCTGGCGGTCAGGGGCCTGCGGGCCTTTCCGATCCTGTAGCTGTAGGTCCTGCTCAAGGCGTGGAACCTGGCGTGGAAACCGTCAGGAACACTGCGGTGGCTCTTCAGTGCAATGTCACGGGGAAGTATCCTGGCCAGGGCCAGGAGCATCCCGTCCCCGCCATCGAGGTCAAGGTGGGCGGGCATGGCCAGTGCGTGGACCCCGGAGTCGGTGCGCCCCGCTCCCGTTACAGGCACACGGGTCCCGAGAAGCTTCTCGAGACACCGTTCAACCTCGCCCTGTACTGTCCTCATCCCGGGCTGGGACTGAAAGCCCTTGAAGCCTGTCCCGTCGTACTCCAGAAGTATCAGGTATCTCGCCATGGTGGGCCTGTCAAAGTATCCCGGCCACGGAAAGGGTCAGGACCGCCCATCCCATGCCGGCAAGGACGACGTGCGGAACCGCTACGGGGGCAGTTCTCTCGCAGGGTCCCACCTGGTTCAGCACCCTGCCGGCCACCTCGGCCATCCTGTCCGCAAACGGCCGCGTTCCCCGTGTTTCCGCCCAGGTTCGTCTGGTGAGCTCCGCGCAGGGGCCCGCTAAAAGAAGCGTTGCCACGACGGGTTCCAGTGGCCTGCGCAGGAACCGGAAACGCTCGCAGGCTCCCCGCAGGACCATGGCTGCCCCGCCCGCGCCCAGCACCCAGGCGAAGTAGCTCCCCGGGGCGGCGGCGGCCAGCCAGCGGAGGGAGGGGAACACCGCCTCAGGGGCCTTCAGAAGGCCCCAGGCAAGGGAAACTGCGGGCGGAAGCGCGAGGAGGACCAGGCGCCTCAGGTATCCGGCGCCCCCGGCAACAAGCCCCGCAAGGGGGAAGATGGAAAACAGGGCCAGGTGCTCCGCCCTGCAGATGAAAGCCGAGGCGGGGGTCCCCGCCAGGGCGGCGAACACCAGAAGTTCCCGGCTCAACCGGCACCTTCCATGTCCCTTGCCAGAAGGCGCTGCACGATGTTGAACTCCGAAGGCGGAGCGGCGTTGAACTCCATCTCCTCGCCTGTTACCGGGTGAAGGAAGCCCAGAGTCTCGGCGTGGAGCATGTGATGACCCGCCAGGCGAACGGCATCCGCCACCAGCTCGCGGTCGGCCTTCACCGAGGAATGCCCCGCCGGTTTCATCCCCCCGTACTTCGAATCGGCTATCACGGGGCACCCCATGCAGGTGGCTCCGTGAACCCTTATCTGGTGTGTCCTGCCGGTCTCCAGCCTGAACTCGGTCAGGTCCGAGAACCTGAACCGCTTCAACACCCTGTAGTTCGTGACCGCTCTTCGGCCGCCGGGAACCACGGCCATCTTCTGCCTGTTGAGGGGGTGTCTTCCGATGGGGGCTTCGATCCTGCCCTGCAAAGGGTCGGGATGGTTCCAGCAGAGGGCCAGGTAGCGGCGCTTGACGGTTCTGGATGAAAGCTGGGCCGACAGCCCCCGGTGCGCCGTATCGCTCTTGGCCGCCACCAGCAGCCCTGTGGTGTCCTTGTCCAGCCTGTGCACGATCCCCGGGCGGAGGTCGCCTCCGATCCCGGAAAGGTTCCGGCAGTGGTACAGAAGGCCGTTGACCAGGGTCCCGCTTCTGGCGAAAGCCGTGGGATGGACCACAAGGCCCGCATGCTTGTTGATGACCACAAGGTGGCTATCCTCGAACACCATGTCCAGCGGGATGTTCTCGGGGACCAGGTCAATGGGTTCAGGGTCGGGGATGGCAAGGCATACCGTGGAACCGGAATGAAGCCGGGTGGAGGGCTTGGTTGCCGCCATGCCCTCCACCGTCACATGACCGTTGCGGATCAGGGTGCTCAGGTAGCTTCGGCTCTGTTCCACATCCTCCTGGCTCACCAGGAAGCTGTCGAGCCTTACACCCTCATCCTCGTCTTCGACGGAAAAGCAGAATCTCGCCAACTACTGGGTTCGAAGGATCAGATGGTATCCGAACTGGGTTTCCACCACACCGGACATCTGGCCCACACCGAGGCTGAAGGCCGCCTGCTCGAAGGCGGGAACCATGGCCCCCCTGCCGAAGACACCCAGTGCGCCGCCGTCACGCCCCGACGGGCAGTCCGAATACTCGCTTGCTGCCTGGGCGAAGGTAATGTCGCCGTCGGTTATCCTGCCCTGAAGTTCGTTCACCAGGGTCATGGCTTCCTCGCGGGTTCTCTGGACACCCTGAACCTGGCTTCCTGCGTAACTCACAAGAATGTGGCTCGCGCCTACGGCTGTCACTTCCTGAACCTCCGTGGTTGTTGTGGTGTCCGGCACTACCACAGTAGTATCGGTGACCGGCGGCTGGTCCGCAGGCACCGGAGCCTCGCCGCAGGCGGCTGCCAGAAGCACTGCGGCCACGATGAAAAACCCGAAGAGCTTCACGGGATATCCTCCTTGTTCGAAATGGAACGTCACAAAGGGAATATAGCCATTCCGTCCCGGGTGTTGACAGGGGTCGCCGGCATTACCGATACTATCGAAGTGCATGGTGTGGTTTTCCTTCCCATTCAGACCGGAAAGGGGTGCGCCGTTGGAACGGGACATGCTCTTCGCCGCCAGGACCCGTGGAATGAAAAGGTCAGTGATCAGGGAGCTCCTGAAACTCACAAGCAAGCCTGAGGTCATCAGTTTCGCCGGAGGGCTTCCCGCCCCGAGAACTTTCCCGGTCGAGGCTGTGAGAAAGGCGGTCATCGAAGTTCTGGACAAGTCCGCCGACCTGGCGCTTCAGTACGGCTCAACCGAGGGCGACAACAGGCTCAGGCGTGAACTGGCGAAGGTGATGATGGCCGACGGCATAGATGCGGACCCCAATCACATCCTGGTAACCACCGCAAGCCAGCAGGGGCTCGACCTTATCACCAAGATCTTCCTCGATCCCGGTGACACGTGCGTCTGCGGCCTTCCCACCTATCTCGGCGGCCTGCAGGCCATCAGGAGCTACGAGGGAGTTCCTGTGGGGACCCCGCTGGACGACCACGGCATGATACCGGAAGAGCTGGAGAAGACGCTGGACCGCCTTGAGGGCCAGAACCGCCGCCCGCGTTTTCTCTACATCATTCCCGACTTCCAGAACCCCGCCGGGGTCACCATACCCGGGGAACGCAGGGAAAGGATAGTCGAGATAGCCAGGGAACGTGATCACATCATAGTGGAAGACACGCCCTACCGGCAGATCCGCTTCACGGGCGAGCATCAGCCCACTTTCCAGAGCCTGGCCCCGGAAAGGGTGCTCTCGCTCTACACGTTCAGCAAGATAATGCTTCCGGGGTTCCGCATCGGCTGGGCCTACGGACCCGACTGGATAGTTGACAAGATGGTGATGGCCAAGCAGTCGGCAGACCTCTGCACCACGCCCTTCTGCCAGGCCATCGCCGCTGAGATGCTGGCCTGCGGTGTTCTCGAACAGGGCCTCACCGAGACCATCAAGCTCTACAAGCACCGTTGCGCACTGATGCTCCAGTGCCTGGACGAACAGCTCGGCGGCGTCCCCGGAGTCCACTGGACCAGGCCCGAGGGCGGCCTCTTCCTCTGGCTTACACTGCCCAGGGGCAACAACACCACAGAGCTCTTCAAGAAGGCCATAGAGAAGAACGTGGCCTACGTACCCGGAAGCGCCTTCTACCCCGAAGGCGACGATCACACCGGAATGAGGCTGAACTTCAGCTACTCCGACGACGAGAAGACCGTGGAAGGTGTAAAGCGCCTCAGCGCCCTGATCAGGGAGGCGGTCGGAAGCTGACCGCCCGGGAAAGGATACCTTTGAACACCTCGACGATCTACATGGGGATGAGGCTGCGCAACCCGGTCATAGTCGGAAGCAGCGGCCTTTCCTCCACGCCCGGGAAGGTAAGGGCCTGCGCCGACGCAGGGGCCGGGGCCGTTGTTCTCAAGTCCATTTTCGAGGAGCAGATAGAGAGGGAGCTGGGAACCATCGCGGGCGACAGCTGGTACCCCGAGGCCTCGGACTACATAGGCAGGTACGGCATGGACGACGCCGTATCAAGGTACCTCGACCTCTACGCTTCCAGTTCCGCTCAGGTTGACATACCTGTGATCCCCAGCATTCACTGCTTCGGTTCCGGCAAGTGGGTGGAGTTCGCCGCCAGGCTGCAGGATGCGGGAGCGCCGGCGCTGGAGCTCAACGCGTTCATCCTGCCCTCCGACCCCAGGAAGACCGGAAGGGAGAACGAACAGGCCCTTCTGGAGATAGTGACCGACATCAGGAAGGTCGTGAGCATCCCGGTGGCGGTGAAGCTCGGTAGCTACTTCTCCAGCCTGCCCACCTTCGCGCTGGAACTGGAGAGGGCGGGAGCCGACGCACTGGTGATCTTCAACAGGTTCTACATGCTGGACTTCGACATCGAGAGGATGGAGGTCATTCCCGGCAGGGCCTTCAGCAGCCCCTGTGAATCCCAGACGGTCACACGCTGGATCTCCATTCTGAAGCCCATTCTGAAGTGCGACCTGGCGGCCACCACCGGAGTGCATGACGGGCCGGGCCTGGTGAAGCAGCTTCTGGCCGGGGCCAGGGCGGTGCAGGTGTGCAGCGCCCTTTACCAGAACGGCCTGGAAACGGTGGGTTCCATGCTCGGCTTCCTGTCGGACTGGATGAAAAGGCACGGCCATGAGTCGGTGGATTCCATGATTGGCAGGATGGCCTCCACATCCAATCCAGCCGAGTTCCTCAGGGTCCAGTTCATGAAGGTCTCGGTGGGAGAGTAAGGCAACAGGGGACACCCCGTGAGCGACGCTCGCAGGGGTGTCCCCTTATTCAACTACCTGCCGCAGCCTCCGCAGGAAACCGAGTTCATGCCGCCGCAGCGGGAGACCGGCCCGGAAGATTTTCCGCACGGGCTCTCGCCGTCGCAGGCACACTGGCACTCACAGGCGTCACCGCACTGGCAGACTTCGCCGCACTCACAGGTGCACTGGCAGTCGTCGCCGCACTGGCACTGGTCGCACTGCTCGCACGAGCATTCCGATGAACCCGTGGGCAGGGCGAACAGCAGGCCGGCCAGCAGCAGGGCCGCCACTCCGAGTTTCTTCATTGCAACTCCCTTCGGTCTTTTGGGGTGAACGAATATAATGTACCATTCTGGTAGGGAATAGTTCCAAGGCCCAGAGGGCTCGCAGGCAATCCTCTCGACGACCCTTCCGCTCAGGTCGAATACCCTGGCTTCCGCCCCCTGTGCCTCCACGAGAACGGAAGACCCGGTGTTCCTGCTGATCTTGAGCGAACCTGTCGCTTCAACAGGCTTTGCGGTTTCCTGGTTCTGTTGATCAATCGCCGGAAAACGGAATCCTTATCAGAGCGAACCCCTGCTTGTCGAATCCATCCGGGAACATCAGGTAGTAGCCTGGAGGCGTGTTCTTCAGGCAGTACGAGCCGACGATGCCGGGAACACTTCCGATGAGTACATCGGGAGTTCCATGGCTGATGTAGCTGTCCTGGGGAGGATCGGGGAATACGATGCAATCGCCGGTTATCCAGCCAGGACCATCGTTCGAGACCAGAACGAGTATGTCGTCATCGGGTTCCCGAAGAGCCAGGAAGTTGAAACAGGGCTCCTCCGGATAGGGAACAGCGATGGTCTGATGCTGGGGATCCATGTAGGCATTGCAGGCTTCACTTCCCCCCAGGACCTGATAGCTGGGATCCACCAGGGCATCAAGCAGATCAATGCAATCTCCCACGCCTTCCTCCACGCAGGTAAAGGCATGAACAGCCTGATGGGTCCGGGTCACCATGTCAACATCATTGGGGCCATCCACACTGGCCCCCCAGAGCAGCAGCTCGGGAGGGAACCTGTTCAGGGATGGAAGGGGGTTGGTGGGTCCGCCGAACAGAGACATGTCCAGCCCGAACAGGTTGAATCCCCTGACCCCGTGCACAAGCGAGGCCCCCATAATGTACATCAGTTCGTCATAACCCGTCACTCCATCGCCGGGGAAGTACTGGCCGAAACCGAAGCCACCGCGCCCCTGGCACTGGACCGTGAGGAACAGACAACCGGCCGTTGAAGGCTGATTGACGCCGTACTCGAGCATGATGTCCAGAACACCCATGTCCTGGGCCGAGAAGAAGGCATCGGCGAACATGTTTCCGACCAGTGTGTCGGGGAGTGTCGTATCCGATTGCCCGCCCCAGAGATAGAGAGAGCCGTCCGACTTGTCCACCAGTACGTCGGGCCCGAAGATCCTGTTGTGACGGGGTCTGTATGCACAGAGCGTCTCCCATGAGTTCTCCCACCCGGGGAGGAAATGTACTTCGTAGTCCTGAATGAAGGGGAACAGAATGTTCGCCGTTCTTCTCATCCTGCGTGACGCGCTGGGGGTGTCGTCGTTCACGAACAGCATCACGCTTCTCTCCGCGCCGTAGTCTCTCACGCACAGAGAAGACAGGTTCTCGGCGCGCGGGACAGGGTAACCGTCTCCAAGTACTTCGTTACTGCTCATGGTGGAGATCGGACCGAGGTCGCCGATGCTAATGCTTGCATCGGTCCATACAAGGGCTGTCTCCTGGGAGCTTCCGGCAGGGCTGACCAATGCCACGAGCCTGTCGAAGTTCCTCACAAGGCGCTCGGACGGGGGGTTCCAGCAATCCCGGTACACCGTGACCGGTCCGGCTGTCATGCCTTGGCCCCAGAGACCGGTGTACGGAGTCGTGCTTGTTGCCCCCCACGACTCCGCGGACATCGCCGGCGTCCGGATGACCATGTATTGGCCATCGGCTGTGTACAGCACAAACCCGCTCCTCAAGTGCTGAAAATCACTGCTTTTCTTCCAGAAGTATCCCCAGACAGCTCCGATGGGATGAAAGCCGGCCGGCAGGGTGATGGTACCGGATCCCTGGTCAGTGGTGCAGGCGACAAGATTGCCTGAAGCGTCCCGGGCAAACACCTTCACGATCCAGGGAGCGTCAACCGGCTGAGCCTGCTGCGGGCTCCCTGCCCAGAGGATGCGCATTTCATCGCTTCCGATGACACCGGTGCATTCCGTTTCGGAGTCCCAACCTGAGCGGTAGTCGGTTTCGCCAACGCAGAACACCTGTGAATCGTAACTGCCTGCGGATGGGAACTGACGTGTGCGGATGCCGTTCTCATGCCAGTACACGGCCCTGGCCATGCCGATGGGTTCATCCTTCACCCAGAACACCAGACCTCCGTTGAGGACCGGATCGCCGGGCCTGGATCCTGTGTCCGCGGACCTCGTGTCGCTTGATGCCACACGATAGTCGTTGTTCTGAAGATCGAGCTGAAGGTCGTACTGGCCATGAAACTGGAAGCCTGATCGGCCGAGTACGTCTCCCCCCTCAATGGTGTAAACCCGGAGAACTCCGTTCCCGCTCAACTCATAGTACTCGTCCCTGTTGCAGTATGCATTCCTGAAGGTTCCCTGGCTGGGAACGAGGTCCGCGGCGCCGCGGATCACGGTGGTTCCGTCGTCAGTCGAGCCCGGATCGGGGTATTGGAGTGTCTGAAGGTCCCAGCGCACCCTTGTCGGGTAGTAGTTCATGGAGATGAAGTCCAGCTGGTGCCCGAAGACGTAGGGTGTAGAGCGCCAGTTGTACGGATCTATTTCGTAGTATGTGTGGTTTCTAAGGTACGCGGGGTTCAGCGACAGGTCACCGGAAGTGGAAAACTGTGCAAGGGCGGCTCCCAAAGGCAAATCCAGGGCAATCGAGCCCGGAATGACCCGGCCGGAGTGAAGAAGACGGGCGGTGAGGGCCACCTCGTCATAGTACTCGTAGTCATGGTTGTCAGGTTCGTCGTGCGCAAACACACCGCAGAAATCTCCGGGCTTCCGGGTCCCGCCGAACGCTTCCCGGTAGTCCTGCCAGATGGAAAGAACGGCTGCGTTATGCCCGGCCTCGTCCAGTGTCCCTCCGCCGCACTTCATCCCTCCCAGTATGACGTTGAGCCCCAGGTCCCTGGCCTGATCGGCGCGTCCGGTGGTGTATTCCCGATTCAGAAGAAGAGGCTCGGTCCTGATGATGAGCGTGTTCACACCGGCCTGTTCAGCTTCGACGAGGATGCTGTCCATGAAGAGACCGGCCATGGCTTCGGCCTGTTCCTGATCACAGCCCCGATAGTGCCTGTAGTAGTCCCTTAACAGGTAGAAGGTCCCCCTCAGGTCCCAGGCCACGGGAAAGAATGTCACCCCGTTGCCTGAGGGATCATTGTACGTGTAGTCATGGCCGTGGGTGTATGACATGTTGCGTCCGAACAGGGGGACCGCACCGATCAGGAACAACGGAACGACAAGCCTTTTCACTGTCATCTCCTGCAAATGTTTAACAAGCAAGGCGTTATCATGGCATTGCCGAACATGCTTGAACACCTCACCGGTACGGATCCCCGCAGGGTGCGTACCGCTGTGGCGGAATTGGCTGCTGCGTTCCCGGGAGCCGCCGTCCCTTCAGCGGCCCTGTTCTTTCTGCACGACGGCAGGTCCGGTCAGCTTCCCGCCTCCCCGCCCCGATGCAGTTCGCCGATGGGCAATGCGCCGGCCGTCAGGGGATCTGAGCCCCTCCGCCGGTGCGGGAAGGTACCGCCCCCTCGAAAAGAAGCCTCACATCCTCCTTCATCAGGGTGACCAGCGTGAAAATCCCCAGCACTGTCCCGAAGGGCATGAAGACGCACTCTATGCCCGCCATTACCAGGCAGAAGCCGTGCTTCCTCCTGCCTCTCAGCCGGTTGCCCGCGGCGATCAGGAACCCCGCAAGGGTCCAGCCGGCCAGGATCACAAGTGAGGGCAGTATCACGAAGATTATGCCCATGAATTCGGGAGGGGGCTGTTCTCCGTCGAACTCGCCGGTGAGTATCGCGATACCCATTGCCAGATGGATCAGGAAGATGGATGCCCCCAGGATCATCAACCCGCCCACAACGTAGTGGAAAACACCCAGAAGGTCCAGAACTCGCTCGTCGTGTGTCATTCCGCTCCCCTCAACGATTAGGGTCCCCATACACCCACAGTCTGCGAGACCCGGCCATCTCTGTCAAACCCCACTCCCTCCATGGCAAGCAGCGCCCTCTTCATGGAGACCCCGCCCTGGAATCCGCCCAGCCCCCTGTTAGCGGCAACGGTCCTGTGGCACGGGACCATGAGGGGAAAGGGATTCCGTGCAAGGGCGTTCCCCACTGCCCGCGCCCCGGTGCCCAGCATTTGCGCCATGGTGCCGTAGGTTGTCACGCTGCCCCGGGGGACCCTGCTCTCCAAAAGGAGCACAGCCCTCTGAAAGGCCGGGCAGCTCCCGAGGTCCGCAAGCTCAGCGGGAACAGCGATGTCCGCTCCGTTCAGATACTCTCCGATGGTGCCCGCCAGGTCCTCTATCTCAGCGCAGCTCCCCTTATCCCAGGAACAAGGGGGGGGCGTGAGAAACACCCTGGACACCAGCGGACCTTCCTCTCCCATGTGCCAGGCCAGGGTCACGGGCTGGAACCGGCGGGTGAGGATGGTTCTGGTAAGGGTCACCTTGCTCCCTTCATCACGAACCGGCTTCCCAGCATAGTGAGGGCCAGCCCGGCCCAGAACGCAGGTGAAAGGCGTTCGCCCAGGAAAACTATGGCAAGCAGGGACGCCACGGCGGGTTTCAGCATGAAGACCATGGAGGCGGCCACAGCACCCATCTTCCGGATGGCCCTGATGAAGGTGAGGTAGGCCAGGCCGCTGACCCCCGCCGTAAGGTAAAGGGCGGAGGCAAGGGTCAAAGGGTCCCTGGCCAGGGGAGCCGGAGAGAGCGGCCTTCCGGTGAAGGCCAGGACCGGCAGAAGCACAAGGACGCCCGCCGTGAACGACACGGCGTTTATGGTCACCGGGTCGGTCCTTCCCGACACACGCCTTCCGATCACCGTGTAGGAGGCGAAGGCCGCCGCCGAGATCATGGCGTAGATGGTACCGGTGTCCACCGTCATCGTATGCACGCCGCTGGTCAGGGCCAGCCCCGCAAGCCCGGTGATGAGCCCCAGAAGCTTCCTGCCGGTTGGCTTCTCAGCCCCGACGGCCACCGAGATCCCGAAGACCATCACAGGGTTGGCACAGAAGACGGTTGCGGCCCTGGCCGCTGAGGTGAGCTTCACCGCGGTCTGAAGAAGCGCCATGGCGACGGCTATGTTCACCACGCCCATGACGGCCAGAAGACCCAGGGTTCCCCCGCTCAGCGATCCAAGCGAGGAGAGCCCCCTCCTCCTTCCGAGAAGTGCGAACAGGATCAGCGCACCTGCTGTGAACCGCCAGAATGTCAGTGCAAGGGGATCCATGACCCCCATCAGGGGCTTGCTTACAACCTCCATCGAGGCGAACAGGAGAAGCGTGATCAGGAAGTCAGCCACGGATGTCCCCTCTGCGCCATTTCCATGCCGCGGGTATCACCATGGCCGCAAGCGCAAGGGTGACGAAGGGCGACGATTCCGGACCGAAGGCCCCTTTCGCCACCGCAGGCCTGAAAACCGCGGGAAAGGTGAAGCCGCTCACCTCGAGGCCCATCAGGACCCCGGTTCCCGCGTTCCACAAGAAGTGGGCGGCCACGGCTCCCGCCATGCCTCCCCCCCGGGCCCGTATGAGGCACAACCCGAAACCGGCCATGAAGATGTTCACCAGCCCCAGCGGTGACGAGTGGGGATTGTCCATATGCACCGCTGCGAACAGGGCCGACGATAGGAGCGCTCCCGCCATGAAACGGTTCCCTATGGAGAGAACGTCCGCCAGGAAGAGCCTGAACACCATCTCTTCATGCAGGGCGTAGAGCGCCAGCGCAGCCAGGATGAGCAGCACGGCGCCTGCGGGGTCGCCTGCGGCGCCGGGGCCGCCTGAGATGAAGGAGACCGCTGGCACCGCCAGAAGGCATGCCGTGAATATCAGGCTCCACCTGAAACCTGCACTGCGGAAACGGTTCGCCGGTGCCTGAACGGCGATAAGGGCCAGGACAAGCAGGGGGATCCCGCTCATCACCGAGACCAGCGAATCGGTGAACATCCCTGAAAACCGTGGAAGAAGGATCCCCGGGAGAGCCCATGCCGCAAGCCCGAATGCCGCAAGCAGCAGCCTGGGAACGGTCCTGCGTACCGGAAGCCCCCCCGGGAGCAAACCCCCACGCTCTCTTCGGTTCAGAGGGAGGCCAGGATGTCCAGAAAGCTCCCGGAGTCCAGGCTTGCCCCACCGACCAGGGCACCGTTCACATCCGGCTGCGCCAGTATCTCACCGGCATTGGCGGGTGTGACGCTTCCGCCGTAGATCAACCTGGTCTCGGCGGCGAAGGCGTTCCCGAAGGCATCGGCGATCCACGCCCTTATCAGTCCGTGAACCTCCTGCGCCTGAACGGGCGTTGCGTTCACGCCGGTGCCGATGGCCCAAACCGGTTCGTAGGCCACGGCAAGGTTCGCCGGGTCGGCGCCCTTGAGCCCCTTGAGGGAGCGTTCCAGCTGGGTCTTCACCACTTCGCCGGTCCTGCCCGCCTTCCTCTCGTCCAGTGTCTCGCCCACGCAGAGAATGCCCTTCAGCCCTGCGCCGATGCCGGCCTGAAGCTTCCTGGCCACAACCTCGTCAGGCTCGCCGAGAACGTGCCTGCGCTCGCTGTGGCCCGCCAGGAACCATGAGCAGCCGGCATCGAGAAGCATCGCCGGGCTTATCTCTCCGGTGAACGCACCCTTCGGCTCCCAGAACACGTCCTGCCCGCCAAGGGCCACCCCGGCGCTCTCGGCGTGCCCGGCCAGCCCGGGAAGGAGAGTGAAGGGCGGGAAAAGGATGGTATCGCAATCGAAATGGGAGCAGTTGGACACCATGAGGTCGTCCAGGTAGTCCTGGGCTTCCTGAAGGGTGCCGTTCATCTTCCAGTTGGCCCCGAAGAGCGGTCTCACGCCCTCCTTCGCGATATGCCTCAGCGCAGGAAGCTCATTCCCCTGAAGCAGCTCCAGGCTTGCGCCTCCGCCGGTGGAGGCATGGGTCACCTTCTCCAGCGCCCCGGCCTCGGTGATGGCCCGAAGGCTGTCGCCTCCTCCAACGATGGTGACGGCGCCTGCCGCGGTGGCTTCCGCCAGCATGCCGGCGACTTCCCGTGTGGCGGCATCGAACGGAGGCACCTCGAAGAGGCCCATGGGCCCGTTCCAGACCACGGTGCCGCTCTTCATAATGACCTCACGGAACAGCCGAACGGACTCGGGGCCGATGTCGTACCCTGCCATGTCTTGGGGAATGCGGTCCCAGGGGGTGATTACCGGCTCCTCCCGGGGGCTGCGGGCACATACGAAGTCAACGGGAAGCACAAGGTTCACTCCCGCCCTGCGGGCCGCTTCCATTATCTCCCCTGCTGTGCCTACCCTGTCCTCCTCAACCAGGCTCGTTCCGGTGGCGACGCCCCTGGCCCTGCAGAAAGTGAAAGCCATGGCTCCGCCGATGAGCAGATCGTCCAGCCTGGGAAGGACATGCTGGATCATCGCCACCTTGTCGCTCACCTTCGCGCCGCCCATGAGGACCGTGAAGGGCTTCCTTGGGTGGGTCACCATCCTTCCGAAGGCCTCCAGCTCCTTCTCCACCAGAAGGCCCGCGAAACCTCCGCCCATGGTCTCGGGAACGCCGGCGGTGGAGGCGTGCTCCCTGTGGCAGGTGCCGAAGGCGTCGTTCACGTACAGCTCCGCCAGCCCTGCGAGAGCCCTGGAGAACTCCCTGTCGTTCTGCTCCTCGCCGGGATGGAACCTCAGGTTCTCGATGAGGAGCACCTGGCCCGGGAACAGCCCCCTGGCCATGGCCTCAACCCGCCTGCCGCAGACCCTGTCGATGAAGAGGACCTCGTACTCCTCAAGGAGTTCCGAGAGCCTCCCGGCCACGGGCGCCATGCTGTACCTGGGCTCGGGAGCGCCCTTGGGGCGTCCGAGATGGCTCGCCAGCACCACCGGGCTGCCCTGGTCGAGAAGGTACTTCAGGGTCGGCAGCGAAGCCGTTATCCTGCCGTCGTCCATCACCCTGCCGTTTTCAACAGGAACGTTGAGATCGGCCCTGAGGAAGACCGTTCTGCCGCCGGTCCTCACCCCGCGGATCGAGGGGTATCTCACAACCCGACCTCCGCCATGTAGCAAAGCACGTCAACCATCCTGCAGGAGTAACCGAACTCGTTGTCGTACCATGAGAGCACCTTCGCCATTCTGGGCCCGTTCATTGCGGTGAGCTGGGAATCGAACACCGAGCTGTGGGGGTTCCCCACTATGTCGGTGGAGACTATGGGTTCGTCGGTGTACTGAAGCACGCCCTTCATGGGTCCTTCGGCGGCCTCGCGCACCGCGTTGTTGATCTCTTCCGCAGTGGTGTCCCGGGACAGGACGCAGACAAGGTCCACGACGGAGCCGTCTGCCACAGGCACCCTTACCGCCATACCGTCAAGGATGCCCTTCAGTTCAGGTATCACCAGCCCCACGGCGGCAGCTGCGCCTGTGGTGGTTGGGACCATGTTTATGGCGGCGGACCTTGCCCTCCGCAGGTCGTCGTGGGGAAGGTCGAGTATCCTCTGGTCGTTGGTGTAGGCATGTATGGTGGTCATCAGTCCCCGCTCGATACCGAACCTCTCCTGGAGAACGCTGGCCACCGGGGCCAGACAGTTGGTGGTGCAGCTGGCGGTGCTTATGACCTGGTGCTTCTCGGGGTCGTAAAGGAAGTGGTTCACTCCGAACACGACCGTCAGGTCTGCGCCCGGTTTGCCCTTGGCCGGGGCGCTTATGAGCACCCTTCTTGCACCGGCGTCAAGGTGAAGGGCGGCCTTCTCGCGGGAGCGGAAGTATCCCGTAGCTTCCACCACCACGTCAACACCCATCTCCTTCCAGGGGAGGACCGAGGGATCCCTCTCGCTGAGCACCCTGAAGGAGTGTTTCCCTGCCCGTATGCTGTCCCCCTCCACCCGGACCTCGCCGGGGAACCTGCCGTGAACCGAATCGTACTTCAGCAGGTGGGCAAGAGTGGCCGGGTCGGTCAGGTCGTTCACTGCCACGACTTCCACGCCGGCCCTCTTGACGGCCTCTCTGTAAACCAGCCTGCCAATCCTTCCGAAACCGTTTATGCCCATCTTCACAGACATCGGGCCTCTCCCTTCAGCTGTTGTCAAAAAAGAGTTCTGCAAGCCTGTAAAGGTCTTCAGGAACCGTCTTCAGCGTTCCCACCGCCTGGGCCAGGTCGGCGGTCTCGATGGCCGTGCCCCTGAGTACTACTATCTTCCCCGTCTCCCCGGATTCGGCAACCTCCACGGCCTTGACACCGAGCCTGGCTCCCAGGACCCTGTCGAAGGCCGACGGCGCGCCGCCCCTCTGAAGATGGCCCAGGACCACGTGCCTGGTCTCCAGACCGGTGCGGTCCTCTATCTCGTTCTTGAGAACCTCGCCAATGCCGATACCGGTTCCAAGCTGGACATGGCCGAAGGCGTCGGTCTGCGCCGAGTGGTACACATGTCTTGCCAGCTGCGGGTCCATGGCTCCTTCGGCCACGGCCACTATGGCGTAGCGACGGCCGGCCTCGAACCTCTTTTTCAGCAGCTCGCACACCTTGTCGGTGTCGAACTGGTGCTCGGGGGTGAGTATAACATGGGCGCCTCCGGCCAGGCCGCCGTGAATGGCCATCCATCCCGCGTGGCGCCCCATTATCTCCACCACCATCACCCTCTCGTGGCTCTGTGCAGTGGTCCGAAGCTCATCCAGCGCGTTCATCACCCGGTTCACCGCGGTGTCGAAACCGAACGTGTAGTCCGTGGCGGAAAGGTCGTTGTCTATGGTCTTCGGCACGCCCACCACCAGCTGGCCCATGCCCGAGAGAACGTTGGCGACACCAAGGGTATCCTCCCCGCCCACAGCCACCAGACAATCCACCTTGGCCTGCTTCAGGTTGTCCATTATCCGCTGGAAGCCGTTCTCGATCTTCCTCGGGTTTGTCCGGGAGCTGTAGAGGATGGTGCCCCCCATCGTGTGAATGCCCCGCACGCTGTCACGTGTGAGCTTCACCGTCTGGTTCTCAACGGCGCCCTTCCAGCCCCTGAGGTAACCTGTCACATGGTGCCCCCCCGCCAGGGCTCTCACAACCACGCCGCGGATCACGGCGTTCAGCCCGGGGGCGTCTCCCCCCCCGGTGAGGATGCCGATGTGCAACTCTACACCTCCTAAAGGAATCTATCAGGGGGCCATCCGTACTTCCGAACTGCCCCGGCCAAAGCTTCGAACTCCGAAAGGTTCAGGGATTGCCCGCCGTCGGAAAGGGCCCTGTCAGGGTCGGGATGGACCTCGATCATCAGCCCGTCGGCCCCGGCTCCAAGGGATGCCATGGCCAGTGACATTATTATGTCCCGTCTGCCGGCGGCGTGGCACGGGTCCACGATGACCGGCAGAGAGCTGGACTGCCTGGCAAGCGGCACCGCGCTGATGTCGAGAGTGGCCCTCGTCCAGGGCTCGAAGGTCCTTATGCCCCGCTCGCACAGGACCACCCGCTCGTTCCCTTCCTTCAGTATGTACTCGGCCGCCAGAAGCCACTCCTCAACGGTGGCCATGAAGCCCCTCTTGAGAAGCACCGGCTTCCCGCACCTGCCTATCTCGGTGAGAAGCGGGAAGTTGTGCATGTTCCTGGCACCGACCTGGATCATGTCGAGGTGGTCCATGGCTGCATCCAGCTGGTTGGCGGCCATTATCTCCGATACCACCGGAAGCCCCGCATCCCTTCCGGCGCCGCTGAGCATCGCCATGCCCTCCGCCCCGAGTCCCTGGAACGAGTAGGGCGAGGTCCGGGGCTTCCAGGTTCCGCCCCTTAGGACCCCCGCTCCGGCGGCCTTTACGGAGAAGGCCACCTGGCGGATCATCTCCCTGTTCTCAACGGAACAGGGCCCTGCGATCAGCACCGGCGAATCCCCGCCGAACTCGGCGTCTCCTACCAGAACCCTTTTGACAGCCAATCCTCAGCCTTTCAGAAGAGTGTTGGAGAGTTCCCTGATGATCTCGCGGACCGCTGAATCGGAAACGGGGCCCGGGTTATGCCCCAGCGCGTTGTTCACCTGCTCCTCGAGCCAGTTGGGGTCGAACCCTCCGCCGATCATCTCCATCAGCCGGGCCCTTGCTGCAAGAAGCCTTACAAGGTCAACGTCCAGCCTCAGAAGCTCGCCGCGGTAGTCGGGCTCCACATCCACCTTCCCGACCTTGCTCCTGTCCAGTTTGCCCGACGATGTGCGCGGCAGCCCGGAGACGAAATGGTACTCCCTGGGAACCTTGAAATCCTCTATGCGGTCAGCCAGGAACGCTCTGAGTTCAGAGGCGGACAAGGAGCTTCCCGGCGCGGCCACCACGTAAGCCACAGGGGTTTCACCCCTCTGGCCCCTCTCCTCGCCTACGACGCAAACATCCCTTACTTCAGGGTGGCGAAGGAGGACCAGCTCGACCTCGGTGGGGTAGAGCTTCAGGCCGGCGGGTTTTATCATGCCGCCCCTCCGCCCCACGAAATGAAGCCTGCCGTCGGTGCGGTTGAATATGTCGCCGGTGCGGTACCAGCCGTCCTGAAAGAGCTGGGCCGTAAGTACCCTGTCGCCGAGGTATCGCGATGCCAGCCCGGGTCCGCTGACCCAGAGTTCGCCCCTTCCGTCGCCTTCCAGCACGTTGTCATCCTCCCTCAGGAGGATCGAGTACCCGCTTACCGGCCTGCTCAGGCCCGGCAGACCGGGATCGCCGAGAAGCGCCACCCCGGAGGTCTCGGTGCTTCCCCAGACAGGTGTCACCGGAACCCCTGAAGCGTCTTCGAAGGCCTTCATGAACCGGCGGTTCACGTGCATGCCGCCGGCCTCCACGATCCGAAGGCTGCTTATGTCCGAATCATCCCTTTCCGAAAGCCTTGCGAAGCTCTCCAGCTGGGGGGGCAGGCCCATGAGGAAGGTCACCCTGTGCCTGGTCACGGCTTCCACGTGCTGCCTGGGGTAAACACCCGGTATCAGAACGGTCTGCGCGCCCAGCCACAGCCCCCTGATGAAGATCTCGTGGGGATGGCCTATGACGCCGAACAGCGACATCAGCACATCGTTCCCGGTGAGCCCCAGGGAGTGGCAGACTCCCCTGGTGTTCTCAAGGAGCTGGGAGTGGGTTGTGGCTGCTATCTTGGGAAGCCCGGTGGAACCGCTGGTGGCGTTCAGGTAGAAATCGGAGCCGGGAAGGACCACAGGCAGCTCAGCCGGTTCAAGGAGCGGCGAATCA
Organism: uncultured bacterium; assembly: GCA_964541235.1. GTDB lineage: Bacteria > Fermentibacterota > Fermentibacteria > Fermentibacterales > JCC-6 > UBA6080. The sequence continues at coordinate 8,944 of CAZIPI010000011.1, read as the reverse complement.
AGGTCTTCCGGCCCGAAAACCACCGTCTTCTCCTGGAACTGCGAGTGGTCGCCCAACTCGTGCCAGGCCAGGACGAGACGGTTCCTGAAGCGGCCGAAGAGAGCTTCCCTCTCCGGAGGAAGCCAGCCGGGGTTCAGGCCCAGGAAGGCGGCCCCGGTGGCCGAGACGGCCGTGAACGCAACCGGCAGAGCGCAGGACCGGTCAACCAGAACGCCCACCACGCTGTCCGGGCCGGCTCCCGCCTCGACGAGCCTCGCAGCAAGATGGAGCGAGGCCCTTCGCCATCCGTCATAGCTCAGGCTGCGATCGCCATCAGTGATGGCGGTCTTGTCTCCCCGGCTCCCGGACTGCTGGTCCAGGAGCCGGTGCACCGTTGTTCCAGTCAAACCCCGGACCGACTCCTACTCTTGCTGGTTCGCTCCGCATTCGGGGCAGAACTTGGCTCCGGGAGCCAACTCGGCGCCGCACTTCACGCAGGGGGAACCGCCCAGTTTTCGTCCGCAATGGTGGCAGAACTTGGCTCCCGCCGGTATGGGCTGGCTGCATCCGGGACACAGCATGGCCAGGGGCTTGCCGCACTCGGGGCAGAACTTCCCGTCGGCCACCGTGGCGCCGCAGGAACCGCACTTCACCATGGCCGCAGCCGGGGCTCCGGCGGTCTGGGACGAGCCTTCCCGCATGGACTGCCCCATCATGTTGGCCATGGCCATTCCCATTCCCAGCCCGGCTCCCATTCCTACCCCTGCTCCCGCCGCACCGCCGTCGCCTCCGCCCTGGGCCGCGTCGCCCATGGCGGTGGCGGTCTTGAACCTGAGGTACTGGTCAACGTTGCCGATGGCGCCCATGGCGCTCCGCTCGTCAATGCGCTTCTGTACCTCTTCAGGGGGGGTTATTGCGCTTACGTAGAAGTCCACCAGACGGATACCGTACTTCTCGAAATCCTCGCCCATGCGGGCCTTGGAGAGCGTGCCGATCTCGTCGTATGACTGGGCAAGGTCGAAGATGCTCTCGAGGGTCTCGCCCAGAAGGTCGGCAAGCCTGCTTATGATGATGTTCTTAAGGAAATCCTCTATGGAGTCGGCGGAGAAGCGTCCCTCGGTACCCACCAGCTTGTTGATGAAGAGCTTCGAGTCCTCGACCTTCACGGAGAAGTTGCCGAAGGCCCGCAGGCGGACCATTGCCAGTTCCTTGTCGCGGAACGGTATGGGCTCTTTGGTGCCCCACTTCATGTCCGTGAAGGTCTTCTTGTTGACGAAATAGACCTCGGCCCTGAAGGGGCTTCCGGTCCCCTCGAAGGCCAGGCTGGCCAGTTCTGCCAGCACCGGGATGTTCTGGGTGGTTAGGGTGTGCCTGCCGGGGCCAAGAACGTCCATCGCCTTGCCGTCGCGGAAGAAGATGGCCTCCTGGCTCTCCCTTACGATGCACTGGCTGCCGAGGCGGAACTCGCCGGAGCCCGATTCGGGTATCCGGTGAACGATCTCCTTTCCGGAGTCGTCAAGGAATTCGATGATCTCAAGCCTTCTGAACATGTGCGTTCCCTTCTGCCTCAATCAACTGGCGTGTTGTTGTCGAGATCGATCACGAGCTGGCTCCTGCCGTCCATCCGTGCGCTGAAGGCGTCAAGGGACGCCACCGCGGCATCCAGGGCGGCGGAGACGTCGGTGCCGGCAGCAACCGCGTCGGTGACCGCGGCGAACTCCTCCTCAAGCCTTTCCACGTCCTCGATCAGGGCCACATCGAACTGGTAGAGCTTGTCCAGCTCATCCTCCCGGACCTTGTGCATGTCGAACCAGCCCCTGTAACCCCTGGAAGCGAAACGGACCTTGTCCGCAGCCTTCTCCAGCTTCTTGGTGAGCCTGTCGAAACCGCCGGCGGTCTTCAGCGCCGCGGGTCCCTTGAGGGAGGACAGGGAGCTGTTCACCACACCGTAAAGCTTCTCCAGACGCTCCGCCAGCATGGACCTGAACAGGGCGTCGTTGTCGCGCCGCTCCTCCTTGCCCTTGTAGCCCTTGTACCCGGGAATGAGCCTGATCGCCTTTTCGAGAAAACTGAGGTTCCTGCCTTCGCTCATCGCTTGTTTCCCTCCCTTTCAATAGACCCGTTGCCGAATAGTAATAAGACATACCGTTTCCGCGTCAATGACGTCACCTCACGCTGCTTATGTTGGCGTTGTGCTCCCTTGCGCTCCTGGCGAAAAGGTGGAGGCCGGTTCCGTCGCCCCGGCTCACGAAGAAGAGAAAGCCGTCCGTCGTGTCAGGGTTCGCAACGGCCTCGAGGGAAGCCGCGCCGGGGGAGCAGATGGCGGCAGGAGGAAGGCCGGCGTGAAGGTAGGTGTTGTAGGGGCTCTGCACCTCGAGGTCGCTGTAGAGAAGCCTGTCCCGGACCTCACCCAGTGCGTACTGGACCGTGGCGCAGCTTTCCAGCCGCATCCCCCGCCTGAGCCTCTGAAGGAACACCCCGGCGATGAGGGACCTCTCGGAATCCACCATCCCTTCCCTTTCAACTATCGAGGCCAGTATCACACCCTCTTCCGGGGTGAGCCCCAGGGCCAGGCAAGACTGCTCCCACTCGGGGTTCATGACCCTCAGGCCGGTCCTGACCATCCTCTCCAGTATCTCACTGGCTCCCAGGCTGTCGGCGAACTCGTACGTCTCGGGAAAGAGGTATCCCTCCATCCTGGGAATTCCAAGCGATTCCAGGAAAAGCGGCTCCTTCCCAAGGCTCAGGAACTGGTCCTGCTGCCTGTCCATCTGTTCCGAAAGCAGGCGGATGCCCTCTTCGTACCTTACCCCCGGTGGGATGGTGACCCAGTGGGTGGGGACCGGGATCACCTGGCCCCGCGACATCATGCCCAGCATGGTGTCAACCCTCATGGTATCCGAAAGAAGGTACTTCCCGGCCATGAGCGGGGCCGGAGCGAAAGCCCTCCGGTAGCGCCAGAGAACGACGAACCTGCTTCTGACAAGGCCCGAGTCCTCCAGGGCGGCCGCCACCTTACGCACGCCCCATCCCCTTTCCAGGGAGAAACGGGTTTCGTACCCGGTGCCTGGAGGCGACGACAGCCAGTTGTACCAGACAAGCAAGCCGGTACACACCATCACAAGCAGCAGCAGAAGAAGAACGGATCTTTTCATGGTTCGTTCAGATACCTTTTCAGAATCATGCACGCGGCCGAGGAATCAACGGAACCCCGCCGGCGTATCCCGGTGCAGGTCTCAAGCGCTTCGAGGGTTGTTCCCGTCTCCCTTTGAAGCACCACGACATAGCCTCCGCATTCAAGTCTTTCAGCGAAGGATTCAACTTCCCTTGAGAGCTCGGTCTCCTGCCCGGACGCGCCAAGGGGCAGCCCGAGCACCACGGTAATATCGCCCCAAGAGTCCCGAAGAACACCCAGCCTCTCCTCGATCCGTTTCCAGCCCCCCGTCACCGGCTCCTGAGGAAGCACCACACCCTCGAGACGGATGGCGATCCCGGAACGCGCCCTGCCGTAGTCCACTCCCACAAGAACCATCAGAAAACCCTTCGTTCCAGGCTTCGCAATCCCAGCCTCACGCAGAAGAAGGACACTGCCAGTGTGGCCGGGAGAAGCAGGAAAGCAACTGAGCGGAGCATTGGAACGGCCAGCATCGCCTCGGTGAAACCGTCGGTCATGTACCTTCTTGTGATCACTGAGTGTTCCGAGACCATCAGGAGGATGAATCCCATGGAGGCGAAAGCCGCGATGATCCCCCCCTGGCCGCTCGCTATTCCCACCGCGCTGTCGGCCCCATCCCTGAGAAAGACCGCCCCGAGACAGATGTTGATGGCGGAAAGGGCCACTGCGGCCAGAAGCACCGACAGCACCGCCTCAAGCTGAAGAAGCGGCCCGGCGCCCAGTGCCCTTGTGGAGAGCCAGGCCACGGCGCACACCGGCACCAGGGATATGAGAAGCGTCTGAAGCAGCTTCGACATGAACAGCATCCGCCTTCCGCCCGGAAGGGGAATGGTCACTGAAAAACCGGGCCACTCCATGCTCAGTGACGGGAAGGCGAACCGGACCATCATGGTGGCCACGGCGAAACCACAGAAGCTCACGTTGATGAACACCCCCACCGCAAGCCAGTAAGGGTCGGAGAAGTCCAGCGGAAACCTGGTGAGGTTGGCGGTGTAGATCATGAACAGGCCGCCGAGAAGAGCCAGCTGGCTCCATTGGACAGGGTCCCTGGAGAACAGAAGAAGGTCCTTCTGGAATACTGTGCTGAGCCTGCCCCCTCCCCGGAAAACCCCTGTCGCCCTGCCGCTGCCCGGCCTGAATACCGACGCCCTGCCCCATGCCCGGATGAAGTCGCGGCCCGCGAACAAGGCGGAAAGCAGGGCCATGCCCAGCCCCTGCAACGCGAGTGTCATCCCGTTCATCCAGTGGTTGGCCGTGAGGGAGTTCAGAAAGAGAACATGCGGCCAGAGCCCCCTGGGCTCGCCGGAGAGCCGGTTGATGAATACGGCCAGCTCGCCCATGGGTATGTCGTCGGCGATCACAAGTTCCGCCGTGTCGCTGCTCATTCTGAACACAAGGAATCCTGCCCCGGCGATCAGGGCTGTTCCAAGCACCATCTTCCAGCCCATGGTGCCCCCCAGTCCGGCGAGAGCCACCGAGACCACGCTTCCAGCGGCGGCCCAGAAGAGCAGGAACACCGGGAAGAGAACGAGGCCCGAAAGCCTTCCCTGCAGGGGAACAGCGAAGCCCTCGAAAAAGGCCCATAGAAGAGGCGCACCCATGATGACCATGGCCCACGCCGAGTGGAACCACCCTTCCAGCAGAGACGCTGTGGACACGGCGCCGGGCCTGGCGCACCCGGCCAGCAGGAAGCCCACCCTTGGCACACGGTAAAGAGCTTCGGTGGTGGTGATCAGGGATGAGACCCCCACGAACACCCCCAGGGACAGAACGGCAAGGTTCAGGAGCCTGGCCCCGAGAGCCGTCCCGAAACCGTCGAACACCTGATTCAGCGAGGCCAGGTAACTGAAAAGCCAGTGGAACAGGAGGAACATGCCCACCACCATCACGACCATGGTGAAGGCCCCGGCGAACAGCTTCAGCCTGTTCTCCCGCCATTCCTCCCTGACCCCGCCCGCAAGGGATCGAAGCCGCATTTCAATGATCAGGGAAAGGTGATCCAGCATGGAAAGAACATAGGCGAAGGCGCCCTTTCCGTCACCCCGGGCCGCTGTTATCATTCAGGGGGCGGATCGTGGCCTGTCTGACCGGAGAGTGAGGTATCGCCGGAGCCAGGCCGGAACCCGGAAACCGGAGAGACTCAGTGGAACTGGAAGACGACGGCTTCTGTTTCGCCTGCGGCCCATCCAACCACATCGGGCTGAAGCTCGAGTTCAAGGTTGACCCCGTGGCCCGCACCGCCACCACCGAAACGGTCCTCGCCGGCCACTTCAACGGCTGGAAGGGGGTTGCCCACGGGGGCATCGTATCCGCCCTGCTGGACGAGACCATGATCTACGCCTGCGGCTCACTCGGCTGGCTCTCGGTGACCGCCGAACTCAGTGTACGGTTCAAGAGGCCAGTGCCCACAGGAGTCCCCCTTACCGTCATCGGTCACGTGGTGGATCACAGGGGACGCTTCTTCACGGCCAATAGCGAGATAAGGCAGGACGGGAACGTTCTGGCCTCCGCCACGGGAAAGATGTTCCCTGTAATGGAAGTTGACGATATCGGGAGGTATCTCAGGGGAAGGTCGGGGGACTGACCCTGGTATCTCCATCATTTCCGCTTGGACTTCACTAGGAAAGGAGAGAGGATGAAGAAGATCGCTGTGTTGGCTCTCGCCGTGCTTCTTCTCGTGGCCTGCGGCGCAGCGGGGCCGAAGGCAACGGTGGAGAAGATGGTAAAGGCCTTCCAGTCCGGCGACGGGCAGGGAATGGTGGAGTGCATGCACCCCGATGCTCTCGTTGACATCGAGGAGACCCTGACCGAGATCAAGCAGGACCCCGAGGGTTCCGCGGCTTTCCTGGCCATGATGGGCGTCACCGTAACCGCCGACGAGGTGAGGAACCTGAACCCCGGAAGCTTCATGACCCTGATGATGAAGTCGCCCATGTTCGCCGAAGAGCTTGGCTCCTTCGAATTCTCGGTGGGCGCCGAACGCATAGATGGCGAGACCGCCACGGTGGAACTCACCGTGAACGGCCAGACCACCGAGGTGAAGCTTGTGAAGCACCAGGGCAGATGGGTGTTCGACCCCGAGAGCGACTTCGACCTGATGAACTTCTGAGGTCATTCCAAAGCGGAGGACCTGAACGGGGGTCGGGCGTCAGCCCGGCCCCCTTTGCGCTGCCCCGCGTGGATGCTCGAACAGGGCTTCCGTCAGCCCTGGACGATACCGGCCGACACCAGGGGCATGGAGACACCGCCTGTGGAGGTGGTGAGAACCAGTCCCACCCCCGGCGCGTAGTGATACCGGGTGAAGAAGTTCAGGGGCATCAGACTGCCGTTGAACACCATCTTGCTCTCGCCCTCGATGACCAGCACTCCGTCGTAGCGCTTCCCGCCGATCTCCATGGAGCAGCCCGCATCCTTCACGGTCATTGCGAGCACGCTCTCGATCCCGTTGGCCGTGAACTTGATGTCCCAGGTGTCACCAGGTTTCAGGTCGTCCCTCAGAAGCACCTGGAAGTTCCCAGCCTCGAAGCTGTCGGTAAGGTACGCCCCTCCCTCCTTCCTGATGAACTGCGGTGTTCCCTGCATGGAGTTCATCATGGTGAAGCGTCCCGGGACGGACGGGTCCTCTTCCGTAACGGTGTTGGTGAAGGTGCTTCCGTCGGCCTGCCCGTAAACCCACTGGTTGCCCGCCGCAAGGGGGTAATAGCATGGCATTTCATCCTCCTATGGGAAAGACAGCAGTGACCTGCAACAGTGAACACAAGGATACCAGCATCAACGGGGCACCCGTGCCACCCTGAAACCTGTCGCCATGCTTCTCACCAACTGGCCGTATGAGAACCTGTAGGCGCTTCTGCAGCCGGATGGGTCGGACCTGTGGCCGCCTCCGCGCACCACACGGAAGGGAACATCGGGGTCTTCCCGGAAAGACCCGTCAGGGGGTGCGCCCTCATGATCAGGGTTCCAGGTGTCGTGGCACCATTCGAACACATTCCCGCTCATGTCGTAAAGCCCCCAGGGGTTGGGCTCCAACAGGCCCACCGGGCGGCTTGCGCCTTCCGAATTGCCCCAGTGCCAGCAGTAAAGGCCAACGACTTCAGGCTCGTTGCTGTTCCCCCAGTAGAAGCGGGTAACCGTTCCGGCCCTGCACGCGTACTCCCACTCGGCCTCGCCGGGCAGCCGGTAGAAATGCCCGGGATCCATTACATGCAGCCTCTCGAGGAACTCCCAGGTTTCCAGCCAGGTCATTCCAGTGGCCGGGTGTTCGCCGGTGAGCCCTTCAGGGATCGAGCCGGAACCCATGACCTGTATCCACATGCTCCAGGTCACCGGGGTGGTCATGAGCTCAAAGGGCTCAATTGAGACCTGAACCTGGGGCCCTTCGTTCTCCTTCCGGCCCTCCTCGTCTTCCGGTGAACCCATGATGAAGGTCCCGCCGGGAATGGTGACGAACTCCATTGATGCCGGGAACCCGGCGACAACGGCGGTACCCGCCGGCTCCCCGGCCGGTCTGTCGTCTCCGCACCCCACCGCCGAAATACACAGAACGGCTGCCGATGTGGCCTTCCACTTCACTGCATTCTCCCTTCAAGGGTGGAACAAGGGGGATGGGTTTCCCAATACGGGATTATATTCGGTTCCGGCATCACTGATGAAACCCAAGCAGAACCGGAAGGCGTCATGACAAATGCCATTGCGGCGGCGGCCCTGATCCTGCTCGGCTACCCGGCGGCGGCTTCCGAACCTGTGACCAGGGCCCACAACGTAGGCATCGGCGCCGGGTACGTAACAGGCTACGGCATATCGTACCGCCACTGGTTCAGGAACGGTTTCGGGTACCAGGTCAACTTCGCGCCCTACTACCGCAAGACCGATTGCTCCGAGGAGAGGAACCTCAGCCTTGGCGTCACCGGCCTCAAGGTGATACACGGGGCAGAAACGGTGAACCTCATTGGCTATGCGGGGGCAAGCATCCTTCACGAGTACGACCGTTACAGCTACGCCTGCCAGTACGGCTACGAGGAGATGGAGACGAAGAACACCACCTATACGTTCGGAGGCGGCCCCGGTTTCGACGTTCGCTTCTGGCATCTCTCCCTCAACGCAATGTTCGGAGTGCGGGTCTCCACCGACAGCAACCACGAGGTCCGAATGGACATCACCGGCGAGACGGCCATCTACTACTCCTTTGACTGAGAGGGGAGGGCGAAATGCGTCTCGGTAGCGCGGCACTGCTTCTTCTGGCACTCGCACCGGCGATCTCAGGGGTGGTGGAGATAGGCCAGGGCGGAACACTGGCCACCAACAGGCCATTCAGCGGTTCTTGAGGGGACCCGGGAAGAAGGTACCAGGTCCTGGTACTGCAGAGCGAACTGCCCGGGCCCATGCTGCTGGAGCGGGTGGAACTCTACGCCACCCACGCATCGCAGGCCACCGGCAGATTCCTGAACGCGAGCATACTTCTCTGCGAGACCGGTGTGTCTTCCCTCTCCACAAGCTTCGAAGCGAACTACGGCGGGTCCTCTCCGGTGACGGTTTTCGCGCTTGACACACTGTCGATAAGATGGGAGGGCTCAGCCCCGGGGTGGAACGGCTTCGACCTCGACACCCCCTTCGAATACTCCGGCACCAAAAACCTGATAGTGGAGTTCCGCTATCTGGGGCACGACGGCAAGACCGTGAACGCAAGGGCGGCAAGCCTGCCCGCCGCCAACCGCTGCCTTTCGGGTCCGCATCCCGGAAGCGCGGCAGGCACGCTCATGAGCTTCCTGACATGCATGCGGCTGCACTACG